>CAJXKL010000041.1 GCA_913055915.1 uncultured Candidatus Nemicrothrix sp. | reverse complement strand
CGGCCGCGTCAGATGGGTATCAGAGACAGGCCCTGCTGCAGGAGGCAGCCAGGAGCGCTGCGGCGAGCAGCGCCGGGACTCGGGTGGGCCGGGTGCGGTGTCTCATGTGATCAGAGTTCTCCGAGGGCGTCGACGCGAAGTTCGACGGTTGGGTGGATGGCCGTGGCGGTGTCGACGGCTCCGTCGGGCTGGAGCAGCCACAGGTGTGCGTTGGCGGGCCTGAAGCCCTCGACGACGGTTCCCATCTCGGCAAGGGCCCTGAGCGCCCACTGCATTCCATTTGGGTACCTGGTCAGCTCGGCGCCGGCCATGTCGGTTCGGACTGTGCGGTCGATGTCGTTGAAGCGGCTCGTGATGAAGGAGGCTCCGGGCACCCTGGCGATCACGGAGCCAAGGGTCTCGTCGGCCAGGCGGGGGTCGCGGCACCGCACCAGGGCCTGGGCCATGAGGGCCTCGAGTTCGACGAGGGAGAGCGTGTCGGTTGCTCCGGTGGTGACCACGATCGTGGCTGACCGGCGGTCGCCCACGACCGCTGCGTTGCCCGACGGGGAGTCGACCACCCACAGGTCGGGCTTGTCGATGCCGTGGGTGTGGCAGAGGCCCTCGACGACGTTGTGCAGCCTAGGGAACTCGCCGATCAGGGCGGGCCTGCCGCCCATGGAGCCCAGCACCATTGCAGCTGCCCGGCGGCTGGCGATCCAGATTACCAGGGTGCCCACGACTATCCCTGCCGGCACGGCGACAAGCGGGCCCGTACCGGCGGCGAGAAGGATCAGGGTCACGGCGAGCTTCAGCACCAGAACTGCCACGGCCGCCGGGGTCTTGAGATGGGGTCTCATCATGTCGCCCGCATGATAAGCCCGCCGGGTGCCACTGCAGCCGACACCCCGTCATCGACGGGGTTCTGGCCCTCAAGCGGCGTCGAGCACCCTGCGGTAGATATTCAGGTAGCAGTCGGCCAGGCGGCGCATCGAGAACTCGTCGGCTCGGGTCGAGCCGTTCTCGACGAGGCTTGAAACCAGGTCGGGACTGGCCATCACCTTGGCGATGGCCCCGGCGAGTTCGACGCTGTCGCCCGGTGGGACGAGCATGGCGTCGATTCCGCCCTGGGTGACCCTGTGATAGCCGGGGATGTCACTGGCCACTACGGGGGTGCCGCATGCCATGCCTTCGAGCAGGACGATGCCGAACGACTCGCCACGCAGGGATGGTGCACAGAACACGTCGGCGCCGCGGATGCGGGAGAGCTTTTCCTCTTCGCTGATGCGCCCCAGCCACTCGATCCGGTGGTCGCCGGCCACGAGTGCCTTGAGCTGTTCGGTTTCGGGGCCGTCGCTGGCCACCCAGAGCCGTACGTCGGAGGGCAGGTGATTCATGGCTTCGAGGAGCACGTCGAGGCCCTTTCGTGGTTCGTGGCGACCTACGAAGAAGACGGTCGGTCCGGTTGTAGGCCAGGGCGCGGCGGCCTGGCAGCGATCGACCTCGACGCCGTTGAAGAGCACCTCGTACTCTCCGCCGAGGGCGTCTCCGGCCATGGTGGCTGCGTCTTCTGACACGGCGACGGTCAGGTCCATGCGCTGACGTAGCCTGGTAACGGGCCTGTTGAGGACCTTGTAGGCGAAGCTGCCGCCGGCGGCGTGGAAGGTGCCAACCATGGGTGTCTTCACGACTGAGCCGGCCATGAACAGGGCGGTGACGGTGGGCCCGGGGGCGAGGGGCTCGTGCAGGTGGAGGATGTCGAAGTCCTCGTCGTTGAGAGCCCGGATGGTGCGCAGGGCGCAGGGGACGTCGGGGGCGATGGGTGCCATCGAGCCGTTTGCTGCGGTGGGCAGGCTGTTGCCGAGCGGTGTGACGCCCGAGTCGGGGGGTGGCCCGTCGCAGGGTCCGAGCACCCGGGTGGGGTGGCCGGCCAGGCGCAGCTTGCGTGCGAGGCCGAGCACCTGGCCCTGCACCCCGCCGGGCAGGGTGAGGCTGTACGGGCAGATGACGCCGATCTTCATGCGGCGTGGTTCCGATGGATCAGGGCTGGCATGGTCGCGACGCTAGCCAGCGGAATCGGCGACCCGGTCTGAGGGCCAGTTGGGTTGGAGCAGGTGCCACTGCTCGGGTGCCAGGCGGATCAGGTCCTCGAGTTCTGCGGCGAGGAGCCGCGTGACCCGTTCGACGTCGTGGCGCAACTTTCCCATGCGTTCTGTCGGTATGGGCGGACGGACGATGGCGTGGCAGGCGTGGGCGGTGTCGTAGATGGCGACGGGCAACAGTGCGGCTCCTGTGCGCAGGGCGAGCGTGGCCGGGCCGGCGGGAAGCGTCGTGGTCTCGCCGAAGAACTCCACCTCTACTCCGGCGCCACCCACGTGCCGGTCACACGGCAGGCAGACCACGTGGTTCGCCCTGATGGCCCTGACCACCTCGGATCCGGCCGATGGTCCGAGCGTGATGATGTCCATGCCGAGCGAGGCCCGAAACGACCTGAACCACTCGAACAGTTCCGGGGATTCGATGGCCTCGACCACTGCCGAAACGGGGAGGTCGTTGACGCGTGCCAGCCAGAAGGCCGCCCACTCCCAGCAGCCCAGGTGTGGCAGGGCCATGATCGGGCCGGTGCCGCTGCGGCGCGCCTCGACAATGTGCTCGTATCCATCCTGGCTGAATCCGGCGTCTATGGCGTCGACAGACATGCCGGGCAGGCGGAAACTCCGGTACCAGTAGTCGGCGTACGAGGAGAACACGGCGTCTACCGAGCGTGAGACCTCGCGGTCGGTGGGCTGGGGGGTGTCGCCTCCCCTGATCCGCCTGAGGTTTCGGGCAACGAGGTTGCGGCGGTCGGGGGTGAGGCGACCTGCCCGCCCGCCGCGGGAACCGGCGGCCGGGGCGCCCCCCCGGTCGGGGGGGGGGCGGGGCCGCGCGGGGCCCAGCCGGGGGCGGGCGACGGGGCCCGCGCCCCCGGGCGGGCGGGGGGCGGGGGGGGCGCGCG
>CAJXKL010000040.1 GCA_913055915.1 uncultured Candidatus Nemicrothrix sp. | reverse complement strand
GATCAGGGTCGCACCGTCAAGGTTGGACCAGTACAGGTCTGCCCCGCGCAGGTATTCCTCGGGGCGTATCCGATATCCGTTTACCTCCATTCGGCTCAGCGCTCGCTGCCACAGCTTGGGCAATGGGTGTCAGAGGAATCCAGCCACTCATTGCAGGCATCGCAGTGCTTGCCGGACCTACCGGCCCCTGTGGCAGACGAATCGTCCGAGCCGTGGTCGTCAAACATGTCAGGCATCATCTCAAGCCTCCCGGTGTCGTGGATCGGCATGGCACCGACCTGACTTCCATGTTCGCGCCGACCTGTGACAGCCCTTCACGGGACAACACAAGGCTCCTTCAATCAGTTGCTGAGGATGTGTTGGTAAGGACCGTCGGGGAAGGAGAAAGTTACTTGGCTTCATGAAATTGACCGACTTCTACCTCAGGCAGTTTCGTGACCTGCATGAGGTGCGACTAGCTCTCACAGACCACACCGTGTTAATCGGTCGTAACGACGCGGGTTAGTCGTCAATTCTCCCAACTAGACCGGTGGCTCACAGGTCTTACAGGGCTTCCTGCCTTCAACTGCTGCAGATCCGAGGGCGACGGTTACAACAGGTTCGGGGTTTGCCACGAGAGCCTGGCCCTCGGCTAGGGCATTGCAGTTTGGAGTGGCGTGATAGGCCATGCCACCACCTGTGATGTAGACGCTTGGCTTTTCAGCGTTCTTGCATAGAGAACACCACTCTGGCGAACCCATACCGTGCGGGCACTGCTCAGAACTACCAGCCATGTCAGGCCTCCTGCCCACCAGTAGCACCCATCACCAAGCCCTCAAGTTCTCCCACACCGACAGTCAATGTGCCGGTTCGACGGCTTCCATGGATGACCTGCCACCACTCGTCGGGTACAGCCGAGGCGCCCCAGCGTGCCCCCAACAGGCCGCCTGCTATTGCCGCAACGGTGTCGGTGTCATCACCGATCCGGATGGCAGCAATGAGAGAATCGCTCAGATGCCGCTTTGGGTCGTCCTCCGGGACCGGCGTGTGGACAATGGCTGCCAGGGCCGCCTGGAATGCGGTAACGACCCAGCCGTTTGGAGTGAACTGCCCCGGAGGGCCCTCGACCGCCTTGTCGATGATCTTGGTCCAGCGCTCACGTCGGTCCTCAGCCACGTGGTCCAGTCCCCGGCGTAGGGCGGCCTCCCAGTCGAACGGCTCATCAGGGTCCGATGCAGTAATCGCCTCTTCAATTGCCAGCGACCAGAGTACGCAGGCAGCGACCGAGTCCCGGTGGGCGTGGGTGAGCGAGGCGACCGCAGCCGCCCTCTCCGCCACCAGGTCTCGATCGCCAAGGGCCGTAAGAGCTACCGGGGTGTTTCGCATCAGGGCACCGTTTCCAGCACCACCAGGGTCTGCATCCAGGTAGGCGGCCGCGCAAGCTGCCAAGTCTCCCGGCTCGAACGCCGCACCCAGGACCGACCGTGTCTGGTTGCCGACATCTGCTGGTCCGCTCTCAAACCATGCCAGGAAGTTCGCCGCCACGGCTTCCACGTCGAGGTCACCGCCGGAGGCAGCGTCAAGTACGGCTACTGCCATCTGGGTGTCGTCTGTCCACTCCCCCGGTGCCCATCCGAAGCCACCGCCTCCTTTCATGTAGATGGAGGTTTCCGGCCCGGGGTGGGTGAACTCATAGCCCGCACCTAGGGCATCACCAGCCGCAGAGCCCAACATCGACCCGAGGATCCTGTCAGACAGTCCCGTGTGTTGTTCCCTGGTGGTCGGATCCGCGTGAGAAGCAACTGACACGATCACGGCATCTTCCTCTATGTCGGCGTCCGGTCGGGCTTCCTCGTCCCAGTTGACGATGAATTCGCGCTGGTCATACATCTCGGGTGACTCGCGGTGCTGACCATCAACGGCACCGAGGCGAAGGCGGTCCAGCACTTCTTGAACCGTGCCTGGTGTTGCAAGACCGTGCCTTCTCAACCAGCAGCCGATGGCGGTTCCTGTCCGACCAAAGCCACCCCAGCAGTGAACGTAAACGACCCGTCCATCGGCGAGGTGTTCGTCGACCGTGTCGAGGATGTCGACCATATGGTCGACGGTTGGAAGGCCCAGGTCGGTGATCGGCAGGCGCACGATGTCGGCCAAGTCCTCGACATGGCGGTCGTACCTGCTGAGCCGGTCACCGCCACCCGGTAGGTCTTCGGTGAGGTTCACAAACATGTCGACGCCGGCGTCGAGTAGTTGCTGGGTCACTTCTGGGCGTCCCCCGGTCTCACCAGACATCTTCTTGCCCGGATAGGCGCCGGCGATGAGCCGGCCCTCGACCACCCAGTAGGACCGGGGCGTTGGCCCGACAAGCCCAATCGGTGCCAGTTCGAAGTTGCCCATGGTCTCGAGTATCCCTGATGTTGCTGTGCTCATCCATTCGTCTCCCTGTTGTCGTCAAACCCGATTACGGAGTGCATCCGGTCGGGATCTCTCTTCTCCCCTTTCAGGGGAGAGAGATCCCGACCGGATGCCTCGGGAGGTTCAGCGGTTCAGTAGGTCTTCTTCGGCTTCCTTGACGCCATCGAAGAAAGCGCCACGCCGCTGCTGGCGCATGTGGCTGTCCGAACCCCTGTACTCACGCACTGCCCGGCCGACGCTCTGCCAGCTGGCTCGGGTGCCAATGGAATCGCTCCTGAAGTTCTGGGTACTGCCAGGATCGAAGCCGAGGATGCCGCCAGTTGCGTAGGAGTCCTGGTTGGCACCCATGAAGACGAAGGTCCAACCAGAAGCCTTGCGTTTGTCGATCAGGTCGAAAAGTGCTTCACGGGTCCAGGTGGTGCTGGCGTTTTCCATGCCGTCGGTGAAGACCACGACGATCTGCTCCTCGGGTTGCTCGGACGCCTCACCATGGTGGTCGGCAGCCTGAATCAGGTTTCCAAGGGCATCGAATAGCGGTGTCATCCCGCGTGGCCTGTAGTCAGATGGCTTCATGTCGGGGACTGAACCGATCCGGATGGCGTCAAGCATCACCTCATAGGGGTTCTGGTTGTCGAACTGAACGGCTGTGAGGCGACACTCACCGGCCTGGCTGCGCTGTTCCTCGACGAAGGAGTTGAAGCCGCCCACGACATCGCCCTCGAGGCCGGACATGGATCCGGACCGGTCGATGAGAAACCACACGTGTACAGGCTGGTCACTGTCGACCTCATTGCCAGCCACGCTTTCAGGCGTCGCAGGGGTGACACTGGATGACCGAATGGCGCTGATGCGGTCCGCCACGACACGCACCTCGTCGAGGTCTCCGAGGGTCGTCATGTGGTCGGGCCAGATCGTCGAGCCAAAGCGTGCCCCCAGACAGGCGCCCGTCATGGAGGCAACGGTGTCGGTGTCGCCACCGGCCGAAACGGCTTCGAACAAACCGTCTGGGCTGGCGCCACTCGCCGTGGCACACCACAAGGCTGCGGGAACGGCTTCGATGGCGATTGCTCCGGTACCGACGATTGCAAGCACCGACTCGGCGGGCTGGCCGATGAGGGCCGGGAGGACCCGAAGGCGATCAACGACGCTCTTTCCGGCGGCTGCCCCCTGTTCGAACCGTGAAGCAATGTCGGTGACCGCCTCGATCCATGAGCCATCAAGGGGTCCGTCTCCGGTAGCTGCCAGGGCCACTGCAGCCGCCAGGGCAGCTGCTGCAGTGGTTCCTACCGGGTGCCCATGGGTGACCGATGTCGACAGTGCTGCCTCGTAGGCCGCTCGTTGCGGGTCACCTGCCCAGATGAGGCCGAAGCTGACACAGCGTGCTGCACCAGCGGTTCCAGCTGACTTTGGCAGAGACGCCTGCCACCATGGCCGCCCAGCCAACAGTTCACCCCTGGCGTGGTTGACCGAACGGCCGGTGGTGACGATGTTTGAACTGAGCAGGCGCGCACCGAACCGGGCCGGGTGGTCCACGGGGTCAGCCAGGATGGCATCGGCGGTCATCAGCGTGAGCAGGGTGTCAGAACCAGTAGCGGGTGAAGCAACGAGGTAACCGGTTACCTGACCGTGGTTCTCGGCGATCCATCGCCGTGTGCGCTCCTCGACGGGTGCGCCGAGGGCCTCGCCGATAGCCGCTCCAACCAGGGCTCCCCGTGAACGTTCCGGGTCTGCCGGGCGAGGTGTGGCCTCTCCGATGGGTGGTGTGCCGATGCGTGGCCCGATCGTCGCAAGGGTTTCCGGGCCGAATCGATTCGCTATGTCTTGTCCTGCTTGCACTGGGGTTGTCTCCTAGCTATAGTTATTGCTAATATGACTATAACACACAGAATAGGTTATTGTCAAGTCAACACTTACTAAACTCTCAAAACGATGCCAGACCACACCCCCACCCCAGATACCGGCGGCGACTACAACCCCCGCGACTACCCAGCAGTAGCGGTCACAGTCGACATCGTCATGTTCACGATCGTCGACGCCGAACTGAAGGTTCTGTTGATTCAGCGCGGAACACCGCCATTTCTTGGCCAATGGGCCCTACCCGGTGGGTTCATCCATCCAGACGAGGACCTCGCTGACGCCGCCAGGCGTGAGTTGGCCGAAGAAACCGGAATCCACCAGGACCCCGGCCACCTCGAGCAGTTCGGCAGCTACGGAGACCCAGACAGGGATCCCCGCATGCGCGTGGTCACGGTTGGCTTCTGGGCGATCGTTTCAGACCTTCCGACCCCTGCTGGTGGCAGTGACGCCCGGAACGCCGAGCTGGTAGCGGTGTCAGAGGTCGAGAGTGGCCGAATCCGCCTGGCTTTCGACCATGCAACGATTCTGGCCGACGCCCTAGAAACGGCCCGATCCAAGCTCGAGAGCACAACTCTCGCAGCAGCCTTCTGTGGCCCCGAGTTCACAGTCAGCGACCTACGCAAGGTCTATGACGCCGTGTGGAACACCGAACTCGACGCCGGCAACTTCCAACGCAAGGTGACCAAATCCAAAGGCTTCATTGAACCTGTGGAGATGCCACCAGCCCGCCACGGCGACAAGGGCGGTCGCCCGGCATCACTTTGGACCCCGGGCCCCGCTGAAACCCTCTCTCCCCCAATCAGCAGGCCGATCGAGGACCAAAGCCCTCCTAGTTAGATGGGAAGACGCCAACACCAGGAGCCGTGGAGTGAGTAAGTTCAACAAGTTCGAAGACCTGGTGGCCCGGATGGTCACTGCAGTGTTCGTCGGCGGTGGCCTCTACGGGTTCTTTGGCCCGAACCGCCAAATGGGCTGCGACGGAGTCATTGGCGTTGGCCGATATTACGGCTGGATTCATAGGAACCTCTTGTGCCCAACATTCTCAGCACTCATCTACATGGTCGCGATAGCGCTCTGGATGGCAGCAATCTTCGGAGTCTTAATCTTCGTGAAGGACAAATTGGAGAAGTAGGGGCATGTGACACCCGCGAAGTGACAGCTAGACAC
>CAJXKL010000039.1 GCA_913055915.1 uncultured Candidatus Nemicrothrix sp. | reverse complement strand
TGTCCCGACCGTAGGAGCACGGTTCCGGGCCCGTCCCCCAGCCTGCCCAGGGCGCACCCGCCCGACCGATCCAACTCGATCAGGTTCTCATGGCCCAGGCACCGCGCCACGTACACGCTCTCCGGCTGGGTACTCCATCGACCAGCACCGGACAAGCCCGGCGACGGCGTCAACTGTTGAGGTCGGACGCCTACTCTTTGGCCACCAGATGCCCTGGTTCGACCTCGATCAACTCCACCGGTTCTGGGCCCTCGCCGGCTGGCCACACTGGGCTGGGTATTTCCCCGGTCAAGAGGGGCCTCTCCGTGCGCTGGCGCGGATCGGCGATCGGAACGGCATCGATGAGCTTGGCCGTGTACGAGTGTCGTGGATCGGAAAACACCTGTTCGCGGCTACCGATCTCGACGATCTGGCCCAGGTACATGACCGCTACGCGGTGGGCGATCCGCTCCACGACGGCGAGGTCGTGGCTGATGAACAGGTAGGAGAGGCCCAACTCGTTCTGGAGGTCGAGCATCAGGTTCATGACCTGAGCCTGCACTGACACGTCGAGGGCCGATACCGCCTCGTCTGCGATGACCAACTCCGGTCGAAGTGCAAGAGCCCTGGCGATGCAGATTCGCTGTCTCTGCCCGCCGGAGAACTGGTGCGGGAAGTTCTTCATCATGATCCGTTGGAGGCCGACCAACTCGAACAACTCTGCGACCTGTTCGTCTAGTTCTTCACCCCTTTTCGTTCCGTGCACCTTGAGCGGTTCGGCCACGGCTGCGCCAACCCGGACACGGGGGTCGAGGCTGGCAAACGGGTCCTGAAACACGACCTGCATGGTGCGTCGGTGTGGGCGCATCGCCTTAGGCCCGAGATGGCTGATGTCTGTTCCGTTGAGGAGGACGGTTCCCTCGTCGGGTTCGTGGAGTCGAATGATCAAGTTCGCCAGCGTCGACTTCCCGCAACCGCTCTCACCGACCACTGCGAGGGTCTCACCGCGTCCGATCTGCAGTGAGACGTTCACCACGGCATGGACCCTGGCGCGACCGTCGGTGGGGAACTGCCTCGACACCCCCCGTAGTTCGACCAGTGGAGCAGCGACAGTCTGGTTCATCGCAGGCTCCCAGCCAGGTGGAATGGTTCGGGCCCAACCCTTCCGGCCATGCTGCCCAGGCGGGGGACTGCACTCAACAATGCCTGTGTGTACGGATCCTGCGGGTTGTGGAAGATCTCGTCGACCGTCCCCTGTTCCACCACCCGGGCCCTGTTCATCACGACCACACGGTCGGCCACCTCGGCGACAACGCCCATGTCGTGAGTGATGAGCATCACCGCTGTTCCCGTCTCCACCTGGAGTTGCTTGATGAGGCCAAGGGTTTGTGCCTGGATGGTCACGTCCAGGGCGGTCGTGGGCTCGTCGGCAATCAACAGCCTGGGTCCACAGGACAGGGCTATGGCGATCATTACCCGCTGGCGCATGCCTCCCGACATCTCATGCGGGTACTGGCCGAACCTCTTGTCGGCTTCTGGGATTCGTACAAGGTCGAACATCTCCCGGGCCCTTGCGTGCGCAGCTTTCTTGTCGAGGCCCTCGTGGACGCGCAGAGCTTCAGCGATTTGTTCGCCTACGGGGAATACCGGATTCAGGCTTGTTAGAGGTTCCTGAAAGATCATCGACACGTGCTTGCCCCTGATGTCTTGCATTGAGCGTTCGGGCTGGGTCAGCAGGTCGATCACAGAGCCGTCCGGCATCTCGAAATCGATTCGCCCCCTGGTCACCTTCGCACGCGAGCCGAGCTCCACGAGGCGCATGATCGACAGGGCTGTCACCGACTTGCCCGATCCCGACTCGCCGACAACCCCGAGCGTCTCACCGGGTTGGATCTCAAAGCCGACCGAGTCGATGGCCGTGAACTCGTCAAACGTGACCGTGAGGTCGGTGACCGAGAGGAGGGCCACGGCTACCGACCCCGGAGCTTCGGGTTGAAGGCGTCCTGAAGGCCGTCACCGATGAGGCTGACCGATAGCACTGTGAAGAAGATGGCGAACCCGGGGAAGGTCACGGTCCACCAGGCCTCCAGGATGTAGCCCTTGTTGTTGCCGATCATGGATCCCCAGCTGATGGTGCTGGTGTCGCCGAGGCCAAGAAATGCAAGGCCTGCCTCGAAGAGGATGGCGATACCCACAGTGAGGGCGGTCGCCACTATGAGCGGCGGCATGGCGTTCGGCAAGATGGTTCGGAGCATGATGCGACGGTCGCTACTGCCGATGGCTCGTGCCGCCTTGACGTATTCCAACTCGCGGACGCGCAGGAACTCAGCCCTGGTGAGGCGTGCTGCTGCTGGCCATGACACCAGGCCGATGGCGAGTGCCACGGTTCGTGCCGACGGCTCCAGCAGGGTGACGAGCACCATTGCGAACAACAGGGCCGGTAGCACCTGGAACAGTTCGGTGAGGCGCATCAGGGCGGCATCAAGCCAGCGTCCGTAGTAGCCCGAAAGGCTGCCGACGAGGAGGCCGATGCTCATGCTCATCGCGGCGGCCACGGCGCCAACGGCGAGCGTGGTCCGCCCACCGCCGATGATCCCAGCGAGGACATCTCGACCCAGGTAGTCGGTGCCCAGTCGTGGGGCCAACTCGTCTCCCGGTGGCGAGAACGGCCTGGCTACCATCTTGTCTGCATCGGTGCCGTAGAGGCCCGGTCCGATAATCGTCACGAGGACTATGAAGGTAAACATCACGAGGCCGATGACCGCGGCCTTGTTGCGGAGGAACATGCGGAGTGCTCCTCGCCCACTGGCTTCGACGGCTTCGAGTGCCACGCCGACATCGGTCATCTTGCACCACCTACGCGAATCCGCGGATCAATGAGGCGGTAGACCAGGTCGGTCAGCAGGTTCGCGACGATGACCAGGGTTGCTGAGGCGATCAGGATTCCCAGCATGGTGGGGGTGTCACGTCGCAGGATCGATTCGAACGCCAGCCGACCCAGACCAGGCCAGTTGAACACGGTCTCCACGAGGACAGCACCGGAGAAAAGGGCACCGAACTGTAGACCAGCGATGGTGGCCACCGGGATGAGGGCGTTTCGGAGGGCGTGCTTGTAGACCACCACGCGCTCCGGTACCCCCTTGGCTCGGGCGGTCCTGATGTAGTCGGATTCGAGCACCTCAAGCATCGAGGCACGAGCCAGGCGCGAGTAGTAGGCGAGGTAGATGATGCCGAGGGTCAGAGCCGGAAGGATGAGGTGCTCAACGGTATCGAGGGCCCTGCCGAACCGACCGCCCTTGTAACGAAGGTCAGACATCCCCGAGACGGGGAGCAGGTCCCACTTGGATGCGAACAAGATGATGAGCATGATGCCCGTCCAGAACACTGGAAGGGCGTAGCCGACGAGGCTCATCACGGTGACGCCGTGTGAGACCGGGCTCTCGGGGCGGCGCGCCGTGAACACCCCCAGAAGCACACCGACAACCATGGCGAAAGCCAGCGCCGTTCCTGCCAGGAGCAGGGTGGCGAACAGCCTGTCGGCGATCAGGTCCAGGACGGGTTGGTTGAAGAAGAACGATCTACCGAAGTCGAGTCGGCCGACGTTACCTAGGTAGGCGCCGAGTTGCACCAGTAGCGATTGGTCCAATCCGTAGTCGGCCCTCACCTGGGCCAGGAACTCAGGATCTCCGGAGCCGTACTGGCCGGCCAGGACCAGGGCGGCGTCGCCCGGGGCGATCTGGATCAGGAGGAAGTTAAGGACGACGACTGCCAGAAGCAGCCCGCCCGCCTGTATCAGTCTGAGCCCGATGCCCCGGGCGAGTGCCATCACCTCTGTTCTTCCAGCAGGTACGGCGGGTACCCGTGGCTGGCGCCGCCCTACCTAACGGTCCAACCAGACGTTGTGCATCGAGGTCAGGGTGCCCCACGGTCCATCGGGGATGTTGACGATATCCCCTTGGTTAGCACCGAAGACTGGCAGGGCGTTGATGTTGTAGAAGGGCAACTCGGTGGCGGTGATCTCCTGGAACTCGTCGTAGAGCGCCTTGCGGCCTGCGAAGTCGGACTCGGCCGCTGCTGCGTAGAGCAACTCGTCTACCCGTTCGTTGCAGTAGGACGAGTTATTGACGAACACGCCCGGCTTGATGTTGTCACACACGTAGGCACGCTGGACCCCGATGACCGGATCACCCCAGTTGAAGTAGGCGTTCATGGTCATCGACCAGTTCTCCGGCGGTCCGAAGAAGATCCCAGCCCACGAGGGAAGGTCGGCAGCCTGGACGACCTCCATGTTGATACCGACCTCGGCCACGGCCTGAGCAATGTACTCGGCCACGTTGCGCTGCTGTTCATCCGGACCCGGGATGTAGTGGATCGTCATGTCCACGCCGTCTACGTAGCCAGCCTCCGCGAGCAGGTCGCGGGCCTTGTCTAGATCAACGTCGTAGCGCTCCACATCCGGGTTGTAGAACGGGCTACCCGGGTGGATGCCGCCAAGCAGTTCCTGGGTCTGGCCCTGGTGCAGTTGGTCGATGATGAAGTCGCGGTCGATGGTATAGGCAACGGCCTGGCGGACCCGCAGGTCGCTGATGACCGGGTTGGCAAGGTTGAACTGCAGGTGGTTCAGGGAACCCACGCCGAACATGTTGGTCGGATCCAAGATCAGGTCGGCGTTCTCAGCGATTCTCTGGGCGTTGAGAACGCTGGCGAAGCCAGCCATATCGATCTCACCACTCTCGAGGCCGAGCATCATGGTGTTCTCATCCGGTGTGATGCTGAGGATGATCTCGTCCAGATACGGCCGACCCTCTATGAAGAAGTCCTCGTACCTCGTGAGCACGATCTTTTCTGACGCGTTCCAGTCGGTCAGCATGAACGGGCCCGAACCGATCACATTCTCAGTGTTGCGGGGGTGTGACTTCATCTCGGTGATCGGCGTGCCGTCATCAAAGATGTGCTTCGGCAAGATCGGCATGAGTACGTCCGACATGGCCACGAACAGCGCCGGGTGCGGGTTGCTCATGTTCAGGATCACCGTGAATTCGTCGGGTGTGTCGACGCTCTCGATCGGAGCCAGCATGCCGGTGAACGGATGGTTGTTCTGGATCACGTCGATCGAGAACGCGACATCAGCAGACGTGATGGGTACGCCGTCATGGAAAGTGGCGTTCTCTACCAGATGCAGTGTCACCGTCAACTGGTCGTCGGAGACTTCCCACGACTGGGCTAGGTAGGGCTCCGGCTCCCAGTTCCTGTTGAGAGTAATGGGAGAGGCGAAGATCTTGGAACTTGACACTCCGATGCCGACGCCAGATGCCACGGCGTGGTTGACGTGGGCTCCCACCTGGTTGGTGGCAACCACCAGGGTGCCTCCAGCCTTCGGGGCGGGTGCTGTCGAGATGTCGCCGACCTGGGTGGAGCCCAGGGGTGCGTATTCGTAGACGACGTTGGCTGTTGAAGCCTCGTAGTCGGCAACGTCGATGTTTTGGATGACGGTGATCTTCGATGACGAACAATCGCCGTAGGCGTCACATGCCATCGTTCCAATCAGGCCCGAGTAGCCCGTGACACCGTTGAGGTGCTCGCGTACACCGGCCCTGTCGATGACCAGGGTGCCGCCATCGTCATAGGACGCTGCGGCGATGG
>CAJXKL010000038.1 GCA_913055915.1 uncultured Candidatus Nemicrothrix sp. | reverse complement strand
TTCGAGCCCCATTTGACCCTTGTAGCCATAGGGGACAATGAAAACTGCGAACACCCCACATGGGCGTGTTCGCAGTTTTTGCGTGCACGTGTTCGCAGTTTCGAGAAGGCAGCGCTTTTGGCGCTGCCTTCTCGGGTTTTCAGCCAATGACTAGGGGAAGTGGACGATGGGCCTGAGTCAGTTGTCGGAGTGAACGAACTCGAGGCGTCGTTCCATTGCCGCCTCGAAGTGCCGAGCGACAGGCAGGAGGTGATGACCTTCATCGATCAGTACGAGTTCTGCACTCTTGAGGGACTCGCTCGCCCGTATGGCGAGTTCCACGGGGACTGCACCGTCATTCATCCCGTGGGTGATCATGGTCGGGCACGTGATTTCTGCGATCGGCAGTGGTGCCAGAGGGTCTTCGTTGTCTACGTCGTTGTCGAACCCTGCTCGCCGTAGCTTCCACGGTGCGAACGAGGTCAACATCTCCTGAACAGACTCGACCCGCTCCTGGTCAGTCATGATCCACTCCACTGCTGCTCGCCTCTGGGCCTTGTCGAGGCCTGTAGTGGTGCTGTCGACGAGCACGGACGTTGCAACCTTCGGCCAGCGATGGCCCACCGTGTGCCAGAACCACGCACCAAAGGTCGAGAAGAGCGACAACCGCTCGACCAGGCTCTCTGATGAGTCGTAGTGGTCTAGTACCGCCGAATCGAGGAGTAGCGACCTGACCCGACTGGGGTGGCGGGCCGCGAAATGTAGCGCTGATGGGCCGCCTGCGGAGTAGCCGAGCACTGTGATTCGGTCGATCTTCAAGGCGTCGAGTACGGCCGCGTACAGGTCGGCCTGCTCGGTCGGCGTTCGACCCGACGAGAGCGGCGTGCGTAGATAGCCGGGACGAGACAGGGCGACGAGCTCGCACCCGTTGTCGCGGAGGTGGCGGCTGTACATCAACCCCTGATCGAAACCGCCGGGGCCGCCGTGAATCACCAGCACAGGAGTTCCGTAGCCTTCTCGGGCGACCTCTACGTGACCGCGCTCCGTGTTGATGACGGCCGCGCGGCGACCCAGGTCAGTCCGCAGCCTCTCGGACCAGCGCATCTTGGGCTCAGGCATCGTGCTGGCGGATCACGCCGTCGGTGATGAGGGCGTCGATGGCGGCGTCGTCATGGCCGAGTTCGCCGAGCAGGTCGCGGGAGTGTTCGCCGAGCATCGGCACGCTGGAGCGAGGGCCCCAGGCCTGGTCGTTGATCCGGTAGCCGTTGGTGGTGACGTGGATTTCGCCGACCGGTGTGTGGAGCGGTTCGGTGATGCCGCGGGCGTCGGGCTGGCCGGAGGCGAAGGTTTCGGTGAGCTCGCGGACGCCGCCGCCGACCGCACCAGCTTCGGAGAAGATTCGGTCCCATTCGTCGGTGGTTCTCTCCAGGAGACGGGCCTCGACGAGGGCTTGAATTTCGTCGCTGCGGGCGAAGAGGTCTTCGAACTCCACGTCGGTGAGTTCATCGAGACCGATAGCAGCGGCGATGGCCTGCCAGTGACGGGGTAGGTAGCCCGCGAGCATCACGTAACCGTCGGCGGTAGCGAACCGCCCGAGCATGGGGGCTTCGATGTCCTCGTTCAGTTCGGAGACGCCGCCGTGTTGAGAGGCGGCAGCGGTGTCGTAGTTGACGAGCAGCATGGTGACGTCCTGCATCGCGACGTCCACTCGCTGGCGCTCGCCGGTCTGGTTGCGCAGCATCAGCGCGGCCAGGATCGCGGAGGTTGCGTGCATGCCGGTCGCATAGTCGAGTACCGGGCCACCGGTACGGACCGGGCCACGGTCGCGCTTGTTCGTGGCCATGAAGCCGGATGTCCCCTGGATGACATCGTCGAACCCCGGGCGGTGGCCGTGCGGTCCGGTCTGGCCGAACGCTGAGATCGAGGCGTACACGACCGTGTCGTTCACCGCAGCGACGTCGTCGTAGCCGAGGCCGTGGCGGGCGAGCGAGCCGGGACGGTAATTCTCGAGAAACACGTCGGCGCCAGCGGCCAGTTCGAGGACGAGGTCGCTCCCCTCGGGTTGGGAGATGTCGACCGACAGGCTGCGTTTGCCGGCGTTCTGGGCCATGAACCCGGTGCCCATGCCGGACATAACCTGCTCCCGAGTACCCCTCCACGGGCGGACAAGATCGCCGGAGAGAGGCTCGACCTTGATCACGTCGGCGCCGAGCAGGCCGAGCTGGTACGAGCAGTACGGCCCGGCGAGAACATGAGTGAGATCGACGATCCGGATGCCGTCGAGTGGACGGGAAGTCATGGTGAGGTCCTTGCTGTTGGGGTTTGGTGGTTCGACCCGACGGGGGGGTACGGGGTGTTGTGCGTGGTTGCTCGCTGGCTGGCCTTACGTCCGGCGAAAGCGGTCCAGATAATTCTAATATTGAACTTGGATTCCGGCCCGGTGGTAGCCGTCTAGGCCTGCGGGGGTTCGTTACACGGATTGGGAGTCGTCCACGGCTGCTCTGATCTCATTCCATGGGATCCGCGGAGCAAGACTGTCGAGCTTCTTGAGGCCAAGGGTCTTCTGATCCCCGAGAACCTCATCGAGAGTCCTGGTCGCGACCACCCAGAAGGTCCATTTGCTTGGATTTGCGACATTGGCGATGGTCGCAGGTAGTGGCTTGTGAAGACAGAACACGTACACATCAGCGGGTCGCTTGGGTGGGTTGTTCTTTATCCAGATACCGGATCGGCGTTTTTCGTGTTCCACTCCCCGAAGATCGAGATTTTTCGCCTCGAGTTTGGTCAACCATGTCCATTTGCCACCGGAGATCGTGAACTTGGGGACCGTGGCTTCGTGCGGGTTCCATGTCTGGCTATAGCCAGAGGCCTTCACCTCGACCTTCAAATCTCCGTAGAGAAGATCAAACGAATCCCACTCAACCCGGAAGGCTTTGGGCTTAATGCAGCCGAGAGCTTCACCGACCATCCACTCAGCGAAGATGCCCCGGTTCCGGTTGTCCACCAAGTTGCCTGTGGCCCACTTCTGGAATCCGTTGATATCGATTAACGCCTTGCCCATGACCGTAACGTTAGGGGCCATCAAGACTCGCTGGCTATGCGACCTGGGTGCCCCTTGGTTCTCCAGTTGGAGACTGTGGAGCCTCCCCCACTTAACAGGTGAAGCCTCCCCTACGAGTAGCCCTGAAGTCCCGTGGAGGCTTTCTGTTTAGGGGAAGCGTTGGCAGCTTCTCATCACTCCTCGAGCTCACCACGCCCTACCTGGTCTGAAGGATCAGCGGTCGATTGGGTAGCCGAACCGGCCGACGTCCGGTGAACCCCATCTAGGCCGGGTGCGGCTGGGGAGTTCGTAGTGCCCGAAGTCCAGTTGCTCTTCGTTACGGTTGGTTCGGCGTTCAGCTTCGATGGCGGCCGGACTACCGGGCGGAGGGGTAGTGGTCCACGTGCCGGTCTCCGAGTCATATTCGGTGTACTGGCAGTCGTAGCCCGGCAGATCAACAACACCGCCCTTCGCGTAGATCTCGTCAACCTCTTTTTCGAGTTGTTTCCAGGACTGCAGGTTGTCGTAGTTGACGGGTATGAACGAACGGGAATCTCCGAACTCGTACCCCTTGAGAATTTCGATGGTCATCCGCATTACGTCTTTCACTTCCCTACGCCCACAATCCCTTCTGTCTGGTCTGGCGGTGACCCACACAATTTCTGCCACCTCTTCCATTATGGGGAGGGGGTGTGACAGTCCTTAGGCGTATCGCCTATTCGAGGATCGCTGGGCTGTGGAGCCTCCCCCGCTTAACGGGTGAAGCCTCCCCTACAAGTCCCATCGGACCCCTGTAGTCACACGGGGTAACGAGAACTGCGAACACGCCACACGGGCGTGTTCGCAGTTCTTGCGTGCACGTGTTCGCAGTTTTGGAGAGGCAGCGCTTTTGGCGCTGCCTTTTCAGGTTTTCGGTGGGTACATGACCCCTGGCGGACTCGAGGCGCCGTGTTTAGGGGCTCGAGCTTCGCTGCCTGACGTGAGTTGCCGGTATGGGGCGCGTCGATACCGCCCCGGTAGGGGCGGCGGGAATCGACGGGGTCCAGTCGACTTAGGGGTCGGAGCTGGTGTCTGCCGGCGTGGTCGGGGGTTTTAAGACTTACCCGGCAGGGGTTCCGGAGGTCGGTCCGAGGTAGATCTCGCCGTCCAGGTCGCCGAGTTGGTGGGTGTCTGCTACGAGGCCGGTCGACACGGCTGTGACGTCGTTCGACAGGGAGATGGTCTGTGATGTCCCGGACCGGTTGTATACGGCGTAACCGTTGGTGAACTCCCGGACGAACAGGCCTTCGACGCCGTCTAGGAGTTGGCGTTTGTCACCCACTGGCTGTCCCAGGTCGGCGTCCCAGAAGTCGTACCAGTTGTGTGCGTGGGAGGAGATGGGGTTGCCGGCGAAGAGTACGTGTCCGTCGGAGTGGGTCAGGGTGAGGGTGGTGATCAGGCGCATCCACTGCTTGTTCTCGGCGGAGTCACGTTCGGCGACCAGAGCGTCATCGTCGTCCTCTCCGTAGTCGTGGACGACCCTCCAGCCCTCGAGGCAGTTGATGCGAGGCTGTCTCAGGTTCTCTGATCCCCAGTAGAGGGATTCCTCGATGGTCTCCAGTTCTGAGACCGTGTAGCCCCCGAACTGGTCGGCCGGGAACGCCTCCATGTACATGCCGTTCAAGTAGGGGGCTGAGCGGGGAGCAGTTAGATGGTTGGTGTTGCCGACTATCAGGAAGTCGTCGCTGACCAGCTCGCGGATTCGTCGAAGGATCGCCAGTCGTGCCTCAATTTCCTCCTCGGCAGTCATGTAGAAGGTGGACCAGTCGATGTAGGACGCGGCTGTCCGGTTGTGTTCGGCCCACCAGTCCAGGAAGATCCCGTCGACCACTCCGGTTTGTTCAAGTGCGAGTGCCTTCTGGGCTACCAGTTCGATCAGGTCGGGATTCCGGAAGTCGAGGAGTGATGTAACGATTTCCTCAGGTTCGATGACGCCATCAAGGTTGTCGTCGAACCCGAAGGCCGGGACCGGATCGCCGTCGGCGTCTCGAATCCAAAACGGCGAGTCGGGCGGGAAGTCACCGAACTCCCACAGGTTCACAAGACCGCTCTCGTCGTCCACGTATTTTCCTTCCCGGTAGAGGACCGACACGAGGAACTTGAAGTCGGGGTTCAGTTGCAGCAGCGAAGCCTTCCTCTCCTCGGCTGCGTCGGGGTTGCCCAAGGTGTCGAAAATGGTTGTCGACAGGCCCTGATGTGGCTGGTCCCCCGACACCCAAGACCGGTTCGGTACCCAGCCCAGCCCTAAGTCCCAGAGGCCCGACCACATCAGGTCGTGGCTGGCGAATTGTTCCAACTCGGACAGGTCCGGCCGGTTCTGAATTCCGGCCCAGGCCTGACAAACCCGCGGGAACCCAGACGGCTTAGGCGCAGGCCACTCGAAGATGACGTCGTCGCTGTAGGCGTAACCATCAGAGAAATAGATAGCTACGTTGAGCCTGTAGCTGGTGTCTTCGAGCAACGGGACTTCTTGTAGTACCCCCGAGGTGGCGTCCCAGTCGAACACCTGTGAAATGGGAACATCGGGGGGGTTCAGGACTGGCCAGACGAGGACCTTGTAGAACATTCCGTTTGAGGCTTCGGGGGGTGGGATCCAGTCGACAACGATGTTCTGGCCGGACCGGCTCCATTCGACGCCAGTTGGGTAGGAGATCACTTCGGAGTCGTATGGGACCGACTGTTTGTAGACCAGTTCACTGCCCCGCCAGTAACTGAACGTGTAATCCCCCGGTTCCGGAAGGCTTCCACTCTTTGGTCCGTAGCGAACCCACCGACGGGTTACCTCTCCTGAGAAATCGTTGATGTTGAAATCCTTTTCGAGTTCGATCTTCTCTCCGGTCGGAGTCGTGACCGCCACAGAAGTCAGGTCGGAAAGAAAGCACTCCATTCCGGACCCCGAACCCTCATTGCAGTTGACCTTGTATTCCCAACTCTGAACTCCCGGGCCGTGTTGTGACCAAACCTCAGGCCAGATCTGATGGGTGCGGTCGCCGTGCCCACGATCCGGGAGGACTGCCTGATCGGTCGTGGTCGGTGCCTCAGTCGTGGTTGGCGCATACTCGCTGTAGAGGACACGGTCCAGGAACTCGTAGGTGGCGGCCTCGACCGTGCGCCCGTCAGCGATGGTTGCCGTATGGGGGGCAAAGGTGTGGGCTACTCCGTCTAGGGGGTGGAACTCGTAGGCGATGCCTGCCTCCTGGGCCCCCTCGATAATGCTGAGGGCACCTTCGAATCTGGTTTCCCCGGTGTCTTCGGTGCCGTGGGCCACGAAGACGGCGGCCTCACCGGGATCGATTGAAGAACCAGCGCCGCATGTGTCAATCAGCCGGCCGCCGTAATCGACGACAGCGGCGATAGGCGGGCGGGTGATACCGAACTTGTCGGTGCAATAGGCGGCGTTGAGGGCGGTGAAGGCTCCTGCGGAGAACCCCGCTAGGACGATCCGGTCTGTGTCGATGACCAACTCGTCGGCACGACCCACCAGGTAGTCGACCGCTGTGAGGGTGTCTTCTACCGCGGCGACCACTGACCGGTATCGTGCCGGACTTTCAGCCCCGCCGATCGCCTCGTAGAACCCCTGGAACCTCGGGCCAGGTAGCGGATCATCACCGGCGAGGCGGTAGTCGATGGAAGCCGCCACCCAGCCTCTTGCCGCCCAGTCCCATTGGGGCCAGCGGCTGCCTTCGGTGAAACCGCCGCCGTGGATATGA
>CAJXKL010000037.1 GCA_913055915.1 uncultured Candidatus Nemicrothrix sp. | reverse complement strand
ACGGCATACGAGCTCTAGTACGGTCTCGTGGGCTCGGGGATGTGTAGAAGAGCCAGGTGTCGCCTCCCCTGATCCGCCGGAGGTTTCGGGCAACGAGGTTGCGGCGGTCGGGGTTGAGGCGACCTGCCAGCCTGCCGAGGAACCTGGCGGCGGGGCCGCCCACCCGGTCGGGTAGGAGGCGGGCCAGCGTGGAGCCCAGCCGGTAGCCGGCTACGGCACCTGAACCCAAGTGCTAGCGGCGACGGGCGGCTGCCCGACGACGGGTGGCCATGCGCTGCTGCCGCTCGGTGCGACGCTCCAAGCGGAGCTGGCGGCGACGTGCTGCACGCCTCTGGTAGGGGGTGTCACGTTCGACGCTGGCCTGACGCCAGACCTTGACGAAGCGCTGGCCGGCCGTGAAGAGGCTGAGGGCCAGCATCAGCCACAGGACCGGTACGAGGATCTCGCCGAAGAGGAGGCCGAAGGCCAGCACGATGAAGCGTTCGGCCCGCTCCATGAGGCCACCCTTGGCGATGTAGCCCAGCAGTTCGGCCTTGGCCCGCTGGTAGGAGATGAGCATGGCCGTTCCCATGATGGCGACTGGCAGCATCATGAGATGGCTGTCTGAGGTGCTTGCCAGGTGCCATGCGACCCCGCCGAACAGCAGGGTGTCGGTGAGGCGGTCGGCTACCGAGTCGAAGAAGGCTCCCCGGTTTGAGGAGGTGCCCGAGGCCTTTGCCACAGCGCCGTCGAGGGCGTCGGGAATGCCGGTGAGGACGAGCATCAGGAAGCCGAGGCGCAGGTAGCCGAGGCCGATGGACACGGCGGCCCCTGTGGCCATGACGATTCCGATGACGGTGATTACGTCGGCGCTGATGCCGGTCCGTCTGAGGCTGCGGCCGATCGGGGTGAGCCCCCGGTCGACGACGGCCCGCCAGTTGCCGTCAAGCATGGTTTGTCTCCCTCTGGGAAGAGTTTGGCGCTCAGCCAGGGTCACCCGTGGGTGTCACCTGTGTGCGCGGCTGGTTGAACGCTAGCAGCGGACGGTGTTGAGGGTGCGTGGGCCTACCCGTTGGGTTGACTGGACCTGCGGGCCGGCGGCGGGGCTTCGTCGGTACCGCTGGCACTACGCCGTGTGGCGAGGCCCACGATTCCGAGGCCTACGCCGATCACGCCGATGATCGCCGCCATGGGAACGCGGTCCATGCGGGCGTCGTTGCAGGGTGGCGTGGTGGCGTGCACCAGCTCACCCCCATCCGAGAACCAGACCTTGGCCGGCCACAGCACGCTGCCACACGGGTCGGCGTACTGCGAGGAGACCGGTATGAGGAGCAATGCCAGGCACAGGACCAGCGCCGCTCCGGCGAAGATGAAGATTCCCCTGCCCTTGTTCATGGCTCTGGAATCTATACCGCTGAGCCGGTCGTGGGATCGGGCTCCCAGTCGCCGGTGTCGTCGTCAGGGCGGGCCTCGGTGTGGCAGGCCACGACGGTGGCGTCGATGCCGTCGACGAACACGAAGCCGCGGCTCTCTGGTGGCGACTCGTTGGAATAGACGAGGATGCGCCAGGTGGGTCGGCTACGAAGGCCCCGCCACGCCATCTGGGCCGAGGCGTGTCCGACGGGGAAGCCGACAGCCTTGATGGCGGCTACGAGGGCGTCGGCTTCGTCGACCTCAAGGCGCCAGCCTCCCTGGAGGTGGTAGGCGCCCACGAGGGCCAGCCCGATGGCTCCGACGATGAGGCCGCCGTTGACCATTGCCGAGTCGCCGGCTGCGAGGGTGGCCACGATGGTGGCGGCGGCGAGGGCCAGGTAGGTGTAGCCGGGTATGCGCCGCCTGGAGTTGTCGGGGAACACGTAGGGGCCGACCATGCCCGTGACGTCGAGGTCGGCGGGCAACTCGTCGGTGTGCTGGTCAGCGTGTTCTTCCACGGGGCGACCCTATCGAACCCGCCGGGGAACGGACCCTGTGACCGGTGGTTCCGGGTGGTGTCGCCGCCACCACAACGGCGCTGACCACGGCGACCCCCGTTGCTCGCAGCTCACCCGCCGCGGTCGAGAGGCTGGCCCCGGTTGTGGTGACGTCGTCGACCAGCAGAACACGCAGCCCGGTGGCGGTGGACCGGGCCCGAAATGGTGGTCCGCGCCTGCGTTCGCGTGCACCCAGCCTGGTCTGGAACGGGCCCGGTGCACGGGTAAGCATGCGGCGGCACGGTCGGTCGGTTGCGGTGGCGACCGACATGGCGAGAACCTCGGCCTGGTCGAAGCCCCGCTGGCCGCGGCGTTCGACGGTTGTGGGAACCCAGGTGACCAGGTCGGGTGTGTCGGTGATGAGCGCTGCCATGGCGCGGCCGATGGCGGTGGCGGGTGTTCAGCCGTTTGCGTACTTGATGGAGCGCACGATGCCCCCCCGGGGTCCGTGTAGGAGGCGAGTGCCCACAGTCGGTCGATGCCTGCAGGGACCCGGAGCAGCGGCTGGGACCCGAGGGTGGCGACGCAGGAGGTGCATGGCCCGGAGAGATCCAGGGGACAACGCCGACAGCAGGCTGCAGAAAGGGGCCCCTGAACCAGGCCACGAACACGACTCAATCCGATCGACATGACCAGATCATGTCGAGACCCTGGGACACCCCCACCCAACCGAAGCGAACGAGCCGACCAGCAATACCAGTGCCGCTGGGCGCCCAAGCCCAACCGGAGCGAAAGAGACGGCCAGCGAAGCACGTGATGACACCCGCCCCGGTGTGGAATCAGGCGACTGACCTGTCCACGACAGGTGGGCAGGGCGGAGCGCCGAGTTGGGAGGGCAGAACCCGGCGGTACGCCCGGCAGGGGCGACAGGGGAACTCAGGCCAGGCGGGCGAGGATCTCCTCGACGACGGGGCGGGGGTCGCCCTCGCCGGTTACGACAAGGTCGGAACCTTCTCGGAAGGGCTGCACGAAGAGCCTGTGGCTGGGCGCCACCGTGGCGGCGAACTGGGCCTGGACGCTCTCGGCGGTACGGCCCCTTTCGCGGATGTCGCGGTAGATGCGGCGGGCGAGGCGGAGTTCTTCGGGGGCGTCGACGAAGATGCTGAGGTTCAGCCGCTCAGAGATGCCGGATACGGCGAACAACAGGATGCCGTCGGCCACCACGAGGGCTCGTGGTTCGAGGGTGCGTGTCTGGTCGGTGCGGCAGTGGGTGGCGAAGTCGAAGACGGGTACCTCCACGGCCCTGCCGGCAACGAGGTCGTCGAGGTGTTCGAGGAAGAGTTCGTGGTCGAGTGAGTCGAGGTGGTCGTAGTTGACGAGCGCCCGTTCCTCGACGGTGAGGTGGCCGTGGTCGCGGTAGTACTCGTCGAAGGCGAGGTAGGTGACGTCGTCACCAAGGCGTTCGGCGAGGGCCCTCGCCAGGGTGGTTTTTCCGGCGC
Organism: uncultured Candidatus Nemicrothrix sp.; assembly: GCA_913055915.1. Lineage (GTDB taxonomy): Bacteria > Actinomycetota > Acidimicrobiia > Acidimicrobiales > MedAcidi-G1 > UBA3125. The sequence goes on along the minus strand of CAJXKL010000037.1, from coordinate 3,744 downwards.
AGCTTCCGCCGGCTATTCCGACCACGCGCACGTCGGCCCCCATGCCTTTGCTCAGTACCGGTAGTGGTCGGGTTTGAACGGGCCGTCGGGGCTGACGCCGAGATAGGCGGCCTGTTCATCGGTGAGTTCGGTGAGCCGGGCTCCGAGTGCTCCGAGGTGGAGACGTGCGACCTTCTCGTCAAGCAGCTTGGGCAGGGTGACGACGTCGGTGCCGTACGCCTCGGCGTGGTCGTGCAGGTCGATCTGGGCGAGGACCTGGTTTGAGAAGCTGGCTGACATCACGAAGCTGGGGTGGCCGGTGGCGTTGCCCAGGTTCAGGAGGCGCCCCTCGGAGAGCATGATCACGGAGTGGCCGTCGGGGAAGACGAACTCGTCGACCTGGGGCTTGATGGTGATGCGCTGCACGTCGGACATGCGGGCAAGGCCGGCCATGTCGATCTCGTTGTCGAAGTGGCCGATGTTTCCGACGATTGCCTGGTGCTTCATACGACCCATGTGTTCGGCGGTGATGATGTCACGGCACCCGGTTGTGGTGATGAAGATGTCGGCCGTGTCCAGGACCCGTTCGAGGGTGTTGACCTCGTAGCCCTGCATCGCGGCCTGGAGCGCACAGATCGGATCCACCTCGGTGACGATGACGCGGGCGCCCTGGCCCCGTAGCGATTCGGCACTGCCCTTGCCGACGTCGCCGAAGCCGCAGACCACGGCGGTCTTGCCGCCGATCATGACGTCGGTACCGCGGTTGATGCCGTCGATGAGCGAGTGGCGTACGCCGTAGAGGTTGTCGAACTTGGACTTGGTGACGGCGTCGTTGACGTTGATGGCGGGGAACGCGAGGGTGCCGGCGTCGCGCATCTGGTAGAGGCGGTGGACGCCGGTGGTGGTCTCCTCGGATACGCCGCGGATGCCGTCGCGGATGGTGGTCCAGCGCTGCGGGTCCTTGGTGAGCGATTCGCGGAGGCTGGCGAGCACGACGCCCCATTCCTCGGAGTCGTCGTCGGTGGTGTCGGGCACCTGGCCGGCTGCTTCGTACTCGGCTCCCTTGTGGACGTACAGGGTGGCGTCGCCGCCGTCATCGAGGATCAGGTTGGGTCCGTCACCGTCGGGCCACATGAGGACCTGGCGGGTGGCCCACCAGTACTCCTCGAGGGTCTCGCCCTTCCATGCGAAGACGGGTACGCCGCGCAGGTCGTCGGGTGAGCCGTCGGATCCGCAGACCACGGCTGCGGCGGCGTGGTCCTGGGTGGAGAAGATGTTGCAGCTGGCCCAGCGGACACGTGCACCGAGGGCGGTGAGGGTCTCGATGAGCACGGCCGTCTGGATGGTCATGTGGAGCGACCCGGCGATGGTGGCGCCTGCCAGCGGTTGCTCGTCGGCGAACTCGGCGCGTAGCGCCATGAGGCCGGGCATCTCATGTTCGGCGAGGCGGATCTCGTTGCGGCCGAACTCGTACAGGGCCAAGTCTGCGACCCGGTGATCTTCCCGGAGGGACATGACGACTCCTAGTGGTTGCGTGTCTGGACTGGTTGGGTTGTCTGGACGGGGCTGGGGTCGTCTGACGCCGGTTCAGGCAGCCTCCGGTGGGCAGCCTACCGACGTGGAGCGCCTGCTCAGGTGGCTCCCACGGTTGCCATCCAGGTGAGGCCGTCGGTGTCGACCGTGTAGGGGCCGTCTGCCTCGGGGACTAGGACGGCCTGGCCGGGTCCGAGGGTGAGGTCGCCGACGGTGGTGGTGCCGGCCATTGCCAGCACCAGGTCTGGTCCGATGCGTTCGTAGACGTCGACGGCGGTGCCTGCGAGCCTCCAGGTGGCGAAGTCGTCGACGGGTACGTCGTAGCGGTGAAGGTCGGCGGTGTCGGCCGCTGGTGCCTGTACGGGGGGTGGTCCCACTGCGGGGACGAGAGCCTCGACGAGGGCGGGGATGTCGATGTGTTTGGTTGTGAGGCCGCCGCGCAGGACATTGTCTCCGGGTGCCATTACCTCGACGGCCATGCCGGCCACGTAGGCGTGCAGGACGCCTGGTCCCACGTAGAGGGCTTCGCCGGGTTGTAGGCGGCGGTGGGTGAGCAGCGGTACGACCAGCAGTGCGGGGTCGCCGGGGTGCTGGTCGGCCAGGCGGGCGACGAGGTCGGCTGTGTCGTCGAGGAGCCCGTTCAGGCCGGCTGCGCACTGCTCTACGAGGGTGTCGATGGCGTTGTCCCAGCGGCCGCTGAGGGCTCCAGCCACCAGTGACGGCCAGGCACCGGGGCCACCATCAAGCACGGCCACCATGTCGTCGGGTAGGCCGAGTGCAGCGGCCACTTCCACGGCCTCTCCCACGGGTCGGAACCCGCAGAGGGCCTCGAAGGGCGTGACGGCACAGACCAGCTCGGGTTTGGCGCGGTCATCGACGAAGGAGCGGTCCGGGTGGTCGATGGGGAGGCCTGCTGCCTCCTCGGCGGCAAATCCCCGGTGTGCCTGTTCGGCTCCGGGGTGGGCCTGTAGGGAGAGGGTCCGCTGGACGGCCAGGACCTTCACGAGGTACGGAAGGTCGTCGGAGTCGAACCAGAGTTCGGCCTCGGGCCGTCCTGAGGGTTCGATGCAGCGCAGGTCGGCGAGTGCGGTCGTGGAGCCCCAGTCGTAGTGCTTCAGCCGGCCGGCCAGAAGGTGCACGGGTCGGGTCCGGTCAGGGGGTGAAGGTGGGCTCTATGCCCTCGGCGTCGGCGAGGGCGGTGAGGCGCCCGTGTTCGGCGTCGTCGACGGTCTCGGCCTCGTCGATGAGCATCACGGGGATGTCGTCGGTGATGGCGTAACGGCGGCGCAGGCGCGGGTTGTAGAGGGAGTCCTCGGCCTCGAAGTAGTAGAGGGGGCCCTTGTCGTCGGGGCAGGCCAGGATTTCGAGGAGCATGGGGTCTAGTGCCATGACCGTGAGGCTATTGGAATGTGTGGCTATTGGGCGATGAGTGCCGATACCTCGGCCAGCCGGTCGGCGCAGTCGGTGGCTGTTGCGGCTTCCAGGTTGAGGCGCAGCAGGGGTTCGGTGTTTGAGGGGCGCAGGTTGAACCACCAGGCGCCCATGTCGACGGTGAGGCCGTCGAGGGTGTCCTGGGACCCGGTTGCGGCGTAGGCGAGCGAGACCCGTTCGGACACTGCCGCCGGGTCGTCGACGCTGAAGTTGACCTCGCCGGATGCGGCGTAGCGGTCAAAGGGTGTGAGCAGGTCGCTGAGGGTGCCGCCTGAGGTCGAGAGCGCCTCGAGCACCAGGAGGGCTGCGATGAGGCCGGAGTCGGCCCGGTAGTTGTCGGCGAAGTAGTAGTGTCCCGAGTGTTCGCCGGCGAAGGCCGCCCCCTCTGTGGCCATGAGTTCCTTGATGTAGGAGTGGCCGACGCGGCTGCGTACGGCCCGGCCGCCGTGTTCTGCGATGACCTCGGGGACGGCCCTGGAGCAGATCAGGTTGTGGATGATGGTGGCGCCCGGTTGGTGGCCGAGGACGGTGGATGCAACGAGCGCCGTGGTGAGCGAGCCCGTGACGGGGCGGCCCTGTTCGTCCACGAGGAACACCCGGTCGGCGTCGCCGTCGAACGCCAGGCCGATGTCGGCTCCGGTGGCCAGCACCCTTTCCTGGAGGGGCACCAGGTCTGTCTCTTATACACATCTCCGAGCCCCCGAGACCGTACTAGATCTCGTATGCCGTCTTTTGCTTGAAAAAAAAAAAAAAAAAAAAAAACAAAGAATTCCACGGGTGCAATATCTTGCAATTCAGTGT
>CAJXKL010000036.1 GCA_913055915.1 uncultured Candidatus Nemicrothrix sp. | reverse complement strand
CTCCTGGACCGACCGGTGTCCGAGGCAGCGCTGAGGTTGTCGCCGGCCGACCTGTACGTGTCGCTGAATGCCCACCCTGGCCGGCCCGAGGTACTGACCAACTGGTTCGATCCCTCCCTCACAGACGAGAACGACCCGGCTTCGGTCGACCCGACCCTTGACATGTACGACCCGGTCAACGGCCCTCCCTACCCGCCGGAATTCGTGGAGAGGTACCGCTCTGCCCAGGTCGCAAGGAACAACCGGATCACAGCGTGGGCACTTGCCGAACTGGAGCGACTGCAGGGGCTGAGCATCTACGACCGTCTGTTCTCGATGTCGCGCACATGGGCGGACCTGCGGTTCCTGGACGGCAGCATCGACCCTTCGGAGCGTGAGGTCGGTACCTGCTATGCGGGTGATCCCAGGTTCGCCAACTACAGCCCGTTCGGCATCGGCTCCTCGAACACCATCAGGACCTGGCTTTCCATGTGGAGCCTCGAGTACTCCCAGTGCCGCGGGGCCCCGAACCTGGCGCACGTGACCGTTCCCTCGCTGGTGATCCAGAGCCTCGCTGACACCGGCGTGTTCACCTCAGATGCCCAGATGATCTTCGACGGACTGGCCGCCGCCGACAAGCAGCTCGAATGGGTGACAGGCGACCACTACCTGCAGGACCCCACCGATGCCAGGGACGACGTGGCGGGAATGGTCCACGACTGGGTAACCGCCCGTCTGGGCTGACCCGACAACCCGGATACTCAGACGTAGTCGGCGTACCTGTCGAGGTGGCGAACCGGCGTTGACAGGGCGTCCTTGCGGAACGGGTCGCCCAGTTCCTTTGTGCACATGATCTCGATGACAGTCGTCTTGCGATCGTTCATCTGTGCGTCGATTGCGGCGGCCAGAGCAGGGCCGACCTCTTCAAGCTGGTCGACGCGAATGGCTTCGGCTCCCATGGCGGTGGCGATGTCGGCATAGCTCTCGCCTCCTTCCAGCTCACCGGCCACGAACCTCTGGCCGTAGAAGTCGACCTGGTTCTTCTTCTCGGCACCCCACTGGCGGTTGTGGAACACAACGGCGGTGACAGGGATGTCATGGCGGACTGCGGTCATGACCTCGACCATGCTCATGGCCCAGGCTCCGTCGCCTGCATAGGAGATGGCCGGCCTGTCGGGTGCAGCCGCCTTGGCTCCAATGATGGTCGGTAGGGCGTATCCACAGTTACCCCAGCTCATGGCTGCAAAGAACGACCTCGGCTCCTCGAAACGCAGGTAGCTGTTGGAGACCGAGTTGATGTTGCCTATGTCGGTGGCCACCATCACACGCTCGGGCATCGCCCTTTCCAACTCGCGAAGCACCTGGCGGGGGTGCAGCCAGTTGCCCTCCTCGTCGATGGACTCCTTGATCATGTCGATGCTGAAGTCGTCGATCTCGTGGGTCCACTCGTCGAGTTCGGCCTCCCATGCGGCCTTCTCCCCGGCAATTGCGCCGGCCCGCTCGTCGGCGGTTGCATCACAGGCGAGGGCACGGTCCGCCAGGCGTGATGTGAGCGCCCTGGCCGCAGCGCCGGCGTCGCCGCAGATGCCCACGGAGATCTTCTTGACGAGGCCGAGCATCTTGGCGTCGGCGTCGACCTGGATGATCTTGGCGTTGGCTGGCCAGTAGTCCATGTCGTGCTGTGGCAGGGTACCGAAGGGGCCCAGGCGGGTTCCGAGGGCCAGCACCACGTCGGCGCGGGCGATCAACTTCATGGCGGCCTTGGAGCCCTGGTAGCCGAGCGGGCCGCTCCACTGCGGGTGGCTGGCGGGGAACGAGTCGTTGTGCAGGTACGAGTTGACGACCGGGCAGCCCAACCGCTCTGCAAGCTCGACGGCCTCGGCAACGGCGTCGCCCATGACCACGCCGCCCCCGGAGATCATGACCGGGAACTCAGCTGTGGCAAGCAGGTCGGCTGCCTCGTCGAGGCTCTGCTCTCCGCCGGGGCCACGTTCGATGCGGATCGGATCGGCGATCTCTACGTCGATGTCGCCGTAGAAACGGTCGCGGGGGATGTTCAACTGGGTTGGACCCATTTCCAGGATTGCCCGGTCGAAGCAGCGGGCCGTGATCTCGGCCATACGGTTCTCGTTGTTGATGTGGCCCTGGTACTTGGTGAACTCCTCGAACATGGGGAGTTGGTTGGCCTCCTGGAAGCCACCCAGGCCTATGCCCATGGTTCCGGTCTCGGGGGTGACGATCACGACGGGACTGTGTGCCCAGAAGGCGGCTGCGATGGCGGTGACGCAGTTGGAGATGCCGGGGCCGTTCTGGCCGATCACGACACCATGGCGACCGCTGACCCTGGCGTAGCCGTCAGCCATGTGGGCGGCGCCCTGTTCGTGGACCACGGGTACGAGCCTGATGCCGCCGGGGGCGAAGATGTCCATGGCATCCATGAATGCTGAGCCCATGATGCCAAAGGCGGTGTCAACGCCGTTGACAACAAGTGTCTCGACGAACGCCTCGCTGGGGGTCATGCGGGTCATTGGCTTCTCCTGAAGATGGTCCCTGGCGCACGGTAACAGGCCACCGTGCAGGTGAGGTGAGAGACTATAACTATTCCGTGAGTATGTCTACTCCGGGGATACCGGCACCGTGGCAATTTGACCAGACAGGTCACTCAGCCTGTTGGCCGTCGCCGGGCCCAGGCATCAATGCCAACGGCAGCCAGGATTACCGCTCCCTGGATGACCCTCTGCCAGATCGGATCAACCTGATGCAGGTTGAAGCCGTTGATCATGAACGCAATGAAGAACGCTCCAAAGACAGTGCGCCATACCCCACCCTCACCGCCGGCTATGGACGTCCCCCCTACAACGATGGCCGAGATGACTCCGAACAGGAAGCTGAAGTCATCGGACGGCATTGCACTGACAGATCGCGATGCCGAAACAACACCAGCAAGTCCAGCAGCGGCCCCGGTGAAAGCGAACACGGCGATTGTCACCCCAGTGACACGAACCCCGGCAAGCCGCGCAGCCTCAGGGTTGCCACCGGTGGCGTAGACATGGCGACCGAACCGCGTCCTTGACAGAACAAGCCAGGTGACGACCACAACCGCCAGGGCGATCCAGGTTGCGGTTGTGAGCGAGAACCACCTCGTACGTGCAATCTTCCTGAAGGTGTCGGTCTCGGGCCGCAGGATGCTCCGGTCGCTGATCAGGTAGCCGGCACCAAAGATCATGAAGGACGTAGCGAGTGTTCCAATGAACGAGTTCACCTTCAGCACTGCAACCACAAGACCGTTGCCGACACCGATCAGCAGACCCGCCAGGACACCTACCAGAACCGCAAGGAGCACAGATTCGGTCGCGTTTTCCACCTGGAGGGCCAGGAGCGGCACAGCCACGTACACGGCTGAAACCGAGATGTCGAAACCACCGGCGATCATCGCGACCGTGGCCAGCGATGCGGCGATCAGAAGCGTGGCCTGCTGGTCCAGGATATTCCGGAGGTTGGCCTCAGTCAGGAATGGGTCAGTGGTGATGGTCAGCAGGATGAACAGGGCGATGGTGACCCAGACGATCCCATACCCCTTGAGTCGCCCACTCAACCGCGCAACAGCACCACCTTTACCTGGCGCAGGGACTGCCTCCACCTCAGACACCAGCCGACTCCTTGATTTCGGCGCCGAAGGCAACTTCCAGCACATCTGCCTCTGTCGCATCCGTTCCATCCAACTCGCCAACGAGCCGACCACCGCGCATTACGAGAATCCGGTGGGCCAACCCGAGTACCTCCTCTATCTCCGAGGAGACGAGCAGTACCGCCATCCCGTCTGCGGCCAGGCCAGCCAACAGTTCGTATATCGCTCTCTTGGCTCCGACGTCAACGCCCCTGGTCGGCTCATCTGCGATCAGAAGCCTGGGCCGGTCGATCATCCATCTGGAAAAGAGGGCCTTCTGCTGATTGCCCCCGGAGAGGCTCTCCACGAGCATCTCCAGCGAGGCCGCCCTCAGGTCCACCTCTCCAGTGGCCGACTCGACCTTGTGGTCCTCAGATCGTCTGTTCACAAACCCGAGCCTTGTGAACAGGCCCAGCCTAGGGAGAGAGGCATTCTCACGAACCGGCCGCCTGAGCATCAGGCCCTGGTCGCTTCGCGATTCGGGGATCATCCCCATCCCACTGGCAATCGCCGATCGGGGTGTGCGCAGTTCGACCGGGCTGCCGTCCATTGAAACCTCGCCGGTGTCAATCGGGTCAGCTCCGAACACGGCCCTCACCACCTCGGTCCGGCCAGACCCGACCAGACCCGCAAGGGCCACCACCTCACCTGCTCTGACCTTGAGGCTTACCTCATGGAACACACCCGACCGGCTGATACCGGAGACCTCCAGGACCGTGTCGGCACTGGCCGAAGGAGCGACCTTGGGAGGGAAGTTGGCCTCGAGGGAGCGCCCGATCATTGCCTCCACCAGAGACCCCGCTGTCTCGCTCTCGGCCTCTGAAGTCCTAACAATGCGACCGTCACGCATGGTTGTGATTCGGTCCGCGATCTCCAGGACCTGCTCAAGGAAGTGCGACACGAAGATGACGGTCCGGCCGGACTCGCTCAGGTCCCTCATGATCTTGAGAAGCGTGGACGCCTCCTCAGCCGTCAGACGGGCCGTCGGCTCGTCCATGACGATAAGTTCCGCGTCGCGGGCCAGGGCCCTGAGGATCTCCACCTTCTGTTGATCAGCTACCGAAAGTGAGTCGACCCGTCTGTTGGCATCCACGACAATTCCGGAACCTGCTACCAACTGCCTAAACCGCTCCCGCAGGTCGGCGTTGTCAACCATTGGCCCCCTTGACGACTCAATGCCCAGAAACACGTTCTCTATGACGCTGAGGGCGGGAACCAGGGAGAGTTCCTGGGCGACCATGGTGACCCTCCTCTCCAGTGCTTGGCGTGGTGAGCGGAGGCGAACCTGTTCCCCGGAGATGTGGAGCGACCCCGCATCAGGCTCGTGGACACCGGCGATGACCTTGCCCAGCGTCGACTTGCCTGCACCGTTCTCTCCTATGAGGGCATGTACCTCCCCGCGCTTGACGGCGAGGTCTACCGAATCGATCGCCCTCGTTGACCCGAACTGCTTTGTAACTCCTTCAAGCAGTACGTGGTCATCGAGGGCGATCGTCGGCAACTAGATCAGCCTTCCCACTGAGCCTCGAATTGGCTCACGTTGGCAGCGGTGACAAGGCCCCCGTCGGGCAGGGCCTCAGCCGGGTCAATGCCACCGGTCACGGTGCCGTCCCTGAGCGCCGCGACCATTGCCTCCATGGCGTAGCGACCCTCGTCACCAGGGGCGCCAAAGACGCCACCGAACCATGTGCCGCTGGAAATGCCATCAATGGCAGCTGCCGAGCCTCCCAGACCGATCAACTTCACCGAGCCCAACATGCCCTCTTCCTCAAGCACGATCTCGATTCCCTGGATGGACTGGTCTGAACCCGTCACGACGTCAAAGTCGGGAGTCGCCTGCATGATGTCCTGGATGGCGTTCATCCCGCCCTCTGGGCCCAGGTACTGGCCTTCGCCCTCAGCCACGACCGAGATGTTGGCATGGTCTGCAATGACCGAGTCGAATCCGGACCTCAGAGCATCGTCAAGGGGGATGCCCTTGATTCCGTAGATGAACACGACCCCACAGGAGTCATTGCCCTCACAGGCCTGAACGGCAAGTGCACCCAGGCGCTCACCACTCCGCTGCGGAGGCATCATGACCGAAGCGGCCACACCGTCAACCTGTGGATCAGCCGTCGTCAGGTCGGTACCCACAACCTGGTTCAACACGACAACCTCAAGCCCAGCATCCAGCACAGCCTCAATGTCTGGCGCCAGACCTGGGCCGATGATCGCAGTAACGATGATGCCGTCGTACTGCCCACTCGCAACCACATCCTGCATCTGGGTTGTCTGGAGTCCCGGGTCGAACTGCGCGTCGAACTCCGTCATGGTGACGTTTGCCCCGGCCGCAACCATCTCCATCTGTTCGCGGGATGCCGCCAACCAGGTGTTGGCCGAACTCGCAGAAAGGTAGGCCACGTTGAACGACTCCGGTGTCGGAGGCGGCGGTGCAGGTGCCACGCCCCATTGAGCCTCGAATTGGCTCACGTTGGCGGCGGTGACAAGGCCCCCGTCGGGCATGGCCTCAGCCGGGTCAATGCCACCGGTCACGGTGCCGTCCCTGAGCGCCGCGACCATTGCCTCCATGGCGTAGCGACCCTCGTCACCAGGGGCGCCATAGATACCACCGAACCAACTTCCGTTCGAGATTCCCTGTATCGCAGCTGCCGAGCCTCCCAGACCGATCAACTTCACCGAGCCCAACATGCCCTCTTCCTCAAGCACGATCTCGATTCCCTCGATGGACTGGTCTGCACCCACCACGACGTCAAAGTCGGGGGTCGCCTGCATGATGTCCTGGATGGCGTTCATCCCGCCCTCTGGGCCCAGGTACTGGCCTTCGCCCTCAGCCACGACCGAGATGTTGGCATGGTCTGCAATGACCGAGTCGAATCCGGACCTCAGAGCATCGTCAAGGGGGATGCCCTTGATTCCGTAGATGAACACGACCCCACAGGAGTCATTGCCCTCACAGGCCTGAACGGCAAGTGCACCCAGGCGCTCACCACTCCGCTGCGGAGGCATCATGACCGAAGCGGCCACACCGTCAACCTGTGGATCAGCCGTCGTCAGGTCGGTACCCACAACCTGGTTCAACACGACAACCTCAAGCCCAGCATCCAGCACAGCCTCAATGTCTGGCGCCAGACCTGGGCCGATGATCGCAGTAACGATGATGCCGTCGTACTGCCCACTCGCAACCACATCCTGCATCTGGGTTGTCTGGAGTCCCGGGTCGAACTGCGCGTCGAACTCCGTCATGGTGACGTTTGCCCCGGCCGCAACCATCTCCATCTGTTCGCGAGATGCCGCCAACCAGGTGTTGGCCGAACTCGCAGAAAGGTAGGCCACGTTGAACGACTCCGGTGTCGGAGGCGGCGGTGCAGGTGCCACGCCCCACTGAGCCTCGAATTGGCTCACGTTGGCGGCGGTGACAAGGCCCCCGTCGGGCAGGGCCTCAGCCGGGTCAATGCCACCGGTCACGGTGCCGTCCCTGAGCGCCGCGACCATTGCCTCCATGGCGTAGCGACCCTCGTCACCAGGGGCGCCAAAGA
>CAJXKL010000035.1 GCA_913055915.1 uncultured Candidatus Nemicrothrix sp. | reverse complement strand
GGTCTGGGAGGGCTGGCGGCGGCAGCCCACCTGGTGGCAGTGGGCAAGCGGGTGGTAGTCGTCGAACAGCACAGTGTGCTCGGCGGGAACGCCACGGTGTTCACCCATGAGGGATACGAGTTCGATGTTGGGGTCCACTACCTGGGCGACTGCGGGCTCGGTGGAGGGATCCCAGCCGTCCTGGAGCGTCTGGGGATCGATGTGACGTTTCTGGAGATGGACCCTGACGGGTTCGACACGCTGGTCTTTCCGGACATGGTCTTCAAGGTTCCCAGGGGAGCCGAGAACTATCGGGCCAACCTGCACAGGGCCTTTCCCACCGAGGCTGAGGGAGTAGACGCGTACGTCGACACCATCGTCGGCCTCACCGACGAACTTCGGGGCAAGAGGGACCCGGAGTACCTGGGCCGACACACGGACACCACCCTCGGTGGGTTCTTCGACGAGTTGGGGCTTTCTGCCCGTTGCAGGACGGTGCTGGGTGCGGAACACGGCACCTACGCGGTACCTCCATCACAGGTTTCACTCTTGTTGCATTCGGCCCTGATGATGCACTACCTCGCCGATGGTGCCTTCTACCCGAAGGGTGGTGGCCAGGTGATCGCTGACGGCCTGGCCGACTTCATCGTCGCAAACGGCGGTCGAGTCATACTGCGGACACCGGTCGAGCAGGTGATCGTCGAAGGAGGCCGGGTAGCAGGGGTCAGGCTACGGCCGCCCTCTCCGGAGCGCCGGCGTGGTGTGCCTGACGAGATCCGGGCGCCGGTTGTCATCTCCAACGCCGACCTGAAGCGGACGGTCACCGACCTGATCGGGTCGGAGCACTTCCCCGACGGATATGTCGAGAAGGTCGTCGGTTACGAGATGTCCCTGCCCCTTTTCGTGGTCTATCTGGTGCTGGATCGTGACCTGCGTGCCGAGGGCCTGCCGGTGACCAACTACTTCGCCATCCACGACGACGACATCGAGGCCGAGTACCGGGCCATCACGGAGGGCCGCATGCCGGACCAGCCCGGGGTCTACCTGTCGCTGGCGAGCCTTAAGGATCCCGGCAATGCCAACCTCTGTCGACCGGGCCAGACCAACCTCCAGGTGATGGCCGTGGCGCCACCCGACTATCGGTTCTGGGGCCTGGAGAAGGGTCCGGTCGCCGGCGAGAGGTATCGCACAAACGAGGCCTACAGGAGGCGACGCAAGGAGGTGGGAGAACTGCTCGTCGAGATGGCTGACCTGGCGCTGCCGGGCATCGCTGACGACATCGCCTACATGGAGTGCGCCACGCCGATCACCCACGAGCGCTTCATCCGTTCAACTGGCGGAACCTCGTACGGAATCGCTGCCATCCCCGATCAGTTCTTTGTCAATCGGCCGGGACATGCCACGCCCCTGCCCGGACTGTTCCTGGCCGGGGCCAGCACAATCACCGGTCATGGGATAGCCGGCGCCATGTCGAGCGGAGAGGCAGTGGCCAGCGCGGTCTGTGAGGCCTCGGTTGCGGAACTGGTCGGTGACCGCTTCGTTGCCTCCTGACCACCTGAAACGAGGAAACCCCCGCCGAAGCGGGGGCTCTTCGCACGGTGGGAAACCGTGTCCAGCGGTGGCTCCTCAGCCAGTCGCCAGTGACAGGACTCTACGGCCGGATCCTGCCGGCCGGTCTTGCCGACCGAATTGGGCCGGTTGGAGTCAGACGTCGGGGTGGTCGTCGAGGTAGGTTATCTGCAGGTCACCGGCCAGGACCGGGGCGAGCATGTCAGGCAGGCCGGTCTCGATCCGCCACGCGAAGTAGGCCTCGTGGTGTGCCCGCGTCTCAAACGACTCCCACAGGACGACTGTGTCCGGGTTGTCGACGTCGGTGTACACATCTACGGACTCGCATCCGTCGAAGGCCCGGGTGTCGACGAGGGCGGTCCTCAGCACCTCAAGGAGGGCTGCCCCCTGGCCCTCCTTGCACGGGAACACGACATGGACTGTCTGTGACATTGGTTCTGCTCCTTCTGTTGGGTTGGGTCAGGGCAGATGGTCCCCACCCGGCCTGAGGGGGGGGAGCCTCGTAGAGGTGATCTGACATGTCAAGTTGCTACGGCCGGATCAGGCGAAGCCGAACGCAGGCGGGAAGGCGACGACAGCCGCGGCACCCTGGTCGTCCCGCATCTCAGCGTTGCTACAGTTCGCCGATGCCCAGTGACACGATGCTCAGGTTCTCCAACCGCCTCCACCGGGGGCTACTCGGAATCAGCGGAGGCAGGCTGGGTTGGACGACGGCCGGAATGCCGGTCCTCAAGTTGACTACGGTCGGCCGCCGCTCAGGACAGGAGCGGACGGTCATGTTGACCACCCCCCATCAGGAGGGCGATGCGATCGTGATCGTCGCATCCAAGGGCGGGGACGACAACCACCCGGCCTGGTACCTGAATCTCGTTGAGAACCCCGAGGTGAAGGTGGCCATGAAGGGGAGTTCCGCCAGGCCAATGTGTGCCCGTGTGGCGTCTACCGGTGATCGGGAAAGGCTGTGGCCGCTGGTCACCGCCGCCTATACCGGTTATGCCAACTATCAGGAGAAGACCGACCGGGAGATCCCCCTGGCCATCCTCGAACCCGCAACCTGACCCCGGTTCGGGAGGCCTCGGTTTGCGGGCTCAGTACATCGTGGTCTGCCAACGACGCGGGCGCAGGGTCACGATGACCCCGCTGGCATCGTCGGGAGAGAAACCGTCGGCGTACTGGCGGCCGGCCTCGTCACCGAGGTATCGGGTGGCAAGTTCCAGCACCATGTCGTGGCGCTCGGGCCCGGCCAGAGCCTCGACAGTGATGGGGCCCTCGGCGGTCACGTACCTGTAGGGCGGCGACTCGTCCTGGATGCAGATGCTGGCACGAGCGGCCCGCCGGAGGAGCACAGCCTTGGCTGAGTCACCTTCCATCGACACCTCGAAGGCTCCATCCACGTAGCGGTACCAAACAGGTGCGCACAGGGGTCCCTTGTCGGTTCGCTCGATGACGAGGACGGCCACCCTCGCATCGGTGAGGAACTCGTCGCGTTGGGCGTCGGTCATTTCGGCCATGAATGGATGCTAACCCTCAGGTAGCGGACAGTTGGTACTTGGTAGTACGCCCCCTAGGTGTAGATACGCGCAGACGGTTCGAGGGGCCTAGCAGTTCCGATTCAGCGGGAACGATGACTCTGTCGAAAAGATGCGGGCGTTTGATTCTCCTTGTTGACAACTCGCCGTTCTGGCAGTTCTGTTGGTCGCCCTTGCCGTGTAGCCGCTATTGGCTAATCTCGTTCAGATCAAGGTGGAGAACGGAGTACACGGCAGGTGGTGAATGAGCCTTCATTCACGATCGGTATCGAGGAGGAGTATCTCCTTGTGGACCGGGACGGTCGCGACTTGGTCGCTCATCCGCCCAGCGAGTTGTTGGAACAAGGTGTCAATCGCACTGACGGCCGGATGACTACAGAGTTCCTCCAATCGCAACTTGAGGTGGGTACCAGCAAGTGCGCCTCCGTGCCCGAGGCAGCAGCCGAAATTGTGGAACTCCGGTCGACACTCTCCGAGATCGTCACAGAGTTTGGTTATGCGATCATCGCCTCCTCGACCCATCCGTTCAGTACCTGGGCATCGCAATCACAGACACGCAGCGAGCGATACGACAAGTTGGAGGAGGACCATCAGGTCATTGCTCGCCGCATGCTTATCTGCGGGATGCACGTGCACGTTGGCCTCGATGACGATGACCTGCGTATCGATCTAATGCGCCAAGCCTCCTACTTCTTGCCCCACATGCTGGCTCTCTCGACGTCGTCGCCGTTCTGGCACGGTGTGGACACCGGGCTGCGTAGTTTCCGCCTTTCGGTCTTTGATGGGATGCCTCGCACCGGGCTTCCTGAGGTGTTCGAGTCCTGGGTTGACTACCAGCGCCACGTCCAGGTCCTTGTCGATGCCGGGGTGATGGAGGACGCCAGCAAGTTGTGGTGGGATCTGCGCCCCTCGGCTCGGTACCCGACGCTTGAGATGCGAATCGCCGATGTGTGCACGAACGCGGCCCATGGGTCTTCGGTGGCAGCGATTTACCAGTGTGTGCTGTGGATGCTCCTGGAGTTGAAGCGCAGTAACCAGCGTTGGCGCAACTATTCGAACATGCTGGTTGAGGAGAACCGCTGGCGAGCTCAGCGGTATGGCATAGACAGCGGCCTGATCGACTTCGGCGTCGGAACCATGGTGCCGTTTGGCGACTTGGTAGACGAACTCCTGGAGATGCTGGCTCCGGCAGCTACTGAACTTGGATGCTTGAGCGAGTTGTCCGCTACACGCCAGATCCTCGAGACGGGAACTAGCGCACATCGCCAAGTAGCGATCCACCAGACCGCCGTGGCCAATGGTGCCGAACCCCAGGAGGCACTTCGAGAGGTAGTCGACTTCCTCATCGACGAAACACTCGCTGGGGCCTAAGCGCGTTCAACTCATGCCGCGTGGAAAGAACGTGGAAAGAATCGCTATACCTGAGACTGACCTACCGGACCTCTCCGGGGCGGTTGCCGACTATGCAACGTTCTGGCCTGAGGGTTTCGACCCGGAAGACGCTCGGCATTGGTACGGGACTCAACTCTTCGCGGTTGGCACCGACCTCCAACCATTCGAGACCAGATGGGGCACGCCTCGGCGGCCTTCACAGCGTCGATCTACGGACACTCCGACGAGACCAGAGCGAAGGCCGCCGGAGAGGCCGTAGGGGCACTCCTCTGGGGGTAATCGGACCCTCATTGGACACTTTTTGGACAATCTGACCTCCGAAGCCGAAGCCGAAGCCGAAGCCGAAGCCGAAGCCGAAGCCGAAGCCGAAGCCAAAGTGGCTCAGATCCGTATGGTTACTAGCGCCCCCGGGAGGATTCGAACCTCCGACCTTCGGAATAGAAGTCCGCTGCTCTGATCCGGACTGAGCTACGGGGGCCAGGGGGTGAGGCTACCCGTGGGTTCTGAATCGTCCGGGTAGCAGACCCGACACATCGGCACCGCCGAAGATCGTCGACGGCTCACCGCCGAGGGCAAGGTCGGCGAGGAGGAGGCCTGCCCCTCTGGAGGTCTGGATGCCGCAGCCGCCCTGACCGACACACCACACGAACGACGGCTCATCGGGATCGGGTCCAATCGCCAGGGAGCGGTCCGGGGTGAAAGTGCGCAGGCCAGCCCACGCCGAGTTGACCGACCGGATCCCGAGGGTGGTGGCCTCGTTGATCCGCTCAATGGCAAGTGCAACGTCGAGTTCCTCTGGCTTGGCGTCGCAGGGCTCAGAAGGGGTCTCGTCACCTAGGGAACACAGCATCTGCTCGCCGTCGTGCTTCACGTACCAGTTGTGCCCGATTTCGGCGGCGAAGGCCCAACCCGTGGTGTCACAGCCGGGGCTGTCCACCATGAAGGCGGTGCGGCGGCAGGGCTGAAGGCCGATCGGCTCCACACCTGCACTCGCCGCCACGATGTCTCCCCATGCACCGGCGGCATTCACTATGACGTCCGCACCCACATTCCCGTCGGTGGTGTCCAGGCTCCACCCGTCACCATCGGGAGTTGCGGCATCCATCCGTGCCGAGGTGGCTATCTGGCCACCGGCACGTCGAAAGCCGCGCACATAGGCCTGGTGGAGGGCCCCCACGTCCACGTCTGCGCAGTCGGGCTCAAGGGCAGCCCTGTGGATGAGCTCCCGGCGCAGCGGTGGGAAGTAGCCCATTGCCTCGTCAACCGTCAGCTCGACTGTCGGCGACAGCAGCAGGCGTCCCTCGGCCAGCAGTTCGTCCATCTCGTCGGACTGCTCCTCTGAGCAGACGGTCATCACGGTGCGCGGCGACAGGAGCGGAGCATCCACGAGGTCTTCGGGGGTGTCGTAGAGGAAGTCGACGCTCGCCCTGGTCAGGATGCGGTTGGGAACGGTGCTCAGGTTCTCCAGGAGGATCGCCGCTGAGCGCCCGGTGGTGTGGTGGGCGAGCACCGGCTCAGCCTCAAGGAGCAGCACGTCGGCGCCCGGGTGGGCTTCAACGAGGTGATAGGCGGCGCTCACTCCTGCTATGCCTCCGCCGATCACTGCAATCCTCACGCCTGCCACACGCCATGTTCACACAGAGTCGGTCGATACGAAAACACCTGCGTCGCTCTGCTTCTGCACCCGTATCATGGCGGGCTACTTGGTGGCCGTAGCTCAGTTCGGTTAGAGCACCTGGTTGTGGTCCAGGGGGTCGGGGGTTCAAATCCCCTCGGTCACCCCATGTGTGGATCCGCCCACCGGTAGGATCTGCCGTCGCAAGCGCCTCTAGCTCAATTGGCAGAGCATCGGACTCTTAATCCGCAGGTTCCGGGTTCGAGTCCCGGGGGGCGTACCAGTTCAGAACGTGTTTTCAGAGGCTTGTCGGTACTCGATATGCCGAAAGTGTCCAAGAAGTGTCCAACGAGAACCGGTTTAGGCCCCGAACGCGGCCTCCAGGACGTTTCCCAGCACCGCGGCTGCGGCACGATCGCGCTCATCGTCGGTGTACCCGTAGGCGGCAAGTGTGAACGCTGGGGAGTGGTGTCCAGCTCGCTTGGACACCGTGAGCGGATCGACTCCGTGGCTTACCTGCTGGGTCAGGTTCCACCTTCTTGCCCCGTGGAGTGTCATCCGTTCGGCCACGATCCCCTCGCGCACGGCCCGGTCAGCGTCGTTTCGCCACATGCTCGACACGTTGTTCGGATGCCACGGCGTCAGTCGGTCGTTGGTGAGCACCTGACGCTGCGGATGCCCGACAGCAAGCATCAGGCTCCCCTGGGTCACCTTCCACCTGCGGAGCACGGTCACAAGGCCGTCGCTGATACTCATGGTCCGGTAGCCGCGTGCAGTCTTTGGTGGACCTTCGATGACTCTGTGACCTACCGGGGTCCTGGTCCGCTCAACCGTGAGCGTCTGCCCATCAAGGTCGAGGTCCCGCCATTCCAGGCCACACAGTTCAGCGCGCCGTAGCCCGGTTCCTAACGCGAGGCACCACGCTGCCCGCCGGTAGTTGGGGAGCCACTCTGCTGCCAGGAAAGCCTCAACCTCCTCGATGCTCCAATGGTTGTGCTTCACCTTGGGCTTCGACGCGAGCGTCGACGGAGGGTTCGATAGGGCCGCCACGTTGCGCGACACCATGCCCTTCCGAACCCCGTCCTTGAGCGCCTTGTGGACCGTCGTGTAGAACGCCCGAACCGACCTGTTCGACTGCTTCCTGCCATCGGAGAGGTCCCCAGTAAGCAACCGTCCGTATGCGTGGTCGAGGTTCGCTGCCGTCAACTGGTCAAGAGAGATGCCGGGCAGGAGGTCGTGTGCCTTTCTGGCGTGGAGTCGGTATCCCCTAACGGTTGTCGGTGCGAGCGCGTGGCTGGCTTCTCGTTGGTCGAGCCACTCGTCCAGGTAGGTGCCCAGGTCCACGGCAGTTGGGTCGGTGACGTCCACGAACCGTGCCCTCATTGCTTCCATTGCGGATACTGCTTCGTGTTTCGTGGAATAGCCGCGCTTGCGCTTCCGGTTCCGCACAGCCCCAGGGCCCACATCGACATCGAAACCCCAGCCGTCGCCGACCCTGTAGACCCGTCCTTGCTTACTCATTCCTGGACCTCCTTGCTCTGTCTCCTAGCC
>CAJXKL010000034.1 GCA_913055915.1 uncultured Candidatus Nemicrothrix sp. | reverse complement strand
GCCTTCGCCATCTCCCTGGGGGAGTTCGGTGCCACCTCGTTCCTGCCCCGCCAACCGGACCGGCTGACCGCCCCTCTGGCTCTGTTTCGCCTGCTGGGCACGCCTGGCGAGCTCCTGCGGGGCCAGGCCATGGCGCTGGCCGTGGTGCTCATGGTGCTGACGGCGGCGTGCGTGCTGGTGATCGAGTCCCGCGGCCGGTTCGGATCGGGCGTGGTCCGGGGGGACCTGTGAACGGCCTGACCGTCGTCGCCGTGTCGGTCGGCTTCGGTGGGGCACCGGTGCTCGACGGCATCGACCTGGCGGTCGCTCCGGGCGAGATCCTGGTGCTGCTCGGCCCCAGCGGTTGCGGCAAGACGACCCTGCTGCGGGCCGTGGCGGGGCTCGAGCCCATGGTGGCCGGGTCGATCTCCTGGGACGGCGTCGACCTGGCCGGTGTTCCACCCCACGAGCGGGGGTTCGGACTCATGTTCCAGGACCATGCCCTGTTCCCGCACCGGGACGTGGCGGGCAACGTCGGGTTCGGACTGCGCATGGCGGGGATGCCAGAGTCGCAACAGGATGAAAGGGTCCGTCGGGTGCTCGAGCTGGTCGGACTGGAGGACTTCGGGCCACGATCCGTGTCGACGCTGTCGGGAGGCGAGGCCCAGCGGGTGGCCCTGGCCCGGTCGCTGGCGCCGGGACCACGGCTCCTCATGTTGGACGAACCGTTGGGCTCGTTGGATCGGGCGTTGCGGGACCGACTGGTCGACGAGTTGGGCGTCCTGTTGCGTCGGTTGGGCCAGGCGGCGATCCACGTCACCCACGACCACGACGAGGCCTTCACCCTCGCCGACCGGATTGCCGTGATGGCCGACGGACAGATAGCCAGGACCGGGACGCCGTCAGAGGTCTGGGCCGATCCCCGCTCCGTCGCCGTGGCCCGCAGCGTCGGGCACCGCAACCTGTTGGACCTGAACCCGGACGGCTCGTGTGCCCTGGGACGGTTGGGGACCGGTCCCGGCACGGTGTTGGTGCGCGGCGACCGACTGACGTTGCAAGAGGGCGCCCGGTCGGCCCGGGTGATCGGCGTGGCCTTCCGGAACGGTCGCACCGAGGTGACAGTCTCGGTCGACGGCCTTGAGTTGTCCCTGTTCACCGACCGACCGGTCGCCCGTGGCGAAACAGTCGGCCTGCACCTCGCCGATGAAGCGGTCGTCGGGTTGGACGGCGCCTGAGTGCTCAGTCGGTGAACCGGGGGAGCAGGTCCCGGGGAACCACCTTGCCCATGGCGTTGCGAGGCAGTTCGTCGACGACGAGGAAGCGGTCCGGGACCTTGTAGCGGGCCAGGTCGACGGCGCAGTGGGCGGAGAGTCCGGCAGGGTCGGGGCTGCACCCGACCATCGGGACCACGGCGGCGACGACCCGCTCGCCGAGTCGTTCGTCGGGGAGGCCGACCACCGCGGCTTCGGCCACTTCCGGGTGCATCAGGAGCACCCGCTCCACCTCGGCCGGGTACACGTTGGCGCCGCCGCGCAGGATCAGTTGGCTCCGTCGGCCCCGGACCAGCAACCGGCCGTCGGCGTGTAGCAGGCCGAGGTCACTGGTGTGTAGCAGGCCGCCCCGCAGCGCCTCGCTGGTCGCCTCCGGCTGGTTCCAGTAGCCGAGCATCGGGGTCCAGACGCCGGCCCAGCGGCCCTCGCTGCGTGCCCGGAAGCACACCTCGCCAACCTCGCCGTAGGGCACCTCGATGCCGGCGGCATCGACGACGACCACCTCGACGGGGTCGAGTGCGTAGCCGGCGGCTCCGTCGTTTCCCCGATCGTCGGCACGGTCGCGCACCATGCCGGACGGTGCCTCGGTGAGCCCGTAGCCGACCAGCGGCCAGGATCCGAACTTCTCGTACCAGCGCTGCCGGAGTTCCGGCGGCGTGTGTGCGGCGCCGATGACGATGCGGGTGAGTCCCGCCAGGTCCTCCCGGCGCACCTCGGGGTGCTCGACGAGGTCGTGGACGAGCGTGGGTACCAGCGTGATGCGGCTGACGCCCTCGGCCCGGATCGCAGAGGTCAGGCCGACGGGGTCGGTTCGGTCGATGAGCACCGCCGTGGTGCCCCGTACGAACGACCACACCGGCCCCAGGAGCAGGAGGTTGAGGATGGTGCAGGACAGGGCGGTGCCGTGGCGTTCACCGGGGATGGCCGGGTAGGAGGTTCGGCTGGAGATGCCCGACCAGATGATGTTGTGCTGGCTGTGGACGGCGCCCTTGGGACGGCCGGTGGTGCCGCTGGTGTAGGCGATCGCCGCCGGGGCGTGTGGGTCGACCTCGATCGTCGGCTGAGGGTGGTCGGCTGCCACCAGTTCGGCCCACGAGCCGTCGCCGGTTTCCGGATCGACGGTCAGGGTCGGGTCGTTTCCGATCTCCCGTGTCCGGTCCGGCGTGGTCAGGAGCAGCGATGCATCGGCGTCGTCGAGCATCCAGCGGGCCTCCGGGGTCGTCAGGTCGGCGTTGATCCCGACCCAGATGGCGCCGAGCCGCTGGGTGGCCAGGAAGGCCTCGATGAGGGTCGTGCGGTTCGGGAGGCTGGCGGCCACCCGGTCACCGGGGCCGATGCCGAGTTCGGCGAGTCCGCCGGCGGCAGATGTGACCCGCTCGTCGAGTTCCCGGTAGGTCATCCGGTCGGTGCCATGGACGAGCGCCTCCCGGTCGGGGTGCCGGTGTACGCCGTCTACGAGGATTTCGGCCACGGTGTGGGGTCCCTCGGGCAGCGACGCTGGGTCTGGCCTGACCTGTAGGCCCCGTGTGTCGAGGGTCGTTTCATGAAAACGCTGCTCGTCGGGCACGATCGCAGAGATTACGCCGTTGGACTTGCCTCTTGGGCGGGTACCGGTAATGATGACCGGGCCGTGGGTGGCGTGGAGCACGTCGCCCGGTGAAACGAACCCAAGGAGGGGATTGAGGATGAATACACGACTGCGCCGTTTGACGGCGATCGCATTGAGTTTGATGGTGGTGGCTGCGGCTTGTGGTAGTGACGATGCGACGCCGTCTACGACTGCTCCGACGAAGAATGTGACGTTGCCGCCGGCGGCGGCAGATGTTGTCGAGGTTGGTCCGGGTGAGGCGATCCAGATTCGTTCGTTGAATGCCATTTCGGGCGATGTGGCGTTTTTGGGTATTCCCAATGAGAACGGTATCCGTATGGCTGTTGCTGACTATGGCCAGATCGGTGGGCATGATGTAGAGGTCGGTACGGGTCTTGATGATCTGTGTTCGGCTGATGGTGGTCAGGCTGCTGCTCAGACGATCGTGGCCGACGAGGACGTGATCGGTGTTATCGGTACGTCGTGTTCGGGTGCGGCTACTGCTGCTGCTCCGTTGATTTCCGAGGCTGGGATGGTGATGATCTCGGGTTCGAACACGTCTCCTGCTTTGACGTCGGATCTTGCTGGTACTGCTGGTGCGAACTATCACGAGGGGTATTACCGCACGGCGCACAACGACTTGTACCAGGGTCAGGCTGCGGCCAATTTCGCGCTTGAGGTGTTGGGTGTGTCGAGTGCTGCTGCGATCCATGATGGTGATCCCTACACCGAGGGTTTGGCGCGTGCGTTTGCTGATGCGTTCGAAGCTGGTGGTGGCACGTTGACCGGGTTCACGGCTGTGAACAAGGGCGACACGGACATGGTTCCTGTGTTGACCGAGGTTGCTGCCGGTTCGCCGGAGTTGTTGTTCTTCCCGATCTTCCAGCCGGAGGGTGATTTCATCATCCAGCAGTCGCCTGCGGTGCCGGGTCTGGAGGACACGGTGATGATGGCTGCTGATGGTTTGTTGAACACGAACTATTTGGCGATGGCTGAGACCGAGGGCATGTATTTCTCGGGTCCGGACGTGCGTTATGGCGACAACTTCAACGAGTCGACGGGTGAGTCGGCTGCTGATGTGTTGGCCGACTATGAGGCCGAGTTCGGTGAGGCTCCGGCTGCGCCGTTCTGGGCGCATTCGTATGACGCTGCGGTGCTGCTCATGGACGCCATTGCTGCTGCGTCGACCGACGACGGTGGCACTTTGGTCATCGATCGTGCCAGGGTGCGTGAGTACCTCAATGGTGTGTCGAACTATTCGGGTTTGATCGGTTCGATGTCGTGCGACAACTTCGGCGATTGCTCGTCGGCGAAGATCACCGTCATCCAAAACATCGATTCGACCGACTACGAGGCTTCCACTGCCAACGTCATCTATGAATATGCCCCGCTGGGTGGCCAGCAGGTCGGCGATGTCGCTGTGGGGGCTCCTGTGACGATGTGTCGTGCGAACTGGGCGTCTGGTTATATCCAGGCCGAGATCGTGCGTCAGGTCCTTGTCGCGGGCGGGTATGAGGTTTCTGATCCGTCTTTGATCGAGCTTGGTCCGTCGAATGCGTATTCGACGATGGCCGAGGGCACGTGTGACCTGTGGGCGAACTCCTGGTATCCGGGGCATTTCTCCTGGTACGAAAACGAGATGCCTGACGGCAGCCTGGTTGCTGACCATGTGCAGGCAGTTGATGGTTTGTTCCAGGACTCCGGTGTTCAGGGTTATTTGATCACCAAGGCGTGGGCTGATGCCGAGGGCATCACGACGTTGGATCAGATCAACGACACGCCGGCGTTGTATGAGGCGCTGGACACCGATGGTGACGGTGTGGGTGAGATCCTGGGTTGCCCCGAGGATTGGACCTGTGACGACATCATCGAGAACCAGATTGCGTTTGCCGGTTGGGACAACCTGATCGAGACCAAGGCCGGTTATGACGCTTTGTTCGCCGAGTTCGTGAACCGTGTGAGCTCTGGCGAGCCTGCGGTGATCTATACGTGGACGCCTTCTTCGTATGTGGTGGAGATGGTTCCGGGTGTGGACGTGTACTGGCTGTCCGTCGAAGAGGACTCGGTTCTGGACGATTCGAACCCGTTGGAAAAGTCGGGTGGTGAAAGCCATTCGCAGGGTGACGGTTTCCGCGACGCTCCTGCCGATACGTGCACGCAGCCGTGTCAGCTGGGTTGGGAAGCTGCCGACATTCAGGTGTCTGCCCGTATAGACCTGTTGGAGGGCGACCCGTTCCTGCATTCGTTGCTGGAAAAGATTCGTCCCTCGATTCTCGACATTTCGATCCTTCAGGTCGCACAAACCAACGGCGACGGCTCAGAAGCCCACGTCCAGCAACTCGCTGCAGAGTGGATGGCCGACAACGCCGGCCTCGTAGCCGACTGGATCGCCGCCGCCTCAGCACCCCCTGCGGCCCCGACCACAACGGAGGCGGTTGCTGCACCTGCGGGTGCGTGTATCGGTTTGGTGACCGATGTGGGTCAGGTGGATGACAAGTCGTTCAACCAGTCGGCGTGGGAGGGTGTCCAGGCTGCTGGTGAGGCGTCTGGTGCTGATGTGAACTACATCGAGACGCAGGCGGCGAAGGACTATGCGACCAACATCGGCCTGTTTGCCGACGATGGTTGTGATGTCATCGTCACGGTCGGTTTCGCCCTGGGTGAAGCGACCGGTGTCGCTGCTGCCGAGTATCCCGACATCGACTTCGTCGGTGTGGACCAGTGGCAGGCCGAGCCGATCGCCAATGTGGCTGGTTTGTTGTTCCCCGAGGACCAGGCCGGTTATCTGGCTGGTGCGTTGGCTGCTTCGTTGTCGACGTCGGGTGTGATCGCCGAGGTGCTGGGCACGGACCTGGTGCCGCCGGTGGTTGCGTTCGGTGAGGGTTTCGTCAACGGTGCCAAGCACATCGATCCTTCGATCACGGTGATCAAGACGTACCATCCGGGTGGTCTGGATGTGGCGTTCACCGATCCTGAGTGGGGTGCGACCACTGCCCGTCAGGCCCTGGACCAGGGTGCCGACGTGGTGTTCGGTGCCGGTGGCAAGACCGGCAACGGGGCGATCATCGAGGTCGCCGGTGAGGCTGGTGCGTTCTGTATCGGTGTCGACACCGACCAGTGGGACACCGTTCCCGAAGCGCATCCGTGTCTGGTGTCTTCTTCGATGAAGATGATCACCGACGGGGTCGTTGACCTGGTAGGCCAGTCGTTCGCCGGTTCGATGCCTGCGGGCAACTACTACGGCGGTGTGGCATTGGCTCCGTTCCACGACCATGCCGACTCGGTGCCCGCCGACGTCCAGGACATGCTCGTCGCCCTCAAGGCCGACCTCGAGGCCGGGACCATCCCGACCTGCGTCTGGGTCACCGACGCACCAGGGTGCGAAGTCGCCCCAGAACCGTGGCCCGAGTCGATCACGTTCGGCTTCGTCCCGAGTCAGGAACAGGAGCAACTCCAGGACGACATCCAGCCGTTCATGGACGTTCTCGAGGAGGCGCTCGGCATCGAGGTCGAAGGGTTCGTCACGACCGACTACACCGGCCTCGTCACCGCCATGGGTACCGGACAGGCCGACCTCGGCGCCTTCGGACCGTTCGGCTACACGCTGGCCAAGGACCAGTTCGGCGGCATCGAACCGCTGATCATGTCCGTCCGTTACGGCGCCGCCACCTACCACGGCCAGTGGTTCACCAACGACGCCAGCATCTGCGACTCGGCCCCCGAGTCGGGCACCGCACTTGAGAACTCGCCCGACGGCGTGGTCCAGGTCGGCGCTCTCGACGCCGTGGCCCTCCAGGTCGGCGTCTACTTCGGTGACGACGGCAAGGCCCTCGGTGAGACCGTAGAGGACGTCGGAGACGTGTCTGCCGGCATGTCCTGTCAGGCTGACCTGAGTGCCGTGGCCGGCAAGACCGTGGCCTTCACGTCCGAGAGTTCCACGTCTGGTTCGCTGTTCCCCAAGCTCCAGCTCATCAACGCCGGCATCGACCCCGATGCTGACATTGACGTCGTCTACACCGGTAGCCATGATGCTGCGGTCATAGCCGTCTACAACGGCGATGCCGATATCGGCCTCTCCTACGACGATGCCCGCCGCTCGATCCGTAAGACGAACTTGGACGTGGGCGACAAGGTGATCGTGTTCAACATCACCGGCGAGATCCCCAACGACATCGTGGCGGTTCGCTCGGAAATCCCGGGCGACCTCAAGACCGCCATCTACGACTCCATCGACGCCTATCTCGCAACCGAAGAGGGCGAGGCGATGTTCGACGAGATCTACGGCTGGACGAGCATCCGTGGGGCCGAGGATTCGGAGTTCGACATCGTTCGGGCGGCCGCACAGGCGCTCGGCATCACAGAGCCCCCGGGCTGACCAGACCTCGTTCCACGATGCCGGCGTCCCTCCGGGGGCGCCGGCATCGTGGCGTCTGCCCCACATAATCCCCGGCCCCGACAACTACCCTGCCCGGATGATCCGGTTCGAAGATGTCTCGGTCACCTACCGGGGCGGCGTGCAGGCCCTGCGCGGGCTGGACCTGACGATCGAGGACGGTGAGTTCATCGTCATCGTCGGGTTGTCCGGCGCCGGCAAGTCCACCCTGCTACGTGCCCTCAACGGTCTGGTTCCTGCCACCGGTGGTTCCATCACCGTCGACGACACCGAGGTCGTCGGCGCCTCGGCCGCTGAACTGCGTGCTCTCCGATCACAGATCGGGATGATCTTCCAGACCTTCAATCTGGTGAACCGCACCTCGGTGCTGAACAACGTCCTCATGGGCCGACTCGGCACCGTTCCCGTCTGGCGTTCCACCCTCGGGCTCTGGCCGGCTGACGACCGGGAGCGGGCTATGCAGGCCCTCGAACGGGTCGGCATCGTCGAGAAGGCCTACGTCAGGGCCTCGAACCTCTCGGGCGGTCAGCAGCAGCGGGTCGGCATCGCCCGGGCGCTGGTCCAGGAACCGTCTGTGATGCTGGCAGACGAACCGGTTGCCTCGCTCGACCCGGTCACCAGCCGACAGGTGATGGGCGACCTCCAGCGCATCAACCGGGACCTCGGGATCACCACGATCGTCAACCTGCACTACCTGGACCTGGCCCAAGAGTTCGGCAGTCGCCTGGTCGGACTCCGCGACGGCGAGTTGGTCTTCGACGGCGACATCACCGACGTCGACGACGACACCTTCATGGAGATCTACGGCCGGGCGATCAGCGACGACGACCTGGTGGGCACCGAGGACGACCTGACGTGAGTGAGGGCGGAACGGCCCGGCCGGTTCGCCCCCGGCCCCGCCTGCGCACGTTCGGCATCACCGCCGGGCTCCTCGCGTTCACCGGCTTCGCCGCCAGAGAAGTCGAGTTCGCCGTTTCGACCTTCTGGGAAGTGTGGAACAACCCGCTCTGGGAGAAATTCTGGCCGGTCCCGTGGGACTGGGTCCTCGACCGTTCCAACGTGCTCGACCCACTCGTCGAGACATTCCAGATCGCCATCCTCGCGACCATCGTCGGTTGTGGCCTGGCCCTGCCGATCTCGTTCGCCATGTCGCGCCTTACCGCACCCAACCGGCCCACCTACCTGGTGAGCCGGTCCGTGATGAACGTGGTGCGGGCCGTCCCCGACCTGTTCTGGGCCAAGTTGCTCGTAACCGCTGTCGGAATCGGAGCCTTCGCCGGCACCTGGGCCCTGAGCGTCTTCTCGCTCGCCGTGATGGTGAAGCTGTTCAGCGAGACGGTCGACAACGCCGACCCGCGCCCGCTCGAGGCCGCCCGAGCCACGGGCTCCCGGCACCTTCCGGCGATCCGCACCGGCGTGCTCCCCACGGTGCTTCCCGAGTACGTGGCGTACGCCCTCTACGTGTTCGAACTCAACATCAGGGCATCGATCGTCCTTGGGCTCGTCGGCGCCGGAGGCATCGGCCGGGTGCTCGAGGCCCAGCGGCAGTTCTTCCGGTTCGACAGGGTTCTGGGCATGCTCATCATCGTCTTCGTGGTCGTGTTCGTCATCGAGC
>CAJXKL010000033.1 GCA_913055915.1 uncultured Candidatus Nemicrothrix sp. | reverse complement strand
CAGTCGCTGGTGGCGGGTCGACTGGTTCGGTGCTGATCGGTGACGGCCCGATCGTGTCAGACATCACCAAGGACCAGACCTATGAGGGTGCCTGCTTCGTCGCAGGATGACCCCCTGACAACAACACATAACTGAATACCGGGCGGGGCTTCGGCCCCGCCCGGTTTCGTTTTCAGCTACAGGGATACCCGACAGCCACCGGGGTCTGCGGCTTCGGTTAGAGTCGCCCTCCGTTCCATTTCACCATTGGAGACGTAGTGGAAGACTCGTCGATACAGAGCCAGGGGGTGGAAGCCGACCCGCAGCCCGACCTGCGACGAAACTCCGCCCGGGTTACCGACGAGCGGCCTTGGTGGGACACCTTCCCCTGGTGGGGGGTGATCATCGGGTCGATCCTCCTCTGGATGGCCTTTCAGATAGCCACCAACGACGACTACGAACTGGCCTGGGACCGCATCGCCCCCGGCCTCCGCCTCACCGTCACGGCCACCCTGCAGGCCTTTGCCATCGCACTGGTAGTCGGCCTAATAGCAGGCATGGGCCAACTCTCCCGCAACGTGGTCGCCCGCAATGTCTCACGCACCTACGTGGAGTTCATAAGGGGCATCCCCATCCTGCCACTCATATTCACGGTCGCCCTGATCGTTGTCCCCGAGACAACCGACCTCCTCAACAGCCGCCTGGATGCATGGTTCGGCTGGGAGTTCACGCTCTCCTTCCAGATGAGGGCGACAGTCACCCTTGCACTCATCTACGGCGCCTACATGGCCGAGATCTTCCGGGGTGGCATCCAGTCCATCCCTCCGGGCCAGACCGAGGCAGGCAGGTCACTGGGCCTGACAAAGCGCCAGACAATGAACTCAGTTGTCCTGCCCCAGGCGATGCGCGCGATCATCCCCCCGCTCGGAAACGACTTCATCGCCATCCTCAAGGACACCTCCCTGCTCTCGGTTCTGGGTGTCCTCGAGATCACCCAGAGAGGACGTCAGTTCTCAGCCAGCACCTTCAAGTTCCGTGAGGGCTACTTCGTCGTCTCGTTCATCTACCTGATCCTCACCCTCAGCCTCTCCCTTCTCCTCGGAGTACTCGAACGGCGAATGACCCGCGACCGCAAGGGGGAGCGCTGACATGATCACGCTCAGTGACCTCACCAAGACCTTCGACAGGACGATCCACGCCGTACGTGACGTGAACCTCCAAGTCGACGAAGGCGAAGTCGTCGTGATCGTAGGGCCGAGTGGCTCCGGCAAGTCCACGATCCTGCGCTGCATAAACCTTCTTGAGATCCCGACAGCGGGAACGGTTCTGGTCGACGGCTTCGAACTGACAGACACCTCAACCGACATCGACCACGTCCGCGCCGAGGTTGGCATGGTCTTCCAGCAGTTCAACCTGTTCCCCCACCTCACGGTCACAGAGAACATCACGCTGGCACAGCGAAAGGTCCGTGGCCGCAGCAGGACCGAGGCCCAGGAGATGGCTGAACGCCAGTTGACCCGGGTCGGGATACCTGAAAAGGCCGACTCCTACCCACGCCAACTGTCAGGTGGCCAGCAGCAGAGGGTCGCCATCGCCAGATCACTGGCCATGGAACCACGGGTGATGCTCTTCGACGAACCCACCTCGGCGCTAGACCCTGAGATGGTCAAGGAAGTCCTCGACGTAATGCTGGAGTTGGCCGCCGAGGGCATGACGATGGTCGTGGTAAGCCATGAGATGGGCTTCGCACGGGCCGCAGCCGACCGCCTCGTCTTCATCGACGAGGGTGAGATAGTCGAGTCCGGGCCCCCAGAGGAGATCTTCTCCAATCCGACCCACGAGCGCACCCGCGCGTTCTTCGACAAGATCCTCTACTGAACCCCGCCACACCTAGCCTGATCGCCTGATGCCACCAGCCACTGCAGTCGAGTTGACTGGAATCACCAAGCGGTTCCCCGGAGTCGTCGCCAACGACGATGTCCACATAAGCGTCACCGAAGGTGAGATCCACGCCGTGGTCGGAGAGAACGGCGCCGGCAAGTCAACCCTGATGAAGATCCTCTACGGAATGCTTGCCCCCGACGAGGGTCGGATGACAGTAACGGGCGACGAGGTCAGCTTCTCATCACCAGGTGAGGCAATCGACCGCGGAATCGGAATGGTGCACCAGCACTTCATGCTGGCCGACAACCTCACCGTCCTGGAAAACGTGATCCTGGGTGCAGAGCCGAAACGGCGCGGGGCAATTGACCTCGAGGCGGCAAGGACCAGCCTCGAGGAGCTGGGGGCCTCCTACGGCCTCGACATCCACCCTGACGACATGGTCGACACCCTTGAGGTCGGCGAGCGACAGCGGGTCGAGATCATCAAGGTGCTCTACCGCGGAGCGAAGATCCTCATCCTTGACGAGCCCACCGCCGTACTGGTCCCCCAGGAGGTCGAGGAACTGTTCAGGAACCTCCGGGAGCTCAAGGCACAGGGCCACACCATCATCTTCATCGACCACAAGCTCACCGAGGTCCTGGAGATCGCCGACACGATCACCGTGCTTCGGGCCGGACGCACCGTGACGACCGTCGATGCAGCAGATGTGACAGCCCAGGAGCTTGCAGAGATGATGATCGGGGGCGACCTGCCGTCTCCGTCCACGGCAACCCATCAGATCGACGACCACGTGACGCTTGCATTGGCGGGTGTGTCGGTGACCGGCGACGACGAACGCGAGGCCCTGAGCGACATTGACCTGACCATCCGCCGCGGTGAGATCCTCGGGGTGGCCGGTGTCGAGGGGAACGGCCAGGGCGAGTTGATCGAGGCCATACTCGGCCTACGACAACTGGCGGGAGGATACCTCACCTTCCGCGGCGAGGACATCGGCCAATGGCCGGTGAGACGCCGCCGTGAATCCGGCATCGGCTACGTCCCCGAGGACCGCCACCGACGAGGCCTCCTGTTGGACGCTCCCCTCTGGGAGAACGCAATGCTCGGCCACCAGACCGTCGAACCGTTCGCCAAGGGCTCCCTTATCGACAGGTCAGGTGCCAGAAAGGCAACCGAGGCGATAGTCGACCGGTTCGACGTGAGAACCCCGGGCATCGACACAACCGCCAGGGCACTCTCCGGCGGCAACCAGCAGAAGCTGGTCGTCGGCCGTGAGATCGCAGCCGACCCACTGCTCCTCATTGCAGCCCACCCGACACGGGGAATCGACGTGGGCGCCCAGGCCGCCGTCTGGGAGGAGCTCCGACGCGTACGTGCCGAAGGCCTTTCCGTTCTCCTAGTCTCAGCTGACCTGCACGAGTTGATCGGGCTGGCCGACCGCCTCGTCGTCATGCTGGGTGGAAGAATCGTCGCTGAACTGGACCCGGCAGACACCACCCCACGCCTACTCGGTAGCCACATGACCGGTGCCGAAGTCGACGACGGGGAACCGGCAACATGACCGCCCGGCGGATCGTGATGGCCCTGGCCGCACCGGTCTCGGCATTCACCTTCTCGGTGCTGATCTCCTCTGCAGTACTTATTGCGGTCGGCACCAACCCGATCGACGCCTGGGCTGAGATGCTCTCGTTCGGAATGCGGTTGGAAACCCTCGTGGAGACCAGCAACCGGGCCACGCCCCTCTACCTTGCCGGAATAGCAGTGGCCGTCGGCTTCCGGATGAACCTCTTCAACATCGGAGTCGAGGGCCAGTACACGATCGCCGCCCTTCTGGCTGCCTCGGCAGGCGCAGCCGTGAGCCTGCCCGCTCCGCTGCACATCCTCATGATCATCATCGTGGCGATGTTCGTCGGCTCGCTGTTCTCAGGCGTCGCCGGATACCTGAAGGTCACCCGCGGGGTACACGAGGTCATCTCCACGATCATGTTGAACGCGATCGCCTGGGCGATGGTGGGATACCTGATGCGGACATGGCTGGCCGACCCCAACGACACGACGTTGAACCTGAAGACCCGCGAGATAGCTGAATCTGGACGGTTCCCGAACCTGAACGGACTCCTCCAGACCTTTACCCGCGACATCAAGGGAGGTCGTGAACTGGGCGGCTTCATCATCGTCGCCGCGGTGGTCGGCATCATCTTCCACCTGTACCTGACCCGGACCCGCTCCGGCTACGACCTGCGCATCACGGGCCTGAACCCGTTTGCTGCAGAGGCCTCTGGTGTCAACCCCAAGGCGACCGTGATCCGGGCCATGCTCCTCTCCGGTGCCGTTGCCGGCCTGATCGGCCTGCCGGAGATCCTTGGTGACGACTTCAAGTACGACCTCTCGTTCACCAAGGGCCTCGGCTTTGCAGGCATCGCCGTGGCCCTCATAGGGAGGAACCATCCGGCGGGAATCGCAATCGGTGCCCTCCTGTTCGGGTGGCTTGACAGCGCCGCTCCCATACTCGATGTGCGGGGTGACGCCCCCCGGGAGATCGTCTCCATCCTCCAGGGTGTCGTTGTCCTCTCAGCCGTTGTCGCCTACGAGGTGGTCAGCAGGGTGCGGCAGGCACAGGAGGCCCGCGACGCGGCAATTGCCACCTCAGGTCCCCTGCCCGCCAACGACAACCAGGCAAATACCGAGGTCGATCGATGAACCCCGTTCCCCTGAAGGAGTCACGCGTCCTCCGATGGACGATCGCCATCCTAGGGCTCGTCCTTGTCCTCTCTGTTACCCAGGAGTTGGCGCGCCCCGAGACCAATGACCTCATCTCTGCCGGAACCGCAGGATCCACGCTGCGGCGTGCTGTCCCCATCCTCCTTGCAGGCCTGGGCGGCATCTGGGCCGAAAGGGCCGGCGTGGTCAACATCGGCCTCGAGGGCATGATGATCCTGGGGACCTGGTTCGGCGCGTGGGGTGCACTCGAGTTCGGACCCTGGTGGGGAATAGTCATCGGAATCGCCGGTGGAGCCGCCGGCGGCCTCCTCCACGCCGTCGCCACGGTCGGCTTCGGGGTGGACCACATCATCTCCGGTGTGGCAATAAACATCCTGGCTCCCGGGATAACGAGGTTCCTCTCCCGCGAGATCTTCGCCACCCAGACAGGCGGGGGAATCACCCAGTCCCCACGGGTGGAGAGCGTCGGACACGTCGACTTTCCCTTCCTGTCCGGAGGCGAGGTCTTCGGCTGGGCCAGCCCGGACACCTTCGGGTGGATCGCCGACCGTGGATGGTTCCTGGTCTCCGACCTCTGCGCCGTTGCATCCGGGGTCACCTCGAACGTCTCCTGGGCGACCCTCCTGGCCCTCGCCCTGGTGCCGGGAACCGTGTACCTCCTCTGGCGTACACCGTTCGGCCTGAGGGTTCGCTCATGTGGCGAGCACCCGGTCGCCGCCGACAGCCTCGGGGTGAACGTCTACCGGATGAAGTACGCAGCAGTCATCATCAGCGGAGGCATGGCCGGCTTCGGTGGCGCGTTCATAGCCATCGAACAGACCGGCATCTACCGCGAGGCCCAGACCCAGGGTCGCGGCTTCATTGGCCTGGCAACGGTCATCTTCGGAAACTGGCAGCCCCTGGGCGCCTTCCTCGGGTCGATCCTCTTCGGCTTCGCCGACGCTCTGCAGTTGCGTGACCGAACCGCCGTCCACGCCCTCCTGCTCCTGACCGGGGTGGCGGTCGGCCTCGTCGCACTCCGTGCACTCCGACGCAGCCAACCCGTAGGGGCGGCAGTACTGCTCCTGATCTCAGCGCTTGTCCTCTGGTGGTACTCGGTGACCGAGAGCGTCATGAGCGAACTGCCGCCGGTGACACCCCACATCGCCACCCTGCTCGTGCTGGTGTTCGCCACGAGCCGCCTGCGCATGCCGGCCGCCGACGGGATGCGCTACCGGAAGGGCCAGGAGTAGGCAGGCGTGTCGCTGTCGGTCGAACAGGCGTCTGCCTGGCGTGATGACGGCTTCGTAGTGCTTCCGAACTTCGTCCCGGGAACCCAGATATCGGCTCTCACAGACCGAATCGGAGAGCTCGTCGACGGCTTCGCACGCTCCCCCGGCGAGGCGACCACGGTCTTTTCAACTACCGAGCGGACCCACGCCCAGGACGAGTACTTCCTGACCTCGGGTGGTGTGATCAGGCCCTTCTTCGAGGAGGGGGCGTTCGACTCCGAAGGGAACCTGCAGGTACCCATGGACCGGGCACTCAACAAGTTGGGCCACGCCATGCACGACCTGGACCCGGTCTTCGACAACTTCTCACGGACACCTGAGCTGGCAGCACTCGTGTCCGACATCGGCTTCGTCGATCCACTCCTCCTGCAGTCCATGGTGATCTTCAAGCCACCCCACATCGGCGGTGAGGTGATCTGCCACTGCGACCACAGCTTCCTGTGGACCGAGCCCCAGACGGTGGCTGGTCTCTGGTTCGCCCTCGACGATGCGACCGTCGAGAACGGCTGCCTCTGGGTGACACCGGGAGGTCACCGCCAACCGGCACGCACTCGCTTCCACCTCGACGGAACCGGGACCACAACAGACGTGATCGATCCCGTTCCCTATGACATGGACAGCCTCATCCCCGTCGAGGTCGAGGTCGGAACCCTGATTGCCTTCTCGGGGCTGCTCCCCCACTGGAGCGCACCCAACACGTCCGAGGACTCCCGGCTCGCCTACACACTGCACGTGATCGACGACACGGCCGACTACCTAGAGGACAACTGGCTGCAACGGGGCCCCGACCTTCCCCTGCGCGGCTTCGCCTGAAGACCTACCACACACCGGGGTTAGGCTGCGACATGCCGATCGACCTCAACACGATCCGCCAAGCACCCAAGGTGCTCCTCCACGATCATCTGGATGGCGGCCTACGCCCTGCAACCGTCCTGGACCTGGCCGAGCAGCAGGGCTACCGCGACCTTCCCACAACCGATGTGGAGGACCTTGCGACCTGGTTCCGCCAGGGTGCCGCCAGACGCGACCTGGACCTCTACCTTGAGACCTTTGCCCACACGGTCGGCGTAATGCAGACCGCCGATGCCTGCCACCGCGTGGCCTCAGAGTGTGCGCAGGACCTTGCCGACGACGGCTGTGTCTACGCCGAGGTCAGGTTCGCCCCAACCCTCCTCACAGCCGGGAGTCTCGAAGTTGACGAGGTGATCGAGGCCGTGCTGGCTGGCTTTGACGACGGCTCCTCCGGCACACGCCTGACCGCACGCACCCTGATAACCGCCATGCGGACCGACACGGACTCGGTGAGCGTGGCCGAGGCAGCCGTTCGCTTCAGGGACAGGGGCGTTGTCGGCTTTGACATCGCCGGACGCGAGGCGGGCTTCCCGCCAACCATGCATCTGGAGGCATTCCAATACCTGCAGCGGGAGAACTTCCACGTCACGATCCACGCAGGCGAGGCATTCGGCCTGGCCTCCATCTGGGAGGCAGTCCAGTTCTGTGGTGCAGAGCGCCTGGGTCACGGCGTGAGGATCATCGATGACATCGAAGGCGAAGGGGCATCACTCGGGCGCCTGGCGTCCTTCGTCCGGGACCGGCGGATCCCCCTCGAACTCTGCCCCACGTCCAACGTCCACACAGGCGCCGTGGACAGCATTGCGGAGCACCCCATCGGGATCCTGCGGGACCTCGGGTTCAGGGTCACGGTCAACACCGACAACCGCCTGATGAGCAATGTCTCCATGACCTCCGAGATGGCGGACCTGAACGAGGCTTTCGACTGGAGCCTCGATGACTTCAGGTGGCTCACCATCAACGCAATGAAGAGTGCATTCCTTCCCTTCGACGAACGCCTCGAAATCATCAACAGCGTGATCAAGCCCGGTTACGCGGCACTCTCCGCCTGACCCAGCTTCAACGTGCCTACCTTCTCCGAGTCCGATTCACGCGATGTCGTGGCCGCTGCCGGTGTGGTCGTTTCGGACTGGGCGGTTGCACCTGATCCCGCTGGTGCCGCCAGCGTGGCTTCCCGCATGGGCTTTCCCGTGGCTGCCAAGCTCTGCGGTGCCGGAATTGCCCACAAGACCGAACGCGGTCTGGTGCGCCTTGGCCTCGCCGGAGCATCCGAGGTCGAGTCTGCCGCAGAAGAACTGCTGGCAGTGGCCACCCCCGAGGACGGCAGGGTTGAAGTCTTGGTCTCCACGATGCTCAGCGGAAACAGGGAGTTGATCGCCGGGCTCGTCAGGGATGACAGCTTCGGGCCGTGCGTGATGCTGGGCATCGGCGGCGTGCTGGCCGAGGCGGTGGCCGACGTGGCATTCAGGCTTGCCCCCCTGGACCGGGCCGATGCACACGACCTGATCGCCTC
Organism: uncultured Candidatus Nemicrothrix sp.; assembly: GCA_913055915.1. GTDB lineage: Bacteria > Actinomycetota > Acidimicrobiia > Acidimicrobiales > MedAcidi-G1 > UBA3125. The sequence goes on along the minus strand of CAJXKL010000033.1, from coordinate 1,700 downwards.
CCTTGCGACCCAGGCACTTCTGGGGCCATTCAGGGGAGAACCGGCGGTAGATCGGGAGGCCCTCGCAGACACCCTCTGTGCGCTGGGTTCCCTGGCCGGGGATGAGACAATCAGGTCAGTTGACCTGAACCCGCTGATCATCTCCGACGGTCGACCCGTCGCCGTCGACGCCCTTGTGGAACTGGCGGAGACCACCTGATGTCTGTGGACCTCACCCCCCTGTTCGAGCCCCGTGGGGTGATCGTCACAGGTGTCTCCACTCATCCGGGGAAATTCGGCTTTGTGACACTCCACAACATCCTCACCTGTGGCTACGAGGGCCCTGTGTACGCCGTTGGCCGCGAGGCGGGCACGGTTCTGGGCCGACCGATGCTGGCATCGGTTGAAGAGGTACCGGCCGACAGCGCCGACCTGCTCGTCATCTGCACACCTGTGTCGGTGAACGAGGAAATCCTGGTCTCGGCTGCAGCGAAGGGTGTCGGGGCCGTATTCGTGGCCGCTGGTGGCTACTCGGAGTCGGGCCCCGAGGGGATTGCCGCCGAAGCCCGTCTGGCCTCACTGGCCAACGAACTAGGTCTGGTACTGGCGGGCCCCAACGGCCAGGGAGTGGTCTCGACGCCTGTGGGCCTGTGTGCCCAGATAGTCGCTCCCTTCCCCCCACGTGGATGTATCGGCGTGGCCTCCCAGTCGGGAAATCTGGTCTCGGCCTTCCTCAACCTGGCTGAACAGACTGGTATCGGCATCAGCCGATCCGTCTCGGCGGGTAACGCCGCATCCACCGGCCTGGTCGACTACCTGGAATGGTTTGCAGACGATCCCGAGACCGACGTGGCCCTCTGCTACATCGAGGGACTGCCGGACGGACGCGATTTCTTCGAGCGGGTCCGCCAAGTGAGCACACAGATGCCCGTGGTCGTGATCAAGGGCGGAGCCACCTCGGGGGGACAGCGGGCAGCGGCATCCCACACGGGGTCGCTGGCCAGCGATGACCGGATCTTCGATGGAATGGCCCGACAGGCCGGGTTGCTGCGCGCTCCGACCGTCGAGGCAGCCTTCGATACGGCAGCCACGTTTGCAACCCAACCTCTTCCGCAGGGCGACAATGTCGTGGTGCTGACAACCGCCGGAGGCTGGGGCGTCATCGCTGCAGATGCCGTCACCGCGCATCCGGACCTGATGCTCTCCGCCCTTCCCGATGACCTGTTCGCCTCGGTCGACGAGATTCTCCCGCTTCGCTGGAGCCGGAACAACCCGGTCGACCTGGCCGGCGGTGAGACCCGCGAGACCATCCCGGACCTCCTGCACCTGGTGGCTGGTCATCCCGATGTCGGCTCGATCATCCAGCTGGGCCTCGGGATCCAGGGGAACACTGCTGCCCTCACAAGGAGCGGGCCCTTCTACCCGGACCATGGCCTGGAGCGGATCGTGGCCTTCCACGAACGCCAGGAGCACCTGTACGCCACGGCCGCTGCCGAGGCCTCGGCTGCCAACTCAAAGCCGGTCCTTGTCGCCTCCGAACTGGCGACCGCCTGGCCTGACAACCCGATGGTCGCAGCCGTGCGCGACTCGGGGCGACTCTGCTACAGCTCAGCCGACCGGGCTATTGCCGCACTGGGCCATGTGGCCCGTTACGCCGCCTGGCGCAGGGAACGCACCTGAACGCTCATCGGCGAACCGACCGGGGGCTGTCCCTTATACAG
>CAJXKL010000032.1 GCA_913055915.1 uncultured Candidatus Nemicrothrix sp. | reverse complement strand
GCATCTCCCGGCGCCAACCGGCAGGATGGGGTCGGCCAGACCAAGGGAGGTAGCGGTGAAGGTCGGAATCGCGTTCGCCAACATCGCCGGGTTTGGCACCGGGGAGGGGGCCGCCGAGTTGGCCTGCGCGGCCGAAGCGGCCGGGGTGGAGTCACTGTGGACCGTCGAGCACGTGATCTTCCCCAGTGGCTACCGGTCGGCCTATCCCTATGACGACAGCGGCCGGATGCCGATGACCCCCGACACGCCTCTGACCGACCCACTGATCTGGCTCACCTGGGTGGCCGCCCAGACCTCGACCATCCGACTGGGTACGGGGATCCTCATCCTCCCCGAGCGCAACCCGGTGGTCCTGGCCAAGGAGGTGGCCACCCTCGACGCGCTGAGCGGTGGCCGGGTGGAGTTGGGGATTGGTGTGGGTTGGCTCCGTGAGGAGTTCGAGGCCCTAGGCGTGCCGTGGGAACGACGCGGGGCTCGCACCGACGAGTACATGGGGGCTATGCGCACCCTGTGGGGTGGCGATGACGTATCTTTTGACGGCGAGTTCGTCTCGTTTGAAGCCGTCTCCTCCAATCCAAAGCCGGCTAACGGGACGGTCCCGATCATCGTCGGGGGCCAGTCGGAGGCGGCAGCCCGGCGGGCTGGGCGAATCGGTGATGGCTTCTTTCCAGGGAAAGGCGACCTCGCCCCCCTGTTGGCCACCATGGGTCGGGCCGCTGAGGAGGCTGGTCGTGACCCGGCCGAAATCGAGGTGACCTGGTCCGACTTGGACAACATACTGGGGGATGATCCGGTTCGAGTGAAACGGGGAGGGAACCTCAAGACCTGGTCTGACCTGGAGATACTGGGGGACGATCCGGTAGGGGCCGCGGAACGTTTGCGGGAAGCCGGCATCGACCGGTTGGCCGTTCCGTCAATCATGTTCATGCGTGACCCGGTGTCCACCCTGGCTGAGTTCGGCGAGCGGGTGATTGGTCCGATAGCCGACATCTGAGCAGGACTTAGAGCATCCGACGGCCTGCCCCTGCTTGTTGGGACACCGGGGTGTTGCCCCCTACCGGAGATGCCCCTGATTGCAGGGATCGCGGTGGCAAGGCGCGTAGTAGCGGGTGCCCAGAGAACGGTTCTGGTAACACGGGTTCGAATGCCGTACGGGGTACCACCTCTGTGTCACGCCGGCCTTTCCGGGGCCCGGGCGTCCCCTCCCGGGGCATTCTCCCCAACTTTTCGCGGGACAAAGCGTTTCAGCGGGACTATGGTCTGCCCAGAGCGGGTAGCCGGTCCACTGGCTCTTCGGGGCCGGGGGGAGTGGTCCGCACAGACGGGTTGATACACATTGGTGAGCACGCCTGATTCCCGCCGAATTGGCGCCACCGGTATCGATCCCAGGTCAGCCCCTGGCTCCCGCCGCCGGGGGTTGACCGCTTTTTGGGCTGTGGGCACGTCTTACGGCGAATCGAAAGCCTTTGCTTTGGCTGAGCACCACGAATATGGGAAGGCTGGCAGAAGCGGCATCGATTGTCGCGGCATCGACACTTGCTTCTAGGCCGCTATACCTGACGATGCGCACCAGTCCCGCCACCTCAGATGACAGGACAGTTCCATTCCACAATGTGTAGACGGTCGAGCCGTCCAGCATGTCAAAGTGCGCCGACGTCGAAGAGAGCGGCGTGACAGTCTCGAACTCACCAACGGCGTCGACCACGACCTCCCAGTCGTTGGCGCAATGCTTGTCAAAGGCGCGGTGACTTCGAGTTCAGTGCTGCACGCCGCGGCTAGTAGAGACAACGCCGCTGCTGGTGGCACCAAGCGCAACATGTCAGTCTTCGTCGTCTTTTTCCCAGAGGTCGTTTACGCGGTCCCAGCTCCGTTCAAGTCGCTTGTTCGTCTTCAGTGCGGTGGCGGCCAGAATGGTGACCAGCACGGTCACAGCAACGGCTGTGATGAACATTGAGAGCAGGGAACCGTTGTCGCTGTCGGGGATGATGGAGGCCACGAGGGCGTTGATGGCGTCCTTCCACGCCAGGGCCACAACCAGGCCAAAGGCGGTCATGAGGGACGCCATGATGATGCCCCTGACATTCAGTTTCTCAACGTGTTCCTGGAAGTCGCTCATAGCGGCTGGGTTCCCTTCTCACCTAGTGGCCTGGATGACCTGTTAAGTCATGAGAATATTGCCCCAAGGGGTTCGGGCCCCACCTAATGTCGGGATATTGGATTAATGGAACAGGACGCGATCCAGGAAATCGAAGATCGCCTGGCCGATAGGACGACCGTCGGCAGTGGTTTCTTCCCACTCATCCCAGACATGTGAGACATCCTCAAGCGGATGAAACTCGTAGGTGATCTCTGCGGCGATGGCTGCGTCGATGATGCTCACGGCGTTGGAAAATGCCGTGTCACCACCATCCTCGGTTCCGTGTGCAACGAACAACATGGGTTCACCAGATCCGATTACAGCACCCCTGTCGCAAGAACTGGTAAGTACCCCCGAGAGGTCGATGACAGCGGCGATAGGTGGTCGATCGATTCCAAATTTGTCGGTGCAATAGGCAACGGTAAGCGCGGTGATTGCACCAGCCGAACCGCCCTTCAGGACGATCCGATCTGTGTCCAGGTTCAACTCGTTGGCATTGGCGATCAGGTAGTCCAGGGCAGTCAGGGTGTCGTCCGTGGCTGCCACGAAGGCCCGTACTAGGGCAGGCCCTTCTGAGCCTCCGACAGCGGCGAGGAGACTGTCTACCCGGACACTGGGTGCAGGGTTGTCACGGGCCAATCGGTAGTCAATGGATGCGACCACCCAACCTCGTGCTGCGGCCTCCCTGACACCGCGTTTCTCCTCTTGTGACGAACAGGACGCTCGTTGGCCTGAACTGAAGGCACCACCGTGGATGTGGATGAGCAGTGGTCGGGGGCCCTCATCGCCGGTGTCAGGTACACAGAGATTTAGGAGTAGTTCAACCGAGCTGCCATCAGCTAGCGCTCCTGTTCCATAGATAATCCCATCGGAGGCAGTGAATTCGAAGGTCTCACCCAGAGATGGAGTGAAGGCGGCAGGGCCAAGCGTGTCAAGAGTTTCTGAAGAGGGTCCTGTCGGCGCGGAAATTATCGGTGGCGGATTGGCCGGCTCGGCCCCTATTCCTCCGGGGGAGGGAATGGCTCCACCCTGACCTGGCTTGGGCAGGTGAAGCATCCAGTCACTGCCAGAGATCCTGGCAGGACCACAGGTCTGGCTACGGATCGGCTCAGAGGGCTCCCAGTTGCGACCCTCAAATGAGAGGTGGGTCTCCAACATTCCATCACCGCAAACGGTCAAGCGGATAGAACCGTCGGATTCCATAACAAGGTCGGGATCGCCACCTGGCACTGAAGCCGTCATTTCGAATCCACCATCTGGGGTTCCGACGAAGAGTTGGATCACCTGTTGGTTGAAGACCTTGGCTGCCAAGACCCACTCGTTGTCGACGACCACCGCCGGATCCTGGACTCCGGACTCGTCTAGCAATACCTGAAGGGTTTCGAAGTCCTGGCCGTTTTCGGAGCGCATGAGGCAGATCGGTCCCGGCTGACGAGGCGTTCCCGTGATGCGCATTCCGTTTACAGCCGCCAAGCCGATTCCACCATCCGGGAGCCGGAAGACGTCCGGGTCGATGAAGCCCTCGAACACTTCACCGTCAACTGAGATCGGTCCTAGGTCGGTGAACAGGTCATTGGCAAAGGTGGCGTGGTGCGGAACGTTGTCTCGGGCATTCATGGCCCAGATATGGGCGACACCGTCAATCATTAGCCCGTCACCCACCGACCAACCAGTACCAAGTAGTTGCTGGTTAGCAATCTGGTTATCCACGAGGCGTCCGATCCAGAGCTCGTGCTCGGAGATGCCCTCCGCGAAGCCGGGTGTCCGGCGTTTGATGTCCGAACAGCCCGGGATCAACGGATTGCTGGCAACCGCCTCTGTGCTGGTTGCGGTCGGGTCGGTGACCGTGCTGATCGGCGGTGTCGTCGTGGGGGGAGTGGTGGTGGCTGGAGTTTCACTGCTAGTTGATGTGGTTGATGTAGTTGGTGTCGTCGTGGGGGGAGTGGTGGTGGCTGGAGTTTCACTGCTAGTTGATGTGGTTGATGTAGTTGGCGTTGTGGCTACTGGTTCCATGGAGATGGCATCTCCTGAACAGCCCGCACTCAACAGCACAGCAAACAGGAAACAACTTCTTTGCATAGGCTCATCCTCACAGAAATGACCATGCGTGGTCCAGCCATTGTTGAGTCACCCAGGACAGGGTGGAACCGTTTGGCCTAATCTGCTTTCGTGGCATCAGCGAGACCGACTGACCTGAGAACATGGCCATAGACAGTTTGCAATCCACCTTCCCGCCCGATCCCCCTGATTTTGGGCCCCGTGAGTTTCCAGCGGCCCTAGTGAACGTCACTAATCGGTGCAACCTGAAGTGCACGCACTGCTTCGTCTACCGCGATGCCAACCCCAACGCTTCGATCGACAAGATGGACGACGCCACGATGCTCCATCAACTGGAAGTGCTACGGGACCGACATGGGATAAAGAGCATGCTCTTCATGGGTGGAGAGCCAATGGTGCGCCGCAAACTGGTCTTGGCGGCCATGAGTCTCTTCGAGGACTCCTCCATTGCGACCAACGGAACCTACGGGATCCCGTCCACCCCAGGGCGTCTGGTCAGTGTGTCCCTCGACGGCCCCTCAGAAGAGAATGATGCGATCCGGGGGCAGGGAGTCTTCGAGCGGGTAGAGCAGGCAGTAAGAGGACGTGACCGCGAAGATGGCACCATCGTGATGCTCCAGATGGCCATCACCAAGGAGAACTCACCGAGCATCGAACGGTTCGTCGACGTGGTGGCCGATTGGCCCGTGGACGGCGTCGCCTTCACCTTCTACGTTCCGCGAAAAGGGGAATGCAGCGGCCAGGCATGGGAAACCAATCAGGAACGAGATGAAGTTGTTGAGCGCGTCATAGCCCTCAAGGAGGCCTACCCCGACCTCGTTAGAGCGAACGTCGCCACCCTCAGGTTGATGAAGTCTGACCAGTGTGGTGCCTACGTCGGTGATCACTGCGCCTTGAAGGCGATGCTGCCGCTCTACGTCGGCGACGGTGGAGTGTTCGAGAGGACCTATTGCTGTTACGGCAACGACGTTGACTGCACCCGGTGTGGTGCCTACGCGGTATTCAACACTGTGCGTCACCGTGAGCGGGGCTCCACGCCAGGTCCGACCACACCCGTGAGCGACTGATCGAATCAATGCGGCCACCGCGTAACTAGGCTCACCTTCATGACAAACATAAAGGTAGGTGTGGTGATCAGGCCCCAGGCCACGACCGTAGAGGCCATGCGGAGCGCATGGACAGAGGCCGACGCCATGGGCGCCGACTCCGTGTGGACCTGGGACCACTTCTTCCCCCTGTTCGGCGACATGGAGGCTGAGCACTTCGAGGGCTGGACCCTGCTGGCGACAATGGCGGCCGACACGAACAACGCCATGCTCGGGATGATGGTCACGTGCAACGGGTACCGGAACCCGGAACTGCTTGCCGATATGGCCCGCACTCTCGACCACGTCAGCGGCGGACGCATGTACCTGGGCATCGGATCCGGCTGGTTTCAGCGCGACTACGACGAGTATGGCTACGAGTTCGACACCGCCATCGGCCGCCTACGCAAGCTCGAAGCCGACCTTCCCCGCATGAGATCCAGGCTCTCCAAGGTGAACCCGCCTCCAATGGGGCACCTACCCATACTCATCGGCGGCAAGGGCGAGAAGGTCACCCTGCGCCTAGTGGCCGAACATGCTGATTCATGGAACACGTTCGGGCCACCGGAGAACTACGGGCGCCTCTCGGGAATCCTGGATGAGTGGTGTGAGAAGGTCGGCCGCAATCCCGGCGAGATCGAGCGGACCGTGTCTGTCCAGGCCGACGATGTCCACGACATGGGCCGCTACGTGGATGCCGGTGCCGACCACGTGATAGTCACTCTCAATGCACCGTTCGACCTGTCTCCGCTCGCTTCGCTGATCGAACAGCGCGACGCTCTGGTCTGAGTCCTCTCAGCATTATGGAACGCGGCTCCACGAGTCTTCGATGGCATTCGCGCCGACGGGGTCGTGGGTGACGACGTCGGCCCTGTTGAAGGGGAAGTAGTCGTTGGAGTCAAACCAGGCTTCTGACAACTCGGCGAAGTACTCGGCGTCATCGGTTGCTGCGTAGGCCCTCTCGTCTCCGCCGTAGAGGTATGCCACCGAGTCGTAGAGGTCATCTGACATGGCTGCCGCGTAGGCGCTCATGATCCTCGTTCCCGACCAGCAGGGGTCGTAGGCGAGGCAGTGCCATGCATGGGACAACTCGTGGATGGCGAATCCCTCGGGGGCCTCGTATTCGAGTTCCTCCTCAATGGCGTCGACGCTGACCCGGATGCCGTTCAGGTAGGGGAGGTCGACCGACCCGGGATCCTGTACGTCCTCAATGTAGACGGCCATGTTCTCAGGGTCGTTGAAAGAGCGGTCGATCCAGATTGGTGTGTGGCGCAGGGTACCGATTGAGGAGTGGGGCAACAGGTCTGCCGCAGTGGCCATCTGTTCACGGGCGTAGTCAATGATCCTGTCGGCCAGACCGGGGGTGTCATAGACGAGGCACTCCACGTAGACAGTCCACCAGGCAATTTCGTGGTGCTCATGCACCAGAGGGCGGTGCGTGGAGTCGTCGTCACAGTTGGGCACGACCTCCAGGCCGCGGTCGTGGCGACGGACGATGATGACGTCGCCGGAGTAGACGGTCAGTTGGGTGGAGTTGCGGGAAAAGGACTGGAGGTGGTGCTCGGTGCCTTCGTCGTCCAACCAGTAGGCGCCAAACGGTCCACCGTCCCAGGGGTTGGGCGCAGACACCCGGACTTCCACCTCATCGCCCAGGAACTCGGAGGCCAGTCCGTCGACTGTCTCACACGACTCCGGAGCAGCGGTCATGCCTCTGCCTGGTTCCAACGGCTCCAGTAAGTAGTCGAACAGCGTGGTCGGGTCCGATCCATCGTTCCACGGAGACACCACGACCACCTCGATGCATGCGCCCGGTTCCATCGGAAGGCTTGGCTCCGGAAGGGTCGTGGTCGTAGTCGGGGGAGCTTGGGTGGTCGTGGTGGTAGTCGTTGTCGTAGTCGGGGGAGCTTGGGTGGTCGTGGTGGTAGTCGTTGTCGTGGCTGGAACAGCGGTCGTCGTGACCGGAGGCGAGGTCGTGGTTGTCGTAGTAGCAACTACAGGTAGGCCCGACAAGGCAATACTCGACAGATCTGGAGGGGAGCAGGCAGAAGCCACCAGTAGCAGGGCAACACCCGCCGAGGGGAGTCTCACAAGACAAGTGTGGCATGGCACCAAGCAGTCCCGACGGGTACGCCCCCACAAGTGTCCCTATTGGCACAAGATGACACCTAGTGGTTTGCCCTCCACTCTTCAGGCCAGACCTCGGAACCAAAGTGCCACTCATCGGTTCGGTATGTGATCCCCGTTGCAGAGCCAACTAGTTCCCCGCCAACATGGAGTTCCAGGTGGTGGTTGGCAATGCGACGCGTCCGACTTGTCTCACTTGCGGTTGCGATGACCTCGTCACCGGGAGTGACACCGCGGTGGTATGCGATGTCCACCTGGATGGCAAGGGCAATCCGACCGTGGCCGTTGGATGCGAACGACAGGGCAATGTCGGCCAGCGTGAAAAGGGTTCCTCCGTGGACGACCCCCATGAAGTTGGCATCTGGGTTGTCCACAACCGTGCTGACAGTGGCGTGGCCTGGGTGCCAACGAATTAGTTCTGCTCCTAGGCGCGTAGCGACGTTGTCGGAGCGAAAGAGGTCATCAAGGCGCCTACGGAGGTCATCAGGAAGATCAGCCACGCCGGGACAGTAGCGTTCGCCTCGGCGATCAATGCAACGCGGTAGCGAAGCCCCCGACTGTAGTTATGAGGATCCTAGGGGGGGGTTGGTCGTCTCTAGGGGGGAAAGGCCTGTTTAGTCCTGAAGAGCGTCGTAGAAGACCGTCGTTCCCTTCATCTGCAGGTCTGGGTATGCCTCGGCGACAGCTTCCATGGTCTGGGACCACCACTCATGGGCCCGCATGGCATCCATAAACTTCCCGTAGGCCTCGTGCGAGTCAAAGTCGATCGTGTAGTGGGCCACCCCTAGTTCACCGTTCGAATCTCGCATAAGTCTGGGGTTCCTTGCCCCCAGGGACTCGTGTATCTCAATTGCCGCCTTGGAACCTGCCACCACCAGCGTTATTGCAGTTGGAGTTCCCTCCCATGTCGTTACCGCCGTTACCGTCATTTCAGTCTCCTCAAGTTGTTTTGACCCGGACGACGGTAGTCAGTAGAGCAATGTCCTTCAAGCAGCAACCACCTATCTGTCGAGGAACGTGTTGCTTGCTGGAACACCGTGCATACTTCTGACCCATGTCTGTGGTCTACGCGGTGCTCGCGACCTTCTCAATCGGGCTGAGTGATTTCTTGGCGTCCGACGTGACGAAGCGCACTCGCTCTGTCGAAGTCACTTCCACGGTGTTGTTCTCCGGCGTCGTGGTAATGGTGGTCACCACCTTGTTCTGGCCCGGTGAACCCACAGCCACAGACTTGGTGTACGGAGCCTTAGCCGGTGTCGCCAACGGTGTCGCCATATTGCTCTTGTTCGTTGCCTATTCGCGAGCGTCTCTGCACTCCACGGCACCGGTAGCGGCGGTGGTGATGTCGTGTGGCCCGGTGCTGTGGGATGTTCTTGTCTTGGGCAACACGCCGTCGACGGTTGCATCGGTCGGGCTCTCATTGGGCATTGTTGCTATTGCGTTGTCGTCATATGAGCGTGGCCAATCTGCTGGCGGGTTGTCAGGGGTCTTCGCGGCGGTCTTAGCCGGGATTGCCTTCAGCGTCCTGTTGATCCTGCTCAGCTACATCGGAGATGCCGCCGGGGGTTCACCCCTGTTGGTTCAACGTTTCGTGGCCTTCCTCGTAGCGATGTCAGTTTCTCGATCCACTGGACCCCGGATCTTTCCCAAGGCGCGAGCCGATTCCATCACTTCCCTATGGGTCGGCGTGTTTGCGGCCGGCGCGGTGATTCTGTTCATCATGGCAATAAGGGAAGGCAGCCTGGCTGTGGCGAGCGTCGTGAGTTCGCAGTACGCCGCAGTGGCAGTGCTCCTTGGTGTCTTAGTGCGTGGCCAGAGGATGTGGTGGTGGCAGGGATTGGGACTCGGTGGGTCAAGCATCGCAGTAGCCCTGATCGCGATTGGATGAGAGTCGAGTTCAAAGAGTGACCCACCACCTCACATTGCCTTATCTGACCTGGTCGACTAGCCCGTGGAAACCAACTAGGCCAGTGAGAGTTCGAGTTGCCGCTGGGTGACTGCACTGTTGTGTGGGCACCAGGGCAACCCGTGATGGCCTTCTTTGAGGAGCATCAACTCCGCACCAGGAATCTTGTCAGCCGCGTTGGTTGCGTGATCGATCAGGGGAAAGACGTCGTTGGTGCCTTGGGTGATAAGTGTTGGCGCTGTTATCTCGGCGAAGGGCAGTGGAGCGAGTTCGATCTCGTTCAACTCATCGTTCCTCTGGCCGGGTTCTCTAGCTGTCCTTGGTGCGAGGGAGGTGGAGAGAACAACAATGTCGTGAAGTCGGATCGGATCAGATGTGATCCAGTCCACTGCCTCTCGTTTCTGGTCCTTGTCCAGACCGGTTGAGAGGGTGTCAACAACTAGTGCCGCCGTCGACTTCGGCCATCTCTTCGCCACCTGGCACCAGAGCCAGATACCCGTGCTGGACTCAAAGAGTGCTCGTTCGAGCTTGTTTGTTGCCGGGGCGATGGGCAAGAGCACGGCTGCATCTAGTAACAGAGCGTTGGTTCTGTCGGGATGCCTTGCGGCGAAGTGGACTGCCGACGGGCCACCTGAGGAGATCCCAAGAACTGTCACCTTGTCGATGCAGAGCACATCAAGCATCGCAGCGAACAAGTCGGCTTGTAGGGTCGGGCTCCGACCCGAGTCAAGAGGTGTCCGGAGATATCCGGGTCGTGATGGAGCGATCAACTCACAGCCAGCATCCTTCAGGTGTTTGGCCCACACCAGCCCTTGGTCAAATCCACCCGGCGATCCGTGAATGGGCATCACCTTGGCTCCGTCACCTTCCCTTGCGAGTTGAATGGACCCGCATTCAGTTTCAACCATCGTGGCCCGTTCATCCAACAAGGCGAGCAGATGCTCAGACCAGCGTGACATCACGACTCCAGTTCATTCGATAATGCGGAATAAGCACTGGTCGTCAGGGATGTTGTTTGACACAGTCAAACTTGTCGCATAGAGACATGGGTACGACGTTAGGTGCCCTACGGTGCTCTGTGGTCAAGCTGCAGTGGCAGGGATCGCGTCGTGTGGTCGACAGCCTTGTTCGCTTGCTGGCAGCTAGAACTGTGACTCCGAAGGGGCGATGCTTGTCTGGGCGGACCTCCAAGAGGCGAAACTCGGTGGCGCAAACCTGGCCGGGGCGAACCTTGAAAGGGCGGACCTCACCAAGGCGGACCTCCAAGGGGCAAGAGCCAATCGGGGTACCTGCTGGGGCTACACGATCGAACCGGGGGCAGTCCTCGACCCGGATGCTATTGACCCGGTAGCCGCCGGAGTGATCTTCGAGTAGGCCGTTCTGGCAGGGCTGCTGGTCGGCCCGGTAGATAGCCCCAGTGACGGGTGGCGTCGATCAGAGACAAGTGGTCGCCTCTGCTGCGGCGTGAATCCAGCGGACGCCGTTACCAAGTCCCGGCTGCTGGCCATGCTTGAGGATGTAGCCGGTTCCCTCGACGAGCATTGCTCCGCTCCGCTCGAACCCGAACCGTTCCAGCACCTCAATGTCGTGGTGCCACCACCTCTCGGACCAGTCCCCCCT
>CAJXKL010000031.1 GCA_913055915.1 uncultured Candidatus Nemicrothrix sp. | reverse complement strand
CTACCGTGTATCTGCGGACGAGCTCGGAGCGGACCTCCCTGAAGTCGCGTTCCATCTCCAGGGTGTAGGGGGTGATCAGGTTCCCGCTGGGGTGGTGGACGTGGGGTCGGCCGTCGATCTCCAGGTCGGGTATTACAGTTGCAATTCGTTCAGGGGAGAGATCTACGGTCGAGGTTCCGTCAGCCACGTTGGTAACAATCTTGAGTGCGGCCCAGGTGCCGGTGAGGCGGCTGAGCATCACGGCGTGCATGCCTAGGTCAAGGGTCTCTTGGACGTCGCCGGGGTAGAGGATTGGCATGTGCAGGTCAACGAGGGCTGCATCAGAACTGCTGGGAAGTGTGGAACTCTTTGCTATCGGGTCATCCCCAACGATTGCGATTGCCCCACCGTGACGGGAGGTTCCTGCGAACACGGCGTGGCGAAGTGCATCACCAGCGCGGTCCAGGCCGGGAGCCTTGCCGTACCAGATGCCGAGGATTCCATCGAAACGGCAGTCAGGCTGTTCGGAGGCCAACTGGCTTCCCATCACCGCTGTGGCGCCCAACTCCTCATTTAACGCTGGGCGGTTGAAGATAGGAAGGTCAGGTAGGAGGGTGGCTACTCGGGCCATCTCAAGGTCGAACCCACCCACGGGAGAACCCGGATAGCCCGATGTGAAGACGGCAGTGTTGAGGCCAGCGACACGGTCAATTAGCAGTTGCTGGATCGGTATCCGGGCCAGAGCCTGAATGCCTGTCAGGTAGACGCGGCCCTCGTTGCTGCGGTAGCGATCGTCAAGTTGGTAGTTGTCTAGCAAGGTCATCAAAGGTCCCCGGTCTGGATCCATCAGACTGGCATGGGGATGCTTGTGCGACAACTTGAGGGAACAGTTGTTGGAATACGCAGAGGCACCTACTGGTGGCACCCATGGTGGCGTCAGGCGTGCGATCCTGTCAGCGTGCGTGTCCTCGTGGCCTTAGTGGCGTTCGCTGCGGTTACTGCTGCAGCATGCAGCGCTGCAGAAGAAACATCTACGCCCGCTACCACGCCAGACCTCTTCGGCGACAGCGCGACCACGACAACGATTGCTCCGATGAAAGTGGAGGGTTGGGTGCCAGTTGACCTGCCTGACCTGCGTACAGCTAACGCTGAGTGTGTCGAAGATGCTCAACCAGGTAGCACCCAGGTCATCGAGGAAGGTCCTGAGACCGTGACCGTTGAATCCGGCGACACCTTGGGCAAGATCGCGAAGCGATATGAACGCACAGTGGAACAGTTCCTTCGGGCCAATGGCCTGAGCGACCCGGACATGTTGAAGATCGGACAAGTCCTGCTCGTTCCACGTGAGAGTTCCAAGGAACTGGCCATGCCGAGTGGCCCCATCATCCGATTTGAGGACCTGGTCTGTGTCATCGATACGAGGGTTATGGCCTTTGGACCCGACGGAGCAGCGTTGGACCGAACAGGCCTCATCCAGGTGTTCGTGAGGTGGCCACGCATAGAGGGCCCCAGGGAATCCCCGAAGGTAAATGGCCGCCTCCTAGGCATAACTCAGGGAGCTGTCCAGAAATTCCTAGACGACACGACAACTGCCGTTGAGCGCAACGGCTATGCCTGCAGGGAATCAACAGAAGGCAGGTGCATGTGGCTGCAGCACCAGTACGAGGTGCTCCTCTCCACCGACGAGGTCCTCAGTCTCCGCAACACGGTTCGCCGACTCCTACCAGGTGTAGCGGGTGAGTTATCTGAGGTTCTGACTGAGACCTTTGACTTGTCTACCGGACAACCCGTCCACGTGGCAGATCTGTTCGACCCTGCAACCGATTGGGTGAGTGCAGTGTCCACAGAAGCACTGACACGGCTTGAGTTGGAGCCTTGGACAGACCAAAGGCGGGTCATAGGTGCTGGAGCTGACGCGGCCAACTTCGAGCGCTTCAACCTCACCAATGGTGGTCTGGTCTTATCGTTCGCGCCGTTGAGCGTTGGCGGTTCGGGCACAAACACACTTTCAATCACGATTCCATACCCGGCGCTGGACGAGTACTGGGCCTCTGGCGGAGTGGTCCGGGGCTTCGACTAGCAGGTGAAAAGGTGTGAAAGAGGCACTGTGAGGTTTAGGAAGCCAAGGGGGTAGCGGGCCGGCCACCCACCAGTACTGGGAACTGGCGCACTGGGTCATCCTGGCTGTCCCTCTCGGTCGGAGGGCCGGCATCGGGGTCCCCACGCAGGATCTCAACACCATCGGGTGCGTATTGCAGGATGTAAGCGCGGCGCACTTCATTGGAGTGGTTCGGGCCAGTTAGATGAGGTGTGAGAGACGAAAAAATCACGACACTTCCAACCTTTGCAGGGACTGCAACGGCGTCTTCCGGGTCAGTCAGGCACTGGAAGCCGAGTGGGTCAACATAGGTATGGCGGAGGGTTCCACCCAGATGCGCCCCAGGGACAACCCAGGGGCACCCGTTTTGTGTCGTGGCATCTGTAAGGGGGACCCAGCAGGTCAGATACTGCTGCGGGTCAATGTAGGTGTAGCCATTGTCCTGGTGCCAGGGGAAAGGTCGTGGTCTTTCTGGCTTTTTGTATACCAACTGGTCCCAGTAGAGGCGGACGTCGTCACCGATCAGGTCATGGCAGATTCCGGCAAAGACTGGGTGGCTGGCAAAGCATCTGGCTGCTTCTGAGACAGCGACGGCATGTGGGGCGAATACGATCGAGTCGACATCGGCGATGAACATGCGCCCCGCAGGTCGTGTACGCAGTACCGCCTCCATTTTCGCCTCCATCTCGTCAAGGGCAGCAGCCACCTCAACCAGGTCGGCTGGGTCGAATACGTCTTCAACGAGCGTGAAACCGCCCTCATGGAACTGGTCGCACTGGCTTGCTGTCAGAACCCAGTATTCGTCGCGCTGCTGGCGCACCCACTGGAAGTCCACGTTCCAGGGGTGGGGCACAGCGGCTCCCGTGGCCGAAGTGCTCAACGGCACTAGTTCAGGGCCGGGGCTGATGGCAAGGGCTCATACCAAGGAGATTGCTCGCCCTGCGGAGGTTCCTCGTACATCGAGACTGCCTCTTCAGGGTCGAAAACTCTGGGATCTGTCAAGGGCATCTCACCCCACTGGTAGCGGACACCACCGTCGACGAACATGTACATTCCGGTGCCCTCCCGATCCAACTCATCGTTGCCCACTTCGTCGGGATTCCACCAGACCTCGCTCACATCGTCCACACCGAAGTGGTCGGGTTCAAAGTGGCTGGGCCAGCGCTCCTTGTTGCCAAATGATATGGAAGGGACTGTCAAGCCAGTTGCCGTGGGGTTGGCCTCAAAGAGGGTCCGGGAAAAATTATTGATCGACAGATCGGGTCCCACTGCGGTGAGAATCGAGTAGAACGTTGCCGGGTAAGGGTCGATTACTCCGATGGAGTCATCAGCAGCAGGTGGGCTGCCATTCCACCACTCGTAGAGCGAGTAGCTGCTGCCCGATTCCCGTGTAGTGCGGGCGGCCAGGTTTGAGAGCCCAAAGGCATGTGCCCATTGCTCTTGGTCGTAGGTGCGGGCGAACACGTTGGTGTCCACGAGGACCGATCCGGTGATTATCCACTCGGGGAAGAACCCTTGGGCCGTGGCTTCACGTGTGAAGTCGCGGGGTGCCACGGCGTCACCCGCAAAGATCACCGATGTGACTCCTGCCGCTTTCATCTTGGCAATGGTGTTGGCAGCAGTCTCTTGGATGGTTGCCGGGTCCAGTTGGTAGGCCACCGACTCAGCCAGCTCCACGCCGTAGTCGGCCAGAGCCTCTTCGAACTGCTCGTTCAAGGTGACTGATGCTGGACTTGACTCGATCCATATTCGTCCCAGCACGCGTTCAGAGTCGTGGTAGGAGGCATCCCCTGCATGGACCGCATTGCGACCGGCAACTCGCTTGCCGACATACTCGGCCACTAGCAGGTTCAACTGTTCGGCACTCTTGCCCAGCGACCATCCGTACGGGTGGTTCTCGTTGTAGTAGGAGGTGGGCTGGCCGGGCCCACAGGCGAAGCAGGGGATGTTTCGTGCCATCAACTCCTCTGAAAAGGCATTTGTCAGAGTCGGTCCACCCCAGACCATGAAGGGCTGGATCTCTTCGGCGATCTTGACCGCGTCGGCGCGAGCTGAGACCGAATCCCACACCAGGCCTGAGGCAACCATCACTTCTAGATCCACTCGACGCCCGTAGGTCTCGTAGTAGGACTCGTAGTAGGAGACCAGGCGGCGCATCGTGTCTTCCCAGTCGTCTTCGTCGTCATCGTTGAGGATGGCATCGGTCAGGTAGGCGAGGATCGGATCGGATGCCTGGGGGATCCACCAGACCACTTTGATCGAGTCAGAGGTGACGCCCTGGTCGGTGGCACCTCCGTTGTCGCCCTCAAATGGTGCCCAGCAGGCGGTGCGGAAGAACCACGGGATCCTCACCTGTCCAGTCTCCTGGTCGCAGCGCTCACCCCAGTCGATCGTGTCCTCGATACCCAGGTCAACGGCTACAACCCAGGGCAGTACACCTTCGGGAAAGCCGGTCTCGGGGTCAATGTTGTCGCTAGCAGCAGGCTCGGGTTCTGCTGGTGGTTCCGTTGTAGTAGTGGTCACGGGAGCCGCAGTGGTGGTTGTTGTAGAAGGGGGCGCGGTTGTGACTGGCGGTGGGTCATCAGCCGGCGTGGAGGCAATGGTCGTGGCAGGGGCTCTTGTTGGAGCGAGGGTCGTTGTGATCGGTGCTGTCGTCGTCGTCGTTGCTGTCGTCGTCGTCGGGGCTTGAGCCGCATCGTCGCCTCCTGAGAGGGTGATGGCGGCCACCAGAATGGCGATCGCAATGGTTGCCCCAAGCGGGCCCCAACGTCTCAGGTTGCTGGGCTCACCAGCAGTTGGGCCGGTCGGTTCCATATGAGTTCCCCTTAGGTCAGCCTGTTGGACCGGAACGCATCAGCGTCGATGGATTCGTCCCTAAGTAGGAGGCTATGACAGAAGGATGCTCTAGGACCAGAGAAGGATCTCCAGTAGCGATGACACATCCCTGGTCTAGGGCCAGCAACCGATCCGAGATTGACGACAACAGGGCCATGTCGTGTTCCACGACAGCGATGGCACAGCCCAAATCGTCGCGGATCCGGTGGATGACCGAAGCAAGAGCCTCGGCTTCACGCTGAGCTATGCCACTTGAAGGCTCATCTAACAGAACCACCCGCGGGCTGTGCGCTACCACGCAGGCCAGGTCCAGAACCCGCCTGGTGCCAGTGGACAACTCGCTTACGAACTTGGAGCGGAATCGCTCAAGGCCCATCATCTCGATGAGCTCAGAAGCACGGTCGGTACAGCGCCTTTCACTGTCGTAGGCGTGTGGAAGCCTGAGAGCGGCCGATACCGGATCGTGGGAGCGCGTCCAGCGGTCAAGTGCCACCGCAAGTGTCTCCAAAACGGTGAGGGAGGGAAACAGTCGGGCATCTTGGAAGGACCGCCCTAGGCCCATCCGGGAGCGCTCAGCGGGAGTCTTGCCGTCGAGGCTCCTACCTTCGATTGCAACCGAACCGGATTCGGACGCGGTGAATCCGCAGATCAGGTCGAACAGAGTTGTCTTCCCAGCTCCGTTGGGGCCGATGAGGCCCAGGATCTCGCCCTTGTCGATACTCAGGCTGACTTTGTCAACAGCTTTGATGCCGCCAAAAGTGCGGCTCATTCCCGATGCTGTCAGCACCGGAACCCGGTCCCGACCACTTATTTCTGAATCATCGGACACCACACGTGGTTTGACCTTTTCCGGTGGCCTTCCACTGCCAGCAAGACCGGCCGTCACACCCTCGAGGAACACCGACCGCAGCATCTCTGGCCGATCGAGCAGTTCCGATGTTGGGCCGTGGAAGCGAATCTGGCCCTTTTCCATGAAGTAAGCGGTCTCAGCCAGCGAAAGGGCGGTGTTCACCGACTGTTCTACGATCACTACTGTCGTGCCCTTCTCGCTCAGGTCACGGACGGTTGGGAGCAGTTGTTCAACCACTACCGGTGCTAGGCCAAGGGTCAGTTCGTCCACAAGTAGCAGGCTGGGTGGATTCAAGAAGGCCATCGCCAGGCCCAGCATCTGCTGTTGACCTCCAGAGAGGTCGCCTGCCCTATCTCCCAGACGTTCAACCAGAGGTTCGAAGCGGTCCAGTACCCTGCCGCGTACAACATCCCGGTTGCTTCGATGCCCCAACCAGGCTGCTGCCCGCAGGTTCTCTTCGACCGTCAGTGATGGAAACACCCCGATGCCACCAGGTAGTTGGCCGACCCCTAGAGCGGCAATCTCGTTCGGTGGAGCGTGAGTGATGTCGCGTCCATCCAGGATCACAGCACCTCTCGTGGCTTCGGCCAACCCTGAAATCGCACGTAGCAGGGTGGACTTGCCGGCACCGTTGGTTCCGAGCAGGGCCACGATGGAACCCTGTTCGACATCGAAGTCGACGTCGAACAGCACCTGCACATCGTCGTAACCGACCTGTAGGCCGCGACACAACAGTAACTTCTTGTCACCTCGACGCCGGGCCACGAGTACCTCTGAGCGAGCCGCAGCTGTCTGCCAGACCTGGGCGATGTCACCTCCGACCAGTGAACCCGCCGATGAGAGGATCAGGCCGCCAAGTACGAACATTGGGACCATGACGAGCATGCCCTGGCGGATTCCCCAGTTGTCGGCAATCCAGCCGATGAACGGCAACACCAGCAGACCAGGTAGCACCCAAAGTGAGCCAATCGAAAACCCCATCGATCGAGCCCGTGGCGGTATCGCCATCGACAGGGAGGCCAGCACTCCGGGTCCTACAATCGCCAAGCAGAGATTTATCAACCCCGCCGTGGCTACAGCGAAGACGATGTTGGGTGACAGGGCGAACAGGGCGGCTAGCCCTGATGACACAACTGAAGTCACGGCCAAGAAGCGCAGCACAAGACCCGGCTCCCTGGCGAACAGGCGGGTCGCGATGCGGGCCCCGATGATGAGCCCAATCAGCGCCATGGGCTCGGTAGCTGCCGCGGCAATGCCGCGGGCCCGTTCATCTAGGCCAAACTCCTGCTCGTAGAGCAGGGCAGCTAGGGAGGTAAAGCCGACCAGGGAGGCGGCGAGGAAGGGGAGGGCTGCGAATATGCGACGCAGGGAGTCGATTTTCCAACACATCCGCCACGCTTCTGCGTAGGAGGGTGGTGCCTCTTCTGTCCAGATCGCCTCCTCCTCGGCACCCGCTGCTCGCCGCTCCTGAGCTCCCCGGACCGGTTCCTTGAGTCGCAGTGCCAATACCACGAGGACCAGCGTCGGGAAGGCGAAGATCAGGAAGGGTGCCCTCCAGCCGAAACGGAAGGCGAGGATACCGGCGAAAAGTGGCCCGAGGCCCGCCCCCACAGCGTTAGCCGCCCTGTGAAATGAGAACACTCGAGCTCGGCTTTCAGGCGGGAACCAGTCAGCTAACAGGGAGTTATGAGTTGGGTCGTTGACGGCCTTTCCCACAGCAGAACCCGACCTGACGATTCCGAGAAACACGAGGCCGGTGGCAAGGCCAGTCGTGAACGAGAACATCGACCATGCCAAGGCGCCAGCAATTGCGATGCGGACACGGGAATGGCGGTCAGCCATGCCGGCGATGACGACCTGCAAGGCCAGAGCCACTGCTGCCACCGTGGCGATCAGGGTCAGCAGTCCCTGGAAGCCGAGTGAGAACTCATCACGGATCTCAGGAGCGAGGATCCCGAATGCCGAACGGTCCAACTCGTCGACTGCGTTTAGCCCAAACAACACCAACAGGCCGTAGAGAGGCCCGTCACCGGCGATTCGGCGCAGTGCCAAGACAGGGTGGCGGACCGTCGAGAGGCAGGTCGCCATCCCCCCGACCAGCTTCGGCCGGCTTGGGAACATCATGTCGGAGCCTCGTCGCTGGCTAGGTCACTGGAGTCGGGAGTGATACCGGGAACCTCAATGCCTCTGCTCACAGCAAACCTGCGCAGAGCAGCGTCGCGCAGTTGGTAGAGCCCTGAGGCAAGCCCACCAGGGAGTATGAGCAGTACGATCAGGACGCCGCTACCGGTTGCCATGAGGCGCCAGTTGCCTGGCAACCACCACTCCCCACCCCAGAAGTAGAGGGCACCAAGGGCCGCCCCAAGAAGTGAGCCCAGGCCCCCAGCCACCCCGGCGACGAACAGGCCGATGCTGGTCCGGATGGCGTCATCGATGACGAGGGCTTGTTGATGGTGGACTATCAGGGCGCCTGCACACGAGGCGAAGAAACCAGAGATGGCGAAAGCCGTCAACTTTGCCCGCGTGGGGTTGATAGAGAAAGCTTGAGCCGCCACCTCGTTCTCCCGGAGGGCGATCAACACCCTCCCGGTCCTACTGTTACGGATCCCCGTGACAGCTACGAAAGTCACCAAAAGGGCGACGAGACTCACGTGATACATGGCGAACGAACTAGACCAGTCAATTCGTCCAAGGAGTGGATTGCGCTGGACTCGGCCCTGAGGAAGCCAGTCGAAGAAGCGTGGGTTCAACAGGTACGTGGTGACAGCAACCACGAACGCCAACGAAGTCACTGCCAGGTACATGCCCCGCAGCCGCAACGCCGGTAGACCCACGGCTAAGGAGGCCACCGCACCGGCCATGCCGGCCCCCAAGGTGGCTAGTAACAGGTCGGCACCAAGCTCCTGGGTCAGTTTGGCTCCAACCACCGCTCCGATGGCCACAAAGGCCCACTGGCCGAGCGATAGTTGTCCTGCCCAGCCTGTAAGCACAACAAGGGACACCACGACCATCACGACCAGGTGCAAGTACGAAAAGCGCAGCAGGTTCTCCGTGCCCAGCCAGTGAGGCATCCACAACAGGAAGGCACCGATAGCTGCAACCGCACCCCACCTGAGGAGGCGCAACTGGATCAGGCCCGCCAACTCCACTGGTAGCCGGCGGATCTCTCCAACCGCTTGGAACACACCCAGTTCAAGTTCTCCGCGATCCGACCGGCTTCTTCGCACCAATAACGCCAACACGATTACCAGGGCGATCACGGCATCACCCACCAGTGGGCTGTCCTGGTTCCAGTTGACTCCTTGGTGAAGTATCCCAAGAGCCACCGATGAGGCCAACACAGTTGGTAGGTGGTTGAGGCGGCCGATCATCAGCGCTGCTAGGGCACGCAACAGCAAGCCGAACCCCAGACGACCTCCAACCGGAAGGCCCAACACGCCGGCACGAAGGAACAGTGCCATGAAAGCAAGAGCTCCAGCCACCGCCCAGACGACAGTCTGGATGCTCCTCACAGGAATGCCCAACGATGCTGCCCTATCCGGCCTCTCGGCTGTGGCCCTGATGGCGACCCCGAGGCCAGTCCAGCGCAGAAGTGCTCCGACGCCTGCTAACAACAAAGGAGCTGCGATGAGGACCAACAGGTGGTCTGCACCGAGCCTGATTGGGCCGACATCCCAGACGGCATCTAGTGGAACGTCAATGCGTTGGGATGCAACCCTGGAATCCCACCACCTGGGCATCATCAGTGCCAGGAAGCCGAGTACCTGGGCCAGGCCCAGCGTGGCGACGGTGAGGACCAGGCGTGGTGCTCGAAAGAAGCGCCTGATGACCAGAAACTCAGCAGCCCCACCCAAGAGCAGTGAAGCGGTCAGGCCGACAACCAGGCCGATGGCCCAAGGAAGCTCACTTTCCACGATGAGCATCACTGCCAGGACCGCTGGGATGAATCCCAGTTCCCCCTGGGCGAAGTTGAGTACCCGTCCTGCCCGGTAGATCAGGAGCATTCCCAGTGCTATCAGAGCGGTGATCAATCCGATCACCACGCCGTTCAGGACGACTCCGAGAGGTGACCAGAAAAAGGTTGCTTGGACCGCAAGGATCAGAGCCGGACCTGTAATCCATCCGAGTCGGTCGCCCAGGCGATCCAAGGGTCGAGTAGCCGACTTGTCAGGCATTGGCTACAGAGATTAGTCCCCACCGGGTAGGGGTTGGCTACCGTGGAAGCATGGGGGAGGGGGGTGACCCGATCGGACCAGCCGATCTCAACGTCACGGGCCTGGTCGACTTCGGGCTCGGTCCATACATCCAGACAACCCCCAGCAGGCGGTTCCCCGTCTACACCCGTGGCAATACCGGAGAGGTCTACCCGGAGGTGGTCTTCCCGCTCAGTGCAACGATGGCCAAGGACCTTGGTGGCGACCCGTTCAGCGATGCCCTGCTCGCAACCGGAATCATCACCAGTTCCGAGTGTGGTGAGGATGCTGACGTCCATGCGGGAATCTTTGGTGGATATTCGTACCTAAACCTCTCTGTCTCGCGCGTAATAGCCTTACGCACGCCTGGTGCCACCATTGCCCAGAACGATGCAACGTTCCTAGGAGCAGAAGGCGTAGCCCCGCCGCACGTCGCCAAGCGCGGTGACCGCAACCCGCTGGCAGTTCTACGGGGAGTTCTCTACGGCCTGAGAGTGCTGTTGGCAGATGAGATCCCGCACCTGTCGACAGACATGGCAGAGGCAGCGGAGTGGAGGGCCTCACTTCCCGATTCCGCTTCCGCATCCGAAGACGACCTTGTCGACGTGATGGCCGGGTCGGCACCGATGTTGGCGAGGCTGTTCACCGGACACCTCCTTGTATCGGGTGGCGCCGGTATCGGCTTTGGCTTGCTGCGTGACATTTGTTCCAGACGATTCGAGGACGGTTCGCTGTTCCTCACCCTTGTCTCAGGAATCGGCGAAGTCGCCTCGGTCGAGCCATCCTTTGCCCTCTGGGACATCAGCCGCGCCGTCGCCGACGATGTAATCCTGACGTCCCTATTTGACGAAGGGGTCGACGGCCTATTTGACAGGCTGTTGACAACTAAAGACTCTCTATCCACCAGTGCATTCCTTGCAGATTTCGAAGACTTCCTTGACAACTACGGCAGCCGTGGCCCCAACGAGTGGGAGATGGCATGCGAGGTGTGGGGAACCGACCCAACAATGCCACTGGTGATCATTGACCGGATGCGCCATGCGGACGATGACCACGCGCCCGCTACCAGGTCCGCCGCACGTGCAGGGGAACGTGAGGAGGCCGTGGCAGTAGCCAGGTCCCGTATGCGTGGCGTCACCAGGTGGTTGTTCGATCGGTCCCTCGCTTCGACCGTGCTCCACAGCCGCGCCAGAGAACAGGGCAAAACGATGCTGGTCGACGTAATCCACCAGGTCCGCTTGGCCACCCGCGAACTGGGGAGAAGGATCGCCGAACGGACCCCGGAGGGAAGGCCAGACGACCTCTGGTATGTGACCTACTCAGAACTGGATGCCTACAGGCAGGATCCTGCCTCCTTTGCAGATGTAGTGGCATCGAGGAGGGCGACCCGCGACTCTCTCTCCCAGTTGGTCCCTCCGTTCTGCTTTTCTGACGAGATGCCACCCATCGATAGCTGGGAGAGGCGGGTCAAGCGCACAAGCGAAGCAGCCGTCGTCGGGGCGGTGCTTACCGGCATTCCCGGTTGTGGTGGAGTTGCTCAGGGTCGCGCTCGCGTGGTGATCGACCCTTCAGATCCGGGCGACCTGGGGCCCGGCGACATCCTCATTGCGCCGCTGACCGATCCCAGTTGGACGCCTTTGTTCGTGCCGGTAGAAGCGGTGGTCGTAGACGTAGGAGGTCAACTGAGTCACGCCGTGATCGTGTCGCGTGAACTGGGCCTGCCATGTGTGGTCAGTGCAACCGGGGCGACCCAATCGATTCCAGACGGTGCCCTTGTGGAAGTTGACGGTGCTGCAGGAACAGTGACCCTGATGGCAGGGTGAATCAAACGACCTGAAGGTTCAGGAGTTGGCAGACCTGAAGTCGGCCATGAAGCCAACCAGGGTCTCGACGCTCTCGATGGGCATTGCGTTGTAGACGCTGGCCCTGATTCCGCCGACGCTGCGGTGGCCCTTCAGGTTCACCATGCCGGCA
>CAJXKL010000030.1 GCA_913055915.1 uncultured Candidatus Nemicrothrix sp. | reverse complement strand
CGGTCGGTGGACTGCTGGTAGGTGACGCCGAGGCTGCCGATAACCCAGTCGGCTTCCTCGGGGGCCTCAAAAACCAGAACCCCGGCTACGGGGTCGTCGTCGGGCTGGAGTGACGGGTGGGATGCCGGGGGGAGGTCGGCCAGCATCCTCTCGAGGAACTCGGCCAGACCGGCCATCTGCTGCTTTTCCAGCTTCAGGGAGACGATGTCGTCACCTCTGCGGGCCTGGATGAAGAACACGCGCCGCCCGGTCGGGCCCACGGTGCCATTCGTGAAACCGTCGGTGTCATCCCAGTCGATGTCGGGTCGTTCCATTGCCGTCGAACCTACAGGTCCCTGCTGCCCTCTCTGGCCGTTCCGGTTCAGGAGGCGGCTGGGCTGACCACGGACGCACTGCCGTTGAGGCTGAGGACCACGGGGTGGTCATCGGTGTGGAGTACGGCGCTGACCGAACATGGCCCCACCACGAGGCGCTGGAACATGTCGAGTGGGCTGCCCAGTGCGGCTGACAGGGCCGCCTTGATCGGGTCGGCATGCGACACGCACACGATCGTCTCGCCGGGATGCTCAAGAACCAGTTCGGCGACCTGGCCGGTGATCCGTGCCTGCATTTCTGCAAATGACTCGCCTCCAGGGAACCGGAAGGTGGAAGGTTGCCGCTGGACGGACCTCCAGGCCTTCAGGCGCGAGAGTTCCTTCAGGCGCCGGCCGGTCCACCTGCCGAAGTCGCATTCGATCAGGCCCGGGGCCGTGCGGACCCGTCTGCCAACGGCCCTGGCGATGGGGGCGGCGGTCTCGCGGGTGCGTTCCATCGGGGAGCTGTAGACGGCTGCCACCCCTCCTCCGGGCATGCCCGCCGACGCACCGGCCAGGCCGGTTGCCACCGCATCGGCCTGACGGAGGCCCTCGGCAGAGAGGTGCAGGCCCGGTGCCCGACCGGGGAGCGTGGTTCCGGTTGTCGGCGTTCGACCGTGGCGCACGAACAGCACGAGGGTGGATGACATCGCCGCTCAACCTACTCTGCGGCAGTGGAGCAGTCTCCCGCCCTTGTTGCGGTCAGCGAAGAGGTCGTTTCATGTCGCGCCTGCCCGCGCCTCGTGGCATGGCGGGAGCAGGTGGCACACGAGAAGAGGGCCGCATACCGCGACCATGACTACTGGGGTCGACCGGTACCCGGGTTCGGCGACCACGGGGCCAGGATCCTGATCGTGGGCCTTGCGCCGGCCGCCCACGGAGCCAACCGGACAGGCCGCGTGTTCACTGGCGACCGCTCCGGTGACTTTCTGTTCGCAGCACTCCACCGGGCCGGGTTGGCCAGTCAACCCGAGGCCGTGGGTCGAGACGACGGCATGGTCCTCAACGACGTGTTCATCACGGCGCCTGTCAAGTGCGCCCCTCCGGCCAACAAGCCGACACCGGGGGAGCGTTCAGCCTGCCGGGCGTTCTTCCAGCGGGAGTTGAAATCCCTGGCCGGGGTGAAGGTGATCCTGGTCCTGGGAGGAATCGGGTACGCGGCGGCTGCTGCGGAACTGGATGTCAGGCCCCGACCCCGGTTCGGGCACGGCTTGGAGGTTGCCCTCCCCGACGGACGATGGCTGCTCTGCTCGTACCACGTGAGCCAGCAGAACACCTTCACCGGTCGCCTCACCGAGCCCATGTTCGATTCGGTGCTGGGGCGTGCCATGGAACTGGTCCGGACCTGACCACTGGTCGGGAGGAGCCCGTCGGGCGATAGCCTCGGCGCCGTGGTACAGCCCCGCCGAATCCTGCCAGCTGTGATGTCGGTCGTGCTGCTGGCGTCTGCATGCGCCAACTCCGGTGTCCCCGAGGCCTGGGAAGACCAGCCGGACGAGGCTGGCAAGGGACTGGCCGAGAGGAACTTCGTTTCCTCCTGTGTCGAGGCCAACGACGACCTCCCTGAGGCGAGGGCGGAGTCGTACTGCACCTGTGTGCTGGTCAACGTGAAGGCGGCGGTCTCCTACGAGGAGTTCGGTGAGTTCGATGACTTCATCGACACCCACCGTGCCGACATCACCGCCGAAATGTTGAGCGAGAACTTCGGCTGGTTCACCGAAGCCGTCGAAGCCTGCCCCGTCTGACCCGGATCACGCGGCAGACAACCAGACGGTCTACGCCGGAAGGCTGACCGCCACGGCCGGGTTGGCCCACTCCGGCCACCTTGACCTGCTCTTGGCGGCAAGCTTGTGCATGAGGGCAATGGCACCGGGATCAGAGTCGCCGGGACGGCCTTCGATGACACCGTCTGCGAGCATCGCCATGATCACCTGACGCCCCAGTTCGGTGCGCACGATCGTGAGCGTCCAGTCGCTGTTCTCGCCGATTCCCCCGGTCGAGATGTCTGCATGTTCGGCGGCAAAGTCGGGGCAGTGGTTACAGCCATCGCGGGTCCAGGCGTGGCACTCCTTCAGGTTCACCTCGTGGTAGTCACCGTTCCGCATCCAGATCTGGAAGACACCCTTGATGTTCATCTTGACCATGTCTTCGCGGTGGAGGCGGTACTTGGCCCAGAAGAGGTCCTCGAAGATGCTGTCGTCAAACGACTTCGAGCAGAGCAGTCCGATGTTCAACCTGATCGGCTTACCGGCCTTGCCGACCCTGCGATGCCACATCACAGGGCCAACGGAGGTCTGACAGCCCATACCCACCAGGGCCAGCGACCCGAGCCCGCGCTGACGCGCTTCGGCGATGGCCATGGTGTTGGCCGAGTACGTATAGCGGCTTCCGGCAGCGGCAAGCACCGCATCCCGGTCGGTGGCAAGCGCCGGCACGGCCTGCCATCCGCCGTCACCCTCGGTCGCCGACACGAGTGCCCCGTCGATCACACCGTTCTCCAGGCACCAGATGAGGATCGCCGAGACCAGCCCGCCGTCCTGACCGTGGTCTGCCACGGTGGTGTCGGTCGCCCGGGTGAGCAGGATGTCCTTGTAGATGCCGGACACCTCGTCGGGTCGGCGCTCCCGCGAATGCAGGTGCTCGTCGGCCTCCGGCTCCCAGTTTCGGAACCGGGGGCACGCCCTGGTGCACGATGTGCAGCCCTTCTCGCCATGGACGCAGTTGTCCGGCCCGAGTTCATCCTCGAGGTGGAACGGCCGGTAGGCCCCCGGTGCGTGCCTGTAGCCGATCACGTCGTGCGGGCACGAGATGACACAACCCGCACAGCCCGTGCAGAGGCCCGAGTCGATGACCTCATCGTGGAGTTCCTTCCATTGGAAGGTCCACTTCTTCGCGGTCCTGGGGGCTGCTCCGGCCATCGGCGGCACCCTAACCGAGCACCGGCACGCCCTCACGGTGCCGCAAGGACCCTTTCTGCCAGGGCCGCCGCGTGCTGGGCCAGCGACGTCACCCCCATTCCTCGGTATCCCCAGCCCGCCAGATGGAGTCCAGGAAACTCAGCGGCAACCTGGTCGAGACGGTCAAGCCACGCTGAGTGCCCGACGTGGTACTGGGGAATCCCGGGGGCATGCCTGATCACGCGGGTCCATGACGGTTGGAATGGCACGCCGAGGATTCGGCCCGCTTCCTCGATGGCCAGCGCGACCAGATCGTCGTCGGTGAGTGCAAGAACTGCCGGATCGGCATCACCACCGTAGATGCCCTTGAGTAGGCGGTGGCCGACTGGCGCTCGTCTCGGTGCGTAGGACGACTCGAACAGCAACCCGAGAATGCGGAGACCCGCATCGGGGCCAGTGAGCGCCCCAAATCCGGACGGCACCGGCATATCGGCTTCAGGTCCTCCGAGGCCCACGACTGCGACCGGTGCGGCGTGGGCCTCGTTCAGCAACGGGGAGAATGGCCCGGGCATGATTCGGGCGGCTTCGGTGGGAGCGAGGGCGACGATGACCGCGGGGGTGCGCTCCTCACCACGACCGCTGACGATCCACTCATTGCCATCGCGCTGGACGGAGTCGACAGGCCAGTCCGGTCGGAAGCCGTCGCCCAGGGAAGCGGCTAGCTCGGCGGCGAGTCCATCCATGCCGTTCAGCGCTGTGTGGGCCCTTGCTCTCGGCACATCCTTCGAACGAGCCCGACGTCGTGCGAGGGCCCCCCGGACCAGGCTGCCGGCGGCATCTTCGAGGGCGACAATCGCTGGAAAGGCTGCTCTCGCCGACAACTGGTCGGGGTCGCCGGCGAACACGCCGTGCGCCATGAGGGTCGCACCCATACGGCCCGCCTCAGGGCCGAGTCGGCGCTGAAGGAAGCTCCGAAGCGACTCATCGGTGATGGTCGCCGGACTCCCCACCCACGGTTCACGAAGGAGGTGGAGCTTGCCGCGGCGTGAAACGAGCCTGGTGGCGAGTGCAGCTGGGCCGGCGAGCTCGAACAGCTCACCCCGGTCGTACACGAAGCGGCGCTGGGCGACCGCCTCTGCCGGTACGACGCTGGCTCCAACCGATTCCAGGATGGGTGTCAGGTGGGCATGCGGCAGCAGGAACGAGCCGGCTGCAGGTTCAAGCAGGTAGTCCTCGTCGCGGACGGTTGCAGCCACACCTCCAGGTACCGGACCGGCCTCCAACACGAGTGGACGGCCGCCGCGTCTGGCGACCTCGCTGGCGACGAGCAGGCCTCCGAGGCCGGCCCCGACGACAACCACATCAGGGCGCCCCCTCACAGTTGCTCTTGAACGATGTCGGCAAGCATGGGGCCCACGATTGGGTCTGTGCCTAGGCACCGGCTCCGATGGAAGTCGCCGATGCCGACCACCGCGGCATGCTCCTTCATCTCGATGTCAATCTCATAGAGGGTCTCTACATGGTCGGAGACGAATGAGATGGGGACGACACCGAGCCATGTCCGACTGTCGCTGGCCGCCGTGGCGATCACCTCATCGACGTCAGGGCCGACCCAGCGGATGGGCCCCGTTCGCGACTGATACGCGATTACGTGGTCAACCGGCCGCTGGAGTCGGCTGACGACCCCGGCAACGGTCGCCATCACCTCATCGGGGTAGGGGTCGCCCCTGTCGACGATTCGTTGGGGCAGGCCATGGGCGGAGAACACCAGCAGTGCCGCGTTGAGCCTCTGGTCCGGCACCTTGGCCAGCATCTCGTCGACCAGTCGGGTCTGTGCAGCCAGGTAGCTGGGGTGCCGGCACCAGGAGCGGATCACCGTCAGCGGCAGGTCGACATCGCGGTCATCGAGGGTCCGCCGTAGTTCGGCCTCCGAGGATCCGGTCGTGCTGTCGGAGTGCTGTGGGAACAGGGGCAGCATGACGACACGGTCGACGTCCGCAGCGAGCATCGCGTCGACGGCCGCACCCGTGTCGGGTCGGCTGTGGCGGTGAGCCACGGCAACGACCACGTCGTGTCCGCGAGCGGTGAGTTCAACGTCGAGTGCGCCAGCTTGGAGTTGGGTCGTTGCCACGAGCGGGGAGGCACCTCCGATGAGTTCGTAGCGTGAGCGAACCCGTGGCGCCCGCACGGTTGCCACCAGGGTGCTCACTGCCGTGCGGGTCAGCGATCCTCCTGGGAGTGGAACAAGGTGGGGGTCAGCAAAGATCGACCGGATGAACGGCTTGACCTCGGCCAGACTCTCGGGGCCCCCGAGTTGAGCGACGACAACGCCGGTGCGGGTTGCCACCTCAGACCGTCCGGGAAAACATCTGATCGTCGGTGGCCCTGGCCTTGAGTCGGGTGTCGAACACCATGGCCACGTTGCGGATGAACATGCGCCCTACGGGCGTGGCCTCGATGTTGTTCCCGTTTATCTCGACGAATCCAGCTTCGATCAGGCCACCAGGCGCACGCATCTCGGCAAGCTCGTCTGCGAAGTGTTCCTCCACGAGGATGTCGAAGCGATCGGTCATCTCTTGGGCTAGGAGACGGCCGTTGCACATGAGTTCGGTGATCACGTGGCGACGGAGCTTGTCGTCGGCGTTGAGCAGGATGCCCCGTTCGGTCGGAAGTTCGCCAGCGTCGACGGCCGCAAGGTACGAGGCCATCCGACGGTGGTTCTGCGCGTAGCTTCCTCCGACGTCGCTGATCGCCGACGTACCCAGGCCGACGATCTCGGTTCCCCGTTTCGTCGTGTATCCCATGAAGTTCCGCGACAGCGTTCGCTCATGGTGGGCCATGGCGAGCTCGTCGCTGCGAAGGGCGAAGTGGTCCATGCCGATCTGCTCGTAGCCGGCATCGGTGAGCCCGTCGATGGCGAGCGAGAGCATGCTGAACTTCACGTCACGATCTGGCAACGACTCGGGGTCAATTCGCTTCTGGTGTGGGCGCATCCACGGCACGAGCGCGAACGAATACACGGCGAGACGGTCTGGGCGGAGGCCTATCACCTGTTCAAGTGAGCGGGCGAAGGTGTGCTCGTCCTGGCCGGGCAGGCCGTAGACGAGATCGACGTTGATGGACTCGTAGCCGAGACGACGAGCAGCGTCGTGCAGGTTCGACGTCTGCTCCCAGGTCTGGTGTCGACCGATGAGATCCTGGACAACCTCGTCAACGTCTTGTACGCCCATCGAAACACGGTTGAACCCCAGAGTTCGCAGCGTGGCAAGGTGTTCTTCGGTGGTGGTCCGAGGGTCCACCTCAAGTGCCACCTCGGCACCCGACTCGAGTTCGAACAATGACAGCAGTTGTCCATGGAGGTCGGTGAGCGCCTCCGGCGGGTAGAAGGTCGGTGTACCGCCGCCCCAGTGGTACTGCTGAAGGGTTCGCCGATCTCCGAGCCGTTCAACCGTCGTTCGGGCTTCGGCAACGAGGCAGTCGAGGTAGGCGTCAGCCAGGCCCTTGTTGCGGGTCACCACGACGTGGCATGCACAGAACGAGCACCGGTTCTCGCAGAAGGGCAGGTGGACGTACAACGAGAACGGGTCGTGCGGTCGAGCTGCGGCGTCGGTCAGGCATGCAGCATGCTCCTCCGGGCCGAAGCCCTCATGGAAGTCGACGGCCGTCGGATACGAGGTGTAGCGGGGTCCGGGCCGGTCGTACCTGGCAAGAAGCTCAGCGGTGGATCCGACCATGTCAGAAGAAGCCGACCCCGTCCCGGTCACGAGACCGGTAGCTGGCATCCATCGGCGTCAATCGCCGGGTATGCCCCACGCTGTCCTCCCTGTCGATGCGCATGCAGATGTCCTCCAGGCTGAATGCTGAGGAGGCAGGGCTCACTGGGGAGCAACCGGATCTGACGGTGATTCATCTGGTCCGATCACTTTGACCCCGGTAGCAGTGTCCATGGTCAGGAACTCCTTCTCGATCCTTGATACTGCGGGGAACAGGGAGTTGTTCTCTTTGTGGATGTGCATCCGGGTATCAGCATTGAGTTCGGCCAAGCCCTGATAGAAGGCCTTGAAGGAAGCGCAACCGTCTGCTGGCGGCTGAAAGCCGCCAGTCAGATCCACCAACTGATCCAACAGCCTTCCCGCCCCATGGTGCTCAGAGACCATCGCTGAAATCGGGTTGTCAATTGACCCACAGTGGAACGACGGCAAGTCGTCGGCTGCCGTCAGTTCGCGGATCATGGGAAACAGGATTCGCTCCTCTTTCATGAGGTGGGGTTCAAGATCGGCTCTCAGGGCTCGAAAGGTGTCGACCACAGCCGGGAGGCCGGTGTGGTTGGCACCGTGTACCGACTCAACCTTGTCGGCCAGGGCCCCCAGGCGAGGAAGCTCCTCATGAAGGTAGCGGTGGTGGGTTGCCTCAAGGTGGTCAACCAGCTCCGTTGGGCCCATTCCCACCCAGTCGCCCCCGGGCTCTGTGGTCGACTCCTCGGAGAGGTCTCTGGCCATTTCCCATGCGTCGAGCCCCAATTGTTGGCATGCCTCAACAAGGGTGCGGGTGCCGCCACAGCAGTAATCCAGACCGCGTCGCTCCAGTCCCCTGGCCAATGATGGGTGCCTGTCGACCAGGTCAGCGAGTTTCGCTGTTATCTCGATAGTGGGCATTTCACGTTCCTTCCCCGGTATTCGACATTGAGGACATGAACTTTGGCAAATGAATTCCCTTTCCACTAGGGACCAAATTCCCTAGTTCTGAGGGTGTACAACTGGGGGCGTCGACACGCACCTACCACATCAGGCGGCCACCTCTCGGTCAGGACCTGCCTGACTGCCGGAATGCCGTTTGCCGAAACAGCCAGCCGACACGGCCACGACGTGGACACGATGCTGCGGTTCTATACCGGCACCGTGCTCGGTGAGACCGAGCGCGGCAACGAACTGCTTGATGAGTTCTACGGATCCTTCCAACGGTGACGGCCACTCTGTGTGTCGGAGGGGTTTGATCCGGAAGCCGCCGGAGTGATCTTCGAGGACTAGGCCGTCCTGTGTCTAGTAGTACGCCTCCGGGGCAAGTCACAGTGGCTGCACTCCACCCCCGTCTCTTGATGGAACGGATACCGGGCCATCGCTGAGAGACACCTGGGGCTCCGGTGTCGCCCCGCCCGGTTAGGGGAGGGGTGACAGACTCAGACCGTGAATAGGCACGGGGTTGTATTGGTTGTGTTGCTGGCGGCTTCGGCGTGTGGAGGCGGTACGGAAACTACGACACCAGTACCCGGAACCACTGCGGCCGCTCCCGTTACGACCAGCACTACGACGACCCTGGCCTCAACTACAACTCAGGTATCGACAACAACGACCACAAGTCCGCTGACAACGACCCCGCCCACGACCACAGTTGCCGCCATCACCGGTGACTGGGCTGCTGACCTGTTGTCACAACTCGCCATCAGCGACGAGCCGGCCCCGGTTCCATATGACCGTGACGACTGGGGATCTGGCTGGTCAGATGCTGACGGTGACTGTCTCAACACCCGTCATGAGGTACTCATGCACGAGGCCGCCGAGTCGGTGTTCCTACGCGACGACGGCTGCCTCGTAACCGGTGGGACATGGTTGGCCGAGTTCACGGGTGTGGTCGTCTCCGATCCTGGTGATCTCGACATCGACCACTTCGTGCCACTTGCCAACGCCCACAGGTCAGGTGCCTGGGCATGGTCGGCTGAGACCAAGCGTTCCTACTACAACGACCTGTCCGACCCGCAGCACCTGATCGCGGTCACCGCGTCAGCGAACCGGTCGAAGGGATCCAGAGGACCCGACGAGTGGAAGCCTCCTGATTCCAGTTATTGGTGCCAGTACGCGTACTCGTGGGCTGATATCAAAGCCCGATGGGGGCTGACCGTCACCAACAGCGAGATGAACGCCTTGGAGGCAATGCTGGGCGGCTGCGACGTAGCTCCCAGTGCAGGCATCACGACCACAACTGTGGCTCCCGCAACCACTGCTTCCACAACGACGGCACCGCAGGTTGCTACGCCTCCCACCGCCACTGGGGGAAACGGTGGCCAACCAGACGGAGGAGGTGCGGGAAAGGGTCGTCCGGCAGACAAATACGCCTGCAATATCGATTCTTTGGGTTACTGCATTTTCACAGGGGCTCCGCATGAAACTGGACTCGATCCGGGGACCGATGACATCGTCGATCGTGACGGGAACTTCCTCTTTCCAGCAGACGAAGCGGTGGTGGTGAATGCCCAAGGCCAAGTGCTCTCGGCGAGAGGAACGCCTGCCTTTGACGGGGATGACCTTCAGAGGGCCTCACAGGATGGACTAAGCGAAGACGAGAAAGCCTTCCAGAGGGTCATGGCAATCATGTTCCCGATCCGGAATGCCCTCATGTACGACATCGCGGCGGTGACCCAAACCGAATGGGATCTCCTCGTCAGCGAACTCAAAGAGAGAGAAATCAAGGAAACAACCTTCACCTCGGGGCCAACGCCCAAAGACAACTACTACGGGCGGCAGGGCATCTTCAACCTTGCAAAAACTCCGGGAGGTAGGGACATCCATCATGACGTCATGAAGTTCCTGGAAGAAGCAGGTCTGTACTTGCTCTGCCACGTGACGACAAACGACTTCGGGGAAATGCTCCAAGAGACCCATCCCGAAGGGCACGACCCCTGCAGAGAAGTGGAGATTTCGACAAGAATCCCCTTCGCCCATCTGGTGTCTGCGACCGCCACGACTACAACGGTTACACCACCGGCTACGACCTCCGGGGTACCCGACAACCCGGGTAACACGAAGAACTGCTCTGACTTCTCCAACTACGCTCAAGCCAAGGCTTGGTATGACACCTACTTCCCTTACTACGGCGACGTGGCACGTCTAGACGGTGACAATGACGGCGAGCCCTGTGGGTCACTGCCCGGCGCCCCATAAGACGCCTGACGTAGATGGCGGCGGTGTTTCCCATGGACACCTTGGTTAACCCGTCTTGCGGACAATCCACGCTTCTTCGATCGGCCATTGCCTTGCCCAGTCGAGGCTCACGAACGGATAGCGGGTTTCTTCGGCGTCGACAGGTGGTTGAAGTTCGATGAGGTTCTCGACCTCGAACCCGCAGGCGCGCAAGAGTCGGATGCGGTCACCATGGGAGATGTGGAACTCGACTCCCGGGTCATCGGGCCACTCATAGCGATGCATGCCGAATTGCGGACGCTGCAACCGGTCACTAGCTGGCTCGTTGTCGTCGAACACGCAAAGTGCCATCAACACGGAGTTCCCCAAGAACACCAGGTGGCCTCCGGGGCGCAGCACCCTCGCCGCTTCGGGAAGCCACCGGTACGGATCACACCAGATGGCCGCGCCGTACTCGGAGATAGCAAAGTCGAAGCTCTCGTCGGCGAACGGCAACCTCTCCGCGTCGCCATGAATGAGCGGAAACCGTAGGTCGAACTCTTCTTGGAAACTCACCGCAGTTGCCAGTTGCGCCGCCGAGTTGTCGATCCCGACCGGTTGTCCGCCACGTCGCGCTAGCCACGCCGAAACGTAAGCCGTTCCACACCCCAACTCGATTACGTCGCCACCATCGAAGGGGTCGATCAATCCAACCTCAGCCTCTGGGACGCCGTAAATCCCCCATCTGGGATGATCGTCACCCCAGGCCCGCCGACCAGCCACCACATACTCGTCAGCCCAACTGTCCCAAACGATCCGATTCGATGCCACGTGGTCGGAAGACTCAGAACGATTCACCCCCATGAGTAGATCACAGGAACCCGTGGGATGATTTACTCACGAAGTTGATTGCCCAGACAACCAGGGTCCAGCACTTATTGCTTATGTCAGCGAGGGCACCTTCCAACTGGTGCTGTCAGTCCGAGTCACCGGCATCCCGCTCGTCGGCTGAACTGCGCCCGACGTAGATGGCGGCGGTGTTTCATTTGGTGTCCATGGGAACCCCTTCAGCGGTAGATCGGATTCTGTTCCACCAACGAGGGGCCCCCCTGTTTCCTTTATCTGACCTTCCCTAGGAGGTGCACTACTAATCCAGAAGCCCTGCCTGTGTTAAGGCAGAGGCTAAGTGGCCAGTTCGATGGCCACCGTTATGTGCGTGCGGTGCGACACCGGGCCCCATGCGGTCGGGTTGCCGTTAGTTCCCGATCAACTGTTGGGAGCGGCCGATTGCCGCACGAGTGGGAACTTGTCACCCACAACATGATCTCCTGACGAGAGCAACGGGTCGATGTAGGTATCCAGCGCCGGCTGCCCGTTATAGGTCACGTCATCACCGAGCCAGTTGACAGAGAACGCGGCCCGTCGACGGTCGAGGCGATTGCCGGGTGCACAATGGAGCGTGTGGGACCACCAAACCAACATGTCTCCCGGCTGCAGGCTCGTTACCAAGATGCGATCACCCTGGTTGATGGTCGGCAGAGGGAGCTCAGAGCGGGCGTGGCGGTAAGCGGCACTCGGGTCGTTGAAGTCGACAGCGCGATACAGGGTGAACGAACTGTGTGAACCGGCCAGAAAACGCAGTGCCGATTCGAGCGGAATGTGATCCAACGCAACCCAACTATTGACCACCTTCGTTCCATCGAGCGGATAGTAAGAGTGGTCTTGGTGCCATGGCGTGAGCGCGCCGTCGCTGTGAGCTTCCTTGATCAACAGAAAGTCGTAGAACAGTGTCAGGGTCGAGCTGTCGAGCAGTGGCCACACGAGATCGGCGAGAGGTGAATCGAAGATGAACCGCTGGAAGGGTTCCACGGTCTGCCACGCTCCTGAACTGAACGAGAACTGACCCTTGTCACCCTCGCGCTTCACCACCTCGAGGTCGACACTCGCACCGGTTAATGCTGCGACGATTCCGTCTTCGACGATCGAGAGCCACGAGGGCTCGAACGCTCCCCGGAGACAGACGACGCCGTCGTCGTCGAGGGCCTGGCGTGCATCGCCGTCAGCGCTTGCCGAGCCGGCATCGAATGACTGGATCGAACCGTCAACTGCGTCCGTTCCTGCCACTTCCTGTCCTTTCGTTCTTGCGCATTCAGATCAACGTTTAGGAGTCATGCTTGCCGGGGGGCATACCACGAAACCCAAGAATTGTTTCTGGCCCCTCTAACTGGTACACGACAACATGATCGCTTCCGTCGGGGCACCGAAGCCAGTCATCCGGCGTCACCCACGGGGGGGTGTACGACAATACCCAAGAATCAGGTTCCTAGCCCTTTCGCCCCAAGCGCTCTTGGTACGTTGTCGGCCGTGCAGACACGACGCCTCGGCCGGACGGGACACGATTCGAGCGTTGCAATCCTGGGCGGCGCGGCCTTCATCACCGACACGCCGGACGAAGCTGAGGGGCTGTTCCTCGAGGCTCTGGAGGCCGGCGTGAACCACCTGGACATCGCTCCTGGCTACGGGTTGGCGGAGCGGGCCGTCGGCCCACACCTACCAGCGATCCGGCACCGTCTATTTCTGGCTTGCAAGACGGCTGAGACCGAGCGTGACTGGGCCCTACGCCGTCTCGACCGCAGCCTTGAGCGCCTCCAGGTGGACCATCTAGACCTCTACCAGGCCCATGGGGTCACATCGCTGGAGGTCTTGGACCAACGCGACGAGGCCTTCCAAGTCATCCTGGATGCCCGTGACCGGGGGCTGACCCGGTACGTAGGCGTCACCGGACACGACCTTGGAGCCCCGAGCGCCCACCTAGAAGCGGTCCGTCGTTACGACCTGGATACCGTCATGTTCCCCGTGTACCCGACGGTCTGGTCCGACCCCACCTACCGGGCCGACGTGGAAACACTCCTCGCGGAATGTGCCGTACGGGATGTCGGAGTGATGGCCATCAAGGCTGTCGCTTGGCGCCCCTGGGGTAACCGGACCCCGGATGCGCTGAGTTGGTACGAACCCCACAGGACAGCCGTCGACATAGAACGCGGCGTCCGGTTCGCCCTGTCAACGCCCGGAGTGCACGCCTTTTGTACCCCCAGCGACCCGGGTACGGCCAGACGGGCCATTTCAGCCGCCACCCGGTACGAACCATTGAGCGATACCGAGCGTCAAAGGGCCGTGGAGGATGCCGAAAGTGGGGGAATTTTTCCCCTTTCCGAGAAGGCCGTCTCTCCCTGGCGTTGACCCCTTCAGGAAGTAGCGAGAGCAATGCTCGGCGTTGGCTGCCGGTTTGGCTACCGCAACACCACAGGTCAACCCACGTGCCCGGGTTGGTCGAACCGGTTAGGGGCTCTGACCTGCGAAGGCATTTGGGGCTTCCCCACAGGGCAGCTAACCAAGAACCGCCTCTGTTGCTCTCAGAACCACCCTGGAGAGCAGTTTCAGGCCCTCTGGCATCCCGGGCAGGGTCCTTGGGCCTGCACCAGACCCCACGGGACAGAATGCACCCACAGGGCAGTAGCTAAGACCGCTCCCATTGCTCTGGGGGCCACCTTGGAGGGCTGTTTTGGGGCCTCTCAGGGTGCTTTGGGACATGGTGCTGAGTTATTGGCGAAACACCCCCGCGCGGCAAGAACTCGGTACTACGTGGGCAAACCGTGAAACCCTTGCGAAATGGGGGCACGGAGCGGTTTTCGCCCGTCGAAAGTGACTCGGACCTGGGTGCATTTTGGGTACGCATCAAAAGGGAGAAAGAAGAACAACCAAGACACCACGAGACACACCTGGACAAGACCGAGACCACTACGACCAGAACAACACACCACTCACCAACGAGAGAACGAATCAGACACCACCCACTAGACAAACCAACAACGAAGACAACCAACCCAAGTCCGGCCAAGACAGGAAGTAAGGCAGTCCTGCTGGTCGGCCCGTAGCGTGGTTGTCATGCCCGACAGCGACGAACTCGCACGGATGATGATTGAGATCTCCGCGGGCTGGGAATGGGGGGACCCCCGATCCGAGGTTCTCCAAACCCCTGAGCACGAAGCAAAGTGGAAGATCATCGCTAGGCAGATGAAAGAGATCGCCGACAAGGGCGGCATCGTCGATATCCCGAGTGGCTTTCCGGACCTCACCGGTCACCGCGAGAAATGGCCTCAACCACCCCGTGATGCAGATGGTGCAGTCAGGCCAGAGCCGAAGAAACCGGCTTTCAAACCACCCAGTTCGCCTCCCGAACCAGAAGAGGCAAAGACCACGTCCAAAGCGGGGTCTGGTCAGATCGAACGCACCTACCTCGCCAAGAGATCCGGCGGCGAGATCTTGGCCCTGTACATGATTGAAGAAGGCCCCGACACCCTCAGCGACAGAGTGCTCCATGCGTCGGGTTGGGAACCCACATCGACAATCGCTGACTGGCGATTCGGGGAACGTTCCGACATCGACCAGATCAGTAGGTCAGTCGCCAAAAAGACTGCTGAAGACTGGGGAATGGGACAGTTCGTAGACTGAGCAGATGACGCCACCCCTGCGACCTGAAGACCAGGCACGCGTCCTCATCGACGAACAACTCACCCAGGCGGGATGGCACGTCTGCGACCGCCAAGACATCGATCTCGTCAACCAGTACGGCAACGCCGTCCGCGAAGTGGTCATGGATGCCGGTCACGGACGAGCCGACTACCTGCTTTACGTCGACAAGAGAGTCGTCGGCGTCATAGAGGCCAAGCCCAGCGGTACAACCCTCAGCGGCGTGGAGTGGCAGTCAGCGATGTACGCCGCAGGCCTACCAGAGGCCTACCGGGAGACCGCAGTCCTCAAAGACGACCGCCTCCCGTTCGTGTTTGAAGCGTCCGGAACCGAAACGCACTACACGAACGGATTCGATCCCAACCCCCGCGCCCGCAAGATCTTCAACTTTCCGCAACCCGAAACGCTCGCCCGAATCACCCGCGACGCAGAAGCCAACCCCGACGCACCAACATGGCGCGCCCGAGTCCACAACATGCCCCCCTACGACGGCTACGACCTCCGGCCTGCGTCGAAGATCGCCGTTGGGGCCATCGAAGACTCGCTTGCCGCTCAGGAGTACTCACGGTCATTCGTGCAAATGGCGACTGGAGCGGGCAAGACCCGCATGGCCGTCACCGAGTCCTACCGCCTCATCCGCCACGGAGGCTTCAACCGTGTCCTGTTCCTCGTCGACCGCAACAACCTTGGCGACCAGACACTCCGAGAGGTCATGGACTACACGACCCCCGACGACGGGCGACAGCTCACCGACCTCTACAACGTCGACAAACTCACCTTAGCGGGAAGGGCCGCCCCCAGCAAGGTCGTCAGGGCCAACGGCAAATACTATGTCTGGTACACGCGCCGGGCCACGGGGGCCCCGCCACGCGGAGCCAAGGGCGCGACGGACGAGATCCCCTCGGCCGATTGGGACCTCTCAGAGATATGGTTCGCCACCAGCGAAGACGGCTTCGTCTGGAAGGAGCAGGGAGTGGCCGTGCCACGTCCCTCCAAGCCGCAGCCCGGATG
>CAJXKL010000029.1 GCA_913055915.1 uncultured Candidatus Nemicrothrix sp. | reverse complement strand
CCCTCCTCCCGTCCCTCCGTCCTGCACCTCTCTTTCGTTCGTGCACTGCGCCGCCCCCCGCCGAGATCTCCGGTGGACCGCGCGGCGGGGGCGTGGGGGGGGGGGGAGAGGGGGGGGGGGGGGGGCGGGGGCAGCGGCGGCTGGGAGGTGCCAGCCTTGGCAAGGGTTGCCCGCGCAGCCGCAACCGGACCCGCCGCATGCGGTGCGGGGGGCTGAGGCGGAGGCACAGCTGTCCTGGCCCTGGGTGGGCCTGCATCTGCAAGGGCCTTCTCCAACCTGTCGATCCGCTGGGTAAGGGCCTCGACAACATCCTGGTCGACACCTCCGGAAGTGGTGGGTGAGGTCAACCTGACCAGTGCCACCTCCAGGTCGACCCGCGGATCAGGGGCGCGGCGCATGGCCACCAGGGCCGAGCCGAGGGTCTCGAGGGCACCGGTGATCGTCGCCGGGGTCACCTGCTCGGCAAAGGATCGGGCACGCTCCCGATCGGCATCAGCCAACTGTTCGGGTGGAACTCCCATAGCAACCAGGAAGGCCTCTCGGAGTGCCGCCAGGAGCGCCTCGCCGAGCACACGCGGCTCGCGTCCCCTACCAATGCCGGTGGCCAAGGCCCCAAGGGCCGCACCGGAGTCGGCAGTGGCGAGTGCTGAGAGCAGGTCTGCAACGGTCGTGTCGTCGGTGGTAACCCCACCTGCGACGACCCGATCCAGTGCAGAGAGGGCATCGCGGGCCGACCCGCGGGCTGCCCTGACTGCGTGGGCCATGCCCTCGTCGTCGACGTCCAGTCCGGCATCGGCCACCACGTCGGCCACGAGCGAACCGAGGGTCTCGGCCGACAGGAGGTTCAGCTCGAGGTGCTGTGCCCGACTGCGGATTGTCTCGACGACCTTGTGTGGCTCGGTGGTGGCAAGCACGAAGACGACATGATCGGGTGGTTCCTCAAGCGTCTTGAGCAGGGCGTTTTCGGCACCAGATGTGAGCATGTGCACCTCGTCAAGGAGGTAGACCTTGGTCCGACCTGGTGTCCCGAGCGCCACCTTGCCCAACAGGTCACGCATGTCGTCGACCTTGTTGTTTGAGGCCGCATCCAGTTCGTGCAGGTCAAAGGAGGTACCGGCCTCAACCGCAAGACAGGGCTCACACTCGCAGCAGGGCTCACCGTCAATCGGAGCCACACAGTTGAGGACCTTGGCAAGAATGCGGGCAGCGGTTGTCTTGCCTGTACCACGGGGGCCACTGAGCAGGTAGGCGTGCTGTACCCGTCCGTCGCGTACTGCGTTGCGCAGTGCGGCGACGATGTGCTCCTGGCCCCTGATCTCGCTAAAGCGACGGGGCCGGAATCGACGGTAGAGCGACGTGTACTCCATGCCCTGCCGAGCCTACAGCCGGGTCACGACACGATCAGTTGGCAAACGGCGGAGGGAGTGGGATTCGAACCCACGGTGACTGTAAGGCCACACACGCTTTCCAAGCGTGCCGAATCGGCCGCTCTCGCATCCCTCCAGGGCGCCACCCTTGGGTGGGTTCCGGGCGACAAGGGTATCGTTGCTCCGCACCCGTTCTGGAGTGTGGCGGTCGGGTCCTGTGCGACCGGGACCCGTGAACCGGGTCAGGGCCGGAAGGCAGCAGCCCTCAGCGGAACCCCCGGGGTGCCGCAGACCACCTGGCCGCCACGCTCGAGGACGGGTGTCGCACGTAGGGGGGCCTATCGTCGGCGGCATGAACCCGCATCCGGAAGAACCGGCCGCACTCTCAGACGACGATCTGATGGCACTGGCACTGGCCGAAGCTCAGCGGGCCGGCGAGCAGGGCGAGGTACCAGTCGGAGCCGTCGTGGTGGCCGGCGGGCGGATCATGGCCAGCCGACACAACGAGAGGGAGGCCACAGGTGACCCAACTGCGCATGCCGAGGTGCTGGCCCTACGCGATGCCGCGGCCGAGTTGGGATCGTGGCATCTCGACGAGGCGACCCTCGTAGTGACCCTGGAGCCATGCCCCCTCTGTGCCGGTGCGGCATGGGCGTCACGAATCAACAGGGTCGTCTGGGGCGCCCCGAACCCCGACGCAGGTTCGCTGGGATCGCTGTACCACCTGGGTTCCGATCCCAGGTTGAACCACGAGTTCCACGTGACAACCGGTGTCCGCGGAGAAGAATGTGCCGCGCTCCTGACAGACTTCTTCAGCCAACGTCGAGGTTGACCGCCGCCCACCGGTTGGCCCACCTCCGGGCCCTCGTTAGCCTCGCAGGCGGAAGGTTGCCAGAGCGGACGAATGGGGCGGCCTCGAAAGCCGTTGTGGCCTCCGGGTCACCGTGGGTTCGAATCCCACACCTTCCGCCATCTGCCTGCCGGCGGTCGACGGCAGTGGTTCAGCCCCTGTGGCGGTACGCGGTCGCCGTTGGCTTGACCGGGCGTGCGAACCAGAGTGGCCTACGCAGGCCGTCGGGCCCGGGGCCCGGCCGGGTGTTGGCCATCCACTCCTCGAACACGGCATGTGACGCCTCGGTGTCGACCACCACGTCGCCGTAGGCGTCGCCATCCTGTGCGGGCCCCACGGTCACCCGTTGCAGCCAGCAGTGCATGCCACTCACCGGATCGGGCTGGACGGGGAAGGTCAGGTTCTGATGGACACCGGTGTCGGACCACCAGATGCGCCCGGTGTCGGGGTCGTCACTCTCGTAGGACTCGTGGCCGTGGTTGCGTCGGAGTCGCCACCTGCCTTCATCGTCGCGGTCGATCGACGCCTTGCCGGCACCCCATGAACGGGCCTTGTCCTCGTCGAGGCGCCACCTACCCATGTGGTGGCTGGCCGCCACCACCCCGGGCCTTATTCCCTCGGTTCTCCACGCTCCTATGACGAAGTGTCCGATCCGGGTGGTGATGCGGGCTAGGCCGTTGGCGTCGATGCCCAGTTTCTCGGCATCTTCGGGGTGGAGCCAGAGCGGGTGACGGTGGCTGATCTCATTCAGCCACTTGCTGTTGGCGGATCTGGTGTGGATGAGCGTGGGGATGCGGAAGGTAGGCACAAGGATGCGCTCTCCCGCAGCGAAGTCCAGGTCCTCCCAGTGCACCTGGCTCCTGATGAAGGTCGGCATGGTGTACTCG
The DNA here is from genome assembly GCA_913055915.1 of uncultured Candidatus Nemicrothrix sp. Classification (GTDB taxonomy): domain Bacteria; phylum Actinomycetota; class Acidimicrobiia; order Acidimicrobiales; family MedAcidi-G1; genus UBA3125. The sequence goes on along the minus strand of CAJXKL010000029.1, from coordinate 12,627 downwards.
GGCCAGCCCCAGTCCTTCATGGTCTCGGAGTAGAACTCCAGTTTCCTGGAAGGTGTCGGGAAGCCGAACCTGGCCTCGCCGTCGATCTCAACCGCCGGTGAGCCATCGCCGATGAACGGCATGTGACCCTTGATGTCCTCGAGGGAGTTGTGTGAGCCGGCTGTTCCGGGTCGTCGGTAGACACCCGCCCCGTCGAGGGTGGCTCCTGCCAGGTCTGCCACATCGACGGGCCTTTCGTGGACCTCGTACTGGTCGCCCGGGATGGCGAACGCACCCTTGCGACGCATGTACTCGAGGGCGCTGATGCCCTCCTCGGCAGCCGCCTCGGGCAGGCCGGGCACGGAGTTCTCAAACAGCATTGTGTAGTACTCGTCGAGCGGAAGGGGCTGTCCGGGCTCATCGCGGCTCTCGAACTGGCTGCGGATTCCCAGCGAACCATCGGGGTCGATGCGCCATGAGAGGTCGATCCAGAACTCCTGTTCCTCCCAAACCTCTCCGGGGTTGGTCTCGTGGGTCCGGTCGACGCTCTGGCCCTCAAGCTCGGCGTGGCGGCGCAGCACGGGTTGGCGGAACCCGACCCATCGGCCCGAATGGGTCTCAAAGCTGGACACGTCGTGGCGCTCGGAGGAGACACCCATTGGGAGCACGTAGTCGGCAAACCACGCCGATTCGTTCCAGGTCGGGGTGAGGGCCACATGGCAACCGACCTTCTCGGGGTCCTGGAGAACCTCTAGCCAGGTGAACCCGTCGGGGTTAGTCCACAGCGGGTTGTAGACACGCGTGAAGTAGGTGTCGATGTACCCGCGCCCTGATTTCAGGAAGTGGGGCAGCAGGATCGACATCTCGTGGTGGGCAAGGGGGAACTCGTCGGGCCAGGACATCTCGTTCCATCGACCCTGGGGTTCGGGGTGGATCGGGGTGACGGGTATGAACTTGTTCCAACCGTTGGCATTGGTTCCGCCAACGGTGCCGACACTGCCGGTGAGCACGTTCAGGAACTGGAGGCACCTCGACACCTGCCAGCCACCCAGGTTTCCGGCCGATGCCGCCCGCCATGTGTGGGATGCGAACCCTCCGAGCCCCTCACCGACGATGCCGGCGACCTCACGGATGACGTCCTCGTCGATGCCGCAGACCCGTGCAGCCTCCTCTGGCGTGTATTCGGCGTACTGGTCGAGCAACGCAGCCTCAACGTTGTCAAACACGGGTTCCATGTCGGGGCGGGTGGCGGTGAGGAAGGTCTCCCAGTTGACCCAGCGCCGGAAGAAATCCCGGTCCCAGATGCCGTCCTCAATGAGCAGTCGGGCAATTGTCAGGAGTAGGAAGGCCTCGGTGCCGGGCCATGCCGACAGCCAGTGGTCGGCCTGCGAGGCCGTGTTGGAGAGGCGTGGATCAATGCAGATGATCTTCGCTCCGGCTTCACGACCCTCAATGATCCGCTGGGCGTGCGGGTTGAAGTAGTGCCCGGCCTCAAGGTGGGACGAAATGAGGAAGATGACCTTGGCGTTCGCAAAGTCAGCCGACGGTCGGTCGAATCCCATCCAGGTGGCGTAGCCAACCCGGGCCCCGCTTGAACAGATGTTGGTATGGCTGTTGTGGCCGTCGATTCCCCACGAGTGCAGAACCCTTTCCATGTAGGAGTCGTCGCCAATCCGGCCAACGTGGTACATGACCTCGTCGTGTCGGTCCTCGCGGAATGCGTCGCCGATCCGGGTGCCGATCTCGTCGAGGGCCTGGTCCCAGGAGATGCGTCCCCAGAGGCCGTCGCCGCGGTCGCCAACCCGCTTCATCGGGTGGAGGATCCGTTCGGGGTCGTCGACCTGGTTGATGGTGGCCGGACCCTTGGCGCAGTTGCGCCCGCGGCTGGCGGGGTGCACGGGGTTGCCCTCGAACTTGGTGACCTTCCCGGTGTCCCTGTCGACGTATGCCAGGAGGCCGCAGGTGGCCTCGCAGTTGAAACAGGTTGTGGGTACGAGGCGGAACCTGCGCCTGACCTTTTCGGGCCATGCCTGCGCATCAAGGGCCTCGTGGTCGTCCCACTCTCCTTCGGGTGGGTAGGCGGTCAGCACGTTTGTCCTCCGGGCTCGTTCATGACAGCGGCACTGACTGGCCGGCGCGGACGTAGGCGTCCTCGTAGGCGAACATCCCTGCCATAGCGGAGAGTCCTGCCAGGGCGGCAACGAGGGCACTGGAACCGGTCAGCAAGGCCGCGATAAGGAGAAGGCAGGGGAGCGCCAGGCCGAGGGCCAGCCAGGTCCGGAACTTCTGGCCCTGGTCTCCGTGGGTCAGCTCGGCCAACGCCATGGTCACGTTCCGGGAGTGGCCACCACGCACCTCGGTGGCTACCAGGAAGCCGTTGAGGGCCAGTGCCACCAGGAACACCCACCGGACGGCCTCCACCTCGGGAACCGCCATGAACAGGTCGAGCACCGAGTAGGTGGCACCGCCGGCCACAACCGCCTGGGTGAGCAGAACAGGGAGAAGCAGGGGTTCCTGCCAGAGGTCACGGCCCTCGCACTGTCCGAACAGGAACGCCGTGTACCCGGCCGTACCCAGGGCCAGGGCGACCGTCGGTACTGCCAGGACGGGAAGTGAACCGCCTGCACCGGCGAGGCCCGCCACCCACCACGCCGCAAGCGTGGCAGCAAAGCCGGTCAGGACGTATGCACCCTTGACCAACCAGGATGACCAGTTGCCCCTGGTGATCAGGTAGTGGAACCGGCCCGGCTGTTTCAGGTCACCGACCAGGAGGGCACCTGTGGCTGCGAGGAACGCACCTGCGACCATTGGCGGGACAACGCCCACCGCTGCCTGGTTGCCTCCGTGACCCATGAGGACCAGCAGGGTCGCCATGAGCATCACGCCGGCTGCAACGGCCTTGGTGACCAGGTAGCCCGACACCATCGAGCCCCAGGTGGCGGGGTGCATGGTGGTGTAGACGGTTCGCCCCATGTCGTGGCCGTCAGCGCGGTTGGGTGCCGCTGCCAGCGACACCGGGGTCGCAGACGGGTGGGAGTCGATCGTGTCGGACCAGATCATGCCGTCGGAGCGGATGGACGACGCCAGGGGGTCGAGGGAGGTCAGGTTGGCGTTCCTGTAGATGACCCCCGGGTTCGTGTTCTGCTCTGGGGACCGGACCGATCCGGTGCCAGACGAGTGCAGGAGTGAGATCTCTGACTCGGGGTCGTCGAGGTCCCCAACCCTGATGGCCTGTGTGGGGCACACGATCACGCATGCCGGTTCGAGGCCCTCGGTCACCCGGTGGTTGCAGAAGTTGCACTTGTGCGCCGTTGAGGTGGCCGGGTTGATGTAGATGGCGTCATAGGGGCAGGCGTTCATGCAGCCCTTGCAGCCGATGCAGTTGCCGTCGTTGAAGTCGACCACACCGTTGTCGGCCCGGTAGAGGGCCGAGGTGGGGCAGATCTCCATGCAGGGGGCGTCCTGGCAGTGGTTGCAGCGCATCACCGAAAAGGACCTGTCGGTCTCGGGGAACGTGCCGGTCTCCACGTACTTGAGCCAGGTTCGGTTCACCCCGAGGGGTACGTCGTGTTCGCTCTTGCAGGCCACGGTGCAGGCGTGACAGCCGATGCAGGTGCCTGAGTCCAGCACGAATCCCAGACGGGTCACCGTGTCTACCTGCCCTTTGTCGCTCAGACCGTGGTACCGCGCAGGGCGTGGATACCGGCGCAGAGCAGGTCAAGCAGGTGGTCGAAGGTATCGTCGAGATCCAGGGGATGCGGGTGGCCGTCACCGGATTCAAGGTGGGCGAAGCCGTGGAAGGCGCTGCGGAGGGAGCGGGCCACGTGCACCTTCTCGTCGTCGCTGAGGCCGTAGGCGGCAAGGGCCTGGGCCAGCACGTGCACCACACGCTCCACGGCAGCCTCCAGTTCCGGGTCGCCGGCACACGGGTAACGGTCGGTGGCGGCGTACTGACCGGGGTGGTCCCTGACCACACCGCGCCATGCGGTGCCCATTGCGCGCACCGCATCATCGCCAGCAAGGCCGACTGCTGCGTCGGCGAGGCGGCCGGCGATGATCTCGCGACCCTTCAGGCCAAGGGCCCTGACAAGGGCGTCATAACCGTCGACGTGGCGGTAGAGGGCGGGTTGGCGCACACCCAGCTCTGCGGCAACCCTCGTGAGGGTGAGAGCCTCGAACCCCTCGGTGTCGACCAGTCGGGCTGCGCAGTCGACAACCTGTGTTGTATCGAGGGTCTGGCGTTGCATGGGTTCACATTAGCGTTAGGTGCACTCACGACCAAGTTATGGTCAAATAACTTTTAGTGAATGCGCGCTGACACCTCTGCTGCTGCCCGGGAAGGGCTCTCAGCCCAGTGCCTGTATCCCTGCAACCACCGCGACGTCGACGATCTCGTCGGCTGTACAGCCACGCGACAGGTCGTGGAGCACCCCGTCGAGGCCCTGGAGAAGGGGGCCGATCGCCCTGGCACCACCCATCCGCTCTGCGACCTTGTAGGCGATGTTCCCCGAGTCGAGGTCCGGGAACACGAATACGTTGGCCCGACCCGCTACAGCCGAGTCCGGGGCCTTTGCCGCGGCGACCTCGGGAATCCAGGCAGCGTCGAACTGCAACTCGCCGTCAACGGGCAGACCCGGAGCCAGGCCTGTAGCCAGCCTGGTCGCCTCCCGCACCTTGTCGACACGTGCGCCCTCGGCGCTACCCATGGTGGAGTAGGAGAGCATCGCCACCCGGGCCTGCTCCCCGGTCAACTGCTCGAAGGTCCGGGCGCTCGAAACCGCAATCGACGCCATCTGCGCTGCGTCCGGGTCCGGGACCACCCCGCAGTCAGCGAAGACGACTGCCTGACCATCAGGGAGGACCATGAGCATGCTGCTGCTCACAAGCGACACCCCGGCTGCAACGCCCACCACCCTGAGGCCGGCACGCAGGACATCGGCTGTCGGCCTGGCTGCACCGGCGACGGCCGCATCGGCCAGGCCGGCCCTGACCAGGACGGCAGCAGCCACAACCGGATCGTCGGGATCCAAGCCGGCGGAGCGTGCAGCGGCGACCACCGGAGCCACCATTGGATCATCGCCATCAACAATGGGTTCGACCACCACCGCCAAGCCCTCAGCGGTCAGTCGGCCTGCAGCCTCATCGGCCCGAGGATCACCCAGGTCGGCCAGGACCACCCTCGCCTGTGCCTCGCCAGCCCGTAAATACCAGGTGTTGAACAGGCCCGTCATGGAACGATTTGTACCAGGGAATTCAGCCCTTACCCCGCCACGGGATGAGCCTGGCCTCAAGGAAGCGCATGACCAGGTCCATTGCGACACCGATCACGCCGATGATAATGATGGCGACGACCACGATGTCCATCCTGAAGAACTTGCTGGCAGCGAAGATCGTGGCTCCAAGGCCGGTCGTAGTTCTGGTCAACTCGGCCGCCACGAGGGTCCCCCAGCAGACACCGAGGGCCACCGTGACACCGGTGAAGATGTCTGGCAGGGCATTGGGCAGGATCACGTAGCGCAGAATCTGCCACTTGTTGGCACCCAGGGAGTAGGCGGCATGGACCTTGGACCCCTTGACTCCGAGCACGCCAGCCCTGGCGGCGATGATCATGATCCAGCTGGCGGCGAAGAAGAGCAGGTTCACCTTCGAGGACTCGCCGATTCCGAACCACACAATGAAGAGCGGCAGGAGTGCAAGGGGTGGCACCGGCCGGAGTAGCTCCACGATCGGATCAAAGAAGCCGCACAGCCGGTTCGAGAGGCCCATGGCGAATCAGACGCGATCTTTCGTTCACCGGTTCCCACCCAGCCAGGCGTCTACCCGGGTGAGCACCCGGTCGACCCTTTCTGCCAGGTCGTCGATCACCTCGGTGTCGGCGACGAGGGGTGGCGAGATCGTGAGGCCCGTGTATCCGCGGTCATCGGGACGAATGGTCATCTTTTCTCCACGGACGAAGCCACCGAGAACACCTCCTTGAAGGCCGGCCTGCTGGCTGGCGCTCAGGTCCAGTGCAGCGTCGCGGTCGGCACAGATGTCGATCGCATAGAAGAAGCCTGTTCCGCGCACCTCACGGGCGCACGGGTGACCGGCCGTGAGGTCGTTGAGACGGTCGGCAAAGTAGCCCTCCGTGTCGAGAACATGCTGCATGAGGCCGTCAGCCCGCATAGCCGACATGTTGGCGACCGCTACTGCGGTCGCCACGGGGTGCCCACCGAAGGTGGAACCGTGTACGTAGGAGCCCATCTCAGAGTCGAACACCTCGTCGACAAGTGGCCCCCGAACCACGAGGCCTCCTAGTGGCTGGTAGGCCGAGGTGACGCCCTTGGCAAAGGTGATCATGTCGGGCACCACGCCGAAGCGCTCGCTGGCGAACCAGTGCCCGAAGCGGCCGAATGAACAGATCACCTCGTCTGCACACAGGAGGACGCCGTACCGGTCACAGATTCGACGCAGTTCCTGCCAGTACCCATCGGGCGGTACGAGGGCACCACCGCCGTTCTGCACGGGTTCGGCAATGACCATGGCGACCGTTTCAGGTCCTTCGGTAACGATCATGTCCTCGATGGCATTCACGCACGAGAGGTCAGCCGCCGCCGTGGCCGGAGGTGAAGCGCACTGGTAGGTGTTGGCGACGTGGCGAACGCCGTCCCAGAGCATGGGGAGATAGGGGTCGCGGAACTTGGGAATGCCGGTTACGGCGAGGGCGCCGAGGGTTGTGCCGTGGTATGCCCAGTTCCGTGAGATCACCTTGTACCGGTCGACGTCTCCACGGGCCAGGTGGTAGTTGCGTGCAAACTTGAGGGCTGACTCGACGGCCTCAGAACCTGAACTCACGAAGAACACCTCGTTCAGGTCGCCGGGTGCCACCTCGGCGATCATCGAGGCGGCCTCGATCGCCGGTGGATGTGCCGTACCCCAGTTAGTCGAGTAGGCGAGGGTCTCCATCTGCTTGGCGGCTGCGGTGGCAAGGTCGGTGCGGCCGTGGCCGATGTTGACGCAGAACAGGCCCGCCAGTCCATCCAGGTACCGGTTGCCGTCGGTGTCCCACAGGTAGCAGCCGTCGCCGCGTTCGATGATCGGCAGGGAAGCATCACGCCAGACTGCTCCCTTGGTGAAGTGGGGCATCAGGTGGCGTTGCGCCATGTCACGCTGTCGGCTCATCTCCCCCTCCTTGCAGCCTCTTTCACGCCGGTCGGCGCGGACCTACACTCCAGCGACCAGAACTACGCCGTGCCCTGCTCCAAACGGGCAAGGTGACCGACGTCACTGAGGTTATAGACAGTAACATAATCGCTAAGTTTGCTAACCACAAGGGGTCGGCACTTCATGGCCGCCCCGACCGAAGAAACGGAACCGGGTCGACATGGCAAAGGTCATCCCCCCACGTGCACAGGTGGTTGTGATCGGTGGTGGAATCGTCGGCGCCAGCGTCGCCTACCACCTGACCGAGCTGGGCTGGACCGACGTCGTCCTACTTGAACGGCACACGCTCACGAGCGGCACGACCTGGCACGCCGCCGGCCTGGTTGGCCGGCTACGGGCAACCCACAACATGACCCGGCTCGCCGCCTACACAGCAGACCTCTACGACCGGCTCGAAAACGAAATGGGCCATCCCACCGGATACCGACCGGTCGGATCCGTGAGCCTCGCAGACAACCCCGGCCGAATGGAGGAACTGGTCCGCGGTGCCGGAATGGCCAGGAGCTTCGGAGTCGAGGTAGACGTTGTGGACGTCGGCCAACTCGTTGAGCGATGGCCACTCATGGACCCCACAGGGGTACTGGGAGGCGTCTGGATCCCGGGGGATGCGCAGGCCTCGCCTGTCGAAACGACAATGGCCCTTGCCGCAGTGGCCAGGGAACGGGGCGCCACGGTCATCGAGGGTATCTCTGTCGAACGGATCCTGACTCAGAACGGTCGCGCGGTCGGGGTGGAAACCGACCAGGGGACAATCGAGTCCGAATACGTGGTGACCTGCGCCGGCATGTGGTCCCATGAGTTGGGCAGACAGGCCGGGGCGAACATTCCCCTTCACGCCTGCGAGCACTTCTACCTGGTGACCGAACCCATCCCCGACCTCCCGTCAGGCCTCCCCACACTCCGAGACACAGACAACTGCATCTACGTCAAGGAGGACGCCGGACGCCTCCTGGTCGGGGCCTTTGAACCGGTAGCCAAGCCCTTCGGAGCGGGCGGCCCACCGACAGACCGGCCGTTCATGCAGTTGGGCGAGGACTGGGACCACCTGGCACCCGTCTACGAACGTGCATGTCAGCGGGTGCCCGTCCTCGGCGAAATAGGTATCCGGCTCTTCTTCAACGGCCCCGAGGCCTTCACCCCCGACGACCGCTACCTGCTCGGCGAGACACCCGACCTTGCAAACCACTTCGTTGCAACCGGGTTCAACTCCGTCGGAATCCAGTCGGCCGGTGGCGCAGGGAAGGTTCTCGCCGACTGGATCGTCAAGGGGCACCCACCCATGGACCTCTGGGACGTGGACATCCGCCGGATGCAGGGCTTCCAGACGAACCGCCGCTACCTCCACGACCGCTCGGTCGAGGCACTCGGGCTCCTCTACGCCATGCACTGGCCGTTCAGGCAGGTGGAGACGGCCCGCGGTGTCCGACGCTCACCCTTCCACGACCGTCTCACCGCCCTCGGTGCCTGCAACGGCGAGGCAGGCGGCTGGGAACGACCCAACTGGTACGCCCCTGTCGGGGTCGAGCCCGTTTACGAGTACTCGTACGGCCGACAGAACTGGTTCGACCACTCCGCCACCGAACACCGTGCCTGCAGGGAGGGGGTCGCCATGTTCGACCAGTCCTCGCTCGCCAAACTGCTCATCCAGGGACCTGACGCCGCTTCCGTGCTGAACCGCATCTCCTCGGCCGACATCAACGTCGAACCAGGCACGTCGGTCTACACAACATGGCTGAACGAGCGTGGTGGCATCGAGGCTGACCTCACGGTGAACCGCCTTGACGAAGAGAGGTTCCTCGTGATCACCGCCTTCTCCACACAGGTACGTGACGCCGACTGGATCAGCCGGAACACACCCGACGACGCCAGGCTCACCCTGTCGGACGTGACCTCGGGCTATTCGGTACTCGGTATCTTCGGCCCTGAGAGCCGCAGCGTGCTCAGCCCCCTCACCGACGCCAACCTGGGCAACGAGTCCTTTCCGTTCGGGACAATCCAGGAGATCGACCTGGCCTACGCCAGGGTCACGGCGGTCAGGCGCACCTACATGGGCGAACTGGGCTGGGAACTCTACATTCCGACCGAATTCTCGCTGGGGGTGTTCGACGAGGTCTGGGCCGCCGGCCAGCCCGTCGGGTTGGTACCAGCAGGCATGCACGCCATGAACTCCCTCAGAATGGAGAAGGCCTACCGCCACTGGGGCGACGACATCGCCGACGAGGACACCCCGCTCGAGGCTGGCCTCTCATGGGGGGTTGACTGGGACAAGCCCGGCGGCTTCATCGGACGTGACGCCCTGTTGGCCCAGAGGGACGCGGGCCTGACGAGACGCCTCGTGCAGTTCCGACTCGATGACCCCGAGCCACTCCTCTACCACGACGAGCCGATCCTGCGCAACGGCCTGCTGGTTGGCCGGATCACCTCAGGTATGTACGGGCACACAGTCGGTGCCGCCCTCGGAATGGGCTACGTCTCCCACGATCGCGGCGCTCCCCGCGACGAGGTCATCGGAGCCGACTTCGAGATCGACGTCAACGGCACCAGGGTGCCGGCCACCGCGTCATACCGACCGTTCTACGACCCCGGCAGCGAGCGGATCAGGGCCTGATCACACCTCTTCGATTGGCCACGGAGTGGCCAGTACGCGTTCGAGCATGCTGGTCAGCGTCACAACCTCTTCTTCCTCGAGCCCCGCGAAGAGAACTTGCTCCTGCCCGTGCTGGCTTTCATAGGCGTCGCGGACGAGATCGTACCCCCGACCGGTCAGCGACACGGTCACAAGACGCCTGTCGGTGCTCTCGCGTGACCTGCCGACCATGCCATCGCGCTCAAGGGTGTTGACCGCGCTTGAGACCGACGCCCTCGACAGGCCCGACAGGTGTGCTATCCGATGGGACTCCATGCTCCCGCATGCCCAGACCGTGAAGAGAACACGGAACCCGGCCCAGGTCAGGCCAACCGGCCTGTGCACGGTCGACTCGACGCGCCGCACGAACCTCGTTGCCGTACGCGAGAGTGCAAAGGAAAGACGGAACAGGTCAAGGTCGATGCCACTGACCTCAGCACCAACGCGCGCCGCTGCCAGCTCACCGAAGCGGTTCGAATCAGCCTCCACAGGGCCGACCATCAGTCGACTGCTGCTGTGAAGCCTGCCTCGTCACCCAGGTAGGCGGCAATCACGGCAGGGTCGCGCTGAACCTCTGCGGGCGGACCGGTCGCGATCATCTCGCCGAAGTCCAGCACCATCACACGGTCGGCGATGTCCATCACCAGGCCCATGTCGTGTTCGACCAGGACTATCGAAATGCCGAGTTCCTGGCGAATGTCGAGGATGAACCGGGCCATGTCCTCGGTCTCCTCCAGGTTCATTCCCGCAACCGGTTCGTCGAGTAACAGCAGTTCAGGCTGCATCGCCAGGGCACGCCCCAACTCGACACGCTTCTGGAATCCGTAGGGCAGTAAAGCCACTGGGTGCTTGCGCCACTCCTCGATCTCGAGGAAGTCGATGATGTCCTCGACCGCCAGGCGATGCTCCATCTCCTCGCGTCGGGCCGCACCGAACCACAGCGAGCCCGCCAACCACGACCGCTCCATTCTCACATGGCGCCCCAGAAGGATGTTTTCGAGGACGGTCATGTGCGGGAACAGTTCGATATTCTGGAATGTCCGTGCGATACCCAACTCGGCGACCAGATCCGGACGGGAGCCCATGATGCTCTCACCCTTCCAACTGATGTCGCCCTCCTGGGGGCGGTACACCTGGCTGATCGAGTTGAAGATCGAGGTCTTGCCGGCACCGTTGGGTCCGATAATGGCAAACAACTCTCCATCGGCCACGTCGAAGGACACGTTGGCAATGGCCCTTACGCCCTTGAACGAGAGGCTGATGTCGTCAACCTGCAGGACAGGTGCTGCTTCGTTCATGACAACCACCGCTTGCGCCGCTTGTAGTGCTTGACGTCCCTGAAGGACTTGCGTTCGCCCTCGTCTCCGTGGAGGCCGAGGTAGAACTCCTGGACGTCCTCATCACCCAACAACTTGACGGCTGGTCCGTCCATTACAACCTTTCCGGTCTCCATGATGTATCCGTAGTCGGCGATTGAGAGCGCCATCACCGCGTTCTGTTCGATCAGGAGGACGCTGGTCCCTGCCTTGTTGATGTCAACGATGATGTCGCGGATCTGGGCCACCAGCTTTGGGGCCAGCCCCAAGGACGGCTCATCCAGGATAAGGAGCTTTGGGTTGACCATCAGGGCACGGCCGATGGCGAGCATCTGCTGTTCGCCTCCGGACAGATAGCCGGCGGTGGCCTTCCGACGATCAGCTAGGAATGGGAACATAGTCATAACACGCTCGTAGGCCTCGGCTATCGAGGCCCTGTCGGTATTCGTAATACCGCCGGTAATCAGGTTCTCGTCAACCGTCAACTCGGCAAACACCCGCCGACCCTCCAGTACCTGGGTGAGCCCGGACCGCACGATCGCGGACGGTTCCCTACCGTCAATACGCTCGCCGTCAAAGGTGACCGAACCCTTGGTGATCTCTCCGTCGTGGACGTCGAGCAGGCCCGAGATGGCACGGGTGGTTGTTGTCTTGCCAGCACCGTTGGCGCCCAGCAGGGCAACGATCTGACCGTCGCCAACCTCGATGGACAGGCCTCGCAGGACCAGAACCACCTCGTTGTAGACAACCTCGAGGTTTGCGACTTCGAGCATGGAATCGTTTCTTGTTGGTTGGTTTGTTCAAGTCGATGGTTCGAGGGGGTGGCCTCTCAGCCACCCCCTCGTGCCATCAGTTGCGTGTTGTTGTCAGGGGGTCATCCTGCGACGAAGCAGGCACCCTCATAGGTCTGGTCCTTGGTGATGTCTGACACGATCGGGCCGTCACCGATCAGCACCGAACCAGTCGACCCGCCACCAGCGACTGTTGCAGCCACGTCGAACAGGTCAGCCTGGATGTCAAACATGTAGGACTCGCGCACGATGTAGTCGTTGATGTCGCCACCATAAGACTGGCTGGGAGCGAGGCCCCCGTAGTCCACAGTCGTGGAGTTCGCAGCAGCGATCACACCAGCCCTGGTCAAATCACCGGCAGCCGCAGCCGCCTCGAGGATCTGGTGGGTGGCCATCGCCTCGGTCCAACCAACCGTGTACACGTCTGACAACGGCTTGTCAGGAATACGGGCCTGCAACTCGGCGACCATGTCAGTCATACCGGGAGCATCACCAGTGTTCCACGTCAACGTGTAAGTCGACTGCGTATAGAGCGCATCCAACAAAGGAGCCAGAGGCGTCGCCAACAACATGTAGTTGTAGGTAGGCGAGTTACCCGACCACTGAGCCGTGAAGCCCTGCGCACCGGCACCACCGAAGATCTCAGCGAAAATCGACGGGCTGATCGTCGCCCACACCATGTTCGCACCAGACTCCATGAGCCCCGTGATCA
>CAJXKL010000028.1 GCA_913055915.1 uncultured Candidatus Nemicrothrix sp. | reverse complement strand
CCTGAGGGTGAGACGGTGTTCACACGCTCCGGGTTTCCGACCCGCTGGTGGCATCGGGGGCCACCGTGGTTCCTTCCCTTTGCCGACATGCTCTTTCGTGCAAAGGACGCAGTCAACAACATCAGGCCAAGCCAAAGATGAACACCTTTCACGCACCACTGTTTTCGTGGAGAATGAGGGCTGGCAGGGTTTGAGCACCCACTTCACGGCCCCTGGGCCCGGGCAATGGGAACTGGACCGGTCCCACTTCCCAGGTGGAACCACATCGATCATGAAGTGGCTTCTATCCAATGCCATGGAATCTGCCTACTTGAAACAGTGGGCACTGCTCGGCATTCCAGCTGAAACACTTTCTGTGAGTTTTGTGCACGGCTTCATGTACACGCGCTTACGACCCCTGGTGAGGCCCGACAAGCCGTCGGCCAGGCCACCGCCAACCTTCTTGTTGAAGATCGCCACTCGCCTGCACCCCGAGTTCCGCCGCCGTACGGCCGCTGCACGAAGAACGCTGGCCGAGTCACCCGCTCCCCCGGTGATCGCCGAGTGGCACGCAACGCTGAGGCCTGGAATGGTTGCCACCAACCTGGCATTCCAGGAAGTCGTGCTCGAGGAACTGGACGATGCCGACCTGGCAGCACACCTAGAGGCTGTTCTCGCTCACCTCCGCAATACCTTCGAAGAACACTTCCGCCTGCACTGCTACGACCTGGGACCCATCGGCCAACTGCTGATGGCTGGAAACGGGTGGGGCATACCGAGTGGCGACATGCTCCAGGCACTCGGTGGTGCCTCGCCGTCGACCGTCGAGCCACTTGAGGCTCTTACACGCATCAGGATGGCCATCGCCGAAGCGGGTGTCTCACCGACCAGCCTCGCCGAGGTGGAGGCCGCCTCGCCCGCTGCCGCCGAGGAACTCCGGTCCTACCTCCGGCTTCGCAGCTCGGTGCTCTTTTCGGGTTACGACCTCGACACGCCAACCCTGGGCGAAGCTCCCGGGGTAATCCTGGCGAGCATCCTGAGTGCTGGCGGTACAACAACCACCCACGACTCGAGAGGCGTAGCCACATCCCTACGGGAACGGGTACCAGAGGACGACCACACCCGTTTCGATGAACTCCTGCATGCAGCCAGGGATGCCATGGACCTGCGCGACGACAACGGACCTATCACGGCGGAATGGCCGTGTGGACTGCTACGCCTGGGCATGCTCGAAACAGGTGCCCGCCTTGCATCAACAGGGCGTTTCCACGACCCGGTCCACGTGTTCGAGCTGGACCGGGGGGAGTTGCCTGCCGTGATGGGCGGTGCCGACCAGCCCGGTGCCGATGAACTGGCGGAGCGCGCAACCGAGAGATCCGCCCAAAAGAACCTGAATCCACCTTTGACACTCGGTGACCCCGAGGCTCCCCCTCCGCTTGATGCACTGCCCAAACCGCTTGCAACCACTGTGGCACTCGTTCAGACGGTGATCGCAGAGATGGGAATGGGTGGCCACGCAGAAGAACCAACCAGCGCTGACGAGCCACGGCTTTCAGGCAACGGAGTCGGCACCGAGGCGTTCATCGGGGTTGCACGGGTGGCAGAGAATGCCGAGGAGGCATTCGACCGCCTGAAGCCGGGTGAGATCCTCGTCACCCGCACCACCTCACCGGCCTACAACATGGTGCTGGGCATTGTGGGTGGGCTGGTTACAGCTGACGGTGGGCCGATGTCACACGCAGCGGTACTGTCCCGCGAGTTGGGCATTCCAGCGGTCGTCGGAGCTCCTGATGCGATGCGTTCAATCGCTGACGGTGACCGCATTGAAATTGATCCGGTTCGTGGCGTCGTGAGGCTGGTTGTGACCTAGAGTCCCGCCATCACGTAACCCCGGATCAGAATCGGTGGTGGGGACAATGGTAGATTCGAACCAACGACCGAGGCGCCGGACATCGAGCCGCAGGGACTCCCGCTCGGCTCGGCCGACCGGCCCAGTGAGCCCACTCACCTACGGCCTCGCCCCCCTCGAGGCCCTTCGGGAAGAGGAGATCGAGGAGATCCACCGGGCCTCGATGAGGCTGCTCAGCGAAAACGGCATGCTCCTCATCGACTACCCACCGGCCCTGGAACGCCTCCGCAGCCACGGAGTCAAGGTTGAGGGTGAGATGGCGTGGATCGACGAGGACACGCTCATGCACTACGTCAACATGGCGCCATCGACGTTCACGCTCCTGGCCCGAAACCGTGCCAACGACCTGCCCGTCGGCGGCGACCGGATCATCTTCGCCCCCGTCTACGGTCCCGCCTTCGCCATGGACCTCGACAACGGCAGACGGCCGTCGACGCTCGAGGACTTCCACAACTTCGCCAAGCTCACCTACATGACCCCCGAGTTGCACCATGCAGGTGGCGTCCTGGCCGAGCCCAACGACGTCCACGTGGATGAACGGCACCTGGACATGGTCCTCGGCCACCTGACGCTCAGCGACAAGTCGCACATGGGAAGCGCCATCCACGCCGACTTTGCCCGCGACACGGTCGCCATGGACGAGATCGTCTTCGGCACCGACGCCATCAGGCAGGACCCGGCCTCGATCTCGATCGTGAGCATCTCGTCTCCGATGCGCATGGACGAGCGGATGCTGAGCGTGCTCGAGGTCTACGCCGAGGCGAAGCAGGCCATGATCCTGGCCTCGTTCATCATCGTCGGGGCCATGTCACCGACCACGCTGGCCGCCACCATTGCCCAACAGAACGCCGAGTCCCTGTTTGCCATCGCATACGCCCAGATGGTCAACCCGGGCACACCGTGCATCCAGGGGCCGTTCCTACCGAACGTCGACATGAAGACCGGCGCGCCGGGGTTCGCCAGCCCCGAGAGTGCCCTAGCTCTGGTTGCATGTGCCCAGATGGCCAGGCACTACGGCCTGCCGTTCCGCTCGGGCGGCAACTACACGGCCTCACGGGCACCGGACGCCCAGGCCGGCTACGAGTCGGCGGGCAACCTCTGGCCAACCGTCACTGCCCGAACCAACTTCGTTCTGCATGCCGCCGGCTGGCAGGAAGGTGGCCTCTCCAGCGGTTACGAGAAGTTCATCCTTGACGTGGAGATGCTCGGCATGATGACCCGGTTCACCCAGGGGATCTCCATGACCGAAGAGGACTTCGCCTGGGACGCCTACGAGGAGGTCGGCCCCGGCAACCACTTCCTTGGCTCAGCACACACCATCCGCCACTACGAGGATGCCTTCTTCCAGCCGAGGGTGTTCCACACCGACAACTACGAGAAGTGGCGCGATGACGGTTCCCTGAACGCCGGGCAGATCGCAAACGCCGTCTGGAAGCAGATGCTCGCCGACTACGAGCCACCTGCCATTGATGACGCCTTGGCCGCAGAACTGGAGGCCTTCGTGGCACACCGTCGCGAAGAGATCCGGGCCGGCAGGGCACGAACCGATTGGACGGTCTCTGACCGGGCCTGAGGAACGGGCTCAGACGTCCTTCATGAGGCGGAGGGCGTCATAGATGGCGGCGTGGATGTCTCGGCTTGCCACGGCGTCGCCGATGCGGAACAGCTGGTAGGCGCCGTCGGGGTTATTGGCGATTACCTGTGGACGCCCGTTGATGAGTGCGTCGTAGTCGACCTCACCCAGGTTGGATGAACCGTCCTTGAGGTCGAAGTAGAGATCTGCGTTCGGGCGGGTGCCGTGGTCGGCTACGACCTGGTCGACCGTGCGGGTGGTCCGGTGGTTGCTGTGATCGCTGCCGACATCGACCCTGAGGCGGCCGTCGTCGGGCTGCACCGATTTCACCCGCTGGTTGAGGGTGACGGTGGTCTCGGTCTCGTTGAAGGCCCGGGCGTAGGGCACATGGTTCATTCCCCCTACCTCGATTCCGAGGGTCCGCTCCGGTGTGACTATCTCAACCTTTGAGCCGGAGCGGGCCAGCACCTCAGCAGCCGACAGAGCCGAGTGGGTCCCGTCGTCGTCGTAGAGCAGAACGCTGTCTCCGGGGCGGACTTCGCCGCCCAGGATGTCCCAGACCGTGACCACGTGCTCGGCACCGGCTTCCATTTCGGGCAACTGGGGTAGGCCGCCGGTTGCGACTATGACCACGTCGGGTTCAAGGGCGAGCACGTCTTCGGGTTCGGCCAGAACGTCATAGCGCACCTCAACGCCCAGGCGCTTCAGCTCAGCGACCCTCCAGTCGATGATGCCTCCGAGGTCTCTTCGCCTGGGATTGCGCACCGCCAACATGACCTGTCCGCCCGCCCACGGCATTGCCTCGAGCAGGGTCACGGTGTGGCCCCGCTCGCCGGCGACCCTGGCGGCCTCGAGACCCGCTGGCCCGGCCCCAGCCACGACCACCCGTCGGGTAGTCGGGGCTGGTGGGATCACGTGGGGCATGGTTGCCTCGCGGCCCGTCGCGGCGTTGTGCACACACAGTGCCTCGCCGGCGTGGTAGATGCCGTCGAGGCAGTAGGTGGCACCTACGCAGGGTCGGATCTGCTCCTCGCGTGCCTCGATGATCTTGACAACGATGTGCGGGTCGGCAATGTGGGCCCTGGCCATGCTGACCAGGTCGACCAGCCCTTCAGAGATTGCGTGTCGAGCCGTTGAGACCTCGTCGATCTTGGCCCCGTGCAGGACCGCCAGGTCCGTCTCGGACCGGACGCGCCCGGCAAAATCCAGGTGTGGGGCAGCAGGCATCCCATGGAGGGGGATGACCTCGGAGAGTTCCACGTCGGAGCCGATGACGCCCCTGATGACGTTGACGAAGTCCAACAGCCCGTCGACGGCGAGGCGGCCCAGGATCTCCAGGCCGGTGTCGGCGTCGATGCCGCCGGGGGTGGCCTCGTCGACGGCCATTCGCAGGCCGACTATGTAGTCGGGGCCAACCCTTTGCCTAATGGCCCTGAGAACCATCAGGGGGACGCGCAACCGGTTCTCGAGGGCCCCGCCGAAGTCGTCTTTTCGACGGTTTCCGAGGGGCGTGTAGAACTGGTCGAAGAAGTGCCCGTAGGACTGGATCTCGATGCCGTCCATTCCGCCGGCCTTCATGCGTTCGGCGGCATCGGCGTACCGACCAACGATGCGTTCGATGTCCCAGTCCTCGGCCTCCTTGGGGTGCGCCCGGTGGGCGGGTTCACGTAGCGGGGATGGCGCCACCACGGGAAGCCAGTCGTCGTGGGACCATCCGGAGCGGCGCCCCAGGTGGGTGAGTTGAATCATGCAGGCGGCACCGTGTTCGTGGACGCCGTCGGTGAGGCGCTGTACCCAGGGCACGATGACGTCGTCGTAGGCATGCAGGTTCCCGAATGCCGGAGGACTGTCCTCGGCCACGACGGCTGAGCCGGCAGTCATGGTGAGGGCCACACCGCCCCTGGCCCTCTCCTCATGGTAGAGGCGGTAGCGGTCCTTGGGCATTCCGTCTTCGGAGTAGGCAGGTTCATGTGCAGAGATGAACACCCGGTTGCGCAGGGTCAGGTGTCCAAGTTGGAAGGGCTCAAGGAGTGGGTCTGCCATCGCAGCAATCTAGGACGCTGGTGGAGCGGACGCATAAGGGTGAGTTGTGCCAGACTCGCCCGATGAAGAGGTTGGCGGTCGGCCTCGCCCTGACGGTGGTGGCATCAGCATGTGGAGGGGGTTCGGGGACCGTCGCACCAGAGACGACTACGGCTTCAGCTACGACGGTTGGTTCCACCTCTTTGACCCCTCCGGTGGCCCCGAGCACCACGACGGCTGCGTCCGCCACGACCACAGAGGCGTCTGCGACGACGACGCCGGCAACAACCACGTCTGTGGCCGCCCTTACGACACCCACCCTGCCCACGTCCACCGCCCTGCCGACGAGTTCCACCCTTGCACCGCTCGCCTCGGACCCAGGATCCGGATCGGGATTCGACAACCCCTTCACCACGAGCGACCTGACCCTCAGGGATTGCCTGATCGGGGTGTTCGGCCAGCAACTGTACGAGGAGTTGGGAACCAGGCAACCGCAGCCCGATGAGGAAGCTGCCATGGGCCAGTGCATGGGCCCACCCTCTGACGGGTCGACTCCCAGTGGGACTCCTCCTGACCAGCCGACCACGCCACCGGCGGATGACCCGGGTGGGTCCACCCAATCGGACGGGTCCAGTGGTGGGACGCCCGACGTCGAGACTGCACGGGCTACGTACCCGCCCAACGTCACCATGGCACTGCTGAGCGGCCAGAGTCCGGCTCCGACAGGCTTTGACCAGTGCATGGTCAACCAGATCGGTGGAGCCCTCCTGGGGGCGATCAGGAACGGCCAACCCTCCGGTGGAGCCGAGAACGACCTGGCCGCCCAGTGCTTGGCCTACCTGCAGGTTCCGCCGGATTCCCTGCAAGTCGGTGGGGGCAGCACCGGGCCCGAAGCGGTCGATGGCGGCCAACCTGAGGATCCTGACCAGCCCGGCTCGGACCAGTACGTGCCAGACGAGAGCATCATGGTCACCTACCCGTCGACCTCGTACTCGACTGCTCCGGGAGGCACGTCGGGATTCTTCACCACGGCGCAGAACGCCGACATCACCTTGTCGGCCTTCGGGTTCAACGACACCGGTGGGCCGCTCAAGTTCAACCGCCCGTCGGGCCTGACGAGCGACGGGACCCGTCTGGTGATGACCGACATCTTCAACAACCGGGTTCTCATCTGGAACACACCGCCCACCCACGCCAATCAGGCCCCCGACCTGGTGCTGGGCCAGCCCAACTTCACCACCAACGAGCCGGGAACCGGACGCCACCAGATGAACTGGCCTGTGAGCGCCAGCACCGACGGAACCCGACTGGCCGTGACCGACACCAACAACGACCGGATCCTCATCTGGACCGAGTTCCCCACCAGCAATGCCGAGCCTGCCGACATCATCCTCCAAGGCGGCTCAAACGCCGAACCGGCCAAGGGCAACATCCAGTGGCCGTGGGGGGTGTGGACCGATGGGAACAAGTTGGCCGTGGCGAGCACCGGCAGCGGGAGCGTGCTCATCTGGAACACCTTCCCGACGGGTGACGGCCAACCGGCTGACCTGCTGCTGACCGGTTCGGGGGCCATCGGAACGCCACGGCAGATCACGAGCGACGGCAACTCGCTGATGGTCGGCGACCACAACGCAGCCACCGGCGGCCAGAGCGACCCTGGAACCTTCTTCTGGACCAGCTTCCCGACGGCCGACAACCAGCCCTACGACTTCTTCGTGGTGGACCCTCTGGGTGAAAAGATGTCGGCACCGTGGCTTCGGGGCGACTTTGCAGACGATGGCCGGCTCATCATGATGGGAGACACGCTCCACATCTGGAACGAGATGCCCCAGTCGGCCTCGGACCGGCCGGTGCTTTCCAACAACGGTCAGGCCAGGGCCGGGGGATACGACTTCAGGTGGGGCGATTTCTCCACCGTGGTGGTAGTCGGGGGGCGTGTCTACATCACGACGAACGGCTCCACGCTCGTCGTCTACGACTCCATGCCCACGTCGGCTACCCAGAAGCCCGACTTCGTGATGGGTGCCTCTGACCTGTACGTGGACGGAAACATGGAGAACTTCGTCATCTCCAACCCTGTTCCGGCCTCCAACGGAATGAGCCTGTTCGCATCGTCTGATTTCGACCACAAGTTGTTCGTATGGAAGAACCTGCCTGGCACCAGCGCCGCCGCGCCCGACGTCGTCTACCACTTCTGCTCGTACCACAGCGAAGAGACCGGGAGTCGCCACGAATGCCAAGGCCTGTTCAGCCCGTGGGACAACACCCTCCACGGCGACACGTTCGCCCTGGCCGGTCGTGACCGCCTGATGATCTGGACGGAACTGCCGCTTGAGGGGAACCTGCCTGAATACGACTTCGAGGGAGGCGTCGGCAACGTCAGCTTCGACGAGTTGACCGGTGTAGCCATGGACGACACCTACTTCTACGTAGCTGACAAGCGGGCCAACCTCGTCTACGTCTGGGCCGGTATCCCCGATGGAACCCATGAACCGGTGGCCACACTGCCGGCCGGCCAGCCGACACGCCTGTCAAGTGACGGCACGTGGTTGGCGGTGAACTCCACGATGGGCCACGGGGCACAGCTCTACCGGGTGGACCAGATTGCCACATCGGGTGCACCGTCGACGGTGGGCGGGTCGGGCACGTTCAACCTGCCCGAGGGGACAACGGTCGACGATGGCCACCTGTTCGTGGCCGACACCGGCAACAGCCAGTTGCTGGTATGGCGGGATGTGGCCGACGCCATTGCCGGACGGTCGGCCGACGCCATCCTAGGGGCATCGGGTGCGTCTGACATCCTGCCGGAGATCAGCCGCAACCAGATGTTCTGGCCGGCCGCAGCCAGCTTCGACGGCGACTACCTGTGGGTGGGTGAGAGGAAGTTCTCTGGAAGGCTCATCCGATTCAGCCCCGGGGGCTAGGGCTAAGGCGCCACCAGCGGCCAGGGTTCAAGCAGTTCCCATGCCCGTGCCAGGTCCATGATCATGCGGTCTTCGTGCTGGCGGCCCATGAGTTGGATTCCGATGGGGCGCCCGTCGGCCACGCCTGCTGGCACAGACACCGCCGGGTTGCCTGAGATGTTGGCGGGAATCGTGAGGGCGCCGTTGTTGCCCGGGGGGGCCTTCTCGCCTGCCACCCGTGTGTTGGACTCGATTTCGGCCGGAAAGGCCACGTCGGGGTTTGATGCACATATCACCACGTCGACCCTGTCGAACAGATCGGCCATGCACCGGTTTGCCTCCGTGCGGGCCGCTTCGACCCGGCCTGCCACCTCGATGTTGAAGCGTTCGAGGCCCATGCGTACCCCGAATGCCATGGACTTCGTCATCTGCTCCTCGCAGCCCGGCCACAGGTCGCCAACCTCTCGGACCAGGCCGACCTGGTTCGCAATCGCCCACTCCCATGTGATGGACGGCATCGACACGTCGACGTCGACAAGTTGCATCCCGGTGGCCTCGACGAGTGCGTGGCCAGCCTCATGCACCCGGGAACGCACGGCGTCGGCGAGCACGGCCGAGCCCAGGTCCGGGGAGATCGCCACCCGCAGGCCTTTGAGGTCGGTCGATCCGAGACCTGCCTCCCATTCCGTTTCGGCGGGGAGGCTGTAGGGGTCACGGGCGTCGAAGCCGGCGCACACGTCGTACCAACGTGCAGCATCGCGCACTGATCGGGCCAGACAGCCAGACACAACGGTCATGGGGCCAATGGTGGTGTGTGGCCCCCGGGGGATCCGCCCGGCGGTTCCCTTCATTCCGACGAGACCGCAGAAGCCGGCGGGTATGCGTATCGAGCCGCCCCCGTCACCACCGGTGGCGATCGGCACGAGGCCACCCGCAACTGCTGCGGCGCTGCCACCCGAGGAGCCACCGGGTGTGGCTGCACGGTCCCAGGGGTTGCGGGTGATGCCGTTCAACTTCGTCGTCGAGCAGTTGAGGCCACCGAACTCGCTTGCCGTTGTGAGGCCGATCAGGTTGGCGCCGGCGGCCCTGAGACGAGAGACCATGGTGAGGTCGTGGTCGGCGTAGCGCTCGGCAAAGAGCAGTGAAGCTGCCGTGTCTGGCCAGCCGGCGACCTGGTGGAGTTCCTTCACGCCTACCGGCACTCCACCCAGTGGCAACGAGATGTCGACTGTGGCGGCCCGCTCGAGTACACCCTCGACGTCGACAAAGGAGAAGGCGTTCAGGTCACTGGCCTCTATGGCAGCGAGCGTCGCCTCGGCCTCGCCCACCGGTGAATGCTCACCGCTACGGAAGGCGCCGACGAGTGCGACTACATCCCCCTGCCAGGTCATGGCGTCAGCACCGAGGCGTGGAAGGCCAGCATGTCCTTCCTGAACAGGTCGGCCTGGTCGCCGATGCTGCCTATGTGGGCTCCCCAGCGGCCGAGGCCTGCGTCGATGGCAGCCATGAACATGTCGTAGTCGGTGATGGCGGGGTCGGCCAGGCCGGTGCGGTGGTCGATCATGGCGCCGTCGTCTTGAATGAACGTGGTCGGTGCGGCGGGGGCGATGGCAGCCTCAGGTATCTCGTAGACCTCCTCGTTGCGGTCGAAGCTGTGCCAGGCGCCCGTTACGACCCGAAGCGAGGCGTCGCCACCGGACAGGTTGATGGCCTGCACTTGGGACTGGACCTGTTGCACCGAGAGCCAGTCGTCGCGCTCTCCCACGATGGCCCGGATCCGGGTGCTGCCGACGTCGGGGTGGGCGAACTGGTGGCCACACCACGGATAGACGGCGTACACGGCCGCAAAGGCCAGGTCCCCGCCCACGATGGGGTCGGCGAAGGCCCGCACGGCGGCGGTCAGCACAGCCGAGCCTCCCCTGCTGTGGCCCTGGGCGGATATCCGTGTTGAGTCGACGGAATTGTGGGCGGCCAGGACACGTAGTGCGGCCAGCACGTCGAATGCGCTGGCGGCGAACGAGTACTGGGCCTGGTTGGCGACCGTCGACTCGACAGAGCGAGGACCGAACGGGTCGAGTACGAACACGGCGTAGCCAACTTCGACGAGGGTGGCGGCGTGCATCAGGTGGCTCTCGCTGACCCCGAGGCTGCCGGGAACGACCATAACCAGTGGCAGGGGTCCGTCGGCCGGGGGCAGGAACAACTTTCCGTCGGCGAGCAGCGGCTCGCATCCGTCGGAATCGTTGACGGCCTGGTGGTAGTTGACGGGGTTGGCGCTCGGCACCTCGAGGTTGTGGCCCTCCACCCCGGCGAGGGTTACCGACTGGTCCCGGAACCGAACTGCGTCGTCCATCCCGGGGGATCCTATGTAGTGGTTGGCGGCCCCTCCTTGTCGGGCGACTCAGGTCGGGCGCACCTCGACCCGGTGGAGGTCGTCGCCCAGCTCGATCCTGCCGTCGAAGTGGGCCGCGGCGAGCTGACGCCAGTCGTCTCCCCCACCGGGCTGGATGGCCGGCACGTAGTGGGTCAGCACGAGGGTGGCGATCCCGGCGCGTTGAGCCGTCTGGGCCGCCTCCTCTGGAGACGAGTGGTAGTCGAGCGTGTCCTGGAGTCGCTGAATCGGGATTGCGGCTATGACGTCCTTGCGGATGACGGTGTGGACCAGGGCGTCGGCTCCCGCGCAGAGGCCGTCCAGTCCGGGACACGGCACGGTGTCGCCTGCCACCACCAGCGAGGCACCTGCGTGGTCGAAGCGATAGCCGACGCTGGGCTGAACGGGCTTGTGGTCCGTCGGGCCACACCGGATCGCGACGTCTCCGAATGACCTGACCGGCCCGCCTTCGACCTCGACCACCTCGACCGGCGGTGGATGGCCGAGATCGGCGTGATGGACCATCCGATAGCCGATGTCCGGGGCCAGGGAGGCCACGATGTGGGCGACGACCGCCTTGGTTCCGACCGGGCCCACGATGGTGAGCGGTGCCGGTTCTATGCTCATCACCCAACGGGTCGTGACGATGTCATTCAGGTCGGTGATGTGGTCGCTGTGGAGGTGGGTGATGAGGACTGCGGCGAGGTCAGGCGCGCCGAGGTCAGCAGCGGCCAAGCGCATCAGGACCCCACGCCCTGCGTCGACGAGGTAGTGCTCGCCGCCGGCTGAGACGAGCGTCGCCGGGCCAGCCCGGTTCGGGTCGGGCATGGGGCTTCCGGTACCGAGCAGGGTCACGCTCAGCATGGGGTCGACGTCCATCGGGGGGATCCTAGGCAACCGTCACCCCGCCCCTACCTCTCGGGGTGGCGGTCGAGGCCCCGTTTGGTGGCACAACGGCCCACCGTGGGGGGACCTTCGACCCTAACGGGCAGCCTGGGCGCGTTCCTAGCCTCGCCCGCGAACTGTCGTCTTCGAGAGGGAGGACTCGCCGATGAGCGACCAGAGCGCAGAGTTGGGCCTGTCCACCGAGGCCCAGACGATCCTGGAGACGACCCACCGGTTCGCCGAGGATGTGATGCGCCCCGCAGGGATCGAACTGGACCAGATGCCCGACCCGGCCGATGTCATCGCCGACGGCTCGATCCTGTGGGAGGTGCACGAGAAGTACCGCCAGCTCGGCGTAAACCAGCTGTCGACCATCGGCGACTTCGACCCCGACGAGATCGTCCTGCTGGCCGCCCTCGTCAACGAGGAGCTCGGATGGGGCGACAGCGGCCTCGCCATCAGCCTCTCCGTGGCCGGCTTCACACGGTTCTTCACCTCCCTGACAGGCGATGTCGAGTTGACCGAGCGCTTTGCCGCGCCCGGGAGCACCGCCATCGGCTGCTGGGCGATCACCGAACCCGACCACGGCAGCGACACGCTCTGCCTCACCGAGCCCTCCTTTCACGATCCGGCCGTGAGGCCGGGATGCATCGCCCACCGCCACGGCGACGACTACGTGATCAACGGCGCGAAGGCAGCGTGGGTGTCGAACGGGACCATCGCCGACGTGGCCGCCCTTTTCTGCTCGATCGACGGCGACGGCGGGTTCGCCAAGGGGGGCGTCTGCGTCGTGCCCCTCGACCTGGAAGGCGTCTCGCGGGGTCGGCCACTCGACAAGTTGGGCCAACGCGCCCTCCCCCAGGGTGAAATCCACTTCGACGACGTGCGGATACCTGCCCGTTGGATGGTCGTCAACGAGGACGCCTATCTCCCCACCATCGAGAACGTCCTGGCCCAGGCCAATGCCTTCATGGGCGCGACCTTCGCAGGACTGGCCCGCGCCGCCTACGAGATGGCCCTGGACTACGCCCGTGACAGGGTTCAGGGCGGCGTACCGATAGCGGATCATCCCGCTGTGCGGGCCCGCCTCTTCAAGATGTTCACGAGGGTCGAGGCGGCGCGGTCCCTGGCCCGGAGGGTGGCCTCGATGTCATCGGCTGCCGGCCCACCGCCGGTCCGCTACTCGATCGCCTCCAAGACCTTTTGCACGACCACCGGGTTCGAGGTGGCCAGTGAGGCGCTTCAGATCTTCGGCGGCAACGGGCTGGCCCGCGAGTATCCAATCGAGAAGCTGCTCCGGGATGCAAGGGCGTCGATGATCGAGGACGGCTGCAACGAGATGCTCAGCATTGTCGGCGGAGCCCGGCTGTGAACCCAGGGAGAGGACACCTGTAATGGAACTACGCGAGGTACTCGGGCGGCGCCGCTCGATCCGGTTCATGCGGCCCTACCAGCCAGTTGAGCCCGAGAAGGTCCAGTTGATGCTCGAGGCCGCCCGCCGGGCGTCGCACTGGGGAAACGTGGGTGGCCTGCGGGCCGTCGTGGTGTTTCGCGAATCTGCCAGCCAGGAGACCCTTGACGCCCTGTTTGCCCCCATCGCCGGCTACCAGATCCGCCGGGCACCCGTGGTCATTGTCTGGTACTTCGATGCCAACGCCGTCGACGAGCAGAGCGACCGGTTGCGTGAGCTCCTGGATGCCGGGGCCCTCGGGGTCGGTGAGAACAAGAGGGACGACCTCGAGAACAAGATCATCCCCTTTTTCGCCGGCATCACGGAAGCGCTCAAGGGCCCCGGGCTGAACGACGTCGACGCAGGCCAGGGCATCGCCCAGGCGACGCTCATGGCCTACGAGCAGGGCCTCGGAACCTGCTGCCTGGGCACACCGAACACCGAGGAGCTCTGCGAACGGCTGGGGTTACCCGACGGGTGCCGGGTACTGCTCCTCCAGACCGTCGGCTACCCCGCCGAGTCGTGGGAGGCGGGAGGACAGCGCCCGAGGCAGCCGTTCGGGAAACTGTTCCACATGAACGAGTACGGCAACCCCTTCCCGCGGTCCGACAAGGTGGTCGAGGAGTTGACCGACGACGGCTTCTTCACCCGGCCGGGTCCGCTGCCGTGGCGGGAGGCCGAGTTGGAGTACCTGAGGAAGGCCCTCGACATTCCGGGTAGCGGGTTGATCTGAACCGAAGCATGCTGGATATGACTGCAGGGAGGACGCTATGAGGACAGAAGCGATCGTCGCCGGCGTGGGCATGACGAACTTCGGTAAGCACCTGGACGAGGGGCTCAAGGCCATCGGTGGCCAGGCGGTGACGGCGGCCCTTGCCGACGCCGGCATCACCGGGGCCGACCTGGATGCCGCCTACGTGGGCAACGCTGCAGCGGGCCTGATCACCGGCCAGGAGTCGATTCGTGGCCAGGTGGTGCTGCGGGGCATCGGGCTCGGGAAACTACCCGTGATCAACGTGGAGAATGCCTGCGCAAGCGCCTCCACGGCCGTGCACCAGGCGGCCGCCATGGTCACAGCCGGGCTCTACGACTGCGTTCTAGCGCTCGGTGTGGAGAAGCTCTACCACGAGGACAAGAAGAGGTCGTTCGGTGCGTTCAGCGGTGCCGTCGACGTGGAACAGCTCCAGGAGTTCATGGCCGGGTTGGAAAAGCGTGCCGGCTCAGCGGCCAAGGGCGCCGGCCAGAAGCGTTCCATGTTCATGGACATCTACGCGGCCGTCGCCCGCAACCACATGGACCGCTACGGCACCACCGTGGAGCAGTTCGCCTCCATCTCGGCCAAGAACTCACGACACGGACACCTCAACTCCCGCGCCCAGTTCCGCGAGGAATTGACCGTAGAGGATGTGCTCGCCGCTCCGATGATCGCAGAGCCGCTCACCCGCCCCATGTGTTCGCCGATTGGCGATGGGGCAGCCGCCTTGATCCTGGTCAGCCCGGAGGGGGCCCGGAGGCTGGGCATCGACAATCCGGTGCGCATCCGGTCGAGCGTGCTGCACTCGGGTTGGGACCGCACCCCCGGCGAGGATGACGTGGCCAGGCTGTGTGCAGCCGAGGCCTACGAGGAGGCCGGTATCGGTCCCGAGGACCTGAGCCTGGTCGAGTGCCACGACGCCTCCGCCCCTGCCGAGCTGATCGCCTACGAAGCCCTGGGCCTGTGTCCGACCGGTGAAGGTGGAAGGCTGGTCGACACCGGGGACACGGCCATCGGGGGCCTCATCCCGGTCAACACCTCCGGCGGGCTGTTGCGCAAGGGGCACCCTGTCGGTGCCACCGGTATCGCCCAGATCGTGGAACTCACCGAGCAGATCCAGGGTCGCTCCGGCGACCGCCAGGTGGAGGGTGCGACCGTGGGCCTGGCCCACAACGGTGGTGGCACGATCGGAACGGACGCCGCTGCCATGTGCGTCACGATCGTCTCGGCCTGAGCATCCGAGATGCGTGAGCGCGACAGGAGTGTCCTCGCCGACCTGATCCACCTCCGGGCCCTCGAGGAACCAGACCTGGCCGTGCTCACGTTCGAGCACCTCAGCCTCGACGGTGGCACCACCGACGACGAGGTACGCACCTACGCGGACCTGGATGCCAACGCCAACCGGCTGGCCCTGTCGCTGATCGGCCTAGGAATGGAACGCGGCGACCGATTCGCCCTGATGATGCGCAACCACCCCGAGTTCGTCGAAGCCCTGACGGCGGCGTCGATAACGGGCACTGTCGCCGTGCCGATCGACCCCCGCACGAAGGGCGCGAAGCTGGCGTTCATGCTGGCCGACGCCGGCTGTAGGGGCGTCGTGTGCGGGGACTACGCCCTGGCGGCCGTGGACGGGGCCCGTGCCTCCCTGGGTCGCGACGCCTGGGTGCTGGCCCTCGTCACCGGCGAGGCCGGCGTGCCCGACCTTGACGACGTTCCCGCAGTCGAGTCGCTGGCCGCCGCAATCGAGGGACCCGGGGCCTTCGTCGACGTGCGCCTCGAGTCGCCCCTGGATCCGCTCCAGATCATCTACACCTCTGGCACCACCGGTGACCCCAAGGGGGTGGTGTTCCCCAACGGGCGCTTCGGAGCGCTCGCGATGCTGGGACACCTACTCGGCTACACGCCCGACGACCGCCCCTATACCGGTCTGTCGCTGACCCACGGCAACGCCCAGGCCGTGACTCTGGCGCCATCACTGGGCATGGGCCTACGCTGCGTATTCAGCCCGAGGTTCACCAGGTCGAGCCTGTGGGACGTGTGCCGCCGCCACGGTTGTACGACCTTCAGCCTCCTCGGTGGCATGGCCACTGCCGTCTACAGCGAGCCTCCCCGACCTGACGACGCCGACAACCCCGTGCGCTTCGTGGTGAGTGCCGGGATGCCGCGTGCTGTGTGGGAGGCCTTCGAGGAACGCTTCGGGGTGTCGGTCTTCGAGTGGTACGGGGCGATCGAGGGGGGCCTCGCCTACAGGCCGATCGGAGAGGGTCCCGTGGGCTCGTTCGGGCGGCCCGTCGCCGGGCTGGAGATGAGAATCCTCGACGATGACGACCAAGAGTGTCCGGCCGGCACCCTTGGTGAGATCTGTTCCCGCCCGGCGGGTGGCGGTCCGGCCGAGGTCGAGTACTTCAACGACCCGGAGGCGTCGTCGGCCAAGACCCGCGGCGGTTGGCTCCGTTCGGGCGATGTGGGCCACACCGACGGGGACGGCTGGTTCTTCTTCGACCACCGCAGGGGTGGCGGCCTGCGCCACAACGGCGACTTCGTGAACCCGGGCTTTGTCGAGAAGATCCTGGCCGAGCACCCCCAGGTAGCCGACGTCTTCGTCTACGGGGTACCCGCGGCATCGGGTGCACCCGGTGAGAAGGATGTCGTCGCCGCCATCACCCCCGTGGACCCCGGTGACTTCGACCCGGTGTCGGTCTTTGACTCCTGCCGGGAGGGCCTCGAACCCAACTTCGTTCCCAGCTACCTCCAGGTGGTCGACGAGATACCCAAGACCGCTTCGGAAAAGCCCCAGGAGCGCTTCTTGCTTGCGGCCTTCTCCCTCGACGCCGACGGCGTGCACGCCCGCCCCTGACCCGGTCACAGCCCTTGGCCCAACTGCGACAACGGATGCAAGGCGGGTGCCGGCCCCTCCCTCTCGGGGTCAGACCCTCTCGAAGTAGCGGTTCAACTCCCAGTCGGTGAGGGGGCTGTCGGGGTCGCCGCCCGTGGTGTGGAAGGCCAGCCACTCCCACTTGCGGGTGCCTGCCCAGAAGTCGACGAACTCGGCTCCCAGCCCGGCGGCCAGGCGGTGGTCGGACCTGAACGCCTCGGTGGCGGCCATCAGCGATCTGGGCAGCTTGGGGTCCTCTGCGGGCAGGCCCCATGCCATCTCCGCACACGGAGGGGGTGGCTCGATGGCCTCGTCCAGACCGGCCATGCCACCGGCCAACACGACGGCCATCACCAGGTAGAGGTTGGAGTCGGCCCCGGGAGCACGGTGCTCGGCCCGTGCTGACCCGGGTGTGCGGGCCATCGCCCGCAGTGAGGTGGTCTTGTTGTCACCGCTCCAGGTGACGGTGGTTGGCGACCCTGCCAACTCCACGAGGCGTCGGTAGGAGTTGACGTTGGGGGCAAAGACCGCCTGGGCGCCGGCCATGGTCGCCATCAGGCCGCCGACCCAGTGGCGGAAGGTCGTTGACCGGTTGTCGTCACATGACTCGTCGTAGAAGGCCGATGTGTCGCCGACCCAGAGGGAGTGGTTGCAGTGCAGGCCCCCACCCCATTCGGTGGGGTGCCACTTAGCCATGAAGGTCACGCAGTGGCCCATCTCCTCGGCCACCTCCCTGATGGCCAGGCGGGCCAGGGTGGCGTGATCGACGGTTCGGAGGGCCTCGTCGGGTTCCAGGTTCAACTCGAACTGCCCGGTGCCGCCCTCGTCCATCCAGGACTCCCAGTGCAGGCCCAACTGGTCGAGGCGGCGGGTGAGCGCATCCATGAACCGCACGACCAAGAGGGACTTGGTTGTGGAGTACATGCTCCTCACGTTGCCCCCGAGCGGAGTGAGGTCGCGGTAACCGCGGCCGCGTGCCTCGGCGACGCTCTCCTCGAAGGCGTTGAACTCGATCTCGAACCCGGCCCTCATCGTGAAGCCCCGGTCGGCGAGCTGGGTCAAGAGCCGCTGGGCCATTCCCCTCGGGCACTCCGGAATGGGGCTGCCGTCGGGCAGCACGAACGAGCAGATGACCGTTGCCATGCCGTCAGTGCGGGGGTCGACCACGAGGGTCGCCATGTCGGGTGCCAGGTAGAGCTCGGCCAGCTCGCCACGCCACGTCGACCAGGCGGTCACGAAGGGGTCGTTGTCGACGTCGAGACCGAAGACGATGTCGGCGACGTTGGGGCCGGTTGGCAGCATCTCGAGCAGGTGGGTGGCCGAGACGTACTTTCCGATGAGGCGACCGTCGGGGAGACAGGCCATGAGCCTCACTGTGCGCACGGTGCCGCCTGCGGCCAGGTCGGAGAGTTGGCTCACGGTTCGACCTCGCCCAGGCCGAGCGCCAGGCCTGCGTCTGTGATGGCGACCGCCAGGGCGAGCGGGCCCCTTCCCTGGATGCGCCCCTTCAGGAGTTCCTCGAGCGCCACCGCGGTTCCCACGAAGACCCTGGCAAGCCGGTCGGCGGGGCCGTGCACCTCGTAGCCCGCGGTCGTCGGATCGCCCACGACGTGGCGGTCGCCTGAGTCGGTTTCGACCACGACCATTCCTGAGGGCATGTGGGGCCTCGTCGAACAGGCCGCCCAGTAGGAGTCGGCGGCGCTGCGCCAGTCGGGCAGGGGCGGGTCGAGCGCCTTGGCAAGGCTGAGGGCGAAACGTAGGTGCGTGAGCGCACCCTCCACATTCGGCTTGGGTGCGCCGGGCAGGCCGTCCTTAGCCAGGTCCATGGTGATTGCCACGCCCACGTCGTCGGCCCTGCCGTGTTCCACGTGCACGTCGCCGCGGCTGAAGCGGATGGTGACGGCCTGTGGGTCGTGCTCTGAGCACACGGCTGCGACGCCCTTCATCCCGGCGATGAGCGACGGCTTGTGGGATTCGCTGCGCCGGAGTGCAGCCGCGATACCAAGCACCATCGGGGTCGGGTCAGCCTCGGTGGTGATGGCCATCGCTCCAGCAAAGCGCGAATCAGGCCACGGGCGCAAGTCAACTGATCCCACTGCTCCGTGGCACCTGCGCATGAGGGCCACACCTGTGTCTGCTGCGGGGGGCGTACAACATGTTCCCTAACTTTGCCCACTCCCGTGGCGCGAGGGCCCATGGTACGCGCTGAGGCTTCATTGAGCCCCTGTCTGAAAGTGCTTCTCGGTTTCCTGTCGGTTGAGGACGTACGTCGCATCCGGGTCAAAGCGTTCTTCCCAACCGTCAACAACCCATTCGGGCATGACCCAGTAGGTGAACCCATCGGGTAGATCGACGTACTTCCACACCTGAGGGCTCTTGAAAAACGGCCGGATGACCCCGGTGGTAGCCAGGAGTTCACGCATGTCAAGCCACAGGGACAGGTAGTCCTCCCTGAAGTGGGTCATCAGATACTGATGCTCTAACGGCCCGGTGTACTCAACAGTGGTACGGAAGTCGGCTGTTGCCAGACGCGGTAGGACATTCTCAATAGCCACCATGTCAATGAATCACTACAGAATTGAAAATTAGGGAGTCGCCTCGTCCATGGCCGCAGCAATCTCATTCTTGTGTTTACGGGCCTTCGTTGCCATCACTCCTGCTATGCGAGCGATCTCATCAAGTTCGGAGTCTGTGGGCTCTGTTCCGTAACCAACTTCAGGAACGATGACCTCGACCATGGCAGTCGCTGGCGCCCGCCGCCATTCAAGTTCGTAATCGGGCAACGCCTCTTCAAGTTGAGTTTGATGCGCCTGCAGCGCCTCGATCCCAGCGTGGTTTTCGCTGGCAGAGGTCGCCCGAGAGAACCAAATCTGAATGATTGACTTTGTCTTGGCCGCACCCAAATAGACATTCAACCCATTTACGCCAATAGAGCCGGCCTTCCAGTAGTTGGCCGAAGAG
>CAJXKL010000027.1 GCA_913055915.1 uncultured Candidatus Nemicrothrix sp. | reverse complement strand
CGACAGAATCCTCCAGCAAGGTTGAACCCGGATCACAGGTCAGCCTCCCAACCCGCGATGACCTGGTTCTGGCCTGGGGCGAAGACCTCATGGACATGCTCCCCAAGAAGGCGCGTGCCAGGTTCTCGGCCGCACGGTTCGTGGCTGTTCAGGACGGATCAGCGGTCATGGCCCTACCGAACGAGCCTCACCGGCGTCGTTGTGCAGAGTTGGTTGCCGAGGTCGAGTCGGCCCTTGCGGCCAGGTTCGGGGTTCCCGTACCGGTGACCCTGACGGTTGACGACACGCAGGTGCCACCCGGCAGGAGGGCATCACCGGCAAAGCCCGTGTCAGGCGGCTCGGCCGACGTTTCAGACGAGGCGATCGACCCCGATGAGCTCGTCGACGCCGATGAATCCGACGGGTCAGCGGTCGAGAAGTTGACCCAGGCGTTTCCGGGCGCCTCGCTGGTGGATCCGACGTGACCGGTGTCGTGGCCAGCTGCCGGCCTACGGCAGGGGTCTGACGCCCGTGTACGCCGATGCCGTCCAGAAGGTGATCGACGAGCTTGGCCGGCTGCCCGGTATCGGCCCCAAGTCGGCCCAGAGGCTGGCGTTTCACATGCTCAAGTCACCTGCCGAGGACTCCGTGCGCCTTACCGAGGCGATCAGCGAGATGAAGGACCGTGTTCGCTTCTGCGAGCAGTGCTTCAACATCAGCGAGGAACCCCTCTGCCTCATCTGTTCCGACGTTCGGCGCGAAGCCAGCCTGCTCTGCGTGGTCGAGGAACCTCGTGACATCGTGGCCCTCGAGCGAACCGGTGGCTTCCGTGGTCGGTACCACGTGCTTGGGGGCGCCATCAGCCCAATAGACGGGGTTGGGCCAGATCAACTGAGGGTTGCCGAACTGCTCGGCCGGATGGATGAGGAGCCGGTCACCGAGGTCATCCTGGCAACCAACCCGAACATTGAAGGCGAGGCGACGGCCATGTACCTGGCTCGCTTGCTGGGGCCCCTGGGAGTGGAGGTGACCAGGATCGCAAGCGGCCTTCCGGTCGGTGGAGACCTCGAGTACGCCGATGAGTTGACCCTCGGGAGGGCCCTCGAGGGTCGGAGACACCTTGCCGGTGGGCCCGATGAGGGGAACGGTCGTCGATGACCGACCTGTGGACAACCCAGCCGGGGCCAGTACATGGAAACGCCCCCCGGGGCCGTTGCGGGCAACATCGGCCGTGTCAGGGAGCGCTTCCGGGTTGGGTGGAGGGGATATCCCAACGTGTTGCGATCACATTACAACAGTGACAAGGTAATGACAAGTCGGGGACGACCAGAAAAAGCCTGCAGGGAAACGACATCGTGCTCCTGACCCGGATCGACCATGTGGCCATTGCCGTCCATGACCTGGAGGCTGCCATCGACTACCACCGGAGGGCGTTCGGAGCCGAGGTGCACCACCGCGAGGTCGTCGACAGCGACGGTGTCGAGGAGGCTCTCCTGGAAGTTGGAGGTTCGTTTATCCAGTTGACCACGCCGACTCGATCTGATTCGCCGATAGCGGTCTTCCTGGAAAAGCGAGGAGAAGGCCTCCACCACATCGGCTACCGCGTCGACAACTGCGTCGATGCTCTGGCTTCGGTAGTCGCAGCAGGTGGTACGGCAATCGATGAACAGCCACGCCCCGGATCCCGGGGAACCATCGTCGCCTTCGTCCACCCGAAGGGGTCGTTCGGCACCCTCGTCGAGTTGGTCGAGGAACCCGCCTGACCGGGCAGCAGCCATGGAGGTCCACCTCGTAGACGGAACCTATGAACTCTTTCGCCACCACTTCGCGGTGCCCTCCCACGTGACCGAAGAGGGTGTCGAGGTTGCCGCCGCCCGCGGGGCCCTCGGCTCGATGGTTCGCCTCCTCGAAGCCGGCGCGACACACATCGGGGTGGCCACGGACCACGTCGTCGACTCGTTCCGAAACCGCCTCTTCGACGGTTACAAGACCGGTGAGGGAACACCACCAGAACTCTTCGCCCAGTTCGCGCTGTTCGAAGGACTCCTCGAGGCAGCCGGCATCACCGTGTTCCCGATGGTCGAACACGAGGCCGACGACGCCATGGGAGCAGCTGCAGTGAAGGCCTCCGCAGACCAGCGGGTTGAACGCGTGCTCATCTGCACACCCGACAAGGACCTCGCCCAGTGCGTTTCAGCCGATGCACGCATCGTGCAGTTCGACCGGCGCCGCGAAATTGTCTACGACTGGGACGGCGTCATCGACAAGTTCGGGGTTCCACCACCGTCCATCCCTGACTGGCTCGCCCTCGTCGGCGACCCGGCAGACGGGATCCCAGGCCTTCCGGGCTGGGGTGCCCGATCCTCGGCAGCGGTGCTTTCCAGGTACGGACACCTCGAACAGATACCCGACTGCCACGACGACTGGGACATCAAGGTGAGGGGAGCCGAACGCCTGGCGGGAACGCTTGTCGAACACCGCTTCGATGCCCTCCTCTACCGCCGCCTAGCCACGCTGGACCTCGACGCACCCGTCATGGCCGGTGTGGATGAACTGCAATGGACCGGGCCGCTCGACCACCTCGGGACGATGTGTGCCCACCTCGACGCACCCCGCCTGGCGGACCGTGCCGAAAAGCTGGCTGAGACCCGTAACTGAGACACGGTTTCGGCGCTGCCGGATCCGTTCGGTACCCTGTGGCCACCATGGCCGAGCACACGATGGGCAAACGCCTCGACGACCTCAACGAGCGTCGGGAAGCAGCCCTGCACGCAGGATCCGAACGAGCGGTCCAGCGCCAGCACGACAAGGGCAAGATGCTCGCCCGCGAACGGATCGACTACTTCCTCGACAACGGCTCCTTCCACGAACTCGACATGCTCGTGCGGCACAGGGCCCACGAGAGCGGCATCGAGGAACGCCCCTACACCGACGGGGTGATAACCGGTTGGGGAACGGTCGACGGCCGCAAGGTGTTCGTCTTCTCCCAGGACTTCACGGTCTTCGGAGGCGCCCTCGGTGAGGTCTTCGCCGAAAAGCTCCACAAGGTCATGGACCTCGCAACCTCTGTCGGTGCACCGATGATCGGCCTGAACGATGGCGCCGGTGCACGAATCCAGGAGGGCGTCGTCAGCCTGGACGGCTACGGCGGCATCTTCTGGCGCAACGTCCAGGCATCGGGTGTGATCCCCCAGATCAGCGTCATCCTCGGACCGTGCGCCGGCGGAGCCGTCTACAGCCCGGCAATGACCGACTTCATCTTCATGGTCCGCGAGAAGTCCCACATGTTCATCACCGGCCCCGACGTCGTACGGGCCGTCACCGGTGAGGAGGTGACGCTCGAGGAGCTGGGTGGAGCCGGCAGCCATGCCACCAAGTCCGGGGTGGCGTCGTTCGTCTGCGACGACGAGAAGCAGGTCCTCGACGAGGTGAAGGCCCTGCTCTCCTACCTGCCCTCCAACAACCTCGAGTCGGCACCGATGGTCGCACCCGAAGATGACCCTGCCCGGAGTTGCCCCGAACTGAACGACCTGATGCCGGACAGCCCCAACATCCCCTACGACATGCGCACGGTTGTCGAAGCTGTCGTCGACGACGGCGAGTTCCTCGAGTACCACGACTCGTGGGCACGCAACATCTTCTGCGGGTTTGCACGCCTGAACGGTCGCAGCATCGGCATCGTGGGCAACCAGCCCATGCGCTTCGCCGGCGTGCTCGACATGGAGGCATCTGAGAAGGCGGCCCGGTTCGTGCGAACCTGTGATGCCTTCAACATCCCCCTGATCACGTTCGTCGACGTACCCGGCTTCCTGCCCGGTGTCGACCAGGAACACGGCGGCATCATTCGACACGGCGCCAAGCTGCTCTACGCCTACTGCGAGGCCACCGTCCCACGCATCCAGGTCATCACCCGTAAGGCCTACGGGGGCGCCTACGTGGTCATGGACTCCAAGTCTGTCGGCTCGGACCTGTCGCTTGCCTGGCCCACAGCCGAGCTTGCCGTGATGGGGCCTCAGGGGGCCGTCGAGATCCTCCACCGTCGGGAGTTAGAGCAGTCCGCCGACCCGGCTGCCCGACGCGAGGAACTCGTCGACGAGTACATGGAGAAGTTCGCCAACCCGTACGTCGCAGCTGAGCGGGGCTTCATCGACGACGTGATCGACCCTGCCGATACCCGCACGAGGCTGATAGCCGGGCTCGAGATGTTGACCACCAAGCGCGAGGAACTTCCCCGACGCAAGCACGGGAACGTGCCGCTCTAGACATGGCCGAGGTCAAGGTGCCCGAAGGAACCGGGTTCAGGGCGCCCGGTGCCTCCCCGGTCGAGCTGGAGGCCATTCGCATCGCATTCGGTGAACTCTGGCCGGATCCACCCGCTCCAGTAGAGACAGCCACCCCGGTGTGGAGGTTCTCGGGCAGGTGGTGGCTCGACAAGGACTCGGAACCACCCCGCCGGACAAGCCGCTGACCCCGGTTCAGCCGCGCTGAGGTGGCCAGGTCGGCCCCTGTGCACTCAACAGCCCGGGTAGGCGTTCGAGGTACCCGTCTCTGTCGATCTCGATGGCGCCCAGGCCCGCAAGGTGGTCTGTGCACCACTGCACGTCGATGAGCCTGTCCGGGCCGTCCCCGAGGATTCCCACCAGCCCAACCAGCGCCGCTTTCGAAGCGTCGGTCCGCTGGTGGAACATCGACTCGCCGGCGAACAGGCCGCCAATGGACACACCGTAGAGGCCCCCGGCCAGGCCGTCCTCGTCCCACGCCTCAACCGAGTGGGCCCATCCCAGGATGTGCAGTTGCCGGTAGGCCTCGATGATCCTGTTGTCAATCCAGCCACGGTCCCTCGAAGGGTCGGCACACCCTGCCATCACCTCGGCAAAGGCTGTGTCAACCCTTACCTCGTAGCGTCGGCATGAGGTACGGAGAGATCTGCTCACTGCAAGGTCAGCCGGGAGCAGGACACCACGTGGATCCGGCGACCACCAGGCCATGGGTCCGCCCGACTCCAGAGGCATCGGGAACATCCCCGACCGGTACCCACCCAACAGGGTCCCTGGGTCCACATCGGCCCCTATCCCGACGACACCGTGTTCGTCGGCCGTGTTGGCCGGTGGGAACACCCAGGCGCTCTCCGGTGGCTCTATGGGCATTAGGTCCGGCCCGGATCAGGTGGGGGAGCTACCCCTCGGTGGCGACGATTGTCACGGAGCGGACCGTGACATCGCGTGTGGGCCCGCCGCCGTAGGGAGAACTGGGATCCAACTCGTAGAGACCCATTATCTGCTCCAGCACGGCGAGGCCAGCGGCATCGGTCTGGCCGAACACGATGTAACTGCCCTGGCCGTCGAGCCGCGCAACCTCTGGACCTGACGAGAAGAAGAACTGGGCACCGGAACTGTTGGGACCGGCGGACCGGGCCATTATCAGCTGCCCCGGTTCATAGGTGAAGGGTCCCAGCATTCCGTCACCCGACCGCTGGAACAGGCCACCCTCGTCGGCGATCGTGTAGCCGGGACCCCGGTCGGACCAGTCGTTGGTGTGTGGTGAGCCGCCCTGGATGATTGCGATAGTCGGATCCAGGCGGAAAAGGAGCGTGTCGTCGTAGTAGCCGTAGTCGGCTAGCACGACGAAGTTGTTGGCCGTGTTCGGTGTTCGCTCCGTGTCCAGAGCCACCCTGACCTCGCCCTCTGTGGTGTCGAACACGGCCGTGTAGCCCATTGACGCGTCCAGGCAGAACGGCGGCTGGTGTTCGAACAGGAGGACCTGATCGGCTGTCTTGTCATGTGGAGGGCATTCGGTGGCAACGACGGTCGCGGTCGCAGCGGCCACCTGGGTCGTGCCCGCATCGGCGGCTCCGCTGTCGTCGCCATCTTGAAAACTCATGACGGTGACCGTCACCAGGCTCCCCAGCATCACAAAGGCGAGGAGACCTGCAAGGACGCGTGTGCGTGCCGAGAAACGCTCGGCCGCTGTCGGGCCGGCCGGGCGACGGATCTTGTCTGCCATGGGTCGGCACCCTAACAACGGGAGGCCCCATCAGGACCCGCAGATGCCCCCGGGGTAAGGACCGGGAGTGCAAATGGCCCACGGTCGGGTGGGGTGTCGCAGGTAGCGTTGTACCCCGTGGCACTGCTGGTACAGAAATTCGGTGGAACTGCGGTCGGTGACCCCGACCGCATCCGTGCCGTTGCCGACCACGTAGCCAGGACCGTGAAGCAGGGCAACAAGGTGGTGCTCGTCGTCTCGGCGATGGGCAAGGAGACCGACAGCCTTCTGCGCCTCGCAGACGACGTCTCGTCCACCCATCCCGGCCGTGAGATGGACATGCTCATCACCGCTGGAGAGCGAAAGGCCATGGCGCTCATGTGTATGGCCCTCCACGACCTGGGCCTTCCCGCCGACTCGTTCACCGGCAGCCAGGCAGGCTTCCTCACCGACACCGAGCACCGGAACGCCAGGATCCTCAATGTCCGACCGGACCGCGTCAGGGTCGCCCTCGATGCAGGACGGGTCCCGGTGGTCGGTGGATCCCAGGGTGTGTCAACTGACAACGACGTGACCTTCCTCGGTCGTGGAGGGTCCGACACCACAGCCGTGGCCTTGGCACACGCCCTCGACGCCGACGCCTGCGAGCTCTACACGGACGTAACCGGAGTGTTCACCACCGACCCGCGTGTCGTTCCCGCGGCGAAACGGATGGACCGGATCTCATTTGACGAGCTGTTGGAGATGACGGCCACAGGTTGCCCCAAGCCGGCAATGAGGTCAGTCGAGTACGCGCGTACCCACGGGGTACGCCTACACGTCCGATCTGCATTCACCTGGCAGGAGGGAACCTGGGTCGACGAGGAGGAACCCGACATGGAGCAGGCAATTATCTCGGCGGTCACCCACGACACGTCCGAGGCCAAGATGACGATCAGCGGTGTGCCGGATCAACCCGGTATCGCAGCCAGGGTCTTTCGTGAACTGGCCGACGCCGGGATCAACGTCGACATGATCGTTCAGAACGTCTCAACCGAAGGGGTCACCGACATCTCGTTCACGGTGCCCCACGACGACCTGGACAGGGCCATGTCGACCGCTGGATCCCTTGCTAACGAGATCGGGGCCACCGGCGTTGCGAGCGATGCCGCTATCGCCAGGGTCAGCGTGGTCGGAGCAGGCATGAGGACCAATCCCGGGGTGGCCGCCACCATGTTTGAGACCCTGGCCGACTGTGGTGTGAACATCCAGATGATCTCCACCTCAGCCATCCGGGTCAGCTGTGTCGTCTCCGAGGACCGTGCAGAGGATGCCGTAAAGGCACTGCACGAGAACTTCGGCCTCTCCGGCAACTGACAACCGCACCCGGGTCACGCCAGCTTCGCAGGCCGCTGTCGGGCCGAGTCCGATCACCCGTACCCTGCCCGACATGTCCATTGCGGTGAAGTCCGGAGCAGGAATGGCGGCGATCCTGCTGACGCTGGTTGCATTCGCCTCCGCCTGCGGAGCCGACCAGCTCGAGCCGGAAGGGAGTCAGCCGGCAACCACGTCGACGAGAGCGGTGACCACCACCGCTGCCCCTGCCGATGTCCGGGAACAGTTCATGGCCGACGCTGTCGGCTCCGATTCGGTGCTCGGAAGCCTCCGCGACGCCGACCTCGGGTGTGTGGCGGACCACCTGCTCGCATCGCTCGACCCCGATGAGGTGCTCGCCCTGTCGGCCCTCGGACCCATGCCCGAGCAGGCCGAGTTGACCGTTGCCGCCCTTGAGGCATGCGACCTGGTTCTGAGACTGGTTGGCCAGGGAATGGTCGAGGCATTCGCTGACGACCCCGGCCTTCCGGTCCTTGACGTCGACTGTCTGCTGGAGGGGGTCACCTCTGGTGACCTGGTACCCGTGCTCGAGGCACAGTTCAAGGACCCCTTCGGCGTGGGCCTTGAGGATCGGGAAATGACGGTCCTGTTGGCGAGGGCCCCGATCATGGGGAACCTGATGCGCTGTCGCCTCGAGGCGATGGTGGCCGCAGACAACGCCGACCTTCCCGAGTTCTGTTTCGGCCTTGCCGACCAGGTGGCCGTGATGATGACCGCCGTGATCGAGGTGGACCTCACCGGTGGGGACCTCACCGACCCATCGGTATTGGCGGACCTGCTCGGGATGTCCGATGACATATTCGTGTGGCTTGCAGGTGAGGTCCCGCCCGCCCAGAGGGCCGATGCCATCCTGGTGAGAGATGCCACCACCCAGATCGCCGACATCATGGCTGAGGCACTGGTGGGGATTGACGGCGAGTCCACCGAGGAGGAGGCGTTGGCAGCGATCTTCGCCGCCATGGCCAGGGTCCAGGCCGAGATGGCGACCGACGGCACCGACCTGGATGCCGCTTCCGCGCGGCTCAGGTCGCACGTGGTCTCCCGCTGCGGCGAGGCAGGCTCGGCGCTGTTCGACCTGATAGCCGGTGTCACCGGTAGCCCCCTTGCAGCCTGATCACAGATGGTCCGGTGATGGGCTCATGAAGGTTCTTGCAGCCATCCTGCTGGTCGTGGTCCTGTTGGCATCAGCCTGTGCAGAAGTGGCGGTGACAGACGATCTGGTCGTCAAGACGGCCCCGACGTCGCCGACCACGACCACATCCCGACCTGACCCACCTGCCTCCACTCAGGTGAACACTGTCGTGACGGTGCCGGCTGTCGCCGAAGTCGACGAGGGGGAACGGTTCACGGACCTTCCTGATGCCTCGGTGGAGTTCTGCGCCGATCTGGCAACCGAAGCCGGGCTGTTGACCGTGCGGATCGAGGAACTGTTGGCAGATGGCCCCGGAAACGAGGCACGCGACCTCCACACCCTGTTGTCAGCGTCAGGTGACCTGCTGGTCTGGACTGCCCGGAACGTACCTCTCGGCATGGCGGCTGATGTGGGCCTGCTCAGGAGCGTGTATCTAGATGTCGGGGCAATGCTCGACAGGCTCGATCCCGACAGCGTCACCCTCGACGAGTTGCGTGGCGAGTTGTTCACGGTCATGTTCGAGTCCCCAATGGCCAACGCTGTGGCTCTCGACCGCTCTGCCAGGCGTCTCTCGGCGTTCGTGGAGCGGTCCTGTGGGTCCGGGTATCCCCTGATGGACACCCTCGCCGACCTGTTCTCCTCAGACCGGCAGGTGGATGAGGGTGATGTCGACCCTTACCAACTGGGTGGTTGAGCCTGGAAATGTCAGGCCTCCGGGGTACCTGTCAACGGTAGCCTTCTGGCCGTGAACATTGCGCTGGTTGGAGCAACAGGACAGGTGGGTGGCGTCATGCGCGCCCTCCTTGATGAGCGCGGGGTGTCCGTGGGCAACCTCCGCTTCTTCGCCTCGGCGAGGTCAGCCGGGAACACCATTGCCTGGCAGGA
Source organism: uncultured Candidatus Nemicrothrix sp. (assembly GCA_913055915.1). Lineage (GTDB taxonomy): Bacteria > Actinomycetota > Acidimicrobiia > Acidimicrobiales > MedAcidi-G1 > UBA3125. The sequence continues at coordinate 12,073 of CAJXKL010000027.1, read as the reverse complement.
TCGCCAGATCGTGGTCGAGGACACCGCCACGGCCGACTGGTCGGGGATCGACCTGGCTCTCGTCAGCGCCGGTAAGACGGCTTCCCTCGAGTATGCGCCGAAGATGGCCTCAGCAGGCGTCACCGTCATCGACAACTCCTCAGGGTGGCGGATGGACCCTGACGTCCCCCTGGTGGTCCCCGAGGTGAACGCCCACGCCCTCGACGAGATGCCAAAGGGAATCGTCGCCAATCCAAACTGCACGACCATGGCCGCCATGCCCGTCCTGGCTCCCCTGCACGCCGAAGCCGGCCTGAGGGCCCTCGTCGTGAGCACCTACCAGGCGGTATCGGGGGCGGGCCTCTCCGGTGTCGAGGAACTGTCAGGGCAGGTCGAGGCCGTTATCGGTGAGGCTGCCGCGCTGACCCACGACGGCGGGGCCGTGACGTTCCCCGAACCCGACTCCTTTCCCGGCACGATCGCGTTCAACGTCCTTCCGCATGCCGGTTCTTTCGTTGACGATGGCCGCGGCGAGACCGACGAGGAGCAGAAGCTACGTAACGAGAGTCGTAAGATCCTGGAGGTTCCCGACCTCGCAGTTTCGGGAACCTGTGTCCGAGTGCCGGTATTCACCGGGCATTCGCTGGCCATCAACGCCCGCTTCGAGAGGCCGATAGGCCCTGAGAGGGCGACCGAACTGCTGGCCGATGCGCCCGGTGTGTCCCTGGCCGACGTGCCGACTCCGCTTGATGCAGCCGGGGTGGATCCGACCATCGTGGGCAGGATCCGACGCGACGACACGGTCGAATACGGCCTGGCGCTCTTCCTCTCAGGCGACAACCTGCGTAAGGGCGCCGCCCTGAACGCCATTCAGATCGCCGAGGAGCTGATTCGCCGCAGGTCCTGACGGGGGGAGTGCCGCCGCTCGGTGTCAGGGCGGGTCGGTCACGTACCGCTGCATTGCCTCGTCTAGCGACAGGCCGACCTGGTTGGCGAGGCTTGCCAGCCAGGCCAGCACATCACCCAGCTCGTGCAGTTGTTCGTCGGGTGAGCCCTTCCTCACGGCCTGGGCGAGCTCGCCCATCTCCTCACACAGCCATGCGACGGTCGGGGCTATGCCCCGCTCGCGGTCAGCCTCGCCGTAGAGGCGTTCGACCAGTTCCTGTACCTCTACGAGTTCCATGTCGCGGACCGTACGGGCTCGTGCCCCACGGCCGGGGTATCCCCGCTGGTGTGTTGGTTGTGGCCCACACTCTGGACGATGCTGTCGGACGCAGAGGCCACCAACGTGTTGCGGGCACTCGACGCACTCGACGAGTTGGAGGCAGCTGCGCTCAAGTTGGTCCGGGCCGAGCTGGCCTGCGGGCCTGCTATCGACGGCCTCGTCGCCGACCCACTGACTGAGGGCTCCCGCATAGACCTGCTCTGCCTCACCGACACGGTTGCGGCCGACCTGCTGTCCGTCGTGGGCAGGTCCCGTTCACTCCGCAAGATGGTGGATGCTGCACCGGCCAGCTCAGCCCGCGATGCCCTGGCTGCCCACCTGGCAGGTAGCGACAGCACCTGACCGAACCCAACAGGGGCCCGACGGCTGTCCTGCACCCGGTCGGCCAGAGTCAGACCCCGAGTTCGGTTCGGAGCCAGGCCAGTTCCTCCTCGGCCAGGTTGTTGCCGCACATGATCAGGACCACGTGTTCACCGAGTCTGTCGCGCAGCCGCCGGGCTGCGGCGAGGGTGCTTGACGCAGCCAACTCGACGAGGTCCCCGAGTTCCTCACGGAGGCGGAGTGCGCAGACCAGGGCTTCGGTGTCGGTCACAACGGTGTGGCCGGCACCCACAGGGGTCCCGTTGGTCGCCATCGACCAGGCAGCCTCGGCGAGGCTAGGTGCTCCGAGGGTGTGGGCATGCGAGGTGGGCACGATCTCCACCGGTCGACCTGCGGCGAGAGACTGCCCGAGCACGTCGGCTCCGGCTGTCTCCACCGTCCAGACCCGGATGTCCGGCCGGTTGGCGGCCAGGGCTGACGCGATTCCGGCGTAGAGCCCGCCCCCTCCGATGCTGACGACGACGTCTGTTGTGGCCGGTCCCTGGTCGAGCAATTCCAGACCTAGGGCACCGTTGCCAGTGATCATCGGGGCACCGTCGAACGGGTGGAGGAACGCCCGACCGTTTGTTGTGGCCTCCTCAGCGGCCGTGAATGCCGAGGTCACATCGGGGGTGAGGTGGATGGCCGCCCCGTACGCCTCGGTGGCCTCAAGGTATGACGCCGGTGTCTGCTCAGGCATGAACAACAGCGCGTCCACGCCGAGCCGCGACGCGGCGTAGGCGAGGCCGATGGCAAAGTTTCCACCGCTCGCGCCGCAGACTCCGCCGGCCCGGGCCTCGGTGTCAAGCGCCAGGATGCTGTTTACCGCTCCGCGGGGCTTGAATGAGCCGGTGGTCTGCCGGTACTCGAGCTTGAGGCACACGTCGGTTCCGAGTTCCTCGGACAGACGTGGCGATCCGACGAGGGGGGTCTCCACGACATAGGGGGCGCAGCGGTCCCGGGCCACCTGGATGTCAGCGAGCGGGAGCACTGTCAGCCTTCAGGTGGCGGTGCCGACCTGCCGAGGTCCTCTACTACCTCGGCACCCGGTAGGACAAGGAGGCCTGCTGGTGCGAGGCGGATCTTGCGGTCGCGTGAGCCTCCACCGATGACGACGTTGGTTCGTTCCATGACCCGTGAGTCGACCCAGGTCGGGACCTGTGAGGGAAGGCCGAACGGGGTGACACCACCGATGAGCATCCCCGTTAGCCTGGCGGTCTCGTCAGCGCCGGCGAAGGACGCCTTGCGGGTTCCAAGCCGCTTCCTGACGACGCCGTTCACGTCCAGCCTGCAGGTCGCAAGAACCAGGCAGAGCGCATAGGGGCGCGGGTCGGCCTTGCCGGCAACGAGGATGGCGTTCGCCGAGTCGTCCGGATCGATGCCGTAGGCCTCACAGAAGAGCGCCGTGTCGGCCAGGTCGGGGTCGCAGGCCATCACCTCGTGCTCAACACCGAGCGTGGCGAGGTGGTCAAGTACCGGGTCGCCCGTGTAGTCCATTGATCAGGTGTGTGCGGTTGGTGGTGGTGCGGTCTCGCGGGCCGGACCGGTAACACCGTAGAAGACGGCGGCGAGCACCACGGCTCCGCCCGCGAAGGTGAGGGCTGCGGGTATCTCGTCAAACCACAGCCATGCCCAGAGGGTCGCCGAGACGGTCTCCACCGGGGTGAACAGGCTCACCTCGGCTGCCGAGGCGTGCCGGGTCGCCGTCGTCATGCAGAACCTGGCTGTCGGCCCGAACACGGCACCCATTGCCAGCGTGGCCATGAGGCCCGAGCGGTCGAGGCTGAGGGGGTTCGCCAGCAGGGCGGTCAGGACAACGGTGCAGACGGCGGTCATGGCGACAATCAGTACCCGGGGCATGTCCGGGTGCCGGCGCCAAATCGTCAGGTTCATACCGAACGCGGTTATCGCACCGACTGCCAGGAGGTCTCCTGTGGCGCCGCCAGCGGCCATCGACCCACCGACGATGACGAGAATCCCCGAGATGGCTCCGGCAATGGCCAACCACGTTCGCCCGGAGGTGTGTTCCTTCAGGGCGATCCTGGCGGTCACGGCAGCGAAGATCGGCGCAGCGCCGATGATCGCAACCACATTGGCCACCTCGGTCTTCGTAATTGCGGTCACGAATGCCGTGGTGCTTATCGCACCCATGATCCCGGTCAGGACGAGGGGGTTCCGGTATTCACGGAACCGAGTGCCAAGGTTCCGGCCCAGACTTCTGGTGGCAAACGCCCACATGACCGGTGTCGACCAGAGTCCGCTCATGAAGGCGACCGTTGCACCGTCAACGTCGGCGAGGCGTATGAGCACGGAATCGGTTGAGACGAGGAACATCCCGGTTGCCGCCAACAGCAGGCCCAACCGGCGGCCGGACGTGGGGATGAAGGAGGGGACAGCGGCCATCGGGTGACACTACTGCTGGTCGCCCGGTGCGGATAATCCGAACCATGGCGACGAGTCTGCAATGATGCCGCGATGGCCGGCACCGAACCCCGTCGTCCGAACGTTCTATTCATCGTGGCAGATCAGTGGCGGGGCGACTGCCTTGGTGCCGGGGGCCACTCCCTGGTGCGAACGCCAAGGTTGGACTCCCTAGCAGCCGAGGGTGCCAGGTTCCCGCTCCATCACGGTCAGGCCTCACCGTGTGGGCCCAGCCGGGCCAGCATCCATACCGGCACGTACCTGCACACCCACAGGTCCGTGTTCAACGGCACTCCTCTCGATGCCCGGTTGACCAACCTGGCCCTGGAGGCCCGGTCCGGCGGCTACGTACCCCATCTCTACGGCTACACGGACACCACCATCGATCCGCGCACCACCATCGAGGAGGACCCACGGCTGCTCGACTACGAGGGACCGCTGCCGGGATACGAGGAGACCCTGCTCCTCCCCGAGCACCGGGATGCCTGGTACCTGTGGCTGGAGGGCCGGGGACACGACATCTCGGACCGCTCCAGGTTCCTCCGTCCCAGGGATGACGTCGAGCTGCCATCCGGGAGGGGGGCCTCGTGGGCACCCCCACCCTTCTCGTCCGACGAGACCGAGACGGCCTTCGTGGTAGACGCCGCCATAGACCACATCGGGGAGCTGGTGGTAGAGGGTGACCCATGGTTCCTGCACGTTTCGCTCTACAGGCCACATCCACCGTTTACCGTTCCCGAGCCCTACAACGACATGTTCGACCCGGCCGACGTACCCGAGCCGATTCAGCCCACGGAGCTCGACCATCCGTTCCTGCAGATGATGTCCACCTGGGGCCTGACCGACCCTCCTGTCGATCCCCTTGACCTGCGACAGCTCCGGGCCACCTACTTCGGAATGCTCGCCGAGGTCGACCATCAGGTGGGTCGCCTGCTGGACACCCTCTCGGCACTGTCGGTCGATGAGGACACCATCGTGGTCTTCTCCTCGGACCACGGCGAGTTCCTGGGTGACCACGGCCTGATGTCCAAGCTGGGCTTCCACGATCAGGCGTACCACATTCCCCTGATTGTCCGGTACCCGGCCCTGGGTGGGCCGGGCGGCCTGGTCGTCGACGAGTTCACCGAGAACGTCGACATCATGCCCACGGTCCTGGACCTGGTCGGCCTACCCGTTCCGGCCCAGTGCCAGGGGCGTTCCCTACGACCCTTCCTGGAGGGTGGCAGTGTTGAGGGCTGGCGTACGTCGACCCACTGGGAGTTCGACTTCAGGGTGTTCGCTCGTGAGGCCGGCCTGCCGCTGATCGCGTGCAACCTGGCGGCGCACCGGGACCGGTCAGGAAAGTACGTCCACTTTGCAGGGATGCCACCGATCTTCTACGACCTGGAATCGGACCCCGATGAGACCCGGCCGCTCCACGACCACCCGGAGATGGCCCGCTACGCGGCAGAACTGCTGGACTGGCGCATGCGCAGCGACGATGAGACCCTCGCCCGTCGCCTGGCGACCCCCCACGGAATGCTCACACTTGAGGACCCACCCCTAACCACCTGAGTCGATGGTGGTGAAGGGTTTTGTAGAGAACCAGCCATGTCTCCAGGAAACGGATCCGCCCCGAACGGTTGCCGACCAGAGGACCTCGTCGGGGCGGCGCAGCCACCGAACCCTGCAGCCGTCAAGGCCGCAGGCTGGTTGACGGAACACCTGGCGCTCGGAGTGAGCGAGAAGAGCGATGTTTGGTGGTGCGCCCCCAGAGCGTTCAATATGACGTAGGTATCCACCCAAAACACAGGGCTGAACGGATTGGGCGTGCCGTCCCCGGCGGGTGGGGTGGGTTGCATCTCACATGAGTTCAATCGTGGGGAAGTTGAGGATTACGGTGAAGTCATGGTCCGACGCCAATACAAGGGGGACGCATCCTGACCATGCGGATCGATCACTTCATGTACGCCGTGGCGTCGCTAGACGAGGGCATGGAATGGGCAGCAGACACCTTCGGGGTACCAGCCGCTTACGGCGGAGAGCATGTGGGTCTGGGCACACGCAACGCGCTCTTGTCCCTCGGCTCCACCTATCTCGAGATCATCGCTCCCGACCCGGCACAGCCCCAGGAAGGCAACGCTGGCGCACAGTTCGCCGACTTGACGAGCGGAGGCATGGTCACCTGGGCGGTCGAAGGCGATCTCAATGCTATTGCCCTGGCACTGGAATCGGCTGGCGTATCGACTCAGGGTCCCAATCGCACCCAGCGCAGGACGGAATCGGGTGACCTACTCGTGTGGGATCTGTTGTTCCCTATCGTGAGTCCGCACGGTGGGCGTATGCCGTTTTTCATCGATTGGCTCAAGTGCGCCAATCCGAAAGACACCAATCCCGTCGGGGGTGAATTCAGGGCGTTGGCCATCACGACGCCCGACGCCGATGATCTCGCAGGCGCCCTGCGCGCCATCGATCTTGACATCGCGGTGTCTGCAGGGCCACCGGCACTATCTGTCACGATTGACTCGCCTCGAGGCGAAGTGGTGCTCGCAAGCACAAATGAGACCTCACACATGTAGGCGGACGAAAGTCCTCATAATCAGAGTCCACCACCCCTCCCCAGTAGGGGGGGTGGGTCACATCTCACATGAGTTCGATCGTGGGGTAGTTGAGGATTACGGTGAAGTCATGGTCAGACGCCTTCTCAGCAAGTTCAGGAAGTCAAAGGACCTGCCGGCTGAAGACCTGCCGGCTGAAGACCTGCCGGGTGAGTCTGAGAGGGACCTTGTCAGGGAGGCAATGGACGAGGCAATTTCCAGACACCGGCAGAAATCGTGGACCGGTCGCTTTCTGGCTGAGTGACTGTGTTTAGGGGTGTGCCCCTAGAGCGGGCCATAAAAGTCGGAACGGGCCTTTGGGCGCACGCCCTGGTACCGCTCGTGCTAACTCCGCCAGAGTCGCTGGTCGGCCCGTAGTGTGATGGCTGTGGAGTTCAATGGCTACGAGATCGAACCAGGGGCGAACCTTAGGCGGGCAGATCTTGCCGGTGCGACCCTTGTCGGAGTGAACCTTGCCGGTGCCTATCTGGTTGGGGCGAACCTGAGGTGTGCAGACCTTGCTGGCGCGAACCTTGCCGGGGCGACCCTCGAAGAATCAGACCTGGTAGGGGCGAACCTCAGCCATGTGAGACTCAGCTACGCCTTCCTAGGGGGGGCACTCCTCGAAGGAGCGAATCTGAGACGAGCGAACTTGATCCACGCCAAGCTCAAACGGGCGAACCTCTTGAGGGTGAACCTCCTCGGGGCGGACCTTAGGTGGGCAAACCTCAAGCGGGCGGGCCTAGAAGGGGCGAATCTCTCTGGAGCGGACCTCGTTGGGGCGAAACTGAGGTGGACCAATTTGACTGGAGCGATCTACGACAGAAAAACCGTCTGGCCTCCTGGTTTCGACCCGAAAGCTGCCGGAGTGATCTTCGAGGACTAGGCCGTTCTGGCAGTCCTGCTGGTCGGCCCGGCCCGTTCGTCCATTGACGACTTGCGGAGGTAGAGAGCGGCGGTGTTATCGGAGAGTTGCTTCGACTGGCGGCCCGAGCCCAATTAGCGCAGTGGGGCCTGGCCCCAGCCGGACCGGCAGGGTCACTCAAGTCCGCCGGCGAATAAGCGTGACGCCGTCGCCGACAGTGAGCAGCACCACCTCGACCCGGTCGTCGTTGGCCACGCGTTCGTTGAACTCGACGAGGGCGGCCGTGTAGGCGTCGCCCTCCGCCAGGTCGTCCACGACGCGACCCGACCAGAGGACGTTGTCGACGGCTATCAGGCCGTGGGGCGAGAGGCGGGGCACGAGTTCGCCGTAGTAGTCGAGGTAGCCGGTCTTGTCGGCGTCGATGAACGCGAAGTCCACGACGCGGTCGTCCGGGAGGGCCCGCAGGGTGTCGACTGCCGGGGCAATCACGAGGTCGATGCGGTCGTCGACCCCCGCCATGGACCAGTGGCGGCGGGCCATGGCCGTCCACTCTTCGGAGACGTCGCAGCAGAGCAGGCGTCCGCCCTCGGGAAGGGCCCTGGCGATGGCCAGTGACGAGTAGCCGGTGAAGGTGCCGACCTCCACGGCGAACGACGGTCGGATCGCCGACACCAGCATGGAGAGGAACATCCCCATGTCGGGGGCGATCTGCATATTGGCCACCGGCCCGAGCTTGGCCGTGGCATCCATGAGCGAGTGCTGCACGTCGTCGACGGGCGTTGTGTGGGAGATCACGTAGTCGTAGACCGCCTCGTCCAGGAAGAACGAAGGCGAGGATGTGGGATCGGCCATCGTCCGACCGTAGCCATCCGGCCCGTGGATGGCCGCACCCGGTCGCCACTAGCATCCCGGTCCTCTGGCGTTCCATGGTTTAGATGCATGCATCAACCAGTCCGACACGGACGGTCATCTACATGCATGGAACTCCACTTGCCAGGGAACCCTCAGACACCGTGGTCAAGTCGAAGGCGACCACTCTGGGTGGTTGAAACCTGCCGAGCCGATTTCAATAACCTGCCGAGACCCCCTGGTGGGGTCTCGGCAGGTTTGTGTTCGCCCAGCGTGTGAAGGGTTTCTGGACTGCGGGGCCGGCGTCTATCCCAGTAAAACGCGAGATCTATCCCACGTGGCTTGAGCACTCGGAGTGAGCGAGAAGAGCGATGTTTGGTGGTACGCCCCCCGGAAGGGGCTAACAAACTCGGAACCGAGGCGAACAGCGCCTCTCGGTGCCCCTCATATTAACTCACCGGGCCAGGACGCTCAGAGTCAATGTGCCTGTTCAAGACGTTATTTCCACCCATGAGGTCGTGGCCTCGTCCCAGTCGTAGAACGGTGCCTGCGGGCCATCTTCGGTTATCACGCCGGGGTACGGGAGGGGCGGCCGCCACACCATCGACTCGAATGCAAGAACTCGAATTCCTAGGACAAGCCATAGAAATTGGGACTTTTGACCCTGCCAGTTAGCAATAGATCAACGTCATTATCTGACAATGATCAGGGGTCTGGCGTTCTCTGTTGTGCTGGCTTCCGCAGTTGCCTGCAGTGGCAATACTGCCCTCGAGAACGGACAGGACCGAGCCCAGCCGGTCGTGTCGACATCTACAACAGTTGCCCCCACCACAACAACTGCTGTCCCTACGGATGGCTTGGCACCTGGTGACATGTCCCCCCAGGTCCTCCAGGCAGCCCTGGGTGGCAACCAGGCGGTCATTGACTGTCTGGTAGGGCTCTTCGGGTTGGTCCGGGTCCTTGAGTTCAAGGGAAGCCTCCCTACCTCCGGCGAAATGGACCAGATCGGAGGCTGCTTCCCGTTGTTGACCGATGGCACCGCAGCGGCACCGACGACGGCACCGACAATCACAGCACCGACAATCACGGCACCATCGGTGGCCCTGCTGCCGATCACCTGCCCACCCGACGAACCGTTGCAAGCCGGGTTGAGTGAACGAACTGTCGAAGTTGGCGACCGAGTGCGCGAATACCTTCTCTATGTCCCAGTGGGCCACGATCCCTCTGAGCCAGCCCCCGTAGTTTTCTTTGCGCACGGAAGAGGCGGGACCGCGGAAGGGGCGGCTACCACCAAGAACTATGGGTGGAATGCTCTTGCCGATCGGGACGGATGGTTTCTGGTCTACCCGCAGGCAGTGATTCCCAACATCACGAATCCAGCCATGGCAGCACTCGCCCAGACCGGGGTCAACAACTGGAATATCTACGGAGGGGTGCTTGACAGTTCCTACTCCGATCACGACTTCTTTGCAGCGGTCCGAGAAGACCTAGCGACCCTCACCTGCATTAACCCGGCACGCAATTACTTCACCGGAGGGTCGGGGGGCGGCTACATGTCTACCGATGTCGCTTGTCGACTCGCCGTCGAATTCGCAGCGGTCGCTCCGGTAGCCGGCATCCTTCCTCCAATGGGTTGTCCAACATTGGTACCGGTCCCGATGACCGGGTTCTACGGACTCTTGGATGAGACCAACCCCTATGAAGGTGAAGCTGGCTTCAGACCGTCGGTCGACGAGGCGATGTCACAGTGGGCAGACAGGAACGGTTGCGGGGACTACTCCGAAACGACGATCGGGATGACCACCCGTCTGGAGTGGGATTGTCCCTCTGGCGGTGAGACCGTCCTTTACGTGGCCGCAGACGCCGGTCATACCTGGCCGGGCCGACAACCCACCCCTGAGTCGGCGACCGAAGAGGTGATCAGCCAAGACATCTCAGCTACTGAAGTGATCTGGGAGTTCTTCGCGCGTCACTCCCGGGACTAGACATCGGGCAATGCTCCTGGAGAAGGCATCGGCCTCTTCATTGTCTGCGTCGAAGGCGGAGCGCCTGACGTAGATGGCGGCGGTGTTCTGTGTAGTTCCCATGTCTATGTCATGTCCCTGTGTCGGCGGTTGTTGCGCCGAAAGGGCTGGGAACTTGGTTTTATCTATATGGGTACGCCCCCCGAGACGGGCTACATATCCAGAACCCCCTAAACGGGAGGCCATGCGCCTCCCATTGGGGTCCGTACCTACGAGTGGGGTGCGGGGGTCACCCTGCCGGTCGCTAACTCACCCAGGATCCAGCGCGTTGCCGGGGAGTAGACGTCGATAAACACCGCCTCCTCTTCGCCCAAGATCTCGCCCCCGTGAGGCACACCCGCAGGGGCGTACCAGCCGTCCCCCGGTCCGATCTCCCGGCTTTCCTCTCCCACGGTCAGCCGTATCCGGCCAGACAGCAGCAGGCTGAACTGCTCATGGGGATGACTGTGCATCTCGTAGGTCGAACCCGGCGCGTAGGTGGCCCGGATTAGGTGCATGTGCTCGCCGGTGACGATCTGTGCATTAAGCCCGTCGTCGTCCCAGTGCACCGTGTCGACCTCATCCCAGCGAAAGATGCGCCGCGTGAAGATCTCGACACCATGCTCGTTTGTGAGTGGTTCGCTCATACTGATCCTCCCTTTTCCCGTCAGCCGACCAGGTCGGTACCGCACCTACGAGCGGGGTACGGGGTCACTCTGCTGGCCGTTTCTCCCACACGGAGATGTGCGACGGACTGGTTGAGGTGAACGGCTCTCGCGTCCAGGTTGCCCAGCGCTCGCTCAGCGTCATGCCAGCGTGTCGGGCCATGAGGTCGAGTTCGGAGGGCGATACATACCTGTGAGGGGTTGACATGACTTCGAGTTGGCCTTCGACCACCCGGTAGTGATGCGAGTGCAGGGTCTGGTTCACGACGTCGTATTCGTCAAAATCGAGCTGGGTGGGGGTCACCTGGATTGGTACGACTGTCTCGCCCGGCTGGAGCCGGTGGAGTGCCGGGATGAAGTTCTCGATCACAAACCGCCCGCCGGGTTCTAGGTGCTCGGCGACGTTGGCGAAGCACTCGACCTGGGCGTCCTCGGTGGTGAGGTTCGTAATCGTGTTGAAAACGAGATAGGCCAAGGAGAAATCACCCTCGACCCGGGTGGTGGCAAAGTCGCCGATTGTGACTCCAACTGCGTCGCCTCCTGGCTTCGCCCGCAGTTGCTCAACCATCGCCGGCGAGAGGTCGATGCCGTAGACACAGATCCCCCTTTCGACGAGAGGTAGGGCGACGCGACCGGTGCCGATGCCCAACTCAAGGACAGGCCCGCTTCCGGCGAGTTCGGCCAGGAAGTCGACGGTGGGGTTGAGGACGTCGGGTCGGAACATGTCCGGCAAAGACTCGTCATATCTCGCGGCGACTCGCTCGCCGAAGTGATCATCGGGCACGCTCCGACGGTAGCCCTCGATCACCGACGCTGGCCTGAACTGGTTTAGCCGAACCGGTTCGGGAGTGAGCCGAGGCAAACACGGTGGCCACCTAGCCTCTGCCTCAACACAGGCAGGGCTTCTGCTTAAGTAGTACGCCCCCCGGAAGGGGCTAACAAACTCGGAACCGAGGCGAACAGCGCCTCTCGGTGCCCCTCATATTAACTCACCGGGCCAGGCCGCTCAGAGTCAATGTGCCTGTTCAAGACGTTATTTCCACCCATGAGGTCGTGGCCTCGTCCCAGTCGTAGAACGGTGCCTGCGGGCCATCTTCGGTTATCACGCCGGGGTACGGGAGGGGCGGCCG
>CAJXKL010000026.1 GCA_913055915.1 uncultured Candidatus Nemicrothrix sp. | reverse complement strand
CAGTGCTCCTGTTGAAGCAGATGCGAGGTGAGGTCAGGCCCAACCTGAGGCGACAGTTCAAGATCTTCGGCAACAAGCACACCTGGATCATGAGCGTCATCTACACGATGACCTTCGGGAGCTTCATTGGCTATTCGGCTGGATTCGCCCTTGCCATCAAGATCATCTTCGGCTTCCAGCACGTGATGGTTGATGGGGTGATGACCCACGACATTGTGAATCTCGATGGCCCATCGGCTCTCACCTACGCGTGGATGGGGCCGTTCATCGGGGCCTTCACCCGTCCGGTTGGCGGGTGGATCGCCGACAAGTTGGGTGGGGCCAGGGTGACGGAGTGGGTCTCGGTAACGATGGTTGCCAGTGCACTCGGAGTGGCGTACTTCATGAAGCAGGCGTACCAGTCGGCGACGCCCCAGGACCACTTTGTACCGTTCTTCCTGCTGTTCCTCGTCCTGTTCGCCGCTACGGGCGTGGGAAACGGTTCCACCTTCCGCACGATCGCCATCGTGTTCGAACAGGAGCAGAGAGGACCGGTGCTGGGCTGGACCTCGGCGGTGGCGGCATATGGGGCCTTTGTGGTGCCACAGGAGTTCGGTGAGCAGATCGCTAACACGACTCCGGAGGTCGCCCTCTATGCGTTTGCGGTCTTCTACGCCGCCTGCCTGGTACTGAATCGCTGGTACTACCTGAGGTCAAAGGCCGAGTACTCCAACCCGTAGACTCGTCGGCCGGTGTCGCCCGGATCACTCCTACCTGCACCCTGGGTTGACCCAAAAGTCGGGCTGTTGGTAGCAAGTAGGGCATGGATGCCTGGGAAGCGGCGGGTCGATGGCGGGCGATGAGCCCCGAAGAACGGGAGGAGGCCTACTCCCCGAGTTCCTGCATCGGGGGTGATTACACCCCGTTCGTCACCGCATACCGGGATCGCAGCGCTGCGGTCCGGAGCAGCACCTCCGGGTGGCGGGAATTCTCCTACGGCCCGACAGCCAGCCAGTGCCTGGACCTGTTCATGCCGGTCGACGCCGATGCGCCTGTGCCATTGCTCGTCTTCATCCATGGTGGCTACTGGCAGGAACTTTCCAAGGACGATTCGTCGTTTGCCGCACTGGCCTGGGTGGATCGTGGCGTGGCGTTCGCTGCCCTCGACTACACGCTGGCCCCGGAGGCGTCGCTCGCTGAGATCGTGGCCGAGTGCCGCCGGGCCGTCGGTTGGCTGTACGAGAACGCGGGTGACCTGGGGGTCGACAAGCGGCGAATCGTGGTTGCCGGTAGTTCCGCTGGAGCGCACCTCGCTGCGATGGTCGCCGCGCCCGGCTGGCAGCGGAACGCAGGTCGTCCAGGCGACCTGGTGGCCGGTGCGGTTCTCATTTCGGGGATCTTCGACCTGGAGCCACTGCTCGGTACATCGATAGCCGAACCGTTGTGCCTCACGGGTTCAGATGTCACAGCTCTGAGCCCCGCCAGACTCTCCTTGGAGGGCTTTCCACCGAGTGTCATTTGCTGGGGTGAGGTGGAGACCGATGAGTTCAAGGTGCAGAGCCGGATCTTCGCAGAACTCCTGACGGCGACGGGAACCGAGGTCAACTCCTTTGAGGTGGCTGGTCGGAACCACTTTGACGTGGTGTTCGAGCTGGCTGACACCGGGTCGGTGGTCGGGCTGGAAGTAGCCTCGTTTCTCGGACAGCCTGAGGAGGCCTAGTGCCCACGTTCAAGCCCCAGATCCCGATGGTCGTCGACCCTGCAGGCGTGGACGCCAGTAACGCGGCCCGGCCCATGGGTAGGACGACCGATACCAGCCGGGCCGAGATGGCCGATGAGACCGGTGGTGTGCCGCGTATCGACTTCTCGGACATCAGCAACCCCTACATCGACTACCAGAGCATCGACCTGTTGTTGACGCTTCAGCACCCCCGTAGCGACGCCTATGACGAGATGTGTTTTTTCATAATGGGCCAGGTCAAGGAGTTGCTGTTCAAGTCGCTGCACTTCGAACTGCACAACGCCAGGCATCTCGTCCGGGAGGACCAACTCGATGATGCCCTGTTCATCGCCGACAGGGCGCTCCAGATCACCAAGTTCCTCACCAACGCATGGGACGTCGTGGCGACGGTGTCAGCCGAGGGCTTCAACCAGTTCCGCAACCACCTGGACGAGGCCTCCGGTCAGCTTTCGTTCATGTTCCGCCACGTCGAGTTCATCCTGGGCAACAAGGACCGTCGTCTTGCCAGTGCCCACCGCAATGTTCCCCATGTGTGGCCCTATGTCGAGGAGGCGCTCGAGAGTCCCAGCCTTTACGACGAGGTCCTGCGACTACTGGCCCGGCAGGGGTTTGAGATTGCTCCGGAGGCACTGGAGCGCGACTGGGCCGACCAGTACGTTGCCCACGAGAGTGTTGAGCAGGCCTGGTTCGAGATCATTGGCGACGCCAGCACAGGCAACGGCCTCTACCGGCTGGGCGAGGTTCTTGTTGCCCTCGATGACCAGATGGCCCAGTACCGCTGGCGCCATTTCGTGCTGGTGTCGCGGATCATCGGCTACAAGCCGGGTACCGGCGGGTCCGCCGGTGTCGAGTGGTTGAGGCACACCACCGACTTCCGCTACTTCCCCGAGTTGTGGTCGGTACGAACCCGGCTCGAAACCTGAACGGGTGCCGACTTGTGGTCCGCTGGGGCCACTAGCCACTTGTTGACTGCCAGCAGGCTGACCGCAACTTGTAGCGTTGGATCTTCCCGGTTGTGGTCTTTGGCAGGTCCGTGACGACTTCGTAGCGGCGTGGCCGCTTGTAACCGGCGAGGCGTTCCCTGCACCACTCGGTGAGTTCGTCCGGGTCAACCTCGGTGTCCGGTGTGGGGACGACGTAGGCGACGGCGCGGAGGATGTCGCCTACGTCGCGCTCGCCGACCACCGCGGCCTCGAGCACGGTCTCGTTCTCGATGAGCGTGGCCTCGACCTCGGCCGGTGACACCCACTCACCCCCAATGCGCATCATGTCGTCGGCACGTCCCAGGTATGTGTAGTAGCCGTCGTTGGAGCGGACATACAGGTCTCCGGTGCGGATCCAGTCTCCCAGGAACGTGGAGCGGTTCATCTCGGTTCGACACCAGTAGCCCGTTGCGGCCGATTCGCCACGCACCAGTAGTTGGCCCAACTCGTTGTCGGGTTGGTCGTTGCCTTCTTCGTCGACGATTCGGGCCTCGTAGCCCGGGACCGGTACTCCGCTGGTACCGGGTCGGCAGTGCTCGGGGGTGTTGGAGAGGAAGATGTGGAGGAGTTCGGTCGAACCGATCCCGTCCAGCACCGTCACCCCGTAGCGCTCCCTGAACCTCTCGAAGGTCTCTGCCGGTAGGGGTTCAGCGGCCGAGATGCCGTAGCGAACCGAGCAAAACGTGTCGCCTGCAATATCGGCATTGTTCAGGGCCGCGAGGAAGGTGGGAATGCAGAAGAACAGCGTTGGCTTTTCGGTGCTGGCGATTTCGGCCACGAGTTGTGGTGTCGGTGGTCGGGTCGGTTCCAGGATCGATGTGGCTCCGACGGCGAACGGATAGGTGACCGAGTTGCACAGCCCGTAAGCGTGAAACATCGGACCAACCGAGTAGAAGCGGTCTGCTTTGGTGACGTTGAGCACATTTCTGGCGTAGGCCTCGAAGGCTGCGAGGAGGTCACCGTGGCGGTGCATGGCCAATTTGGGCATGCCAGTCGTTCCTGATGTGCACAGCCAGAAACCCGGGGACTCTGCCCAGGTTCTGTGCAGTCCACCGTCGTCGGTTGATTTCGTGAAGTCGGCCCAGGAGACGGTTCCAGAGTTTCCCGACGTGGTGACCACGTGTTCCACCTCCGGTGCTCCTTCGCACAGGTCTGGGATTGAGGAACTCCGCTCATCCGAGGCCACGATCATCCGGGCCCTCGAATCGGCGATGATTACCCCCAGGTCCCTGCCCGGTAGGAGCGGGTTTGTCAGGACCGGGACGGCACCGATGCGGAGTGCCGCCAGGAACGTCGCGACGTACTCGACCGAATCGAGCATGACCAGCGCCACCCTCTCCTCGGGCCTGAGACCGAGTCTGCGTAGACCTGTCGCTACCGCCTCGGTGAGTTCCAGCACCTCGGCGTAGCTGACGGACTCGCCTTGGCACCGGACCGCCGTGTAACCACCACGCCCTTCTGTGATATGGCGATCCAGGAGCCACTCACAGGCGTTGAATGTGTCGTGCATGGTCGGTTTGCCTCCTCGAGAAGGTCGTGTGGTCGTGATCCGATCCGGGCGGTTCAGAGGCGACCTGATTGCCGACTGAGTCTGTGTTCTGCGGCCTCAACCGGCGAAGACAGATACCGAACACCGTCTCAGCATCCCAACACACCCCTGAATGGTAGGTGACCGATGTCGTAACTGGATCGGGACCTTGGTCCCTGCCACTTCTCTGGAGTCAGGCTGGCGATGGGCTCAGGATGTGATGCCGATGTCGCAGAAACCGGTTCCTGACCGTGAGAGCCGGGTGCGGGTTGGCAGGTACTTGGTGGGGTCCGTGACCGGAGGTTGATGACCATTTGTGCCCGGTAGGCCCTAGAGGACGTGCCAACGGGCATCATTGGTGACTATGTCGGTGGCGAACGTGATCTTTGACGTACTGGCGCCGGTCGCCATCCTCGTCGGGCTTGGTGCCGTACTCGGGCCGCGGTTGAACGTAGACATCGGTGGCCTGTCCCGACTGGCCTACAACGTGTTCGGCCCGGCGTTCATCTTCGCCGTCTTGGCGGGAGCAGACCTGGACCGGGGCGTGGTCGTACGGCTGGTGCTGGCGGGCCTGGCCGGGATGGCGGCAGCGGTGGCCCTGGCGGTTCTGTGGTCAAGGATCACCGGAGTCGGCCACGAACTGACCGCAGCGACTGCCATCACGAGTTCCTACGGCAACGTCGGTAACGCCGGCCTGGCCATCGTGGCTTTCTCCCTGGGTGAACAGGCCCTGCCGATAGCGGGCGTATTGATGCTCACCATCAACTTGACCGGTCTTGTCCTGAGCGTCGGCCTCGTCGAGGCGCGTACGAGATCGCCCCTGCCAGCCCTCGGGCGTGCACTTGCCACGCCGATGTCGATTGCCGGCGCTATCTCATTCCTGTTCAACCTCTCTGGTGCTGACCTGCCCGTGGTTGTGGACCGGTCGATCGGGTTGTTGGCCGATGCCCTCATCCCGGTGATGCTGCTGACGCTGGGAATGCAGTTGGTCAAGAGCGGCCGGCCGACATGGTCGGGTGACCTCGGCGTGGTGCTGATCGCCAAACTGGCGCTGGCTCCTCTGGTCGCAGGGTTGGCGGCTTCTGCACTGTCACTGGGTGGCGACTTCCTGGATGCTGTGGTGATCCAGTCGGCGATGCCGCCGGCGGTGTTCGCGGCGGTCATCGCCATCGAGAGCGACCTGGCACCTGACAGGGTGACCGCGGCGGTTGTCCTGACGACGTTGTTCTCGGCGCTGACCCTGCCCGTCGTGTTGCTCATTCTCTGACCGTCGGAGATCAGGAAAGGAGTTGGTCTGACATGGTCGAAGTGGAACTGGGGGTGTGGACCGGTCGGGCCTCGTCGCGGGGCCTTCTCCTGGTTGTGGTCGGCGTTGTTGCCAGCGCGCTGTTCATGCCGGGCCTGGCGATCTGGGCCCGGTGCCTCGAGGTACTGATTGCACTAATCGTGCTGTCGTTCTGGTCAGTGGTCGTGAGCGTGGATGAACACGGTCTGAAAGTTGGTGTGGGCCCTGCCAGGTGGCCACGTTGGGAGGTGCCGATCGGAGACGTGGTCAGCGCCGATGTGATCGACGTCCGGCTGCTGCATTACGGCGGCTGGGGCTACCGGGCCCGCCCTGGTGTGCGGGCCGTGGTCATCAGGTCCGGCACCTCGCTGAAGGTCAGCCGGCGCCGGGGATCTGACCTGATCGTCACGGTAGATGACGCTGAGGCCGGGGCGGCACTTCTGGACAGGTACCTGGGCAGGTCCGGCAGGCGCTGACACAAACGGGCCTGCAATGCTGGTGTGATGCCGCCGCTTGCTTCCCTTTTCGCCCCCCTGCTTGAGCGCCTGGAGGAGAGGTAGAGGTTCCCGACCCGGAGCAGCCGCACTGTCGGCAGGTTGTTGAGACGCTGAGGCGGGTCTTCGCCCAGAGACAGTCACTTGTGTTATGCAAGTAATATGACTACCCTTCGGGATATCGGCCAGCAGCCCCGTCTGGGGTTGCCGGGGGCATGGCTCGATCAGGTGAATCGAGGAGCGTGAACATGCCCACCAGCCAGAGGTTCGACACGATAGTCATCGGGGCCGGCGTAGCAGGAATGGCCACCGCCGCCCTGCTGGCAAAGGACCACGGCCAGCGTGTGCTGGTACTGGAGAGGGCACCGTTCATCGGTGGAAGGGCCCTTTCCTACGTCGGTCGCGCCGACAAGGTTGTCGCCGATGGGATTGAAATGGACGCAGCAGCGTTTCGTCGGTCACTCCCATTTGCGCACTGCTATCTGGGCAGGTGTAGTCCCTCCATCGAGGAGATATTCGAACGGGAACTCCTCGACGGCCGGACCTTCGAAGCCGGTGGACACGGCCTCTTCTGGGGCAACAAGAGCCGGGTCGACCACCTCATGGGCCATCTCGGGGTGGGCTGGAACCTGCCCGTTAACGAGGGGCTCGGCTTCATCGTCTGGAACGGCGAGGGCCAGCCGACCAGTAGCAACCAGGTGGAAAAGGGTAAGCCCTACGGCTGGATGTCAAAGGAGGGCTTCGAGGCGACCATGGTCCAGTTGCATGACATGGCCACGACCACCTTCGAGGAGATGGCCAACCTCATGAAGACACCGTTCCAGGACTGGCTGGAACAGCGCGACATGCATCCTGAGGCGTATGACTACATCAAGGTCCTGGCGGCATCACAGACCGCCCAGGCCGAGCCGACGAGATATTCGGCAGGTGACTTCATCGGCTACATGGCGATCGCGGGACGGATCGGGATGAACCTCGTGACCGGGTCGGTGGCGACCGCTGACGAACCCGGGTGCATAGCCATTCCACAGCAGTTCGAGAAGGTGGTGTTGGAACATGGTGGGATGGTGTTGCGCGACACCCCCGTCAAGGAGGTTCTGATCGAGGACAGGCGTGTCATCGGTGTACGGATCAGGTCCAACGACAACGAGTACGGTGTCGAGCGGGTCGTGACGGGCGACAACGTGATCTGCACCATTCCCCCGAAGTACATCTTCGGAGTTCTGCCCCACAGGTGGTTTCCCACCGAGTGGGTGGAACTGCTCTCAAGGCAGTTCCACGGAGCGGGCCTGCTCACTGGCTGGTTCGGCATGAAGAACCCCCAGTTCCAGGCCGTTGGTATAGACGAGCGCAGTTTCGTCTATATGCCGGGCATTACCCGTCCCGACGAAGGCTTCATCGGTGTCGTCGACATGGTGATGTGCGACTTCTCGGCCTGGGGCGACGGAACAGCCAGGCGTGGCCCCCCGATGAAGAGCGAGTACCTTTTCTCGACGGCGCTCACCGACGAGGAGATGCGTGACCCTGACAGGGTCGACCGGGTGATCGACCTCTGCGAGGACTGGGCGCGCCGTACCTTCCCGAACTGGGACGAAGACCTGGAGTTCTCGATCTGGACTCCGAGCCCCGAGGCCTACGGGCTCTGGAGGCCGGTGGGCACAGATAGGCCCGATGTCGTGTCGCCGCACGTGGACGGCTTGTACTTCGCCGGTGACCAGTACGGCAGGCGCCTCTGGGGCGGGGGCATAGATGGGGCCTCGTTGTCGGCGGTCATGTGCGTGGACGCCATGACGGGCGGTGACCTGGAGAGCGAGATCATGCCCGAGTACCACAGGGGCATTCCGGAGTTGGTGGCCTAGCAGACCACCGGTCCGGTACAACTCAGTCCAGGGCAGCCGCGAGGACCTCGGGTGGCGTCAGGTACGCGGCGCTGGAGCCACGTCGTGACCCGGCATCGCGTACCTCCCGTCGGGCGATTGAGCGGAGGTGTACCTCGTCGGGACCATCGGCAATGCGCAGGACGCGACCCCAGGACCAGATGCTCATCAGCGGAGTGTCTGAGGTGAGGCCCATTGCACCAAAGACCTGCATGGCCCGATCGGAGACCTCGGTCTGCACCCTGGGCACCAGCGCCTTGATCATGGCGATTTCCTTGGCGGCACCCCGCGCGCCCTCCCGGTCGATCATCCAGGCCGTCTTGAGGACCAACAGGCGTGCCTGGTCGATGTCGATCCGGGAACGGGCGATCCAGTCGGCGATAGTGCCGTGCTGATGAAGGTAACTGCCGAAGGTCTTGCGCTCGACAGCCCGCTCGCAGAGCAACTCCAGTGCCAATTCGCACTGGCCGATGCTTCGCATGCAGTGGTGGATCCTCCCTGGCCCGAGGCGGGCCTGGGCGATCTCGAAACCGGCACCCTCCTGGAGGATCAGGTTTTGGACCGGAACCTCCACGTCCTTGAAGATGATCTCGCAATGGCCTTCCAGGGAGAGGTGGTTCACCACCGGGATGTTCCTGACAACCTCGACGCCCGGGGTGTCGAGCGGCACTATGACCATGCTCTGCCTGCGGTGGCTGGACTCCTCCGGGTTGGTCACGCCCATGACGATCGCGAAGGTGCACCGCGGGTTGGCTGCCCCCGAGGAGAACCACTTGCGTCCGTTGATGACGTAACTGTCTCCGGAACAGCGAATCGAGGTCATGATGTTGGTGGCGTCCGAGGAAGCCACATCCGGTTCGGTCATGGCGAAGCACGAGCGGATCGTTCCCTCGAGCAGGGGTTCCAGCCACTGGTGGCGTTGCTCGGCGGTCGCGAAGAGGTGAAGGATCTCCATGTTCCCGGTGTCCGGGGCGCTGCAGTTGAAGATCTCCGATGCCCACATCACCCGTCCCATGATCTCAGCCAGCGGTGCGTATTCCAGGTTGGTGAGCCGCTGCCCGGGTTCATCATCGGCGAGGCCCGGCAGGAAGAGGTTCCACAGCCCCTCGTCGCGGGCCAGGGCCTTGAGGTCCTCGATGAAGTCCGGGTGGGAGTCACCGGCGTTGGTTGCTGCGATCCACCGGGGAATGGTCGGGACGACGTACTCGTCCATGAAGTCACTGACCTGGGTGCGGAGTTGCTGCACCCTGGGGGTGAAATCGAAGTCCATGGGTGCCTCCAGTTGTCGGGTTCCCACCGGCCGCAGGAGTTCGGCCAGATGAGCAGGAGTGACTTGCGTAATGGGAGTATATTCCGTTTGAGGGGGGCTGGCTAAGTGGACACATCGGGTCAGATCCGAGCAAGTTCGGTGTCGCGTTCCCTGGTTGCCGTGGGTGACCGCTGGTCGCTTCTCATCCTTGGCGCCGCCTTCCAGGGCTGCGTGCGCTTCGTGGACTGGAGCGATCGGATCGGGATTGCCAGCAACGTGCTGAGCGGCCGGCTCCGGCAACTGGTGGCACTGGGCTGTCTGGAGATGGTTCAGGGCGACGACGGGCGCGGGCACGAGTACCGGCTGACATCAATGGGCATGGGCCTGTACCCGACCGCTCTCATGTTCTGGCGGTTCGATCGTCTCTGGTCCGAGAAGCGACTGCTCCACCCCGAGGCCCTGACACACCTGACCTGTGGTGGGTCGATGGTACCGAACATGGCATGTAGGGCTTGTGGGGAACGGGTTCATGCCAGGGACGTCGGGTACGAGGACGGTCCGGGTGCGGGTTTCGATGCTTCACCGCCCTCCCGGGTGAGCCGACGGTCAGCGGTCGCAGTCGATGACGACGTCTCCCGGAACACCCTGTTCGGCGACTCGGTCGACTACCTGGGTGATCGTTGGACCCAGATGGTGATCTCGACGCTGTTTCTTGGGACCCGAAGGTTCGATCAGATCCAGAGGGAATGCGATGTCGCCACCAACCTTCTATCAGACCGGCTGAAGTCGATGGTCGCCGGCGGCATGTTGCAACGCCGGCGCTACCAGATCGGACCAGACCGCTTCGAGTATCTCCTGACACCCAGGGGAATGGACGTGTATCCGATAGCGCTCGCACTCATGCGCTGGGGTGATCAGTGGTTGGGTACAGCTGCTGGACCACCTCTGTTGCTGCACCACCTCACCTGTGGGAACCCCCTGGAGGCAGTGGTGGTGTGTGACCAGTGCGGTCAGTCACCCGATCCGCACGAGGTCCTGTTCCGTCGGTAACCGGGGCCCGGAGTTGGTGGACTCCTCAGGGACGCCCATCCCTGTCGGGTCAGTGTTCTCTGAAGAGGCGACCAAGTCCTTCCATGCGGTCATCGATGCCTGCCAGGCGGAGGCAGTGCCAGAGCATGGCCTGGTTGCTTGCCACGCACGACTTGCCGGTGGCGGCCTCGATCTCGTCGATCACGTCGACGGTTCGTAGCGCTCCGCAACTCACGAATACGGCATCGGCGTCGGGCCGGTCGACGCTGATGGCAAGGTCGCGGATGTAGTTGGGGGTGACCCGCACCATGTCGGCATCGTCGGTGATGCCGAGGCCCACGACGTCGAGCACCTCGTAGCCGAGGCCCGTCATGTAGTCGGCTTCGATGCGGTTCACCTCGTCCAGATACGGGGTGGCAATCACCACCTTCGTGGCCCCGAGTGTGTCCAGGGCGGCGAACACACCTGATACGAGCGTCGTGGGAACCGCTCCCGGACAGCCTCTGGCGAGTTCAGTCCGTACGACATCCTCACCCATCACCACCGAGCCCGATGTGCACGCGTAGCAGACCACGTCCAGGTCGCCGTCGGGCAGTATCAGAGACGCTGAGTTGGCCAGGCCGTCGACCATGGCTGCCAGGTTGGCTGCCGTCACCTGGTTGGCCATTGGGGCACGTGAGAAGTGCACGCCAACGCCGGGCGGGGCGAGGCGCATCATGTCCTCTTCGACGGTCTGCTCCATTGCGAGCACGACGAAGCCAAGCTTGGCCCGGTGGTGTCGGCCACCGTCGAACACGACGTCGGGCAGCACCCCTAGGCCAGTACCAGGTCCAGGGGCGACCGGCTCAGGCGCTCGCAACCTGTCTCGGTAACAGCGACGGTGTGGCCGAGTGTCATGGCCCGCTGGTCGTCGAGGTCCAGGAGGATCATGTGCAGGAAGTAGGCCTGGTCTGCTTCGAATACCAGTGGATTCCCCTCGTAGATCATCGGCCAGTCGGTCCAGACCGGTGCGTACACGGCGCCCATGCCGTAGCCGCAGGCGTTGAGGCGGTGCTTGCGGTAGCCGGCGACGTCGAGCACGTCGGCGTGGGCCGAAAAGACATCGCCCATGGTGTTCCCGGGGGCAATGGCGGCCTCACATGCGAGTAGGGCCTCCTCACAGGCCCGGTGCATTTCGACCTGCACCGGGTCGGGGTCGCCCACGAGGATAGTTCGCATCATGGCGGCGTGGTACCGGCGCTGAACGCCACACCACTCCAGCGTCAGCTGGTCGTTGGCGTCGAGTGTGCGGCGGCCCGACGTGTAGCGCACCATCAGCGCCCCGGGTCCGGAGCCGATTATCAGCTCGTTGCCGGCGTAGTCACCGCCACCCAGAAACACGGCACCCTGCATCGCGGCCAGGATCTCGGCTTCGTTGATGCCGCCAGCGGTCAGGCGGACCGCCTCGTCCCAGGCGTTGTCGGCAAGCTCGGCGGCCCGCCGCACATAGGCCAACTCGGCCGGGCTCTTGGTGCGGCGAAGTTCCTGGATGAGCGTGGAGGCGTCGGCCCAGGTCAGGTAGCCATTCAGCTCTGCCTCGACGAGGCGCCAGTTTGAGGCCTTGAGACCATATGAGTCCAGCTCGATGCCGACCCTGGATCCGGCCATGCCAAGGTCGTCGAGTACCCCCTTCAGGTCAATGGCTGGGTTCATGCCCTCCACGTCGACCCAGATGCGCAGGTCCTCCACGTCGGAGGTGTACAGGGCCGTGCCACGGTCGGGTGCCCGGGTGAGGAGGGTGATGTGTCCGTCAGCTGTCATGACCATGCACTGGAACATCGAGAAGCCGAACGTGTCGTAGCCCGTGAGCCAGTACATGGACTCCTGTTTGAACATCAATAGGGCGTCGAGTCCAGCGCCGGTGATCGCTGCAGCGGCACGGTCCTTGCGGGCTTGCATCTCCTCGGGAGCGAAGTGGATGGGCATGGTGCTCCGGATCGCAGAACTATCGGTGGAAGGGCGGCGAAATCGTCTCGCGTCTAGGGCTCAAGGTCAACCCTGTTGTTAGTCACGGTTGTATGGGTTTGGGTGCCGACGTGGCGACTACCTTGTGCCGGTGCCCGACCTCGACCTTCCCTTCAGTCGCGATGAGTACGCGAAGCGCCTGGCAATGGTGAGAGCGGCAATGGACGAGCGTGGGATCGAGGTGATGGTCGCCGCCGACCCGTCCAACATGGGGTGGTTGACCGGATACGACGGCTGGTCCTTCTACACGCCTCAGGCGGTGATCGTCTCCCACGATGGGGAGCCGTGGTGGTGGGGTAGGCGCATGGACGCCAACGGTGCCCACCGCACCGTCTACATGGACGAATCGCGCATCCTCGACTACTCCGATGACCACGTCATGTCCACCGAGCGCCACGCCTTCGGCCAACTGGGTGGTCTCCTGACCGACCTTGGGTTCGGTTCTGCACGAATCGGGGTCGAACTGGACAACTACTACTACTCGGCTTCTGCCCACCAGAACCTGGTGGCGAGCCTCCCCGGTGCAGAGGTGGTCGATGCCACCGGCCTCGTCAACTGGCAGCGAGGCGTCAAGTCCGAACAGGAACTCGTATACATGCGTAGGGCCGCCCGCATAGTCGAGCGAATGCACGACCGCATCCGTGAGCTGTTCGAGCCCGGCCTGCGCAAGTGTGACCTGGTCGGCGAGATCTACCTGACGGCGATTTCCGGCACCGAGGAGTTCGGTGGCGACTACGCGGCCTTCGTACCGATGCTTCCGACCGGTGCCGATGCCTCGGCACCTCACCTCACCTGGGACGACAAGCCGTTCGAGTCCGGTCAGGGAACGTTCTTCGAGATTGCCGGAGCACACCGTCGATACCAGCTCCCGTTGTGCCGGTCCGCATTCCTCGGCACCCCACCGCCCGAGATGCTCGAGGCTGAGAAGGCCCTCATCGAGGGGCTCGAGGCCGGGCTGGTTGCCGCTCAGGCTGGCAACCGGGCCTGCGACGTGGCCAACGCCCTCTACGAAACCATGGAGAGGTACGGGATCCACAAGGAGGGCCGCTGTGGCTATCCGATCGGTATCAGCTACCCACCGGACTGGGGTGAGCGCACAATCTCATTCCGCCCGACTGACGAGTCGATCCTGGAGCCCGGCATGACCTTCCACTTCATGCCCGGACTCTGGATGGACGACTGGGGTCTCGAGATCACCGAGAGCTTCGTGATCCGCGACGAGGGGGCGGCTGAGACACTGGCCAACTACCCGCGCGAGCTCTTCATCAAGCCGTGAGCGGGAATCAGCTGCTCGAGGAGGCGTTGGTGATCCTGGACGACCTGATCGCCTTTGAGACCGTAGCCCTGACGCCCAACCTGGACATGGTCGAGTACTGCGTCGCCCGACTCGAGGCGGTCGGGGCTGATATCAGGCTCACCCACAGCGATGACGGCACCCGGGCCAACGTGTTCGCCACGATCGGGCCTGGTGGTGACGGCGGCATCGTTCTCTCAGGGCACAGCGACGTCGTGCCCGTGCACCCGGCTGACTGGACGACACCTCCCTTTGAGGCATCCCACCGGGAGGGGCGCGTCCATGGACGTGGATCGGCCGACATGAAGGGCTTCATCGCCTGCGTGTTCGCCCTGCTACCGGGCTTTGCTGAACTGGAACTCGTAAGGCCCCTGCACGTGGTACTCACCTTCGACGAGGAGGACGGCTTCCACGGTGCACCCGTGCTGCTCGATGACCTGGTGTGGAACGGCCCCAAGCCGGCTGCCGCGCTCATCGGCGAGCCCACCGGAATGCAGGTGATCGGCGCGCACAAGGGTTGCTACGAGTACACCACCACGGTCACGGGCCTGAACGGCCACAGTTCAGAGCCGGCTACGGCCGTCAGCGCCGTGCACTATGCCACCCGTTGGATCGCCGGGCTGATGGCCCTTGGACCCGACCTCGCTGAACGGGCACCTGCTGATAGCCCGTACCAGCCAGCCCACACCACTACCAACGTCGGAACGATCGTCGGTGGACAGGGTCGGTGTGTCGTGGCTGCGGAGTGCTCCTTCGAGTGGGAGATGCGGCCCGTCCAGCAGTCCGACGTCTCGTTCGTAAAGGACTCGATGGCGGCTCTCGAGGAGCGACTGCTGGCCGAAATGCGAGTCGTGCACCCTGAGGCATCAATCGAAACCGAAAGGGTCTGTGAGGTTGATGGCCTAGTCATGGATGAGTTCTCACCAGCACTTGAGGTGATGACCTCACTGCTGGGTGAGGCCCCTACCGGAGTGGTTTCTTATGGAACCGAAGCAGGGCTGTTCCAGGCTGCCGGCATCCCTGCTGTGGTGTGGGGTCCCGGTGACATCGCCGTCGCACACCGCCCCGACGAGTACGTCGAAGTTACCGACCTGGCAGTCTGTCTAAAGGTGCTGGAACAACTCGGAGAACTCCTGGCTCAGAGTTGATCTCCCGCTTCACAATCATCAAGTGCAATGCGAAACGCACAACGAAAATAATGGAATTGTGCGTATTGCCTATCGAATCAATGTCGCATGTTCAACTAGGTTGCACTCGGAGCCTGGTCGGAGAGGGCAGCGTATGACACGAATTCTGTGGATCAACCCGGTGGGAATTAGCGCATACGACGCACCGATCGGTGGTGCCCTCCGTGAGGAAGGGGCAGCAGACACGCTGATCGATGTCTGCTCACTACCGGGACCCGGCCCGCAGCACCTTGAGTGGAATGCCTTGGAAGCAGTAGTCGCTGGACCGACAATGGGAGTAGTCAGGTGGGCGGCCGAGCAGCAGAACTACGACGGTGCGGTAATCGGATGCTTCTACGACCCGTTCCTCAGGGGAGCTCGTGAGGCTTCGGGGAATATGGTCGTCACCGCACCGGCCGAGGCGTGCATGCACATCGCCAACACCATCGGCGAGCGGGTGTCGATTCTTGTCGGGCGTCGCAAGTGGATTCCTGAAATGCATGAGAACGTCGTCAAGTACGGCTTTGGTGAGCGGCTGGCATCGTTCCGGGTGCTTGAGATGAGCGTCGACGAGTTCCAGGTGGATCCTGCATGCACCGAGGACCGCATCATGGAAGAAGCTCAACGGGCAGTCGACGAAGACGGTGCTGACTGCGTAGTTCTGGGCTGCACGATCGAGTTCGGCTTCTACCGAAAGGTCCAGCAGGAGATCGGAGTCCCCGTCGTTGATGCAATCACGGCGCCGCTTCGCTACGTCGAGTTTCTGGCATCGATCAGAGATGACCACGGATGGGGCACCAGTCGGGCTGTGGGATATGACGCGGTTCCGGAGCGTGAACTGGATTGGATTCCCATCGTCGAACCCATCCTGGATCTGGACCCCCGCGGCTGACACCACGAGCAGGGAGTGGCTGTAATGCGATCGACCATGAATACGAGCAGGGATACGAGATGGACCAACTGAACCTTGATGACATCGAGGCACTTGCGCTTGGAGCTACCCTCCTCGGCACTGGCGGCGGAGGTGACCCTTACATAGCCAAGTTGATGATGCGACAGGCGATCGAGGAGTTCGGCCCGGTCGAGGTCGTCGAAGCTGTCGACCTTCCGCCCAATTCCCTGATCCTGTCGACGGCAATCATCGGTGCGCCGACTGTGATTCTGGAAAAGATCCCCGCGGGTACCGAGTTCGTCGCAGGCATCAGGTCGCTTGCCGCGTACCTGGGTAAGGAGCCCGCCGCCGTGATGGCAATTGAGGTGGGTGGAGCCAACACCCTCCTACCCATTGCCACTGCTGCAGAGATGGGGCTACCGATAGTCAACGCAGACGGCATGAGGCGTGCATATCCCCAGATTGAGATGACCGTCTTCACTCTTGGCGGGCTTTCGGCCGGACCACTGTCGGTCGCTGACGAAAAGGGCAACCGGTGCGTATTCGAGACGACGACAAATCAGATAGCGGAGACGCTTGCCCGGACTGCCGTGATCCAGTTGGGCCTTGCCAACGCGATCAGCTGCTATCCAATGACAGCAGGGCAGCTGGTCGAGCACGGAATCCAGGGCTCGATTACCTACTGCACGAGGCTTGGGCACCTACTCGAGGACGTGAAGGCCGGCAGGGAAGGTGCATGGCAGACCTTCCTCGACGAATCTGAATCCGTTGAGTTCTTCACCGGAAAGGTCATAGACCTTGACCGGCGTACCACTGAAGGCTTCGCACGGTCAACGGTGATCCTGGAACACCTTGATGATGGAAATAGGACGATGCGCATTGAGGTCCAGAACGAGAACCTCATTGCGTTTGAGGACGGTGAGGCGGTAATTACCACGCCCAACCTGATCTGCATGCTCGACTCAGAGACCTACGACCCGATCACCACAGAGTCGATTGCCTACGGCAACCGCTTGATCGTGATCGGGATGCCCTGTGCCCCGGAGTGGCACGTTGAGGGCATGTTGGACCTGGTGGGTCCTCGCGCGTTTGGATACGACCTCGACTTCGTGGAGTTGCCAGGATGAACAAAGCTAGAGATCTTCGTGTCGGCGTGGACGTCGGCGGAACCAATACCGACGCGGTGCTCGTTGACAGCGCCGGAGCAGTTCTCACTTCAGTGAAGGTGGCGACGACACCCGACCCTATTGACGGGATCAGGGCGGCACTAGATGCAGTGCTCAAGGGTGCCGACACGGCTCGGATCTCCAAGGCGATGCTTGGAACCACCCACCCGGCAAACGCCATCATTCAGCGGACCGGTCTGGATTCCGTCGGTATTCTCCGTCTTGCAGCACCGTCCTCACTGGGTGTCAGGCCGGGAGCGGCCTGGCCAGAGGACATCCACACGGTTGTGCTACGTAGTGCGGCGATCATCGAGGGTGGCCACGAGTACAACGGGCAACCGATCGCCCCTCTTGATGAGGAGGCGGCGAGGCGCTTTGCCGGGGACGTACAGGCAAACGGTTGCGGGGCGGTGGCCGTATCGGCTGCATTCAGTCCGGCAGTGACCGATCACGAACTGCGGGCAGGCGAGATTCTGGCAGAGGAACTGGGTTTCGACTTTCCAGTGTCGCTGAGCCACCAGGTCGGTTCCCTCAACCTCCTCGAACGCGAGAATGCCACGATCCTGAACGCTGCACTGTTGAGCGTCGCGAAGAGCGTGACCGACGGCTTCCAGGCTGCCCTCGCCGAGCGAAACCTACAGGTCGATGCCTACATAACGCAGAATGACGGCACGTTGATGACCGTTGAGGAAGCCGCACGCTTCCCTGTGTTGACGCTGGGTTCCGGGCCGACCAACTCCATGCGCGGAGCCTGTGCCCTCGCTCAGGTGTCTGATGCCCTTGTGGTCGACGTGGGAGGCACCTCAACTGATGTGGGTATTCTCGTGGAAGGCTTTCCACGGGAATCCTCGGCCGCTGTTGAGGTCGGAGGTGTACGGACCAACTTCAGGATGCCCGACCTGATCTCCATGGGACTCGGTGGTGGAACCATCGTGCGTGGCACTGGTCGGGATGTCGCCGTCGGTCCGGATTCTGTTGGATACGCGGTGGTAACTGAGGCCCTCTGCGTGGGCGGTGGGACGCTAACGCTGTCAGACATTTCGCTTGCCGGTGGGCGTCTTGACGGATTCGGCGACTCCAGCTTGGTAGCCGAGGTTGATTCGGCCACGGTCACCGCCGCGCTTGAATGGGTCGATAGCCAACTCACGGTGATGGTAGACCGGATCAAGTCGGCGAGAGCTGACATGCCCCTCCTGGCGGTGGGTGGTGGTGCCCACCTCATTCCCGATGACTTTCCAGGTGTGTCGGAGATCCACCGGCCCGAGAACTACCAGGTTGCCAACGCATACGGGGCCGCGATTGCCGAGGCGTCAGGCGCCGTCGACAAGGTCTACAGCTACGACGCCTCGAGTCGGGAGGAGTGTCTTGACGAAGCACGTGAACTGGCCTCCAACGTGGCCATTCGCTCGGGAGCCGACCCGGAACAGGTGCGCATCACCAACGTCACCGAGATCCCGATGACCTATGTGCCCGGTGGAGGCTGTCGCGTGATGGTGAAGGCGGCAGGCCCACTGGCCTGATCTCAGGCCATAGGGTCAGGTATATGAGTCAGGTGACCGCTGCAGCCCCCCAGGTAGCGGACTCACACAATGACCTCTTGATGGCATGTCTCCATCGACGGGAACGCGGCGTGGCCGATCCGTTTGGCGACGACTGGCTGCCCGGGCTTCGTGAAGGCGGAGTCATCTTCCAGGTTCTACCGATCTTCACCGAGGAGCAGTTTGTCGGAGAAGGAGCTCTCAGGCGGACCCTCGAACTGATTGGCATGGCGAGGGAGATTGCCAACCTTCATACGGCTGACGTGGGAATAGTTGAGGAGGCGGGCGATGTCGACGAGATCATCGACGGTGGACGCATCGCCCTGCTCGTAGCTCTAGAGGGAGCGGAGCCAATCGGATCCTCTCCGTCCATGTTTGACACCATGTGGCGCCTTGGAGTGCGCATGGCCTCACTCACATGGAATCGCCGCACCATGATGGCCGATGGTGTCGGCGAGAGCGACACGGAGGGTGGGCTCACGTCGTTGGGTATCGAGTCGATCCACGACATGGAACGGCTCGGAATGATCCTCGACGTGAGCCATCTGTCAGCAGCCGGACTGGCACATGTCGACCAGGTTGCCACCAGGCCCTATGTAGCCACCCACTCATCGTGTCGACTGCTGTGTGACCATCCCAGGAACCTCACCGATGAGCAGATAGCGATGACCTCCCGGTCGGGAGGATTCGTCGGAATTAACGCTTTCGGCCCGTTCATTGACGCTGTCGAGCCGACCATCGAACGGTATGTGGACCATGTCGAACACGCGGTTGGCCTGGCTGGACCGGCGAGTGTCTGTATTGGGGCGGACTTCATCGAGGACCTGGTGAGGTTCGTTGATCCCATCCTTGGAAAGGCCCTGGTCAGGCCAGAGGACTTGGTTCCGATCCTCGGGCTGTCAAGGCCGTCGCACTACCCGAACCTGACCGCTGCAATGGTCGAGCGCCTCGGTCTGGAACAGGCTGAAAGGGTCGCCAGCAGGAACATGCTGGACTTCTTCCGCCGGGCGCTCCCAAGTGGCTCTCAGTGCATGTGAACAGGTCGCCGGGATTCGGATAGTCCTGTCCGCCGGTGAGGACTAGGTTCGTTCGGTGGTCGTAACGCGACGCGCAACCGTGCGCCACCTACTCACCTCGCCACATCTGCGGGCAGGCTCACTGCTGGGTGGCGAAGCCGGCCTTGATGCCCCGATCGGAGACGTGATCGTCCGCGCTCGTGTCGAGCCGGAACTCCCACCGATCGAGGGTTCTGTGGTTGTTCTTGATGTTGAGAGACTGGGTGATCACCTGTACCAGGTGGATCAGGCAATTCGTGTAATCAGTGACTCGGGCGCTGTCGCCCTGTTGATCGTGAACCAGGCGAGAGATGTGGGTCCGAGCGTAAGACGCCTCGCAAATCGCTTCGAGGTCCCGGTCTTTGAGATCGACTCCGGTGATGTCATGGCACTGGCACAGAGCCTGCGGTCGGAGCTTCTCTTTCCTGACATCGAGCACGCCGCGGCAGTCGACCATGCCCTTGACTCGTTCGACAGGCGCCTTGTGCTCACGCCTGACGGTGTGGTCGATGTCATCTCCGATCTCATGAACATGGACTGTTGCCTCATGGCTGCAGATCGGGTCGTCATTGCCGGCCCGAGGATCGAGATTGGTGGACGAAGGCTTGCCGACTCGAACCACCACTACGTTGACCATAGCCTTGAGAGCGCCCTCCACAGTGTGCCGATAGCCATTGTCCCCGGCGAGGAGCCCGCCTACTGGCTGATTGCGGAGTCTGAGGGTTCCGACAGCGCACAGCGAACCCTGGCGTCGCTCATGCGCCTGGGTGCCTGGTACCTGGCGACAATCCTTGCATCTGCCAGGGTCAACGCCGAGAGGGATGCGCGTAGGCGGATTACCTTGTTGAATGAGATCCTAGACACGACCGAGGTGTCAGAAGCTGGAATAGCCAACCAGATCACAGCCCTCGGATGGACAACAACGGGGTGGAACACCGGTCTCAACATCCAGCTCCGCGGCTCGGTCGACTCAGGTCGTGTGCTCAACCTTCACGCAGAGATGCGACAGCGGCTGGGAGATGCCGGAATTGACGGACCACTGATTGAGCGGACAGATGGATGGAGTGGTTGGATCTCAGACCCCAAGGAACCGCCGGTAGATAGTTACCCGACAATCGTGAGGAGCATCGCCAGCGCTCTCACAGGGTTTGTGGGAAGCCACAGCGACCTCACGGCCCACGCTGGAGTTGGCCGCCCCCACACGGAACTGGTCGGCCTACGCCGGTCCCTGAGCGAAGCCCGTGAAGCATCGATGATTTCTCATGCGCGTGGCCGCGAGGCAAGTGGCGCTGCCCATATCGACCAGATTGGTGTCCAACGGATTCTGATGGGTTGGTTTGCCTCTGAGGACTTTGCCAGCTTCGCGCACACGGTCCTCGAGCCGTTGATTGCCGTAGATCCCGACGGTCAGATGCTCAGGACCCTGGAGGTCTACCTGGATGCCAACTGCTCGGCCACGGCGGCTGCGGTCAAGTTGGATGTTCACAGGAACACGGTTGCCAACAGGGTCGAACGTGTGTGCCTGGTTCTCGGAGTGCGCCTGGAGGATCCCGAAACAAGGCTGTCACTTCAGTTGGCATGCCGGATGCTGCATCTGGACAGGTAGAACAGACTCTGCCTGTGCACAATGCCCTTCTCCTAATGGCTGCTTGTGCGTATAGGCCATATCAGGGATCTTGGCGTATCGGTACCATCTAATTGCTGAAGGGTCGCGCGCAGCCGTCGGGAAAATGGTCCGTTGGCCGTGTGGTGGCCTTTCGGGAGGTTCTGGCGACCAGTCGCGAGGACCGGCATCAATCGAACCAAACCTGGGAGGGGCATCAGATGACCCGAGAGAACGACATCCGAAGCACGAAGGGATGGCGGGTTGCCCTACTGGCCCTTGTCACGGCCATGACACTGGTTGCCTCGGCCTGTGGGAGTGACGACGAAGCCGCGCCGGCAACAACAGCTGTTGCCGCCACGACTGTCGCGCCCGCGACGACTGCGGCTGCCGCGCCCGCGACGACTGCGGCTGCCGCGCCCGCGACGACTGCGGCTGCCGCGCCCGCAACCACGGCGGCAGCACCGGAGTCGTTCAACGTGGCCTACCTTTCTGCGAGTTCGGCCAACACCTGGTTGGCGGCATCTCGCGAACAGATGGAGATGGTTGCGGCCGGGGCAAACGTCACCATGACGG
>CAJXKL010000025.1 GCA_913055915.1 uncultured Candidatus Nemicrothrix sp. | reverse complement strand
TCCCTACCGACCGACCCACCGTGGCTTGTCGGCAGCCTCGATCCTGAGAAGGTCGTCTCTGATGCCGAGGCAGCGGTGGAACAGGGTGCCGAGTTCGTGGTGGTGAGCATCCACTGGGGAATCGAGTACCAGAGCCAACCCACGGACAGGCAGGCCGAGGTCTCAGCCCAACTCCTCGCATCTCTGGCAGTCGACCTGCTGATAGGCCATCAGGCACACGTGATACAGCCCGTGCTGCAGTTCTCCGACAAGTACGCGGCCATCGGACTGGGTAACTTCCTCTCCAACCAACCCGGTGATGAGCGCAGGAACTGCCGCCCAGAATGCCCTGACTCCACTCAGGACGGCGTCATCGCATGGTTCGCCGTGGCCGACCGGCCTGACGGTTCGGTGGCTGTAGTGGATGCCGGCTACGTCCCCACCTGGGTTGACCGCTCCACCTACGAGATAGTTCCGCTGGGCATGGACAACCCTCCCGGTGCTGATCCCGCTGTGCTGGCCGAGTCGGAGCGCCGTACATCGTCGGTGCTTGAGCCGACCCTGCGTCGTATCACCTTCGACTGAACCGTACCGACCCGACGGTTGCCGCCGCTAGCCTTGCCTGGTCAGCGACCACGACCCCGCATCCCGCCTCGGCCGGACCGGGCTCGACCAAGGGAGCAATCCATGACCACCTCCACCCGGGTCCACAACTTCTGTGCGGGCCCCTGCACCCTTCCGGTGAGCGTCCTCGAAGAGGTTCGCGACGAACTGCTCGACTTCGGTGGCACAGGCATGTCCATCGTCGAGGCCAGCCACCGGGCAGACGCCTATGACGCCGCGCACATGGGTGCGCTGGCAGACTTCAGGGAACTGGCCTCGGTGCCAGACGAGTTCACCATCTTGTTCCTGCAGGGCGGAGCAAGCCTCCAGTTCGGCCAGGTGCCAATGAACCTGCTCGCTCCGGGTGAGACCGCTGGGTATGTGAACACCGGCGCCTGGGGAGGGAAGGCACTTTCCGAGGCCCGTCTGGTTGCCGACGTCTACGAGGCATGGAGCGGTGCCGATGACGGCTTCACCCGGATGCCCAGGGCCGATGAGGTTCAGGTCCGCGACGCCGCCAGGTATGTGCACCTGGCAAGCAACGAGACGATCGGTGGCATCCGCTTTTCCAACTTCCCAGAACTCGGCCTGCCGCTGGTTGCAGACATGAGCTCAGACTTCCTCAGCCGCCCGATCGACTGGGACCGCTTCGACCTCGTCTACGGCGGTGCCCAGAAGAACCTGGGCCCGGCCGGCCTGGCGGTGGTCGTGGTCCGCACCGACCTGCTGGGGCGGAGCAGCCGTGACCTCGTTTCCTACCTGGACTACCGAACGCATGCCTCCGCAGACTCGATGGCCAACACGCCTCCGATGTTTCCGATCTACGTGATGGGCAAGGTCCTCACCTGGATGAAAGCCTCCGGTGGCCTCGGCGAATTCGAGCGGCGTGCAGCCCGGCGTGCAGACCTCGTCTACGGGGCGATCGACAACAGTGATGGCTGGTACCGGTCGCCGGTTGACGAAGCCAACAGGTCACACATGAACATCGTGTTCCGCCTGCCCGACGATGACCTCGAGAAGCGCTTCGTGGCCGAGGCCGCCACTGCCGGCATGGTGAACCTGAAGGGCCACCGCAGCGTCGGCGGAATCAGGGCCAGCGTCTACAACGCAATGCCCATCGAGAGCGTCGAGACCCTGGTTGGCTTCATGGCCGACTTCAGGTCTGCCAACGCCTGATCCGGGAGGTCGGCCCGGTCAGCCCTCGAGAAGGGTCACGGTTCCCGCAGCACCGTCAACCTCCACCACGGCCCCATCTGGAATCGAGTGGGTCGCCCCTGTAACACTCACAACGCACGGCAGGCCCAGCTCGCGCGACACGATGACGGCGTGGCTCAGCTGACCTCCGACGTCAACGACCACGGCCTCGACCGGCACGAACAGGGGGGTCCAGCTCGGGTCGGTGAGGGGTGCGATCAGGATGTCCCCTGGCCCCAGGTCGCCCGGATCTGAAGGGTCTGTGACCACGCAGGCACGACCCCTCGCAACCCCGCTGGAGCCGGGAATGCCTGAAAGCACCGTTCCGACAGTTGCTGCTTCGGTTGTGCGCTCCGCCCGCCTGTCCCAGGTCTCGATGGGAGGCATCTCACCAGAAAAGCAGAATGGCGGAACCAGTTGCGACAGCGCGTCCCGGGTCGCTCTCCTCGACTCCACCAAGCCTGCAAATGCTCCTGGATTTCGGCGGTAGTCATCCAACTCCGCGTAGGTCACGTACCAGAGGTCGTCGGACCTTCCCTCGGGTGTCAACTCGGCAATCCTTCGCCCCAACTCGCGTGCGGCCAGCCGGACCTGGTGGATGACGTCAACCAGCATTGTCTTTCCCTGTTCCCTGGCACGGCTGTGGACCACCGCTGAGGTGAGGGCACGGTCGAACAGCCACCTGGTGACGCCACGCATACGGGACCTGGCCATGGACTCGGCGACCTCGCGCTCACCTGCACGTGCAGCAGACCTGGTTGTGGGTGCGTGGTCGTCGCCTGCATGGCGCATCCGGTCGATGATCGCCAGTGGCATAGCGGGGTCGGTTCCCCACACCTCGCACGCTATCTCCCACTCGTTGGGGCCACGGCTGCCGTAGTTGTCGAGGAACCCACCAAAGTCCGCGAGAAAGGCCCCAACGGGCGGAGTGTCCTCGGTGGTCGACAGCCTTTCGAACAGGCCGGCAACCCCCTCGTCGAAGAGCGATGTCAGGATTGTGTCACCGGCGACGGTACGGCTGAGTTCCCACAGGGCGAACGACGGCTCAGCCGAGGCGACCCCGCCTATTCCAGAGACCATGACGAGTGCCAGGGACCCATCGTCCAGCTTCCTCG
The DNA here is from genome assembly GCA_913055915.1 of uncultured Candidatus Nemicrothrix sp. Lineage (GTDB taxonomy): Bacteria > Actinomycetota > Acidimicrobiia > Acidimicrobiales > MedAcidi-G1 > UBA3125. Next base: position 19,693 of record CAJXKL010000025.1, on the reverse strand, counting down.
AGCAGAGGTCGCGCAGCATGTAGAAACCGGCTCCGGCACCACCTGAGACCAGCAGGTGGCCGGTGAACATCCGGGCCAGCATCGGTGCCGAAGTAGCCATCACGGTGACAAGGTCATCGTCGGATGCGGTCTCGAAATCGGGCAGTGAGGCCCTCCACTCCGCTGCCTCGGCCATGTCTGTCGACAGGTGTGGAATCTCGTCGGCCAACAGCACCTTCAGGCCGTGGAACACCCCGCGCAGCATCGCCACCGGGTTCCGGTCGCCCCGTCTGGGCACGTGCGCCGGGGCCATGCCCTCAGCTCCCAGGAATGTTGCATCGGTCTCGGCGATGCTTGCGCCGGGCGTGCGCACCGCTATCACCCGTGAAACCGAGAGGTTCAGGTAGGAGTATCCGCCGAAGATCCCCATGTGGACGTCAGCGTCCTCGTCGCACTCGGCACGGGTGATGACTCCCGTCGACAGCAGGGCATCGCTGAACGGATCGTCTCCAAGGTCCCTGGCCATCGTGGTACTCAGCGGGAAGACCACCTCCGGGTAGACCTCTCCGGCATTTCCGCGGGTGTAGACAGGGAAGCGACTGCTGGGCGTTGTCTGTACGTACAGGCCCAGGCCAAAGTCCTGCAGTTCCATCGGCTTATCCCAGGGTCAGCCAATCGGCCCTAGCCGAGGCTGGCTACCGGGCCGTCGACGGCCCAGTAGCCGTCGAGCGCCGGGTACGGGATGGTTATTGACAAGGTGTTGGTTCCGGATCCACCCACGCTGAACGGGGCGAAGGAGAAGACAAGGCCACCGTGGGTCAGGTTGAAACGCGCGAAGTTGATGGCCTCGGGTCCTGCGCCGGCCACCCGCCGCTGGTCGGTCCAGGGCTCAAGTTCCAGCCTCGCCTGGGCCTCTGTCGACACGGCCGCCACCCAGTCGGTCGTGGGCTCAAAGAGGTCAGTTACCTGAATCGGTTGTCCGGTGGAGAGGTCGAAGGTCTCGGTGAGGATCTCTGACGTCTCACCGGCAATCCCCGGCAGCAGTCGCCGGACAGTGTTGCGGAGGCTGAGAATCTCATCTGTCGCCAGGAGAACGTCGTACTGGTGCTGGATCCACATGCACCGGCCCTCGGTCGATTCCCGACAGGCGTAGCCGTTTCGCTCCACAGCCGTAGCTGTCTCGTCGAGGAACATCTGTACCGCCCCCTGGGTTATGCCCAGAAGTCGACCGTTCACCTTCGGGGATTCCCTTGGGCCTTCGATGCGAGGCCACCTCACGAACACCTGGATGAGGCCGGATCGGTTGAGTGCCACTCCGTCGGGACCGAAGGCCATGACCCTCGTGTCGATCACACAGACCAGGTCCTCGAACCTGATGAGGGGGCCACCGGGTATGTCAAGTTCCCTGGAACTCTCACGTGGAATGAGCAGGACCTGTCCGATCTTCAACATGTTCGGATCGCTCAGGCCGTTGGTCCGGAGGAACTGTTCGACCGTGCGTTCATACCGCTTGGCGATCTTGCCCAGGGTGTCGCCGGACTCGACGGTGACGGTCTCGGGGCCTTCCTCGACGATCTGGATACTGTCGGGTTGGGCATCATCCACGCACTGGTCACTGGCGGCTCGCAGGTCAGGGAGGTCGACCGGGACCCAGCCGTCAACCTTCAGCGGAGCGATGGTCGTGATGGCTGCACTGATACCGAAGAGGTCCGGAGTGGTAGCCGGGGTGGCTACCTCATTGGTTCCACCGCATGAGGTCGCCAGCACGGCGATGAGGACGGCAATGGATGAACGACGGCACACGTTCACAGGATTGCACGCCCGAAGCGACTCCGGGCGCCACTATGCGCCGTCGCCCGCCGCCTCGACTCCGACCTCGCAGGCGCCCGGGGAGTTTCAGGTGAGGCCCTGCAAAGCAATCCACGCCGGCCGGCCATCAACCCAGGTCTCGTCGACGGTGATGCTGGGAAGGGTGTCGACGGACACCGTGAACGGATCAGCGCTCAGGAGCACCAGGTCGGCATGGTTGCCGACCCGGATGCTGCCCACGTCGTCACGGCGCAGGGCATGGGCGCCGCCACGGGTATAGCCCTCGAGTGCCTGCGACCGGGTCACCTTCGCAGCCTCACCGATGATCCGCCCCTGAGAGGTCAGCCGCGTCTCCGCACACCAACAGGCGAGCATCACATCCGGACTCGTAACCGGTGTGTCAGAGGAGAGCACGACTGGCAGGCCTGCCCGGGCAAATAGGCCGGAGGCGTACATCCGCTCGGCGTGTTCAGGATGATCTCTCCGCACCCCTTCCCCATACAGGTGGACCTGTGCCGGCTGCGGTACAGGCACAACCCCGAGTCGGCGCATTTCCACGATCTGACCGTCGGTCGGAAAGCCACAGTGCTCGATGCGATGCCGTAGGTCCGGATGTGGTGCCCTTCGCCCCAGGGCGTCAAGCACCAACTGGATCGCCTCAGGGCCCTGGGCGTGGGTGGCTGTCTGGCGGCCGAGGGCATTCGACTCGTCGATCAGGTCCTCGAGATCGCCCTCCTCGTGGTAGAGGAATCCGTGGGTATTCCCACAGCCACATGGGAGGCAGGCGGTTCCCGCGACGAGCGAACCGTCGGCGTAGTGCTTGATTCCACCGAAGTTGAGGTGGTCATCACCGAACCCGACCTCCAGGCCATATCGGTCGACCAGCCCAATATGGCTGGAAAGCACGTACGTGGTCACCCGAAGCCGGAGCCGACCAGCGTCTCTTGAGTTGGCATAGGCCGACAGCTCCCGGTCTGTCACCTGACAGTCCCCGACCGAGGTGATCCCGGCTGCCAGGAGCGATTCCTGGGCAGTGTCCAGCTGTGCCGCAAGTGCCTCGTGCGTGTCGGGGATGTGCAGGTTGGGGCCATGGTTCCCCACCTTCGTGCCGTCAGGCCCGGTGAGCAGGTCACAGGCTGCGTCGAACACACGCCCCGTCGGGGCTCCCGACCCGTCACGGTCGATCAGACCTCCGGTCGGGGTAGGGGTGTCTGCCCGGATTCCGGCGGCATCCAGGCCATGTGAGTTGGCCACGTAGCCATGCCCACTGACGTGCATGATGGTGACCGTCACATCCTCAGAGACCCGGTCGAGGTCTGCAGCCGTGGGATGCCTGTCGTCAGAAAGCCGGTGATGGTCGTAACCGAAGCCTCGGACCGGCAGGGTGCGCTTCAGGCCAAGAGAATGCTCCCTGAGAATCTTCACGACCTCGTCGACACTCGATGCCGTCGACAGGTCCGCCCAGGTCATGCACTGACCCAGCATCAGGGGATGGGTGTGGGCGTCTACGAATCCAGGAAGCAGACAGCGACCGTCTAGGTCGACGACCTCGGCCCTGCCCGGCTCCATCGCACCCTCAAGGCTTCCGACAACAGATATCCGGTCGCCGTCAACTCGCACCGCCTCTGCTGCGGCACCGTCCATCGTGTAGATGGGTCCACCGGTTAGCACGACGCCCGCAGAATTCACTGGCTGACACCCTTCCCTCGGGTCCGTGGGAGCACGGTAGTGGCGGCTCAGGAATCCAGCGGTTCCAGTACCGTCCGTCGTCGATGCTCGAACACCAACGAGGTTCGCTCATCGACGACGCCCTCGATGCTGGAGATGCGATCCAGGACGAGGTGGCGGAGGGCCTCGGTGTCGCTGACGCTCAAGTGCACGAGGATGTCGTCGATGCCGGAGAGCATGAACACCGCCAGCGTCTCGGGCAGTGACCAGAGTCGCTCCACGACCTGATCCACTATGGCGGCCGTCTTTGGCCGGAGGCGGATGGCGACCATCGCCTGGATGGGGCGGCCGAGGGCGTTCAGGTCGGTGGTGGCGTGGTAGCCGGTGATGACGCCCCGCTCCTCGAGCGAGCGCACCCGGTCCAGGGTCGTGGACGGTGCCAGACCGACGGTACCTGCGAGCGCCCGGTTGGTCTGCCGTGCATCTGACTGGAGTGCAGCGAGAATCTGAATGTCAGTCCGGTCAACATCCGTCATTTTGATACTCTTTCCGGTATTCGTTTGGTGTTGTTGAAGAACAATCGTACCCATGCAACTCTGGTGGATCAGCATCGCCGTGAAACGGGGGCTATTGATGACCTTGCTGGACGACTACCAACTAGACGATCGCTACCGCAGCAGCGATGGTCGCGTCTACCTGACCGGCATTCAGGCCCTGGCCCGTATCCCTGTCCAGCAACTGCTCGTCGACCGTACGGCAGGCCTGAACACCGCCGTGTTCACCTCTGGCTACCCGGGTTCTCCTGTGGGTGGGTTCGACTTGGAGATGGCCCGTGTCGCCTCCCTGCTCCCTGACCTTCCCATCGTCAACCGTCCAGCTGTGAACGAGGAACTGGGTGCCACCGCGGTGATGGGTAGCCAGTTGGCCTCCGAACAGCCCGACTGCCGCTACGACGGAATCCTCGGCATCTGGTACGGGAAGGCCCCCGGCCTGGACCGTGCCGGTGATGCGCTGCGCCATGCAGTGTTCGCCGGAACCTCTAGGCACGGGGGAGCCGTAGCGATCGTGGGTGACGACCCGGTCGCCAAGAGTTCCACGCTGCCCAGCAGTTCCGATGCCACGTTCGTCGACCTGCACATGCCGATCCTCTACCCCGGCGACGTCCAAGAGACCCTTGACCTAGGCATGCACGCCGTGGCCCTCAGCCGGCTGACCGGTGTCTGGTCCGGACTCAAGATTGTCACCAACGTGGCTGACGGCACCTCCACGGTGGACCTCTCCCCCGACCGGGTGGTAACTGTGGTGCCGGACCTGGAGATCGACGGCCGACCCCACGTCCACCACCCCAGCGGGAACCTGATCACCCCCTACACCCTGGAGATGGAACGCGACTTCAGGGAGGTCCGCTCCGAGCTCGTCCGCAGATACACGGTAGCCAACCGCCTCAACAGGGTCACCGTGGACCCACCCGATGCCTGGATCGGCCTCATCTCGAGTGGGTTCACCTACCACGAGCTGCTCCACGCACTCCGGCGTATCGGCCTCACCACGCCGGTCGAGATCGCTGCGGCGGGCATCAGGATCATGCACATGCAGGTGCCTGTGCCCTTCGAACCCGCCAACGTGAGGAACTTCGCGCGTGGCCTCAGCGAGATAGTGGTGGTGGAGGAGAAGAACCCGACACTCGAGTGGCTGGTCAAGGACGCCCTCTACGGTGGACCTGATCAACCACGGGTGGTTGGAAAGGCACACCCCGACGGGCGGACCCTAATGCCCAGCTACGGGATCCTCGATGCCGACACCATCATGGGTGGCCTTCATGAACGCCTGTCGGTACGCATCGATGGGATGCTCGCTCCACTACCCGATCCACCTCACGAGCGGCTCTTGATACCTCTGGTCGACGCCCGCCGGCCGTTCTTTTGCTCAGGTTGTCCGCACAACTGGGGAACCAAGGCTCCCGACGGGGCTCTGGTCGGAGCCGGAATCGGCTGCAGCGGGATGTCCATGCTGATGGACGAGAGCCGGGTCGGTTACAAGGCAGGCATCGCCGCAATGGGTAGCGAGGGGACCCAGTGGATAGGAATGTCGCCGTTTGTGGAGCGGGGCCACTTCACCCAGAACCTGGGCGACGGAACCTTCTTCCACTCGGGCCAGTTGGCTATCCAGGCAGCGGTCGGCGCCGGTGTATCGATGACTTACAAACTGCTCTTCAACGGCACGGTCGCCATGACGGGTGGGCAAGCGACCCCCGAGGTCGTCGGTGTTCCCGAGATCGCCACAACACTCATGGCGTTCGGGGTCAGCAGGGTTCTGGTGACGACCGACGACGTCTCCCGGTACCACGGCATCGACATGCCCGCAGGCGTGGATGTCTGGGACCGCACCAGGATCATCGAAGCCCAGGAACTGCTGGCTGGTATCAACGGTGTGACTGTACTGATTCATGACCAGGCCTGTGCCGCTCAGAAGAGGAGGTTCCGCAGACGAGGCCTAGCCGAAACACCGGGTTTCAGGGTGGTCATCAACCACCGAATCTGTGAGGCCTGTGGTGACTGCGGGCTGGTCAGCAACTGCCTGTCACTGCACACCGTCGATACGCCATTGGGAAAGAAGACCTCAGTCGACCAGTCGTCGTGCAATATCGACGCCTCGTGTCTGGAAGGTGACTGCCCCAGCTTCATGACCGTTGCAGTCCAAACCGGTAGTCCTGACAAAGGAACTGTCACCGGCCCTACTGGTGACGACCTTCCCGATCCGACTCCCCTCACCGATACCGACATCGTCGACATCCGCCTGGCCGGTATCGGCGGAACGGGTGTCGTCACGGCCACACAGTTGCTCGGTACTGCTGCGATGCTCGACGGACTCGACGTGCGTGGCCTCGACCAGACAGGCCTCTCCCAAAAGGCCGGTCCGGTCGTGAGCGACCTACGCCTCTCTCGGAGCATCGAAATGTCTTCCAACCTCCTAGGTAGGGGCGAGGCCGATGTCATCGTGGCCTTTGACCTGTTGGTGGCCGCCGATTCAAAGGCGTTGGCCGGTGCCACAAAGGACCACACCGTTGTCGTCGCGTCGACATCAGCCACCCCAACTGGAGCCATGATCGGACACCCGGAGATTGATGGGCCCGACGTGGCCGGCCTGGTCCGTCGGGTTGGCGAGAACACCAGGGCGGGCGCCAACCGGTTCGTGGATGCCGGTGCCATCACCGTCAGCATCCTGGGAAGCTCTGAGCAGGCCAACGTGTTCATCTTGGGCGTGGCAATCCAGGCTGGAGTCATTCCTGTTACCCCGATAGCGCTGGAGAGAGCGATCACCCTGAATGGAGTGGCCGTTGACGCCAACCTTGCGGCCTTTCGTTGGGGTCGCGCCTGGGCACTAGACCCTGAACGGGTTGAGGCCTCCACCTCGCCTACCAGCACCGGCCCAGCCTTGATGGAGCTTCCAGACCTTCCCGACAGCCTCCGGGCCACGGTTTCCACCCAAATCGAAGACACCGCCCTGGCGGGCCTTGTCGAGGTACTGGCTGCGGACCTGGTCGGCTATCAGGACCGGAAGTGCGCAGCCGACTTTGTGGAAACCATGGGGTTCGCCTATGCAGCTGAACAGAAGGTGGCTCCTGGGTCTACGCGCCTCACTGAGGCCATGGCCCGCGGACTCCACAAGTTGACTGCCTACAAGGACGAGTACGAGGTGGCACGGCTGCTATCAGGTAGCGACTCGCGGGCGACGATCGAGGCTGTCGGTGGCCAAGGAGCAAAAGCCACGTGGCACCTCCATCCTCCTCTGCTACAGGCACTTGGAGTGGGAAGAAAACTACGAATCCCCTCCAATCTGGGCCGCCCCGTCATGACCTTGTTGCGGTTGGGTCGTCACCTGCGCGACACGCCGTTTGATCCGTTCGGCCGGACCCGGGTAAGGCGCCTAGAGCGCATGATGCTGGGAGAATATCAGTCGGCCATCGCCACCGTTGTGGACTCCCTATCAACTGAGAACCTCGATGAGGCCGTCAACATGGCCACATCGGCCATGGAGGTCAGAGGCTTCGAAGACCTCAAACTTCAACGCGGCGAAGTATTCCTAGAGGACCTCAGGCGGTACCTGGCTGGCGTAACCAACTAGAGGAACGAAGCTGACTGGCAGAAGTTCCTCTTCGTTGATTTCCATCCCTGCTCTGACAAGACGTATCAACTTCTGATTCTGGTTTTTCCGGCCAAGTGGGAGAACCATCTGACCATCGGGAGCCAACTGCTCCAATAACTGGCTGGGCACCTGTGGAGCCGCAGCGGCCAGCGCTATGGCGTCATAGGGAGCACTCTGAATCCACCCCAGCCCACCGTCGCCTTCCACGACGACCACGTCTTCATACCCCAACTGGTCGAGTCGTTGGCGAGCCATATGAGCTAGGGAGGGAACACACTCAACACTCACCACCTCAGCACACAATTCGGCAAACACGGCCGCCGCATACCCTGATCCGGTACCCACCTCCAACAGTCGGTGATCTGCTTGAAGGGAAAGAGCCTGTGCGGTGAAAGCGACGATGTAGGGCTGCGAGATTGTCTGGCCGTGTCCGATCGGCAGGGGCCTGTCCTCGTAGGCGGCATAGGCCAACTCGGCTGGGACGAATCGGTGTCGCGGCACCGCTTCCATAGCTGCAAGAACACGTGGGTCCTGTATGTCGCGTGCAGCCAAATGGTCGTCAACCATCCGTCGCCTAGCAATCTCGTGGGGAATGAGTGGCATGTGCGGAACAGATCATCCTTATTAGGTATCGGAGAGGCCATGGCGTAGGCAATATCGCCATCTGCTGGGCGCGGTGCAGTTGGAAACTTGAGTCTGCCACCTCCACTTCGGAATGCGTAAGAGACGCCGGGGTGCTCTCCGCTCTAGTCCATCTGGCGCCTGAGCGCTCAACAAGGTTTGTGATTGCGTCCAGGATCTGTGGCCCCGGTTTTCTCGAGAATGTGGCTTCCCGCCCCCTCCCGCACGAGAGTCCGCCCAGGTAAGGGTCGCCCCTCTGAGGTTCGCCCCTTCTTGTCCAGGCGTCTGTAGGAGCCGCGTTTAGTTTCTAGTCTGGGGTCTTACAAGATCTCTCACTGCTGTGGGAACCCAGTTCTTGTAGAACTAAATCTTCCACACCTAGAACAGAAACTTCACAGATGTCCTCTCAAAAGAATCCGCCCTTTCTTGTGGTGCTGATAACTGGCAGTGCCATAACGGCAATCGCCTTGGGCGCCCGCTCAACCATGGGGATGTTCCTGGGCCCAGTGAGCGACGGCCTTGGACTGCAAACCGATTCGTTCGCCTTAATGATCGCTATTCAAAACCTGGTCTGGGGTTTTGGACAACCCGTTGCGGGAGGCCTGGCCGATCGCTTTGGAGCCCGGCGGGTTCTCATGGTCGGAGCAGTCATTTATGCAAGTGGCCTAGTCGTCTTGGCCAAAGCCATCGGACCCACCGGCCTCCACCTTGGCGGAGGGGTCCTAATGGGTCTCGGCATGTCCGCAGCCTCATTCTCAGTGGTCCTCGCAGCCATAGGCCGCCTTGTACCTGAGTCTCGGCGCTCGTTTGCGTTAGGCGTTGCTACTGCTTTCGGCTCTGTCGGCCAGTTCATCCTCATTCCGATCTCGAGTGTGATCATCGACTCCACCTCTTGGGAAACGGCACTTATCGTCCTAGCTGGTCTTGCCCTAACGATCACCGTGATATGTCTGCCGCTGCGCTCCTCAGTCGAGATTGGGCGTGCCGGCGTCCCCAACAGCCCAAGCGTTGACACCAAACCACTGCGCGAGGTACTCCGTCAGGCATCTCGAAACCGCAGTTACCTGCTATTGAACGCTGGATTCTTCGTGTGTGGCTTCCACGTCACCTTCATTGGCGTTCACCTACCAAAGCACCTCGAAGACTTGGACCAGTCTTCGACAGTGGCAGCTGCGGCACTAGCACTCATTGGCCTCTTTAACATTGCTGGCTCACTAACAACTGGCTCTCTTGGCCAACGCCATTCAAAAGCCCGCCTACTCAGCCTCGTTTATGGGGCACGCAGTCTCGTAATTCTCGGATTCATCATGCTGCCGAACAGTCCTGCACTGTCGATCACCTTCGGATGCTTGATGGGCCTCCTCTGGCTTTCGACGATTCCGCTGACGTCAGGAATCGTGATGTCACAGTTCGGCACCCAACATGCAGGAACTCTGTTCGGAATTGTTTTCGTCAGCCATCAAATCGGAGCGTTCGTCAGTTCCTGGGGGGCCGGCATCATCCGCGACAGCACGGGTTCCTACGAAGTTTGGTGGTGGGTGGCTGTGGGCATGGGCATCTTTGCCGTTCTAGTCCACATGTTTATCGACGAAGGTCCCGCACCCCCTTTGGTTGTTGTGCCCCCTCGCCCTCGGGTCGTCTTACCTGCCAGTGCCGCTGCCCTATGGCTACTACTTGGTGTTGCCACAATGACGAACTTGTCCCACAATGGGGATCGAGCTATTCCGGGAGCATTTCCCTGCTGGCTCCAACACGAAGAGGTTTCCCAACCAATCGCCCAGACAGGTAACAAGACTGGAGCGACACAAACAGTTCTGGTACCTGCACAAAGAACGGAAAGGTACTTCCGACATGGCCAGTGAACAGGCGAACGCGATCAAGGAACAACTGCGGATGCTGTCCGAAGCGGTTGGTGGGGTCGAGACGGTCGAGGAGCAACGAGCCCAGTTTGAGATGGCCGTGTCCATGATGACGGTCCCACCCGACGGGGTCACCTGGACCGAGGTGGATGCCGGCGGCGTACCCGCCATCTGGGCCAACCCCGAGGGCGGCTCGGCTGACCATGTCATCCAGTATGTCCACGGTGGCGGCTACAAGATCGGCTCGGCCAACGGGTACCGCAATTTCACCGGGCAGCTGGCCAGGGCCGTGGGTTGCCGTGTGTTGAACGTGGACTACCGGCTGGCCCCCGAGCACCCGCACCCGGCGGCTGTCAACGACAGCTCCGCCGCCTACCGGTGGCTGCTGGATCAGGGCTACGGGTCCGATCGCATAGCCATCTCGGGTGACTCGGCCGGTGGAGGCCTCACATTGTCAACGCTGCTCAGGTTGCGTGACGACGGCGTGGCGCTGCCCGTAGCGGGCATACCGATCTCACCTTGGGTCGACATGGAGGGACTCGGCGAATCGATGACCACGCGGGCCGAGGTGGACGTTCTGGTCAGCCCAGAGGGCCTCAAGGAAGGGGCCGACGTCTTCCTCGCCGGCCAGGATGCACGTGATCCGCTGGCGGCTCCCCTCTACGGGGACTTCGCAGGCATCCCACCGCTGCTGATCCAGGTTGGCGACGAGGAGATCCTGCTTGACGACTCCACGCGGATGGCCGAGGTTGCGGGTTTGGCGGGGGTTGACGTGAGCCTCGAGGTGTTCCCCGAGATGCAGCATGTCTTCCAACTATTCGTTGGCAACATGCCCGAGGCAGATAAGGCGTTGGCGAAGATCACCGCCTGGCTGAGGCCCCGCCTGGGCCTGTAGGCGGCCGACCGAAACGGCCGGTCAGACGGTTACGAGCGCCGCTGCAATGTCGATGACGGCCTGCTTGCCGTCACCGAAGAGCATGAGGGCGTTGTCGGCTGCGAACAGCGGGTTGGCGATACCGGCAAATCCCGGGCTGAGCGAACGCTTGATGACAACCACGGTGCGGGACTCGTCGACGTCCAGGATCGGCATGCCAGCTATGGGTGAACTGGGGTCATTGCGGGCCGCCGGGTTCACGACGTCGTTGGCTCCAATCACGATGGTCACGTCGGTCTCGGAGAAGGTTGGGTTGATCTGGTCCATGTCGAGGAGGTGCTCGTAGCCGATCTCTGCCTCGGCCAGGAGCACGTTCATGTGACCCGGCATGCGGCCCGCCACGGGGTGGATGCCGAACATCACCTCCTTGCCGGAGGCTTCGAGTGAGGTCATGAGGTCTCGCACGGCGTGTTGCGCCTGGGCGACGGCCAGGCCGTAGCCGGGAACGATGACGACCCGGTCGGCCACCTCCAGCAGCATTGCGACCTCTTCGGCCGACGTTGAGGTGACCCGGTCTCCGTAGACGTCGGAGTCGTCGCGGCCTCCGGTGGCTGCCGCCGGCGTCTCAGAGAAGATGACCTCGAAGATGGACCTGTTCATGGCCTTGCACATGATCTGGGTCAGGATCAGACCGCTGGCGCCAACGAGCGACCCGGCGATGATGAGAAGCGGGTTGTCGAGCACGAAGCCGGTGGTAGAGGCTGCGACGCCAGAGAAGGCGTTGAGGAGTGCGATGACGACAGGCATGTCGGCGCCGCCGATGGCGACGGTGCTGATGACGCCCAGGATGAGGCCGGCGGCCACCAGTGCCCACAGCCACGCCCTGGTGTCTGGCTGCAGGGCGACCATGACGACCAACAGGAGTGCGACGACCATCACCATCGCCCGTGCCAGGGGCAGGCCGGTGAAGCCCGACCACTCGAGTGATTCCTGCAGTTTGAAGAAGGCGATGACCGAGCCGGTGAAGGTGACGGCGCCGATGAGTGCGGTTGCAGCAGCCGCTATGGCGAGTTGGTTGTCGGCCCTGCCGAGCTCGATGGCCTCGATGAAGGAGGCGACCGCCACCAGGACCGATGCGCCGCCTCCGAAGCCGTTGAAGAGCGCGACCAACTCGGGCATGGATGTCATCTTGACCTTGACGGCCAACAGGGCGCCCACGACCGAGCCGATCACCAGTGCCACGGCAAGGGCCAGATAGGAGATGATGGCCTGGTCCAACATGGTGACGAGGACCGCCAGGAGCATTCCGCTTGCACCCATGAGGTTGCCCCGGGGGGCGGTACGTGGCCTGCCAAGTCCCTTGAGGCCCAGGATGAACAGGACGGCAGCTATCAGGTAGCCGATCGAGATGATGTCGGGGGTGGTCATGGCCGGCGCTTCTTCCGCCCGGCGAACATGGTGAGCATGCGGTTGGTGACGAGGAAGCCACCGACAACGTTGATGGTGGCGAGCATGACCGCCACGAAGCCGAGCGTTGTGGTGAGCATGGTGTGGTCTGAGCCGGCCGACACGAGGGCACCGATGAGGGTGATTCCCGAGACTGCGTTGGACCCCGACATGAGCGGCGTGTGGAGCATGGCAGGAACCTTGGTGATGAGCTCCAGGCCCAGGAACACGGCCAGCACGAACAGGGTGAGCGCTATGAGAAGGGTCACTGCATTCCTCCGGCTTCAATGACCTGTGGATGCACAACCTCGCCGCCGGCGGTGACGAGCATGGCGGCGATGATTTCGTCGTCGGTGTCGAGGTTGATTGTGTTGTCCTCGGTCACGACCAGTTCGATCAGCTTGACGACGTTGTTGGCGAACATGCGTGATGCGGAAAATGCGGAGCCGGAGGCCAGGTCGGTCGGTCCCAAGATGGTTACACCGTCATGGGTGACCTCCTCATCGGCCCGGGTGAGCTCGCAGTTGCCGCCACGGATGGCGGCCAGGTCGATGATCATGGCGCCCGGCTTCATGGCGCTGACCATGGCCTCGGTAACGAGGATGGGGCTCCTTCTTCCCGGGATCTGGGCTGCGGTGATGACGATGTCGGCTTCGGCCAGGTGTGGTGTGAGCGCAGTCTGGTTATGGACTGCCTGGTCGGCGCCGTCCTCGACTACCGGAACGTTGATGGACTTGGCGCCGACGGACCGGATCTGTTCGAGGGCTTCTTCGCGGATGTCAAAGCCCTCGACCACGGCTCCCAGGCGGCGTGCGGTGGCGATGGCCTGCAGGCCTGCCACCCCGGCCCCCAACACCACGAGGCGTGCTGGGGGGATCGTGCCCGCGGCCGTGATCATCAGAGGCATCAGCTTGGGGAGCCGGTAGGCGGCGGTGAGGACGGCCTGGGTGCCGGCGACCGTGGCCGTAGAGGAGAGCACGTCCATTGACTGGGCTCTCGTACTGCGCGGCACCAGATCCAGTGAGTAGGCGGTCGCTCCTGTAGCGGCTAGCGCCTTGGCAGCTGCGGGGTTCCAGACGGGGTCGAGCAGGGCGATTACCACATGGTCTGAGGTGACCTCGGCAAGGTCGTCGGGGCTGGTTGGCCCGTGGACGCTGATTAGCAGGCCCGCTCTGTCGACCGTCGTGACCCGGTCAGGGGCGATGGTCGCCCCGGCTGACTCGTAGTCGGCATCGCGCATTCCGGCTGCCGATCCGGCACCGGACTCGATGACCAGGTCGTGGCCTGCGGTGACTAGGACCCTGGTGGCTTCGGGCGAGATCGCGACGCGACGTTCGCCATCTGTCCGCTCACGCGTTACTGCGATCCGCACACCACACCTCTCAAGACCAACGCCCTGTTGTCGTCATCGACCCGGCGCTAACGGGCACCGTGACCCTACCGGTAGGACACCTCTTTCGACATGGGACCTGGAGTCCTTCGCCGGCTGCTGACCAGGCCCCTCAAGGGCGGCTAGCGTCGGCGCGGAGGTACCCGTGCAACCGGAGGTGAGAGCCATGCCGTCAATGTCGGATCTAAGCATCATGGTGTTCCCGTGGGGTGCCGAGAGCCCCTCAATGGACGAGACAGTCGAGTTGGTCAAGTTGGCTGAGGACCTGGGTTTCTACTCGGCCACGCTGCCGACGCACATGACGATGTCGCCGTCGTGGCTCTTTGAGACGTTCCCCAACCAGGATATTTTTGACGGTCTGGTGATGGCGCCGATCCTGGCTGCCGCTACTGACACGATTCGGATTGGCTTCAACTCGATCCTTCCTCCCCTGCTGCCCCCCTACCAGTGGGCCAAGTACCTCTCGACCCTCGATGTGGTGTCTGACGGCCGCCTCATCGTGGGTATGGCAATGGGCTGGTGGGAGGAGGACTTCACCTCTGTCGGCGTTGATCGCCGTAAGCGGGGGCGCCTCTTTGACGAGCAGTTGGAGGCCATTACCCGCCTGTGGACCGAGGACCGGGTGACCTTCGACGGTGAGCACTACCAGTTGGACGACATTCCCCTCGTTCCCAAGCCGATACAAAGGCCGCACCCACCGATCTGGATAGGTGGTGGTGTGAAGTCGATTGAGCGGGCCGCACGCTACGGCGAGTGCCTCCTGGCCTTTTGGCCCGACGAGGAAGTGGCACGCGATACATGGTTGCCGGGGCTGGCTGCCGCCGGCGAAAAGTTCGGTACAGACCCGAAGTTGGCAGCCTTCACGTTCGCCTACGTGGCCGACAGCCAGACCGACCTCGACTCCTACGGAGACAAGTTACAGACAGCCGTGGCCTTCGACGATCCCTCAACGGACCCGGCCAAGGTCACGATCTCCGGCTCGCCCGAGGCGTGCGCCGAGCGGATACGGGCACTCCACGATGCGGGAGTGTGGCACTTTGTCATCGAATTCCAGTTCCACGGGTTGGAGACCATCGACTTCGCGAAGAGGCAGATGGAGAAGTTCACCGAAGAGGTCGGTCCACTTCTCGAGGGGTAGCTACCCGACCATGCCCGAGACGACACCGTTCTGGTGGGGGGACGCCGGGACGCCGACGAGCCCACCAGAGGTAGCCCTCCCGGGTGAGGTCGATGTGGTGGTGGTTGGTGCAGGCCTCACGGGCCTTTCAGCCGCCAGAACGCTTGCCATGTCGGGCCGGTCGGTTCTGGCACTTGATGCCTCCGCTCCCGGCATTCGTGCCAGCTCGTGCAACGGGGGGATGATTGGTGGAGGCCACCAGCTCGACATCGACGAGATCGCAGCGAAATTCGGTAGCAGCATGGTCGAGGGCATCCTGCGGGAAACCCACCTGGACGCCAACGCCTTCATCAAGGCGCTCATCGCCGACGAGCAGATCGACTGTGACCTGGCTGTCACCGGCCGCTTCCGTGGCCTCTGGTCGAAGCGGGAGTACGACGCCGCCGGACGGGAGTTGGACCGGCTGAAGAAGATCGTTCCGGTTGAGGCCGAAATGGTTCCACGGGAACGCCAGCACGAAGAGGTGGCTACCGACATCTACGCCGGCGGAACTGTGCTTCCCCTTCACGGCGGCCTGAACCCGGCGAAGTACGTAGCGGGGGTCATGGAAGCCGCTCGGACACGGGGCGCCGTGGTCCAGGGTGACACGCCCGTGCTCGACGTCTCCCACAACGGGAGCGGCTTCATCGTGGAGACCACCCGTAGGTCGGTTCGGGCCGGCAACGTGCTGGTGGCCACCAACGGCTACACGCCGGCGACACTAGGTTTCGCGCGGCGGCGCATCGTGCCGGTGCCCAGCTTCCTCGTTGCCACCGAGCCACTCGGTGCAGACACCGTCAAGGGCCTGTTCCCAAACGGCCGTATGGTCGCCGAGTCACGCAACCGGCACTGCTATTACCGACCATCACCTGACGGACAGCGCCTGGTGTTCGGCGGCCGAGCCGCCATGACACCGGTGCCTGAGGGATTCGCCTCTTCGCAGTTGAGACGCCTCATCGGCTCGATATTTCCCCAACTGGGGGAGGTGACCTTTTCGCACAGCTGGAATGCCCGAACCGGCTTCGCCTTCGACTTCACGCCCCACGTGGGGTGCTACGACGGTATCTGGTACGCCATGGGCTATTCGGGTAGCGGCAACTCGATGGCCCCCTACCTGGGCCACAAGGCCGCTCTTAAGATTCTGGGCGACCCTGAGGGTGAGACGGTGTTCACACGCTCCGGGTTTCCGACCCGCTGGTGGCATCGGGGGCCACCGTGGTTCCTTCCCTTTGCCGACATGCTCTTTCGTGCAAAGGACGCAGTCAACAACATCAGACCAAGCCGAAGATGAACACCTTTCACGCATCACAGAGTTGACTGAGGGGGACAGCGACAAGCGATACAGACTGAGGACGGTTAGCGAGACTCCGGGTCGTAGGGAACGGCCAGGGCTGCCGGGAGATAGCTGTCCCTACCGAACGCAGACAAGACGACCAAGATCATTATGAACGGCAGCATCTGCACGGCGTCAATCGGAACATCTACTCCTACTAGTTGGAATGCTGTAGTAAGAGACAATGAGATACCGATAAGAATCGCCCCTGTCACGATCCAACCAAAGCGGCCCCGTGCGAGCATTGCCAAGACGATTGCAATGAAGCCGGCTCCGTGGGTGACCGCCGGTACGAAGAGGCCGGCCCCTATTAGAGCGATGTGAGCGCCACCAACTCCTGCCAGAAAGCCTGTCGTCATGACAGCCATCGTGCGCGTACTTCGCGGGTTGCCTCCAGCGGCAGCTAGGGCATGGGGCTGATCACCAGCTGCTTTGATATTGAGACCGATCCCGGTGGATTTGAAAACCCACCATGCAGCAACTACAGCGAGAACTGCCAAATAAGCAGAAGGATGATGGCTGAACAGACCCTCTCCCAGTACTGGAATTTTCGAGAGAAGGGGAATGTCGAGAACTCCGGCCTTAGGCAAGCGAGGATAAGTGTCTGAATAGTTGGCACTGTGCAACAGTGCTGTGACCCCTTCTGCGCCAAGAGTGATCGCGATACCGATGACGATCTGGTTCGCGTTAAGGCGGATGCAGAGGCCAACCATTAACAACGACGTGGCTGTACCTACAAGGCCCCCTACTAGTAACCCAAGCCAGATTGAGTCAACGCTGATGGCTGCAGCAAATGCCCCGAAGGCACCCATCAGCATCATTCCCTCTAAACCGACGTTCAAGACACCGGCTCGTTCAGATATCGCCTCTCCCACTCCGGCGAACACCAGTGGAACGGCCACCAACACTCCTCCACTCACCAACGAGGCAAGGAACAGGGTTTAGAACAGATCACTCATCCTTCACCACATTCTTAGAGCGGGCCTGCAGGAACTCACTAATGGCTAGAAAAATGAGCATCAGAGCCACCATCACCAAGACGAAGTAGTTAGGCAGGTCTGCCTTGCGGGATGCTGATTCGCCACCTATCGAGAAACTCGAGAACGCAGCAACGAAGAGGACCACGCTCGGTCCATGAAATCTGGCCAAGAAGACAAGGGGAACCACAGCAAAACCGAATGCCGCCTGCCACTCAGCTCTTACCATCCCATCCACACCGGCTATCTCGACAGCAGCGGCGAGCCCAGCAAACCCGGAACTCAAGAGAAAGATACTGAGAGTCAGTGAACGCATATTCATTCCCGCGTGCTCTGCCGCTGCAGGGTTCATTCCCACAATCCTGAGACGCAAGCCAAAGGCCGTGCGCGTCATCATGTAATGGACTATCAGTACAGCAACGAGGCCGACAACCAGGCCAATGTGAACTCGCGAACCAAACATCCTAGGGAGACGGTCCTCAACAGCGAGCACCTTGGTCTGTGGCACCGTTGTTGATGGATCATCGAAGAATTCCTTTACGAGCAGAGAAGAGAAACTGACACCGAGGAAGATGGTCATCAGTGTCGTGATGATCTCGTTCATACCGAACCAGGCTTTCATCACAGCAGGGATGACCGCCCATGCCGCACCGACGGCGAAACCGACTACGAAGAGCACGGTGAACAACACCAGACCATTCACATTCGGAGCCAACTCGGGCCCCAAGGCTGCAACTACAACCCCAGCAACCACGAACTGTCCATCGGTGCCAAGATTCCAGATTCCAGCAGGGAAAGCGACCATCAGGCCCGCCGCGATGAGTAAGAGAGGCGCCATTCTGATCAGGCTCTCCTGGCGCCCAAGTGAGCCCAACAGACCGTGGTCGACGACGTTGGAATAGAAAGAAACAGGATCTCGACCAAGAAGGGCCAGCAGTATCCCACCACATGCCACGGCTGCGAAGACAGGTAGTACGGCCATGAGAACCGAGTTCATTCTCCCTTTCGCGTGCTGGCTCAGCCCCTTGCTGTGTTCATCAACAGATCCGAAGCCTTCATCGCCAAGGGGTGTAGCAACATCAGTCATGCCGGTTCACCACCCCCTGTCATCAGCTCACCTAACCGTGTTTCAATCCCCGGTTGGCTATCTAGGATTCCAGTAATCCGTCCCTGATACATCACGCCGATCCGATCGCAGGTAGAGATCAACTCATCCAGTTCGGTAGAGATCAGCAACGCAACGGTCCCCTGGTTTGCCTGCGAGACGATCCGAGCTAATACCGCCTTTATCGTCTTTACGTCCAGCCCATAGGTCGGTTTGTTGTACACGACGACTCGCGGCTCCATCGCCAGCTCACGACCAACCACAACCTTTTGAACATTGCCGCCAGAAAGGTTGGCAATTGGTACTTCCTCATGGGGCGTGCGCACGTCATGTTCCGCCACCAGGGTGGCCGCAAACTCCCGAATGAGCGAGTGACGTACCCGCGCCCGGTGCCAGAAGGGTCGCTGTCCGACCCTCTTCAACACGGTATTGAGCGAGATGCTTAGTTCGCCGACCGTACCTTCACCGTGGCGGTCATCAGTCACATAACGAATACCTCTCTTCTGGCGAGCTGCTACTGAGAGACCTGTCACGGATTCCTCGTCCAGAAAAATCTCACCGGAATCAAGTTTCCTCTGGCCAGCAATCACCTCAGCCAACTCTTTTTGGCCGTTTCCATCGATCCCGGCGATACCAAAAATCTCACCTCTACGGATTTCCAGCGAGACCGAATCCAGAACGGGCCACGGTTTGTCGCCGTGCAGTGACACTTCCTCCAGACGAAAACAGACGGACTGCTGATCAAGCGAACCGCCTTCACCCTGATTCATCGACATATCCGGGTCAACTGCACCAAATATCAACTCCACCACAAGATCCTTCAAGTCCCCACGTTCCGTGCTCGCAATCTTGTCTGGTGCCAACTCCCCGGCATTGCGACCTCGCCGCAATACCGTGATCCGGTCTCCCAGATCCAGTGCCTCATTGAGTTTGTGTGTGATGAAGACCACGGACAGCCCATTTCCTACCAACCTTCTGACTACCTCACTAAGGGCTTGGACACCCTGTGGGGTGAGCATTGAGGTCGGCTCATCAAGAATCAGAGCACGTTCTCCACGCCAGAGGGCTTTGACAATCTCAACCTGTTGACGCTCCCCAAGCGCAAGATCACCAACCGTGGCTTCTGGGTCGATCTGCACACCGAGAACCGATGCAAGCTCATCAAGACGACGTCTGGCCTGTTCCCTATCAAGGCTGAACAACTTCGCCGTTCCCAGCATCATGTTGTCAATAACCGAGAGAGTCGGCACTAGAAGGGAGTGCTGATAGACCGTACCAATTCCAAGGTCAAGGGCATCTTTGGGTGACCGAATCTGGACGGGTTCCCCAT
>CAJXKL010000024.1 GCA_913055915.1 uncultured Candidatus Nemicrothrix sp. | reverse complement strand
GCCCGAGGTTGACCAACCGAGCCTTTCGGTGGGACAGCCGGTGGAGATCACCATGGACGCCTTTGCCGGGGTGGTCTTCACGGGACGCGTGACGACCCTACCGCGCAACATCATCAGTACAACCGGCCAGACGGTGAAAATCCCGGAGACGGTCATCGACGGCGATTTCGACCGCGCCGGGATGGACATCGGGATGCTGGCGCGGCTGAAGATCGTGGTGCAGGTGAAGGAGGACGTGCTGAAGGTCCCGCTGACGGCGGTGCGCACCGTAAACAACCGCGACTTCGTTGAGACGATCTAATCCTCGGGCGTGTCGCTTGCTCACCATCGTTATCTCCTATCCAATTCGTCTCTTCAGCACAACGGCCAATTTGATTCTTCCATAGTCCGCTCTAGCAGGCTTTTCCGATCACGCAGCCTGGTCGAGCCGGGTTAGTCCTGCTGCTGATCCGACGCCCGAGATCAACGGTGGCGCCACGCACCCTGTCCATACGCGCCGCCCGGTAATGCCTCATCGTTGTCTGCCCTGAGGCATGCCTGAGAACCGCCTGGGCGGTGGTGATGTCAGCACCGGTGGCCTCAAGCATCGTGGCCGTAAACGCCCTGAGGTCTTTCAAAGTGAATGAAGGGATCTCCGGGTGGCGGTCCATGTGGTTTCTGAGACGTTTCGTCAAAGTGTCCGGGTTGATTGGTTTCCCATTGAGAGGATCTGAAGAAAACACATAGGCATCGGAAGGAACGTCTGCACCAAGGTCAGCCGCGGTCTTCTCGAGGCGTTCGAAGGTGTCACGAAGCATGGCCACCAATTCCTCATCAATCGAGAGCACACCATGGCCGTGAGCGCCGGTTTTGGTTGAAGTAACAGAAGCGCCTTCACCGGGTATGACCGTTATGCCTTCTGTGATTGAGACGAGTCCCTTGTCGAGGTCAATGTGTTCCCAACGCAACCCGGCAATTTCGTTGCGTCGTAGACCGATGGTGGCAGCGAGTCTGACGGCTAGGGCGGTCTCGGGATCTTCCTGGAGGATTTCAAGATGCGCCTTGACGGTCTCCATGGACGGCGCATGTGGTGGTTCCGTGCGGGCGGTGGGGCACTCTGCGAGTTTGGCCGGGTTGGAGGAAACAAAACCCCGCTTCTCTCCCCATGAGTAGGCGGCACTGAGGAGGCCGTGGACTCGTTGAACTGAGGAGGGCTTGAGTCCCTTGGCGATCAAGGTGTCGTAAAGGCGGGTCAACTCATGAGGATGAACGTCGTCAGCAATACGACCACTGAGACCAGGTCCAACATGGCTGTTGAAACGACGCTGTTCTCGATGCTTGCTGTAAGGCGCACGTTGCTGTCCACTCTTCGTTGGAGCAGCAAGGTGTTTGAGGACAAGACTCCTGAGCAGGACTATGCTCTCCGATGCGCATGTTCCCGTCTCAGCGAGGAGAAGCTCCGCTCGGACCCGTTCAGCATCTTGACGAGTTCCGCGTACAACCCTTGAGGGCTGACGGCGTTTACCCGTGGCGGCGTCTACGCCAGCGCTGATCCGGACGAGGAACCGGTCCTGACCCAATGACCGAATCTGTCCTGATCCACTCCGTGCTCGCATGCTTACGAAGGTACCGAGGTGGACGTATTGGACAACATGGGAGCGAACGCGCCTTTGTGCAATTGTGTGCAACGGGGCGCCCCCTGAGGAGGTCAAAAACGACAGAGAGGCCTGAAATATCAGGCCTCTCGTCGATCATTCGTCTTGTGGAGCTGGGGGGAATCGAACCCCCGTCCGTCAATGTGTGACCGAGCGCGCTACGACCATTCCCGAGATTGCGGCTTACGGCAGCCACACCGCCGGGTCGGGCGGACCACTAGGGTCCAGCCGCGGGGTCTTTCCCCCGGGTCAGCGGTCTTTCACGCCGTCAGCGGTCTGTCCCAGCTGTCTCCACCGCTTCTGTTGCCGGGTTGCGGTGGACCGACCCCGCGTGCCGTTGCCGGTCGCAGTGACTCTCAACTACCTGACCAGGTCAGGCAGCGAGAGCGAGATCGTCCGTGTTGGCGTCTCTTTGGGTGCCCCGTTTAGGGAGTCTGGGCAACTCCGGTCGCACGACACGCCCACTGCCATCGGCGTCGAAACCGATCAGCCCCGTGGTGTGTGCGACAACCCGGAGGGTCGCCGCAACGTGCAGTCTGATGCTCAGTTGTCAAGAATCTGCGCCTCAAGGCTACCGGGTGGGGTGTGACAGGCAGCCGTCGGAGTATGTGGAGGAGTTGCAGAACCGGTAAGAATCAGCCGATGGATGACCATCGGGCAACATCGTTTCAGTTCATACCATCGAGTGCGGTGCCGCCGGTTGTGGAGAGGGCCGAGGGCTGCACGCTCTACTTCGGGGACGGTCGTGAGATCATCGATGCCGGTGGTGGTGCGGTTGCAGTGAACATCGGCCATGGTCGGACAGAGGTGGCCCAAGCCGTGGCACACGCCACCCAGCGGGTCTCGTACGTGATTCCACCATGGGTTACAGAGGAGCGGGTCGCTCTCGTCGAGACCCTCAGGGAACGGTGGCTACCCCCGGAGCTCAGCCAGGTGGCCCTCGTCAGCGGCGGATCGGAATCTGTTGACTCGGCGATCCGCCTGGCGATCAGCCACCACACGGCGGCAGGGCGACCGGAGCGCTGGAAGGTCATCGGACGTGAGACCTCATATCACGGGACGACCATGACCACGCTCGCAGCCGGAGGGCATCGATCACGGCGGCGGGGTTTCGACCACATCCTGACCGACTTCCCCAAGATGCCGGTAGCCGATGCCGAGGGCCTCGAGAAGGTCGTCGAGTCAGAAGACCCGGACACGATCGCAGCGGTGATCGCCGAACCGGTGATTGGGGCTGCCGCCGGTGCCGTCCTCCCGCCAGATGCATGGTGGACCGATGTCAGAGAGATTTGTGACACACACGGAATTCTGCTCATCGCCGACGAGGTCATGACTGGCTTCGGTCGCACAGGGCAGAAGTTCGGTATCGACCACTGGGGGGTCGTGCCCGACATCATGGTCGGCGGCAAGGGACTCTCCGGTGGCTATGCGCCCCTCGGCGGCGTGTACGCATCCGAGAAGGTGGTGGCCCCGATCGCCGAGGTCGGCTCGGGAATGATGTTCTTCACCTTCTCAGCCCACTCGGCCGCATGTGCCGCAGGCGTGGCCGCCCTCAAGATCCTCGAAGACGAGGAACTTGTTTCGGCGAGCGCCATCAAGGGCGCCGAGTTTCTGGACCTACTGGGCCCCCTCGGAGGACACCCCCATGTGGGTGAGGTGCGAGGTCTAGGTCTGATGATCGGCATTGAGCTCGTCGAGGACAAGGAATCGGGACGGCCCTACGGTCCGACAACCGGCATGGCGGGGCAGGTCGTCGGCGAGGCGTTGAGGCGTGGAGTGTGGGTCTATCCGGCTGGTGACGGCAACGCACCAGATGCACTCCTGATCGGGCCGCCCTTCACGATCACAACGGCCGAGATGGAGACCACGGTGACAGTCGTCGGCGAGGCGATTTCAGCCATCTGCGGCGACTGAGCATCTGAACGTTCAGCGGCGCCTCTTTCGGGCCATTGCCCGTTCGGCCTCACGGTCGGCCTCCCTGCGCACAAGGGCCTGGCGCTTGTCGTGCATGTCGCGACCCTTGGCCAGCGCCACCTCGACCTTGGCCCGTCCATTGCTGAAGTAGAGCGAGAGTGGGATCAGCGTCAGGCCCTCTCGTTGCATCCGATCGGTGATCCGGTGGATCTCCCTGCGGTGCAACAGGAGCTTCTTGGGGCGGTCGGGGTCGTGGCCCATTGCCTCTCCGCCGCTCATTGCATACGGGGCGATGTGCAAGCCGACCAGCCAGAGTTCGCCCCCTTCCTCCCGGGCGAACGCCTCTGAGATCTGCACCTTGGACTCGCGAAGGGACTTGACCTCGCTGCCCTTCAGCACGAGGCCGGCCTCCCAGGTGTCGAGCAGGTCGTAGTTGCGTCGAGCCCGGCGGTTGCTGGCGACCACCCGGTCGCTTGCATCGCTCACGGGGTTGAGCGTACCGGCGACCCCGCGGGTGGTCGTCGGGGGTTAGCCTCCCCGGCGTGTCAGAAGAGTCCCTCACCCTCACGCCGGATGTCCATCGGGCGATGATCAACCTTGCTCTCGACCATGTCCCCTACGAGTCCTGTGGCCTGTTCGCCGGTCCACCTGGGAGCATGTATGTAGACACGTTTTTCCCGATCGAGAACGTGGCGCCACCTGAACGACGCCGCGAGATCTACACGCTCGACGGCGTAGGCCAACTAGATGCCGAGAAGTCCGCCGATGCCGCCGGGTCGTCCATCCTGGGTGTGATGCACAGCCACACCCACACGCTGGCCTATCCGTCACCCACCGACGTCGCCGATGCGGCTCGATTCGACGAGTTCGGGGTATGGGTGTTCCTGATCGTGTCCCTCGAGCACCCTGAGCCATACATGCGGGCGTTCCGCATCAGGGACGCCGTCATCAAAGAGGTACCGGTGGCGGTGGAACCCGACTAGAATCCTGACCGAACTGGTCGTGATTACGATCGGGCAGGCAGAACACAGGCAGGGAACTCAGCCAATGGCCGTCTACTCCTCGGTGATCGACCTCATCGGCGAAACGCCGATTGTCGACGTGAGCGTTCTCAGCCCCAGCCCCGACATCCACCTGCTCGCCAAGCTGGAGGGCCAGAACCCTGCTGGTTCGGTAAAGGACCGCATTGCCCGTGCCATGGTCGCCGATGCCGAGGCCGACGGCACCCTCACCAGCGGGCGAACGATCATCGAACCCTCATCGGGAAACACCGGCATCGCCCTTGCAATGATTGCTCGGATACGCGGCTACCCGATCAAGATCGTGCTGCCCGAGAACGTGTCACCCGAGCGCCGTTCGATGCTCGAGGTCTTCGGTGCCGAGATTATCTCCTCGCCCGGCGACGAGGGTTCAAACGGTGCTGTCCGCCTGGCCCAAGAACTGGCCGACCAGAACCCCGACTGGGTGTTCCTCTACCAGTACGGGAACGAGGCCAACCCCCGTGCCCACTACGAGACCACCGGCCCCGAGATCCTCCGCGACGTGCCCGACATCACCCATTTCGTGGCCGGCCTTGGAACCAGCGGCGCCCTCATGGGTATCGGCAACTACCTCAAGGAGCACCGGCCCGAGATCCAGGTCCTGGCCGTCGAATCGCCAGCCGGCGAGCAGGTTCAGGGACTGCGCAGCCTCGAGGACGGCTTCATTCCTCCGGTATTTGAGAAGTGGGGCGGAAACGACCTCCTCGACGGAAAGCGAATTATCAGGCCGAGGGAGTCCATCGAGTGCGTCCGGCGCCTCGCTGACAAATGCGGCATCTTCGCGGGACTGTCCGCTGGAGCCGCCCTGGCCGGTTCGCTACGCGTGGCCGAGAGAGCCGCCTCCGAGAGCGGTGAAGCGGTAATCGTGTTCCTCGTGAGCGATGCCGGTTGGAAGTACCTCTCGACCGGCGCATGGACCGGCGACATCGAGCAGGTGGTGGCCGACACCGAGTCCACCATCTACTTCTAGGCTGAGGACTCGATAGGAACGCCACCCGCCCGGCGGGTGGCCAGACAGGAGGCCCTGTGCGACCAGATGGACGCGTCAACGACGAACTGCGCCCACTCAGCTTTGAACGTGACTTCACGGAGATGGCCGATGGTGCCTGTCTCGTCACCTTCGGACGCACCCGTGTCCTCTGCACGGCATCCATAGGCGAGGGCGTCCCGCGCTGGTTGAAGAACACAGGTCGAGGCTGGGTGACAGGCGAGTACTCGATGCTCCCGGGTTCCAGCAACGAGCGGATCAGGCGCCGGGTGTCGGGCCGCGACCAGGAAATCCAGCGTCTCATCGGCCGGTCGCTGCGTGCGGTGGTAGACTTGGACCTCCTCGGAGAACGCGAGGTGACCGTCGACTGCGACGTCCTCCAGGCCGATGGTGGTACGCGGACCGCCTCGATCTGTGGGGGCTATCTGGCCCTCCACGACGCCCTCACCCGCTTGGTCTCCTCCGGAGAAATCACACAGCATCCGCTGACCGATGAACTTGCGGCAATTTCCGTGGGCATCATCGACGGAGAGGCCCGCCTTGACCTCCCCTACGTCGAGGACTCCATCGCCGAGGTGGACTTCAACGTTGTCATGACCGGTTCGGGCAACTTCGTCGAGGTGCAGGGGACAGCCGAGGGAGAGTCCTTTGACAGGTCCCAGTTGGATGCGCTCGTCGACCTGGCAGCCGGCGGCATCGCCCAGATCGTGGAGATGCAGCGGACCGTGCTGGCCGAACCACCGGCACAGCGCTCGGCTTGAGTTGTCCAGTGGAGCGACCCTGCCTGGTGCTCGCAAGTGCCAACCCTGACAAGGTCGCCGAAATGGAACTGCTGCTCGAAGGCGTTGCCGAGGTGCTTCCGCGTCCCGTCGACCTCCCCGACGTGGTCGAGGACGGGGATACGCTCGAGGCGAACGCACGGCTCAAGGCCGTTGCCGTTTGCAGCGCCACTGGCCTGGCAGCTGTCGCCGACGATACGGGCCTCTTCGTTGATGCTCTGGCCGGGGAACCTGGTGCCCGATCCGCCCGGTTCGCCGGAGAGGACGCCAGCTACTCCGATAACCTCGAAATGCTCCTGCGGGAGCTAGGTGGAACGCTGGCCGGCATGCGTACCGCTCGCTTCAGAACGGTGGCGATGGTCTACTATCCGGATGGGCGGGAACTGATTGCCACCGGAACAGTCGAGGGCCACATCGCCGAGGTGCCGTCTGGAACCGGCGGATTCGGCTACGACCCCGTGTTCGTACCCGTCGAGGGCGACGGTGCAACGTTCGCCGAGATGGGAGATGACAAGCACCGGTTCTCCCACCGTGGCCGGGCACTCCGGGCGCTGGTGTCAATGCTCAACACCCCACCTGTGTCAGAGGCCGGTTAGTTCAGGGAGACCGGAGCCTGCTCCCAGGCGTTGCCGAGGAACCGGTCGAACTCGGCGTCGGTGACCGGCTCAGAGAAGTGGAAACCCTGTGCCAAATCACAGCGGAGCCTCTGCAGGTACTCCAGCTGGGCCCGGGTCTCGACCCCCTCTGCGACGACCTGCAGCCCGAGCCCCTGGGCCAACGCCACCGTGCCGGTGACAATGGCCGTGTCGTCGTCATCGGTTCCGAGGCCTGCCACGAACGACCTGTCAATCTTCACGAAGTCGATCGGGAAGCGCTTCAGGTAGGCCAGTGAGGAGAAACCCGTACCAAAGTCATCAAGGCCGATGCGAACCCCAAGCGAGGTGAGGGCTCCGAGGACCTTCTCGGTGACCGGGTTGGCGGCGATCAGGGCCGACTCTGTGAACTCCAGTGCCACCTGTTCCGGGGCGACATCGTTTGCCTCAATGGCCGCACCGACGAGTTCGGGAAAGGTCGAGTCGGCCAACTGCCGTGCCGAGACGTTCACGGCGATGCTCAGGTTTTTGCCGCCCCGGTTGCCCCAGGACGACAACCTCTCCAGGGCAATCGCGACCACACGCCCACCCAACTGGGCGATGAGGCCGCTGTCCTCGGCGATGTCGATGAACTGATCTGGCATGAGCAGTTCGCCTCCGGCCCCACGGATCCTGGCGAGCGCCTCGGCGCCGGTGACGGCACCGTCGGAGATTCGGACCACTGGCTGAAAGTGGACTTCGATTCGATCCTCGTCGAGGGCTAGGCGCAACTCCTGTTCAACGGAGTGGCGTCTCACCGCCTGGGCGCGAAGGTGGTCGTCAAAGAGCTCAGCCCGGTCGCGTCCCTGGTCCTTGGCGCGGTACATGGCCGTGTCGGCATCGCGGAGCAGGTCGGCCGGAGCCTCCTGCCCGTACCCGATGGCCACGCCAATGCTCGTGGTAACCACGGTTGACTCGCTGCCCAACTGCATCGGACGCGACAGTGCCGCCCGCACCCGCTCGGCTGCGACAAGGGCATCGGTGGTGCGCAGCATGTCGCCGATGAGAACAACGAACTCGTCGCCACCAAGCCTGGCAACGGTGTCGCCGGGGCGGACCGTCTGGGAGAGGCGGTGGGCCGCCTCATGAAGCAGGTCGTCGCCGGATCCGTGGCCGAGGGAGTCGTTGACGACCTTGAAGCGGTCCAGGTCAAGGAACAACACACCGACCATACGGTCATGGCGTGCAGCCCTGAGTAGGGCATCACTCAGGCGGTCGAGGAGGAAGGCCCGGTTGGGGAGCCCGGTCAACTCGTCGTGAAAGGCGCGCTCCTCCAACTCGGCAGCAACCTCTACACGTTCTGTCACGTCGCGGGCGTTCACGACGATTCCGTCAACTGCCGGATTACCCAGAAGGTTGGTAGCGACGATCTCCATGTGCCGCCAGCCGCCACCGGCATGGGCAACCCGTGCCTCAAAGGCCGGCGACATGCCCGGTGTCGCAAGAACCTCAGCGGCCCGTTTAGCAAGGTCCTCGTGGTCCTCGGGATGTACAAGGTCGATGACTGGCACACCTTCCAACTCGACCGCCTCACGGCCCAGCACATGGGCAACAGCCGGGCTGGCATAGACGATGTCGCCCGACTCGCTGACGACAAGAACGAGGTCAGAAGCGTGCTCAACCAGGGCCGCTAGTCGGATCTCGGAAGCCTCGACACGCTGCTGGGCGGCATGCAGGTCCGTCAGGTCCCTTCCGACCAGTGAGATCGCATCAACCGCTCCGTCAGGGTCACGGTGGGACACGAGCAGAGCGGACATTGGAACGGTGCCACCGCTCCTTCGGGCAAGGCGCAGCTCACCGCTCCAGGTTCCCGAGGTGCGGACCTCTGGAAGGGCAGTTGTAGCCAGACGGGCCTGTGACCATCCGTCCAGGTGGTCCAGCAGGACCTTTCCAGACACGTCGCCACCGCCGAGGTGTCGGCGCATCGCATCGTTGGCCCACACGAGGCTGCGGCCCAGCGGGTCAAGGATCGCCACCAGATCGGGGCTGGCTTCAAGCACCCTTGTCAACTCGTGGGCACGGCGGGCTTCGTCCACCTCGTCGGTGATGTCGGACATGCCGAGCAGCGCTCCACCCGAACCGGCGTCTGCGCCAGCAACCGGAGTTGTCGTGAGGTCCACCCATCGGATGACGCCGGAGCGGGTAACTAGCCGGAGGCGGCCACGCAGGGCTGTCCCATCGGAAAGAGACAGCGCCAGATCGGTTTCAAAGTCATCGCGACCGTCGAGGTCAACACATTCGGTCCACTCCGAGGTGTCCTGCCTCTCCGGGGAGAAACCGGTCATCGCCACCCACCTGTGGTTGGCGTACCGGGGTTGGCCGTCGGGGCCAAGCAACGCCATGCCCACGGGGGCGGCGTCGATCAGCGCACGCAGGGTGGGGTCGACCTCGATCACGTGCGGACGGAGGGACTCGAACCCCCACGCCTCTCGGCGCCGGCACCTAAAGCCGGTGCGTCTACCAGTTCCGCCACGTCCGCAGGCGGCCAGCCTACGTCGCACCCCGGCTCGGAGCCCCTATATGCGCCGGGGCCGTGGAGTGCGGTCGCTGTTGCGACGTTCAGCGCATTTCCCCGCGTCGGGCGATCACCTGGTCGATGATGCCGTACTCACAGGCCTCATCGGCAGCGAACCAGCGGTCGCGGTCGCTGTCGGTCTCGACGGTCTCGACGCTCTGGCCAGTGTGTTGGGCGATGCGTTCCTGGAGGAGCTTCTTGGTGGCGGCCATCTGCTCAGCCTGGATTGCAATGTCGGAGGCGTCGCCACGAACGCCGCCAAGGGGCTGGTGCATCATGATGCGCGCATGGGGGAGTGCGTAGCGCTTTCCGGGGGCGCCGGCGCAGAGCAGAAACTGGCCCATCGATGCGCCGAGACCCATGCAGATGGTTCCGACCTCGGGCCCCACGAACTGCATTGTGTCGTAGATGGCCATGCCCGCGGTCACCGAACCACCGGGGGAGTTGATGTAGAGCCAGATGGGCTTGTCGGGATCCTGGGCCTCGAGGAACAGCATCTGGGCGATAAGGAAGTTGGCAACGTCGTCGTTGACATCGGTGCCGAGGAAGACGATGCGGTCCTTGAGGAGGCGGTTGAAGACGTCGAAGCGTGCGATGTCGGGGCTATCGGCCTCGGAGACCGGGTGCAGGGGTGTGTCCATGTGGGGGCAGGGTAGCGGCGCGGTGGGATGGCCCGGTGGCTCAGCTGGTGATGGGTTGAGGCCCTGTTCAGGTCCTGGCTGCCTCAGCTCGCTGCCTCAGGTCGGTGACGGCGTGCCTGAGGCCCTCTGGGTCGCGGTAGAGGGCGCTGCCGGAAACCAACACGTTCGCACCGGCGGCGGCTGCACCGGAGACGGTGTCGGGTCCGATGCCTCCGTCGACCTCGATATCGCAGTCAAAGCCCTCGAGCAGCGACGCCACCTCGGCGATCTTGGGCTCCATGGTGTCGATGTAGGTCTGGCCGCCGAAGCCCGGGTTGACGGTCATCACGAGCACCATGCCGAGGAGGTCGCGAACCTGGCTGATCACGTTGGTGGGAGTGTGGGGGTTGAGAGCCACGCCCGGGGTTGCACCCAGTTCGGCGACATGGGCGAGCGTGCGGTGGAGGTGGGTGCAGGCCTCGGCGTGCACGATCACGATGCCACAGCCGGCCTCGACATAGCGGTGTAGCAGGCGGTCGGGTTCGACGACCATCAGGTGGGCTTCGAAAACCACGTCGATATGGGGTCGGATCGAGGCGATCACGTCGGGTCCGAACGTGAGGTTGGGTACGAACACGCCGTCCATGACATCCCACTGGATGCGGTCGACGCCGGCGTCCTGGAGCGCGATGCACTCTGCGCCCAACTTCGAGTAGTCGGCGGGCAGGACAGATGATGCGATCTCTACCGGTCTGGACACGGCGGCGACCCTACTCCGCGGCCTCAGCCGACCGGCGACGGAATCGGAGGCGCTGTGGATACGGGTAGAAGTCGGGTAGGTCACCACGGGCCAATTCCTTTTGAACTCCGGCCCAGTAGTCGGCTGTGAACAGGTCGCCGTGTACCTCGCAGAACCGCTCCCAGATCGAGTCGGGCACGTCTCTGGGGAACCTCATGAAGGTTGGGAACTGCTCTGGGAAGACGTCGCCGGGCTCGACTGCGAACCAGACCTGCGAGGACATCTCCAACTCGTAGTCGTCGGACTCGGGAATGGAGCGGAAGCGGCACTCCTCGAGGAGCGACAGTTCGTCATAGTCGTAGAACACGACGCTGCCATGGCGGGTCACACCGAAGTTCTTGGTGAACAGGTCGCCTGGGAAGATGTTTGCGACAGCCAGGTCCTTGACGGCGGCTCCCCAGTCGAGGGCCGCCGCCTCGGCCTTGTCGGGCGACATCTCACGCAGGTAGAGGTTCAGCGGGTAGACCTGTCGCTCGGTGTAGACGTGCCGGATCACCACCTGGTCGCCCTTGACGTGCACTGAGCCGCTCGCCTCGGCGAGCAGCTGTTCCAGTAGGGCCGGGTCGAACCTGTCCCGGTCAAAGGAGAGGTTCTCGAACTCTTGGGCGTCGACCATCCGGCCGACCCGATCGTGGTTGTAGACGAGTTTGTAGCGGCGTATGACTGCATCTCTGGTGGTGTTCTTTGGTGGGTCGAAGTGGTCCTTGATGATCTTGAAGACCACGTTGAACGACACCAGCGTGAACACCGACATGACCATTCCCGGGGTTCCCCTGGCAAGCACGAACTTGTCGTTTGAGTTCTCCAGGTGCCGGTAGAGGGAACGGTAGAGGCTTGTTTTGCCGTGCTGGGGGAAGCCGATTGCGGTGTGAAGTTCCGCCAGGGACTTCATGGGAAGAAGCGACTTGAGGAACCCGACGAGTTCGGCAGGGTTCGACCATTCCACGAAGAAGTAGGACCTGGTGAAGCTGAACAGGCGGCTGACCTGCAACTCGGTCAGGAGGAGGCTGTCTACTCTCAGCCCCTCCTTGACGTGGATGATCGGCAACACGATCGGGGCGATCCGGTTCAGCTGCCTGAGGCGTCCGATCAGGTAGGCACCCTTGTTCCTGAAGAACACCGGCTTGAGCATGTCGACGCTGTCGACCTCGAGGCCGTCCCAGGCTTCGAGCAGGAAGGAGTCAAGCCGGGCTGCGACCCTGCGTGCGTCCCCCTCGAGGTCCGCCCAGGGTGCCTCGAACCTGTACGACTCCAGAATCGAGGTGATGAGGGCAGCCGAGTCGCGGGTGCGGGTGAGGGAGGTGAACACCTCGGCCGTGGCCTCGCCACGGGGCACGCTGGTGGCGCCGAACCACCTGAGCTCGACGTCGTTGTCGACGCCGATTGTCGTGAACACGCGCCGGGTGACCGAGTTGAAATACGTCTCAGCAAGAACCATGTCGGCCCGCTGGGCGATGCGGTGCTTGAAGTGCCCGCGGGCAAGGCGCCACTCGCCACGCCTGTCGGGCATGTCGCCGAGCAGGTCCTTGACCAGCGAGACGGTCTCCAGGACCCTTTCGTTGTGCAGGTTCAGCCTCTCGGCGGCATTTGCCTCCTGCAGCGACCACTCGCGCCTCTCGAAGTGGCTCCTGGCGCGGCGCGAGATGAGGTTGAACCCGGCGACGTAGTCGACGAAACCGGCATGGATCGTGCCGGCGACCCGCCGAGCGGTTTCGAGTTCTTCCGACTCCAAGTCTCAGCCCTCCTGTCCACTGGGAGCGTCGTAGTCCTATTAGCGTGCCCGAGGATGACAGGCCTAACCGACATCAGGCGAAGATTTCCCGGATTATCGGACGATTGGAGCCGCTTTGACGGCCCGGCCGGCACCCAGGCCGTGGACACCTCCATCGAGGCCGTGGCTGAATGGCAACGAAGCGGAAACAACGCCAACAGCCACGGGGCGTTCCCGGCAGCCCGGGAATGTGACTCCCTGGCCGAAAGGGTGAGCGTCACGGTTGGCGAACTTCTGGGTGCGGACCCGGCCGGGATGGTCTTCGGCCCGAGCACCACGGCCAACATGATGGCTCTCACCAGGGCGATCGCCGCCGACATGGGCCCCGGTGACGAGATCATCTGCACCGAGCTGGACCATGACTCAAATGTGGCCCCCTGGCTGCTTGCTGCCCGTGACGCCGGCGCAACCGTTCGCATGGCGAGCCTCGACCGGAACAGCGGTCGCTTGCACACCGATGCCGTGGTCGACCTGATCGGACAGGCCACCAGATGGGTTGCGGTAACGGGAGCCTCAAACGCCATCGGCGTCATTCCCGACACGGCCGAAATCACCAGGGTTGCCCACGCTGCCGGTGCCCGGGTAGTGGTGGATGGCGTCCACCTGACGCCACATCGCCACATCGACGTGGACTCCATCGGCTGCGACGTGTTCACAACCTCCTCCTACAAGTGGTACGGGCCACATGCCGGGATCATGTGGGTCGAGCCGGACCTGCTCGATTTGCTGCCCGCCTACAAGGTGAGGCCCGCTCCAGGTTCCGGGCCGGGTCGCTTCCAGTACGGCACCCCTTCCTGGGAGGCAATGGCCGGAATCGACGCCGCGGCACGCTTCCTCATCGAAACGACCATGGCTGCGGTCCTCGAACACGAAGCGGCCGTTTTCGGTCACATGCTGACCGGCCTTCATGACATCCCCGGTGTAACGGTGGTGGGCCCGGCGGATCTCGTTGATCGGGCCCCGACGACCATGTTCCTGGTCGATGGCTACACACCCCTGCAGGTGGCCAGCCGGCTGGCCGATGAGCGGGTGGCGGTCTGGGACGGCCACAACTACGCCGTCGAGGCAATGGGACCACTCGGCCTGGATGCCGACGACGGTGCCGTCCGTGCCGGTGTCTGCATCTACATAGGCCACGACGACGTGGAGCGATTGCTCGAAGCAGTGGCCTCGCTGGCCGGCCACTGATCGCGTACTCTTCGAAGACAGCACTCGGATCGAAAGGGGGTGGACCATGCGGCGGCTAACACAGTTCAGCCACGGAGCCGGTTGAGGCTGCAAGCTCGCTCCAGGCGAGTTGGCGCACGTTGTGCGCCAGTTGACCCCTGCTGAGGCTCCCGACCTCCTTGTCGGAATGGACACCGGTGACGATGCCGCCGTGTGGCGACTCTCCGATGAAAGGGCCCTCGTTCTGACCGCCGACTACATAACGCCGGTGGTCGATGATGCGCGCGCCTGGGGGCGCGTGGCCGCCGTCAACGCTGTGTCCGACGTCTACGCAATGGGCGGAACACCGCTGCTGGCGCTCAACCTGGTCTGCTGGAACAGCGACGAGTTGTCTACCGACCTCCTGGTCGAGGTTCTCCAGGGAGCACAGGAGGTGGCGGCCGATGCCGGCTTCGTGATTGCCGGTGGCCACACCGTCGATGACCCCGAACCCAAGTACGGCCTTGCCATCGTCGGCGAGGTGCACCCCGACAGGATGCTCACCAACACGGGCTTCAGGCCGGGTGACGCCCTCGTGCTCACCAAACCCCTTGGAATCGGTGTCATAACCACCGCAATCAAGTCGGGAGATGCCCAACAAGACGTGGTGGATGGAGCCATGGAATCTATGGTCCGCCTCAACGCCGACGGGTCAGCGGTAGCGGTCGCAGCGGGAGCGACCGGTGCAACCGACATCACCGGTTTTGGCCTACTGGGCCATCTCGGTCGGGCGGCAGGCGAGTCGGCCGTCGACATCGTCATCAACCAGGCCGAGGTTCCACTGCTGCCAGGAACCCGCGACCTGGCTGAGGCCGGCTCGATGCCCGGCGGGAGCCGCCGCAACCTGAAATGGGCCGACGAGATCCTCGACAGGGGAGGACTTGCGGAACTCGACGTGTTGCTCCTGGCCGATGCACAGACCTCGGGTGGGCTGGTGTTCGGGGCATCACCTGCCGCTGCCGACGAGGCGGTCGCCCAGCTGACGGCCACTGGCCACACCGCGGCGGTGATCGGCGACGTGGCCTTCGGAAACGGCCGCATCCGGTTGAGCTGACCCCGGCTGGGGTCAGGCCACCGATCGACAGGTACCGTCACCGCATGGCCGATGAACTGGAGTGGGACCCGGAACTCGATGAACTCCGCGCACGCGAGCAGATGGCGGAGCGGATGGGCGGCGAGGAGAAGGTCGCAAGGCAGCATGACCGCGGCAAGCTCGACATTCGACAGCGCCTCCAGAAACTTCTCGACCCCGGCACCTTCCACGAGATCGGGAAGATCGCAGGAACGGCCGCCTACGACCCCGACGGCGAACTGATCGACCTCTCACCCTCCAACTTCGTGTTCGGCCGTGGCCAGATCGACAACAGGCCCGTCGTGCTGGCCGGCGACGACTTCACTGTCAGAGGAGGAGCCGCAGACGCATCCATAGTGGCCAAACAGATTGCAGCCGAGCAGATGGCGCGTGAACTGAGGCTCCCGATTGTCCGTCTCATCGACGGTACCGGTGGCGGGGGATCGGTGAAGACTCTCGACATGAAGGCGGAAGAGGACGGCTCGAACATCGACGGTTCCATAGGGAAGGGTGCGCGAACCTATGTGCCACTGAACCCGGCGTGGGATCACGTAGTTGCCAACCTGGCCACCGTTCCGACGGTTGCCCTGTGCCTTGGGCCGGTTGCCGGTCTGGGGGCGGCCCGGGCAGTCAGCAGCCACTACTCGGTGATGGTCAAGGGCCTTTCGCAGCTCTTTGTTGCCGGCCCGCCCGTCGTGAACGCCCTTGGGGGCGAACAGGTCGACAAGGAGAGCCTCGGCAGCAGCCGGGTCCACACCCGCAATGGCGCTGTCGACGACGAGGCCTCCTCAGAAGACGAGGCATTCGAACGCACCCGACGGTTCCTCTCCTACCTACCGTCATCGGTCCATGAGCTGCCTCAACGCGGGCCAGTCACAGACGACCCCGGCCGGACTGACCGTGGTCTCGTAGGCGTCGTCCCACGAGACCGCCGCAAGGTCTACAAGATGCGGACGATCATCGAATCCGTGGTCGACGCAGGCTCCTTCTTCGAGATCGGCAGGGGCTGGGGTCGCTCGGCCATCTGTGGCCTGGCACGCCTCGACGGCTGGCCCGTGGCGGTGCTGTCAAACGACCCATACCACTACGGAGGCGGTTGGACTGCTGACTCCGCCAACAAGGTGACCCGGTTCGTTGACCTCGCCGAAACCTTCCACCTGCCCGTGGTCCACCTGGTCGACAACCCGGGCTTCGTGATCGGGAGCGAGGCCGAAAGGGCGGCGACCATCCGCCACGGCGCCCGAACCCTTTCCGCCATCTACCAGGCCACGGTGCCCTGGTGCACAGTCATCATCCGCAAGGTTTTCGGGGTTGCCGGAGCGGCCCACACAGCCGGAAACCGCTTCCTCTACCGGTACGCCTGGCCATCTGGAGACTGGGGATCGTTGCCGGTTGAGGGTGGGGTGGCAGCCGCCTACAGGTCCGAGTTGGAAGCTTCAGACGACCCGAAGGCGCTGATTGCCGAGATCACCGAGCGGCTCAACGCGGTGCGGTCGCCGTTCCGGACCGCCGAGGCCTATCTGGTGGAGGAGATCATCGACCCGGCCGACACCAGACCCCTGCTCTGCGAGTTCGCCAATCTGGCTGCGCCACTCCGCACCGCCGGACCGGCCGGATTTCCCTACAGGCCCTGAGCTGACTCAATTACAGCGACCGGGCTGTCCTGGGAGACCTGATCGCCCTCGGTCACCGACAACTCAGTGATGGTTCCGTCAACCGGAGCCTCAACGGGTATTTCCATCTTCATGGACTCCAGCACCATCACCTGGTCTCCAGACGAGACCGTGTCGCCCACACCGACGACGACCTTCCACACGACCCCGGTAACCGGTGATTCAATGTCCACCCTGCTCATCGGGCGAGTCAACCAGATCGACAGTACCGTGCCACCACCGGAGGGAGTGCGGCCGGGCACGATGGGACCGTGAGCACCTGCCCCACGATTTAGGCTGACGGATGGTCGTTGGCCAGGTGGGGGTTCCCGACGCCAACCCGAGGAGCACGTGACGCTGCCCGTTCACCGCGGCGACCATATCGGAGGGCCGACGATGACTCTAGCGGGCCCTGTGCACATGTTGCAGATGATAGGAGAATGATTTAGACTAGCCGACATGTCACAAGACGTGACAGATTCCCCCGGAGAGGCCACTGAGGTTGAGTGGATGAGCACCGAGGCTGCGGCACGGCGGCTCGGAGTCAACCCGCGCACCATCTACAGCTTCATCGACAGGGGTGACCTGAAGGCATTCCGCTTCGGCAGGGTCATCCGGCTCAAGTCCGATGATGTGGCTGCCTTTGAGGCGGCCTGCCAGATTCAACCTGGCACCCTCGGGCACCTGGTCCAGGAGTAGCAGCGAGGCCTGGGGCACCGCAGAGGAATACTCCTACGGCGATAGGGTTATTCCCGCACGCCCGGAACCTCCAAGAAGGTCCGGTGCTCCACAACCAGCCGACCAAGTCCGCCCCGAGGTCCTGTGCCGAACGCCTTCAACCCTTCTGTCTCGGCAGAACTGCCTGGGCCCGCATGGCTTGCCGATCTCCGCAGAGAGGTTGCCGAGGGCATTGATGACGTAGCCCCCCCGAGCAGCGACGAGGAGGTCTGGAGGTACTCGCGGATCGGCGACCTTGAACTCGACAGGTTCCAGCCCCTCGTCGTCCAGGCCCCACTCGTCGACCCGCTTGCGGGCCCGGGTGCCACCGACGTGAACGCTGCGACCCTGGTGCTCCGAAACGGGTGGCTTGAGGACTCCTGGATCTCTGCCGAGGCAGCGGGTCTCGGTGTAACCGCTGGCCCCATAGGAGATCTCGAGGACGGTGCCGCTTACTTTGCCTCGGTGCTGAATGTTCCGGTCGATCTGTTCGGCCACCTGAACCGGGCATTCGGACCAGAGCCGCTCGCCGTGGTGATCCCCGACGGTGTCCGACTGGATGCACCCATCGTGGTTCGAATACACACCGACGCCGATTCGTCAGCGTTGTTTCCACGACTGTTCGTGCGCGGTGGCCTCGACTCGGACGTCACCATTGTCGAACACCACACCTCAGCCGACGTCGTATCGATGGTGGCGCCCGTGCTTGAGGCCCTGGTGGAAGCCGATGCCCGCCTGAGCCACGCTCTCATCCAGGACCTCGGCACCGGGGTGTGGCAGTTCGCCCACCAGGTATTCCGAGTGGCTCAGAACGCCACCGTCGAGACCTTCGTTGCCGGCCTGGGCGGCTGTTACGCGAGGACCCGGACCGATTGTCGACTCGTTGGCCGTGGAGCCGAGGCCCACCTCACCGCCGCCTACTACGGAGAGGGCGACCAGACACACGACTTTCGAACCTTCCAGGAACACGCAGCACCCGACACAACGAGTGAGTTGCTCTTCAAGGGCGCTCTCGACGACACCTCCAGGTCTGTCTACTCAGGGCTCATCAGGGTCGACCCCGAGGCGGTCCGAACCCGTGCCTACCAGACCAACAGGAACATCAAGCTGTCTCCCGATGCATGGGCGCAAAGTGTCCCGAACCTCGAGATCGAGACTGACGACGTCGTCTGCAGCCACGCCTCGACGGTGTCTCCAGTCGACGAGGACCAACTCTTCTACCTGGAGAGTCGTGGCGTGCCCACCACAATCGCCGAGAGGCTGCTTGTCGAAGGTTTCTTCAACGACGTGGTCAAGCGGGCTCCCACCGAGGCGGTCGGCCTTGCCTTGAGGGCCGCTCTCGTCGAGCGTCTCGACCGGCGCCTGCGCAACTTCAGGCCCGAGGCGGCAGCATGAACAGCGCCCGTATCTGTGGCCTGGCAGATATTCCCGACGGCACAGCCCGACAGGTAGAGGTGGGCGGGGTCCCTGTGGCGCTGGTGCGCATCGGGGACCGCGTGCTCGCAGTCGGTGACATCTGCAGTCACGCCGAGGTGTCCCTCTCTGATGGCGAGGTGGACGTGGACGAGTGCACGATTGAGTGCTGGAAGCACGGAAGCCTCTTCTCACTTGAGACTGGCAAACCCCTCACGCTTCCTGCCACAAAGCCAGTCGAGGTGTTGGCCGTGCGTATCGAGGGCGACGACATCGTCGTGGCCAAACGATGACCACCGAAAGGGTTCTCCGCATTGAAGGACTGTGCGCCAGGGTCGGTGACACCCACATCCTGGGTGGAATCGACCTCGAGGTTCGAGCAGGCGAGGTGCACGCCATCATGGGGCCCAACGGTTCCGGTAAGTCCACCCTTTCCCACGTCCTCATGGGGAGGTCCGGCTACGAGGTGACGGCTGGCTCAGTGACGCTCGACGGTACCGATCTTCTTGGGCTCGCACCGTGGGAACGCGCACAGGCGGGGCTCTTCCTGGCCCTCCAGCACCCGACCGAGGTGCCCGGCGTGAGCCTCGAGTCGATGCTGGTCGAGGCAGCCGTGGCTGGAGGCCGCGACCCCGTCGGTATACGTGAATCGCTGGTGGTAGAGGCTGAACGCATCGGCTTCGACGAGAAGTTCCTGGACCGCCCTGTGAACGTTGATCTCTCAGGCGGTGAGAAGAAGCGCAACGAAGCCCTCCAGATGTCGGTGATACGCCCCCGGTACGCGGTGCTCGACGAGATCGACTCTGGGTTGGACGTAGATGCTCTTTCGGCCGTGGCCCGCCGTGTAGAGGACTCCACGAATGAGACCGGGCTGGGCGTACTCGTGATCACGCACTTCAGTCGCTTGCTGGAGGTGCTCCAACCGGATCGCGTGCATGTTCTCTCGCACGGACGGATTCACGCCTCCGGGGGGCCGGAGTTGGCCGAACGGCTTGAGGCTGAGGGCTATACGGGCATTCTCGGAGAGGCTGCCGACGCTCCCGAAGTGGCAGTAGAGCTGAGCCTGGGGCCCGACCCGTTCGCCGACCCCCTGGCCTGACCTCAGCCGGCTGCCTCGCTGAGGCCCTGGTCGAGCGTGTTCCATGCGAGGGTGGCGCACTTGATGCGTACAGGGAACTTCACCACGCCTCGAAGGGCCTCAAGGTCGCCAAGGCTGACGCCTGACCCCACCGTCTCGTTGGATGGATCGTGGTCGGACCCGTCGAGGTCATCGCCGTGGATAGACATCATCGCCTTG
Organism: uncultured Candidatus Nemicrothrix sp.; assembly: GCA_913055915.1. Classification (GTDB taxonomy): domain Bacteria; phylum Actinomycetota; class Acidimicrobiia; order Acidimicrobiales; family MedAcidi-G1; genus UBA3125. Next base: position 4,466 of record CAJXKL010000024.1, on the reverse strand, counting down.
AATGCCCTGATCACCTGCCGGGCCTCGTCGACGGTCTTTCCGAGTACCGCCGTGGTCATCATGGAAGCAGACGACTGGCTGATCGAACAGCCCTGACCTGAAATGCTCACATCACAGATCGTGTCGTCGTCAACGTGCAGGAAGACCTGGACCTCGTCACCACACAGGGGGTTGAAGCCCTCGGCCATGTGGGCCGGTGGAGTCTCCAACTCGCCACGATTCCGAGGATTGCGGTAGTGGTCGAGGATTATCTCGCGGTAGAGGTCTTCTAGTCCTGCCACGTTTGTGCTCCAGGGTCGGGTGGGGGTCAGGCCGGTTGGTGGGAGAAGAACTCGCCGGCTTCGGCGAGCACATCAGAGAGTAGGTCCACGTCGGATTCGTCGTTGTATATGTAGATAGATGCCCGCGCTGTTGCACCCACTCCGAGCAGTTTCATGAGGGGCTTGGCGCAGTGGTGGCCTGCCCTCACACAGATGCCTCGCTGGTCAAGGACCTGGCTGAGGTCGTGCGGGTGGACGTCGCGGTAGCAGATGGACAGGACCCCACCCCGCTCATCAGTGTCGGCTGGACCGTGGATGGCAAGGTCGTCGCCGTGACGTTCGTTGAGGGTGCGAAGCGCGTAGTCGGTGAGCGCAACCTCATGGGCCCGAACAGCGTCCATTCCGATGGCTTCGAGGTAGGAGACGGCAGCGCCGAGGCCGATGATCTCGGCGATCGGCGGGGTTCCAGCCTCGAACTTCCATGGCAACTCGTTGGGAATGAAGCCCTCTCTGGTGACGTTCAGGATCATTTCGCCACCCCCGAGGAATGGCGGCATCGCGTCCAGCAGTTCTGCACGGCCCCACAGCACACCGATGCCCGTGGGCCCGCACATCTTGTGGCCGGTGAACACCATGAAGTCACAGTCCCACGCGGTCACGTCGGTCGGCAGGTGCGGTACCGCCTGGCTGGCATCGACCAGGCAGAGGGCACCCGCTGCATGTGCGGCGTCGGCCAGGCGGCGTACCGGTGTGAGTGTGCCGAGCACGTTCGATGCGGCTGAGAAGGCGAAGAGGCTCACCCCGTCGAGCATCTGTTCCAGGTCGGCCAGGTCGAGGCGGCCGTCGTCGGTGAGGGGCAGCCAGCGGATCTCGATGCCCCGTTCAGCGGCCAACTGCTGCCAGGGAACGATGTTGGCGTGGTGTTCCAATGCCGTGATGAGGATGGAATCGCCCTCGTTCAGGTTTGCCCGCCCCCACGAGTAGGCGACCAGGTTGATGGCCTCGGTGGCGTTCTTGGTGAAGATGACCTCCCTGGGCGATGGTGCGCCGATGAAGCACTGAAGGTGTGCCCGTGCCTCCTCGGTGGCAGAGGTGGCCTGCTCGGCAATGTGGTAGGCGCCCCGGTGGACGTTGGCGTTGATTTCCTCGTAGTACCGGTCGAGGGTGTCGATGACCTGGCGTGGCTTCTGGGAGGTGGCGCCGGAGTCCAGGTACACGATCTGGTGACCGTTCACCTGACGGTTGAGCAGCGGAAAGTCAGCCTTGATCGCAGCCACGTCGAGGGGGGTTTCGGTGTTGTCAGCTGGAACTGTCATCGGAAGGCCTCGTAGCCGTCGCGTTCAAGGCTCTCGGCAATCTCCATGCCACCTTCTGCGACGATTCGGCCATCGACGAGGATGTGGACGACATCGGGTTCCAGGTGTCGAAGCAGCCGTTGGTAGTGGGTGATTGCCACCACGCCCAGATCAGAGCGCTCCCTTCGGACCTCGGCGACGCCGTTGGCGACCACCTCGAGGGCGTCGATGTCGAGCCCGGAGTCGGTCTCGTCGAGGATTGCAACCTCGGGTTCAAGGATGGCCATCTGGAGGATCTCGTTGCGCTTCTTCTCGCCGCCGGAAAAGCCCTCGTTGACGTAGCGGTCGGCGAATGCCGGGTCCATGCCGAGGCGGTCCATCCAGTCCATTATCGCCAGCCTCAACTCGAGTACCGAGAGGTCGATGCCCTTACGTGCTGAGAGGGCCTGACGGAGGAAGTTGATGACCGATACGCCGGCGATCTCGAGCGGATACTGGAAGGCCAGGAAGATGCCTGCCTTGCCTCGGACGTCGGTTGACCAGTCGGTGATGTCATCGCCACGGAAGCGGGCCGAACCGCCGGTAACCAGGTACTCGGGACTGCCGAGGAGCACAGAGGCGAGGGTGGACTTGCCTGAGCCGTTGGGTCCCATGATGGCGTGGGCCTCGCCTCTGTCAACCACGAGGTCGATGCCACGCAGGATCGGGGCGCCATCGGTGGTTGAGGCGTGGAGGTCCGATATCTCGAACAGGGGAGCGGCGTCGGGCCCGGCACTCATGGTGACAAGCCTACGACCCTGTTTGATTATCCCTATGCCCGTAGGAGTAATGGTCGTGGTGGGTCATCGGCTACCAGCCCCGGTTCACCCACTCGTCAAGGTTTGGCGACTCGGCGCCGATGCTGGTGTCATCGCCGTGGCCTGGCATGACGATGGTGTCGGGGGCGAGGGCGGCGAAGAGCCTGCGGTCGATCGACTCGATGATCGAGTCGAAGTCACCACCCTCGAAGGTCGTGGCCCCCGGTCCGCCCGGAAAGAGGGTGTCGCCTGAGAATACGACCGGAGAGCCCTCAATCCTGAAGCAGATCGAACCGGGAGTGTGCCCAGGAGTGCAGATTGTGTGCAGGGACAGGCGGCCCACCCTGATGACGGTTTCATCTTCGAGCAGGTAGTCGTAGCTGGGGAGCATTGCCGCGTCGGCAGCGGTCACCCCGACCTGATAGCCGGCGTCACGGACAGCCGGTACCGCCTGGATGTGATCCCAGTGGCCGTGTGTTTCCAGAACGGTCCGGACATCAAGCGCCCGACAGAGCTCAAGCAACTTCTCGTGCTCGTTGGCGGCATCCAGAAGAACCGACTCGCCTGTCTGGCGGCATCGAAGTACGAACACATTGTTCTCATAGGGGCCTACAACCAGTTTGTGGATCTCGGCCTGCGTGTCGCTGTAGTGAAGGGTGTCGCTCATGGGGTCATTGTGGCCGATCGAGAGGGTGGCTGTGACACCTTGCCGGATGTGGCCGTCGAGCGGGTCGGCTGGTAGAACATCACCGTTGGTGGATCCCATGACCAAGGAGACCGTCGGGTGAACTTCGCATTCAGTGAGGAACAGGAGCAGCTGCGCGAATTCGTGCGTCAGTTCCTCGAGAACTACTCCCCTGAGACCACTGTCAGGGAACTCATGGAGACCGAGGACGGCTACGACCCGGACACGTGGTCGATGATGGCCGAACAGTTGGGCCTTCAGAGCCTCATCATTCCTGAGGAGTACGGTGGCCAGGGCTTTGGCTACGTGGAGCTGTCAGTCGTGCTCGAGGAGATGGGTCGGGCCCTGCTGTGCGCCCCGTTCTTTTCCACGGTCGTTCTGGCTGCGAACACCCTCATCCACTCCGGCGACGACGTTGCTGCAGCCGACTTGCTTCCCGGCATCGCCAGCGGCGAAACCATCGCCACCCTGGCGTTTACCGAGGAGAGTGGCCGTTGGGGCGAGGATGGAATAGAGATGACTGCGGTCGCCGACGGCGACTCATGGAGCCTCACGGGAACCAAGATGTACGTACTCGACGGCCACGTCGCCAACCTTGTGTTGGTGGCTGCCCGCACCGGTGCCGGCGTGTCGATCTTCAGCGTCGACGCGGATGCCTCCGGTCTCAGCCGAACGGCCCTGGCGACCATGGACACGACACGCAAACAGGCGCGCCTCGACTTCGACAACGTCACCGCAACCCTCATCGGCACCGACGGTGGAGGATGGGGGGTGTTGGAGAGGGTCCTCGACCTGGCTGCAGTGGCCCTGGCTGCCGAACAGGTAGGCGGCGCCCAGATATGTCTGGACACGGCTGTGCAGTACGCCAAGGACCGAGTGCAGTTCGGGCGCCCAATCGGAAGTTTCCAGGCCATCAAGCACAAGTGCGCCGACATGCTCCTCGAGGTGGAGTCGGCAAAGTCGGCTGCCTACTACGCGGCATGGTGTGCCGCCGAGCTGAACGACGAACTGCCCTCGGTCGCCTCGCTCGCAAAGGCCTACTGCTCTGAGGCCTACTTCCACACGACCGCTGAGAACATCCAGATCCACGGGGGTATCGGCTTTACCTGGGAGCACTCGGCGCACCTCTACTTCAAGCGTGCCAAGAGCTCTGAGTTGTTGTTCGGCGACCCCACCTACCATCGCGAGCTGCTTGCGCAGCGCATCGGCATTTGAGCGACTGACCACAGGTTTCTGCCTTCAGCCGCCTGTAGCGGGAATGGGGCTGGCATGATCAGGCGGTGACCTGGATCTTCATCGTCGTCGGCGTGCTCGTCGTCTTGGCCGTGGGTTTCGTGGCGGTCGGATCGGCGCTGGGGCGGCTGGAGGCAACCGTGCAGCCCGCCGTGTTCGAGGTGGACGATGTCGTGGACTGGCTCGCCGAGCGCCT
>CAJXKL010000023.1 GCA_913055915.1 uncultured Candidatus Nemicrothrix sp. | reverse complement strand
TCACCGTGCCGGAACCCGGGTCGTAGTCGGCAGCGACGTTGCCCAAGTACCCGCCGATGTAGATGTCGTTACTGGACCTGTCGACCACCACGTCGTTGGCTTCGTCGCTGCCGGTGCCACCCCACGTTTTGGTCCACTTCAGGGTGCCGCCCGAACCGCCGAACTTGGACAGGAAGACATCCTGGTTGCCCGCCGACGTCCGGTTGTCAGTGGATGTGGTCTTCCAGTCGACGTCGGCCGTTCCGGTGAAGGTGCCGCCTACGTAGATGCTTGTCCCGCCGAAGTCGACACCTGTTGCCACGTCGTCCCCGGTGCCACCGAGGGTCTTGCCGAACGCGACGCCACTCGGCGTAGTCGACGTGCTGATCAGGGCCACGTAGGCGTCCCAGCCGCCCGCCGATGTGATGTTCGGCTCGCTGGGAAAGTTCATGGTCCCCTTGAACTTGCCGGCAACAGCCAGGTAGTCGCCAGCATCATTCAAGGCACAGTCGAGGATCTGGTCGTCGCCGTCAGCGTCGAGCAGCACGTACCACAACAGGTTGCCAGACGGGTTGTACTTCGAGACCACCGACGAGTTCGCCCTCGACGCCGACACCGACAAGTCGTTCGTCACCGCAGGGTTCGGATCGACGTCTCCCGTCCCCCGGAACCAGCCGCACGCGTAGATGTTGCCGGCGGAGTCCACCTGGACCTCTGAGACTGAACCGGCGTAGCGGCTCGTGGAATGGATCGACACCGCCCCGCCTTCCGCCGCCGACCACGCACCAGCAGGTGAACCAGGCACCCACGTCAACAGTGACGCGAACATCAGGAAGCCAGTCAGAACGCGAAGTGCCCTACCACGCCTAGCGGTGGTGCCGCAGCGGTGACCTGCATGTGAAGAAGAGCGCACGGAAGGGGTGGGTGCCGTTTCCAGTTCGGACAGCGAAGTCGTCTCGACTGTGATGGTCCGTTCCGGTAGTGCAGATGCTTGGATTGTTCGCTGTTGTTCCATTCGAAATACCTGTGTTTGCAGCTCCGAGTTTCTGTACGAACCCTGCATTTAGGGCGCACAGGGGCAAATCCCCTGGTTTTGGGCTGTTTAGGGCCAACTAGTGGCCTTCTTGTGTCCCCTTGTCCCCTTGTCCCCTTGTCCCCTTGTTGAGTGTTCTTTGTCTTGCCTGAGCGTCTCCGACTACTCGGCCTCACCGCCTGCATTCAGTTGGTTCAGGCCGTGTCGTACGACTGTCTCGGCGGCTCTGGTGGTCTTCTCTTTGAATTCAGCGTCTGTGAGAAGTCCGGCAGCCCACTGGTACATGAGGCCTTGGAACTGTGTCAGCGTCGCTTCGGCGAGGTCGTCTTCGAAACTGGGGTGCTTGCCGCCACCATCGGCGGCAGCCCGTACGGAGGCGAACATGTTCTTGACGACGTCCCTTGTTCCGGCCATCACGGCGTCAGCTCCCCTTCCCTGCGACGCCGAGATGAAGAGCACCTGACGGTACACAGCAGAGTCCTCCAGGAGAATCGCTGCTGCAACTTCTGAAACCCTGATCTCCCAGTCCGCTTCAGTGGGGTCCACTGCCCCAATGGCTTCCTGCAGGGCGGTCTGGCATAGATCAGACAGCTCGAAGAAGATCAGCCTGATTACCGGGTAGTACTGGAAGACCGTCTGGCGAGAGAGGCCGGATTCCTCAGCGATGTCAATGGCCCGGATCTCAAGAGCGGAACCCTTCCTCAGGAGCGCCCTGGTGGCATCGAGGATGGTGTCCTTTGACACTGCACGCTCCCCGACAGCGCGGTCCCGTCGGGCAGCTCCTCGACCGTCAACGCTCATCTCGGTCCTTGAACATCCTGGCCCCCTACCACAAGCACTAACTCTGTGCTCTGTCCTACTACGATCGTAGCTTTACAGACGTAATATTACACTCGCAAGTACCAATTGCAATAGGTAGAGGGGACAAAACTCGAAAATGTCTGATATAAGCGTTTCCGGCTTCTCTGGTTGCAAGCGCTTGAGATCTCGACTCTTAGCGGCCTGAGCCCAATTAGCGCAGTGGGGCCTCGCCCCAGCCGGACCGGCAGGGTCACTCAAGTCCGCCGGCGAATAAGCGTGACGCCGTCGCCGAAGGATCCCGAGGTTTACCCCGATGGCATTGACCCCTTTACCCGCTTCCATGTCAGGGGTCTTCAGGGGCAACGGTGAGGGGGCCGCGTTGGGGGCCGTTTTCTCCAATAAGGGACCGTTTTCGGCCTTCAAACGCCGAAAACTAAACCCCTCAACTGGAAACGGCCTTCGCCTAGAAACCAAAGGGCCGGCCCACGATCGGACCGGCCACTTTGTACCCCGTACGGGATTCGAACCCGTGTTACCAGATTGAGAATCTGGCGTCCTGGGCCTCTAGACGAACGGGGCCTGTACCTGTTGACATCCCCGCGGGTGCGGAATGTCAACCTCTGGAGCAGCGCATTGTAGCGATGCCCGGAGGTTGCGCCTCTTGCTCGGGGGGGAGGACTCGAACCCCCAACGACTGGACCAGAACCAGCTGTGTTGCCAATTACACCACCCCCGAAAGGTGGGCCCCGAAGGGCCACGACAGCGTAACGGTCAGATGCCGGCTACCCGCATGTCGGAAGCTACAAGCGGGCCCTTGCCCGAGCGATCCGGCGCAGCACCTCGGCCCGGTCCATACACTCGGCCATGGTTTCAAAAAGCGGCGGCCCGACGGTACGGCCGGTGACTGCGACCCGAACGGGTGCCTGGGCCTTGCCCAACTTGAGGCCGACAGCCTCGCCGACGTGCATCACCGTGTCCTTTAGCATCTCGGCGTCCCAGACACAGCCGGCGAATGCCGCTGCGGTTCCGTCGAGGATCTCGGTGGCGAACCTTCCCTTCACCATTGCCTTGTGCCATGAATCAGGGTCGTCGACAGGGTCGTCCAGAAAGAGGAAGTCCACGAACCTGGGGGTGTCGCTGAAGGTACGCAACTTCTCCTGGATCAGGTCGACCATGGTTTCAAACATCGCCTGGTCGAACTTCTCGGCTTGCCATGGCGCCGCCTCGCCGATCCACGGTGCGACCCGTTCGACGAAATCGGCCTTTGGCAGGGCCCGGAGGTAGGTGGCGTTGATGTGCTCCAACTTCTTGAGGTCGAAGAAAGCCGCAGCCTTGTTGACGTCCTCGATACGGAACACGTCGAGTACCTCGGAGAGGGGTCTGATCTCCACGTCGTCTGGCGGGCCCCATCCCAGTAAGGCCAGGTAGTTGACCATTGCCTCGGCCAGGTAGCCGCGTTCGCGATAGTCGGCGATCGAGACGTCGTCACGGCGCTTGGAAAGCTTCTTGCGTTGCTCGTTGACAAGGAGGGGCAGGTGGGCATATGTCGGGTGTGGGGCTCCCAGGGCGTCGAGCAGGAGGAGCACCTTTGGCACCCCGGAGAGGAGGTCCTCGCCCCGAATGGCGTGGGTGATTCCCATGTCGGCGTCGTCGACTGCGTTAGCCAGGAGGAACATGGGCGAGCCGTTCGAGCGCCAGATGACGAAGTCCTCGAGGTCGTCGGTAGAGAACGAGACCTCACCGCGCACGATGTCCTCGAACTCCACTGTCTGCCCCGTAGGCATCCGGAACCGCACAGCCAGGCCATCGGTTATCGAGGAGCCCTCGACCTCGGTGTTGTCGGCGTCGCACAAGTAGGCGAGACCCCGAGCGAGGAGATCATCGACGACCTCGCGGTGGCGGTCGAGGCGCTCAGACTGGTAGAGGGGTCCCTCGTCCCAGTCGAGGCCCAGCCACTCGAGTTCTGCCAGGAGGCTCTGTGTCAGTTCGGGGCGGTTGCGTTCGGCGTCGGTGTCCTCGACACGCAGCACGTAGGTGCCACCTGTCGAGCGGGCGAACAGCCAGTTGAACAGGGCCGTCCGCGCGCTTCCAACGTGGAGGAAGCCGGTTGGAGATGGTGCAAACCTGACTCGGGGGGTCACCGGGCCGAGACTACCGGCGGTGGCGTCGCCGCCGGGTTGATCACTGGGGTCAGAGGCGGCGCACGGGACCCCTCGGACTGTCGGTAGGCCCGCCTGCTGGCCTCTACCCCGGGGAAAGCAGGCGGCTCATGGCTGAGCTCATTCCACCGAGGCGGACGTGGAGGGCCTCGTAGATGGAGCGGTCCATGCCGTAGGGATCACCCACCTCATCCGCTGTTCGGCCTGCTGTCATGTGGCCACCCCTTGCACCGTGGAGAAGCGCCACCCACTCCCTGAGGGCCATTCCCGGTTGCAGCGGGCCGACTGTTCCGCCCAGCCTCGGCACCTCGCCGGCAAGAAAGGTCCTCGCCCGGGCGTCCTGGTCGAGGGCCGCGACAGCTGATTCGTGCACACGCGTCATCGCCACGATCAGGTCAGACTCGGCGATCAGGTAGTCGGTCAGCAGGCTGCTGCGGTGACCGGAGATGTCGATTCCATGCTCGGCCAGCACGTTGACCGAGTGGCTGGTTGCCGGTCCACCTGTCATCGCGTGGGTGCCGGCCGATGCCACCCCGAGGTCCGACCCTTCCCGGGCCAGGTCGTATGCCAGGAGTCCTTCAGCCATGGCCGACCGGCAGATGTTGCCTGTGCAGACGAAAAGGATCACGCGCTGTCAGGCAACTCAGGCTGTTGCCGCCTCAGCGGCGGCACGGTCAGATTCGTACTGGTACTGGGGTTCTTCGAGACGCGGGCTGCGGCTGTCGCCGTCGGCGTGGCGGATCCCGTTGTCGAGCCCACTGGTGGCGGCGTCCTTCCATGACTGGTCGTCGGACCACTGGACCCCAATGTCAACGATGGTGCCCGGTTCGGTGATCGACCATGTGGCGGTCAATGCCCTGTTGAGCAGGTCTGTCTGGAACGCGGGGTCATGTGGGCGGCCGGCGGTGTAGCCGAGCGGCATCTCAACGAACGCCGCCCTGGGTGGGTTGGCCGCCGCTGTGATGCTCCGCGCTGCTGTGAGGCACACGGTCGGCGTGCCGGTGGCCTCTATCGCCCTCGCTACCAGACCCACGGTCTGGTGGCAGACCGGTCACACGGGTACGAGCAGCACCAGGTCAATGTCTGTCGGCATCTGGGCCATCGAATCCAGGATTGCCGGTGCCAGCTCCTCTTCGGCACGGCTGACCGAGTAGATGCCGCCCATGCAGGCCAGTGCCTCCGGCGCCAGGCCACCGATGGTGCCGTCGGCGACCATCTCGTTCAGACGGTCGACCGGAAAGACGATGTTGGGGTCGCTGCGGGCGGGTTCCAGGTCGTAGGCGAAGTGGGTCACCCTCACGTCGCTGGCGGGTTGGTCAGTTGGGATGTGGCGAATACCGGTGTCGTCCTTCCAGTGGAACGCCACCTGGCCCTCCCGGTAGGCACCACCGGATCCGACGAGCAGAACGGTTGACTCGGAGAGCGGCTTGTCGAGCGGTGCCCACGCTGGTGGGTCCGGGCGGTGCGCCCACTGGTAGGGCTCGAAGCCGAGGGCCGAGTACTGCTCGGTGGTACGTGCGATGTAGTCAACCGGTCGGCTCAGGTCCACGCCCGCATCTTCTCATGTTCGGAAGGCCCGGTAGATACCAGCCGGCAATTTGGAGGTGAATTCGATATGAGTATCCACTCTGTGAGCATTTGCTCGCACAGTTGGCGTGCATGCGCGTACACTCGCCCCATGGAACCCCCCGGCCAGGAGATGTCGGTCGAACAGGTCGCCTCCGCAGCCGAACTGAACGTCGACACAGTCCGCTACTACCAACGCCTGGGCCTGCTCGACCCACCTCACCGTCAGGGCCGCCGTGCCGTCTACCGGACCGACCACGTGGACCGCCTCACGGAGATCCGTCGCCTTGCCAACGCCGGCTTCACGCTCGCCCAGATCGGGCGCCTGGCAGACACGACCGATGACAATGACGGGGCCACCAGGTTGGGCAGCCTCGCCGCCGAAGCCGCCATTGCACGCCTCCTGACCCGCACTGAGGTGGCCGAACAGGCCGGGGTGCCAGAGGGCCTCGTTGCCCTGCTGTGTGACAACGGCCTCCTCGAAGCAGTCGTCCTCGACGGGGAGCAGCGCTTCGACCAGGGTGCCGTCTCCATGGTCAGGGCGGGCCTCGCTGTCAGCGCCGCCGGTGTGCCACTGGACAAGCTCGTCAGCCTGGCTACCGATCACGCAGGCAACGTCGATGACATCATCCGGCGGGCGATCAACCTCTTTGAGGAACATGTCAAGGACGACCTGGGAGACAGCGCCGGAGGCAACCCTGATGACGACCTCGTGGAGATGGTCCATGTGCTCTTGCCGGCCGTGACCCGCCTAGTGGCCCAGCACTTCCACCGGACCCTCGTGTCGCGTGCCCTTGAGAGAGTTGCCGACGGTGAACGCCGCTCCCTGGCCGATGCCCTGGTTGCCGCCGACACCGACCATCTGGTTGTGACCTGCGAATGGCGCTGACCGGAGCGGTCCCGGTCGACGAACCGGTCGCAACCACCGTCGAGGTGACCGACGGGGCCGCCCGCGACCCGTTGGCATGGCTGAACGCCGCACCAGCTGGCATGGAGCGCTGGTTCTGGGAGATACCAGATGACGATGCCTCATGGGTTGGACTGGGCTCTGTCGCCACGGTCACCGTCGGCGGACCCGGGCGCTTCACCGACGCCTCAGAGGTTGCAGCGGGCCTGCTTGGTGACCTTGTCCTTGAAGCCCCCGACGGTGCTCCCCTGCCACGCCTCGCCGCAGGGTTCGCGTTTGAGCCGGGTGGTGGCGAGCAGGCCTGGCAGGAGTTGGGTGGTGGCCGCCTGGTCCTGCCGGCCCTCCAGGTCCTTCGACAGGCTGGGCGAACCTGGGTTACCAGCATCGGTGGCCCGACCGTGCCCGTTCCCGGCGTCGAAGCCCCCGTCACCGACCAGCCAGATGAGGCTGATGCGGCAAGCTGGGCCTCCGAAGAGGAACGTTCGATGTACCGGCACCTGGTTGCCACTGCCCTACAGGCCATTGCCGACGGCGAGATCACCAAGGCCGTTCCCTGCCGGTCCATCCACGTCGACCGCAGCCCCGACCTTCCACTCCTCCTGGCCACCCTCCGGGACACCTTTCCGGCATGCGTCACCTTCTGTGTCGACACCGGAAACATCATCTTCGCGGGGGCCACGCCTGAGCGGCTCGCAGCCGTACACAGTGGCCATCTCGATACGGCTGCCCTCGCCGGGTCCGCGCCCAGGCACGCTGACACAACCATCGACGATGCTCTCGGCCAGGGGCTCGTGACCAGCCCCAAGGAACAGAGTGAGCATGCCGTAGTGGTCGATGCCGTGGTGGATTCCCTTGAGAGCCTGCAACTCACACCGTTGCTTCCGGCCGGGCCGACCCTGCTTCGCCTCCACGGTATCCAGCACCTGCACACGCCAATCAACTGCGACCTGCCCAGCTGTGTGGGCATCCTTGATGTGGTCGGCGCGCTCCACCCCACACCGGCGGTATCAGGGGCTCCCACCGGGCGTGCAATCGAGTTGAGGGGCATCCACGAGCATCTGGACAGGGGCTGGTTCGCCGGTCCCGTCGGCTGGCTTGATTCGGACGGCAACGGTGAGTTTCGAGTGGCGTTGCGATCGGCCCTGATCGACGACCTGGGTACCACGCTCTTTGCGGGCGCTGGGGTGGTCGCCGGCTCCGACCCCGAACGTGAGTTGCTTGAGACCGAGGTCAAGTTGGGAGCCATGTTGGGCCCGGTACTGGCCACATCGGGTTCTCCCCAAGGCGGGAACCGGTGAGGCCCGAGGTGCCTGCCGCCGACCCGGTCAGCGTGCAGGCCGCATGTCGGGCCCTGTTCGCACAACTGGTCGCATCGGGCGTGTCCCATGTGGCTGTCTCGCCGGGGTCGAGGTCCACTCCGCTCACCGTCGCCGCCGACCGGACACCTGGCATCACGGTTTCGGTACACCTTGATGAGCGGTCTGCGGGTTTCTTCGCCATGGGGTTGGCAAGGTCCAGCCGCCAACCGGTTGCCCTGGTGTGCACGTCGGGTAGCGCTGCCGCCAACTACCTGCCAGCTGTGGTCGAGGCATTCCACTCCGGCGTGCCGCTCATCGCCCTCACTGCTGATCGCCCACCCGAACTTCAGGGTCGTGGTGCCCCTCAAACCATCGATCAAGGTGGACTCTACGGCACCCACGTCCGCTGGGAGCATCAGGCAGACGTCATCGGCACCGGAACTCCCGAAGAGGTGGTTCGCCTTGCGGCCCTCGCCGTTGAGCGATCACTCGCACCGGTGCCTGGGCCCGTGCATCTCAACTGTCCGTTCAGGGAACCGCTTGAAGCTCCTGTCGTCGACCCGCCACCGGTCACCATGTTGTCGGCGCCAGCAGCAACTCGCCAGCCTGATCCGAAAGACGTCACAACGCTCAGAACACTTCTGTTACGGGAGAAGGGCCTGATAGTGGCGGGTCCAATGGACCTCAACGCCCGAGGAACAGCCGCAGTTTCAGAACTCGCAACTGCCAGCGGTTGGCCGATCATCGCCGACCCGGCCTCAGGGCTTCGCCGGGGGCCTCACACCTCCCACGCTCCGGTACTGGCCTGTGGCAATCACCTCCTTGCAGCCGGCCTGGCCGACCGCCACCAGCCCGACGTTGTCCTGCAACTGGGTGGACTGCCAACAAGCCGTGCCTACAGGCTCTGGCTCGAGCGGTGCGGGGTGGAGCACGTCGTCGCAGTCGACCAGGCTGGCCGGTTCCCGGATCCATCCTTCGCCGTCACCGACCGGATTGCAGGCGATCCCGTCGAGCTGGCTACCGCCCTCATCCCTGCCGCTGGGCAGCAGAACAGGACCGGATGGACCGACCGTTGGCTCGATGCCGAGGTGGCTGCGGCTGCGGCCGTGGCCAGCCTGGTCGCCAATGCCCCTTTCGATGAACCCGGTGTAGTTGTCGCCCTCTGCCAGGCACTGCCTGGTGGAGCAAACCTGGTTGTGTCCAACTCGATGCCGATCAGGGACCTGGATGCCTTCATGCCGGTCGATCAGAGGCCGCTGGCCGTCTATGCCAACCGGGGCGCCAACGGCATCGACGGGCAGGTCTCCACGGCACTGGGCATAGCTGCAGGATCCGACGCCCCAACGGTCCTCTTCACAGGCGACCTGGCCCTGCTCCACGATCTGACCGGCCTCGTGGCAGGTGGGCGCCTCGGGGTCGACCTGACGGTTGTGGTGGTCGACAATGACGGTGGCGGAATCTTCTCGTTCCTTCCCATTGCAGCAGAGCCCGATATTGACCATGGCCGCCTCTTCCACACGCCGCACGGCCTTGACATGGGCCTCGCCGCCCCCCTTGCCGGTGCGACCCTCGACAGCGTCTCCAACCGTGTCGAACTGGACCTTGCTCTAGCCACATCGCTGGGGCACCCCGGGATACACCTGGTGCATGTGAGAACAAGCGCATCAACGAACGTGGCCCTTCACCGGGCGACCGCTTCTGCTGTCGCTGGGTCACTCGGTGGTGTGAACCAGTGAGAACCCGTCTGCACACCGAGGTTGAGGGCCGGGGCCACCCTCTCATGCTTCTGCACGGCTTCACGGGTGACACATCGACCATGTGGCCACTCGGCCACGAGATCACCGGCATCCGGACCGTTGTCGCCGTGGACCTACCGGGCCACGGGGCGACTGGCGTGCTCGACGACCATGCCGACTACCGGTTCGAGAACACCGTCGACGCCCTGGCCGAGACGACGAGGCAGTTGGGCCATGACAGCGTGGACGTGATCGGCTATTCCATGGGCGGGCGCATCGCCCTGGGTCTGGCAGTGAGGCACCCCGACCTGGTGAGGTCCAGCGTGCTCATCGGTGCCACGGCCGGGATTGTCAGCGACGTGGAGCGCGACATACGTCGTCGCACCGACGACGACCTTGCCGAGGAGATCCTCACCGACGGCCTCGAGTCCTTCGTGGACTACTGGATGGACCTACCTCTCTTTGAGACCCAGGGCCGACTCGGGCAGGATGCACTGCACGATGCCCGTGAGCAGCGGCTCAGAAATCATCCGGAGGGCCTGGCCGGCAGCCTCCGCGGTTCGGGCAGCGGCAACCAGCCGTCGCTCTGGCGCGAACTCCACCGGGTGACCGGACCGGTGCTTCTCATGGTTGGAGACGAGGACCCCAGGTTCAGGTCGTTGGCGATCCGGATGGCGTCAGGGCTCCCCCATGCTGAGATTGCGGTTCTTCCCGATGCCGGCCACGCCGTCCACCTTGAGAACCCGGCTGCCGCGGTGATTGCGATCCGGACCTTCCTCGACGAGGTCACCGCCCTGTGAGAATCGTCGAGGCAGGCGTGGCACGCCACACGCTCACCTACAACGCTCCAATAGCCACGGCCCACGGCAGGATCACCGAGCGTCAGGTGTTGCTGTTGACCCTCAGGGGCGAAGACGGCCACACCGGAGTCGGCGAGGCCGCACCGCTTGACGGCTTCACCCGTGAGGGCATCGACGAGGCAGAGGCGGCGCTGTTGGCCTGGGTTGGAGAGGACGGCGACGGATCGCTCGCTGGTTTCCCCACGGCGTGCGCAGCAGTTGATGCCGCACTCCACGACCTAGCGGCAACTTCGGCTGGAGTGCCGCTTCACCACTACCTGAACCCGGAGAGCCCGACCTTGCTACCAGTGGCCTCACTCGTGGTCGGAGACACTCCCGAGCAGTTGGTTGCGGCAGCCGTGGGGGCGATAACCGACGGCTACCGCGTTCTGAAGGTGAAGGTGGGTGCCCTGCCGATCAACGAGGACATGGAACGGCTTGCGGCCGTCCGTCAGGCGATCGGCCCTGAACCGGCGATCCGGCTGGATGCCAACGGGGCGTGGAGCCCTGAGGCTGCGCCAGCCAACCTGAACAGCCTGGCTGGCTCTGGCATCGAGTTCATCGAGGAACCCGTTTCGGGGATTCCTGCACTGGCTGACATCATGCACGTGTCGCCAATTCCGGTGGCGGCCGACGAGTCTGTTCGTACCCCATTCGACCTGGACAGGCTCATTGCAACCGGTGGTGCCGATCTGTTGGTCCTCAAGCCGTCGGCCATCGGGGGCATCTCCGTTGCGGCCAGGTGGGCAACTCGGGCCCGCTCCGGCGGCATGGGCGTCGTCGTCACGTCACTTCTGGAGAGTTCGGTGGGAATCCGGGCTGCTGCCCACCTGGCTTCAGCGATCGGCTCCCTCGACCCGGTCCCGGGGCTGGCCACAGCCGGCCTTCTGGCAACAGATCTCGGCCCTCCACTCCTACCTGAAGCCGGATCGCTCAACCTAGCCTGAAGGCCTGCCGCCGATAACAGCATGCTTCAGCAAGGTGTTGTAGAAAGACCCGGGGCGACGTCGACAATAGATCGACAGGAGGGGGAACAACCGGTGCTCAAGGCAGTCCTCGGAGCACTGGTGCCGCTCCTCGCTGCCGTGGTCGCGTTCGCATTCGGCGCCATCATGCTGCTGGCGCTCGGGGCCAGCCCCCTTGCGGGCCTCGACGCCATGCTCGACGGAGCGTTTGGCAGCGGCTCCCGCATCGCAGCCACGGCAGTCAAGGCCACACCCCTGATCCTCGTCGGTGCCGGGATCACGATCGCCTTCCGTACCAGCGTCATCAACATCGGCGGTGAGAGCCAGATCATCGCCGGAGCACTCCTCTCGACCGTCGTGGCGCTCAGCCTCCCGGACCTACCGGCATTCATCCTCGTTCCGCTGGTACTGCTGGCTGGTGCGATCGGCGGCACAATCCTGGGCGCCATTCCGGGGGCGTTGAAGGCATATGCCTCGGTCAACGAAATCCTCTCCACGATCATGCTGAACCTGGTGATGGTCCAGTTCATGAACTTCCTCCTGAGGGGGCCCCTCATCGACCCGTTCGAACTTGAGGCCGGTACCCGTATTCCACAGACCCAGCGGCTTTCTGACAACGCCGCTCTACCCACCCTGATTGACGGAACGAGACTCCACATCGGCGTACCCGTTGCGGTCCTTGCAGCCGTTGTCGCCTACCTGGTCCTCTGGCGCACCCCTACCGGCTTTCGCCTTCGGGCCGTCGGCCACTCGCCTGAGGCGGCTCGCGCTGCCGGAATCAACGTGAAACGCAACGTGACCCTGGCAATGGCGCTTTCCGGCTCCCTCGCCGGTATTGCGGGCTCCATTCTGGTGTTCGGCAGCGAAGGTCAGCGAATGGTCACAGACGGATCAGCAGCTGGATTCACCGGCAGCGCCGGCTTCAACGGCATCGTGGCGGCCCTCTTCGGCGGACTTCACCCTCTCTGGACAATCCCCTCGGCCATGCTGTTCGGCGCGCTCCTAACCGGCGCCACCCAACTCCAGCGCGTACTTCAGGTCCCGGCGGCGCTGGCAGTGGCCCTGAACGGAATTATCGTCATCTTCGTGATCAGCTCCACTCCGGTGCGTGGCTGGCTGCAGAGGTCGCTTGCCGACTCGGGCCTGTTCAACCGCTCGACTGACCATGTCGAGGCCGACTGAGCATGGGTGACTTCTTCACGCTCAGCGTGCTCGTCGCCACGGCCGCATCGGCCATTCGGCTCGCCACGCCGTACCTGCTTGCCTCTCTCGGCGAGACAATCGGCCAACGCAGTGGTGTCCTGAACCTGGGTGTCGACGGTGTGATGCTGCTGAGCGCCTTCTTCTCCTACTGGGCCGTTCTCGAAACAGGAAACCTGTGGCTGGCCGTACTGGTGGGCCTCGTCGTGGGCCTTGCCATGGGCATCCTCTACGGCGTGATCACAGTCGGGTTGAGCGCTACGCAGGGCATCAGTGGCATAGGCATCTTCATCTTCGGCCTCGGCCTCAGCGACCTGCTGTTCCGTCAGCAGGTGGGAACTCCAAAACCGGTCCGGCGCCTGCCGAACGTGGACGTTCCGATCCTCTCAGACATTCCACATCTCGGTGAGGCCCTGTTCCAACGCAACCTGTTGACCTACCTGGCATTCCTTCTGGTACCGGCAACTGCGCTCTTGTTGTCGCGAACGACCTTCGGCCTCAACATCCGCTCGGTGGGCGAGAACCCCCAGGCAGCTGACAGCCTCGGTGTTTCCGTGGAGCGAACCAGATTCGTTGCCATCCTCATAGGCAACTCCATGGCAGGTCTCGCCGGAGCAGCACTGGTACTCCAGCTCGGCATCTTCCAACCGAACCTCACCCAGGGGCTCGGGTTCATCGCCGTGGCGCTCGTCTACTTCGGCGCTTGGCGACCAGCAGGCGTCATGGGTGGCGCACTACTCTACGGGCTCGTAAACGCAACCGTCCTGCAGTGGAAGGCCCTGGGCATCATTCCTGTCAGCGGCTCAGACCTTGCCAACATGGCACCGGCCATTCTCACGATCCTGGCGCTTATTGCCCTGGCACGCCGGGTGCACGCCCCGTCGGCTCTCACCAAGCCGTTCACGAGACACTGATCGCATGAATACACATGGAGGGACAACCCCCCTAAACAGGAAAGGAACAGAGATGAAGAGACAACGGAGGCTGAGTCCTTCCATTCTGGTGATGCTGGGAGCGCTGGCGTTCGCAGGTGTGGCCTGTGGCGGAGGTGATGCTGAGGAACCGGCGGCGCCTGCGACCACGGCAGCGCCAACGGCTGTGGCCGCTGGTCCGTTGAGGGTGGCGATTGTGGCACCGAGTGCCTCTGATGACCTTGCGTTCAGCCAGAGCATGGTTGATTCGGTCAACGCTCTTGAGCGTGATGTCGAGTTGTCGATCACCGACGGGACGTTCATCATTGAGGATGCTGCGGCAGCGATCCGTGGTTACGCCGAGGATGGCAACGACGTCGTAATCGCACACGGCACCCAGTTCGGTGCGTCCCTCATGGAGATAGCACCCGACTTCCCGGACGTGACCTTCGTCTGGGGTACGGCTTCTGACACCCAGGGCCTCGACAACGTGTTCGCGTATGCGCCTGCTGCTGACGAGGGCGGCTACGTGAACGGTTCCATCGCCGCTTCTCTCACCGATTCCGGTGTGATCGGCGTGGTCGGCCCCATCGAGGCCGGTGACGCTGTCGCTTACATCAACGGCTTCGAAGCCGGTGCCCTCGCTGGGGGCGCATCTGAGGTGAACATCACCTACACGGGTTCGTTCGGCGACGTCGCCCTGGCTGCCGAGGCAGCTGAGGCGCACCTGGCCAACGATGTCGACGTGTTGACCGGTACTGCCCAGATGGTCGTTGGTGCCGTCGGTGTGGCTACCGATGCCGGTGTGCCGTGGTTCGGCACGCAGGCCAACCAGACTTCGCTGGCTCCGGACCTAGTCGTGGCTTCGCAGGTGTACCACTGGGAGGTTGTGCTCGAGGAGATGCTTGCGCTTCGTGACGGTGGCGTCCTCGGAGGTCAGGCCTTTGAGATCAACCTCGCCAACGGTGGCCTCGTAATCGAGTTCAACGACGGCTTCGAACTGCCCGCCGGTGTACGCGACGCAGCCGAAGCCATGATCGAAGCCATCACCAGCGGCACCGTGAGCACGGGGTCGTAGCCCACAGCAGAGGCGACCACTTCAGGCAATGAAGGTCCCCAACTCCTGCCGGCACCGCCATCTGTCGGCCGGCAGGAGTTGGCCCCTTCAACCCGACAGAACAGACGGACACAATGGGACCTGACACGAATATCCTGGAGATGAGGGGGATCACCAAGGCCTTCCCCGGTGTCGTCGCCAACGACGGCATTGACCTTGACGTCCGCTACGGCGAGGTCCACACGCTTCTGGGTGAGAACGGTGCCGGCAAGAGCACCCTGGTGAAGATTCTCTTCGGCCTCTACCAGGCCGACGAGGGCGACATCCTCCTGCGCGGTGAGCCCATCGCCGTCGGGTCCCCGTCTGAGGCGATTGCCTCGAGGATCGGGATGATCCACCAGCACTTCATGCTGGTTCCAACTCTGACTGTCGCTGAGAACGTGGCCCTCGGCATGGACTCTTCGCGGCGGCCGTTCACCGACCTAGACCTTGTGTCGAGGCGTGTCTCCGAGATCTCCGAGGAGCACGGCCTCGCCGTAAACCCGTCGGTCGAGGTCCGTCAGCTTGCCGTGGGCGAACGGCAGCGTGTCGAGATCGTCAAGGCCCTCTACCGCGATGCCGAATTGCTGGTCCTTGATGAACCGACTGCGGTACTCACCCCGGGCGAGGTTGACGACCTGTTCGTGATCCTACGACGTATGGCTGACGACGGTCGCGGCCTCATCTTCATTTCGCACAAACTCCGCGAGGTCATGAGCCTCAGCGACCGGATAACCGTCCTGCGCAACGGCGCGGTTGTCGGCACCACCACGCCGGCCGAGACAAGCCGCGGGCAACTGGCCCAGATGATGGTGGGGCGAGCGGTTCGACTCACCCCTGAGAAACCTGTCCTACAGGAGGGCCCTGCCCGCCTTTCGGTGGAGAACCTCACGATCCACGGCGACAGGGATGCCGTTGCCGTGAACAACATTTCATTTCAGGTGCGGTCGGGTGAGATCCTCGGCATTGCCGGGGTCTCGGGCAACGGCCAACGCGAACTGGCCGAGGCGGTGGCCGGCCTGCGTGATGTCGAGCCCGGTGGATCTATCAGCATGGACGGTGTCGATGTGACCGGCGACGACACCCGTGCCCGGCGAGACAGGGGCCTCGGCTTCATACCCGAGGAGCGCATGCGTGACGGTGCCATCGCCGAGTTCACCGTGAGCGAGAACCTGGTGCTCGTGGACCACGACTCTGAAGAGTTCACGATCCGCGGAATGCTCGCCTTCGGAGCCATCAGGAAGCACAGCGAGCAACTTGTCGACGACTTTGCGGTGAAGACTCCGGGAATCGACACCCCGACCTCGAGCCTCTCGGGTGGCAACATCCAGAAGGTGATCCTGGCGAGGGAACTGTCGGCTTCTCCGACAGTGCTGCTGGCGTGTCAGCCGACCCGTGGGGTCGACATAGGTGCCGCCGAGTACATCCACACACGTCTGATCGAGCAGCGGAGCATCGGTACTGCAACCATTCTCATCTCAGAGGACCTCGACGAGATTCTCGGCCTGGCAGACCGGGTCGCCGTCATGTACGAGGGCGACATCGTGGCCATTGTCCAGGGTCAGGACGCCAGCCGTGAGCAGATCGGCCTCCTAATGGCCGGAGTGGTGGAACAGACGACCAGTTCCTAGCCGGGTGCCTTCCCGAGGCTCTCCCCCAGTGGATCGGCCACAACCTCTTCTCCCACCTCGGCCTCGGACTCCCGGGCGGCGGCAGCGAAGATTCCCTTGGACATGAGCGAGCGGGCGGCCTTGCGGCGCTGCCAGTAGACAGCCGCCCTGGCCCTGTGGGCGCCCTCGTGATGCGGTTCGGCTGCGACCGCCATCTCGACCAGGTGGCAGGCCAGCCGAAGGTCACCGGCCTCGGCCAGTTCCCGGGCGCGTTCTGTGAGCGCCTCGACCGATCCGGCGAGAGCTACCACCTCGGACGCCAGGGCCGATTCGGGTGCAGGTTTTAGGTTGGCTGCGTTTCCATCCCACCACCCGCCGAACTGCCGATAGACGTTTCGCACCACGAACTCCGGCTCGTCGTACTGGGGGGCCAGCCAGGGCCTGTCCTGCAGGTGTTCGGGCACGGTCACCTCGTGAATGATCGTGTCCAGGGTGGCGCCCTCGTTCATCAACTCAAGGGTGCGGTCGCTGAGGTGTTCAAGCGCTTCGGCCAGGTCGCCCAGAACCAACTCGACACGCTGGCGGCCCACGATGGGCAGCCCGTGGGCTGGACACACCCGCTCGGCACCGGCAGCAAGCATTTCCCGTAGTGCTGCTGCCCACTCGATCGGGTAGCGCTGGACCTTCTGGGGGTTGCCTGCGTTGGGGAACACCCATGACATGAAGTCGCCTGTGTAGGCGGTCAGGCTCGAGGCGTCCCAGCCCCATGCGTGGTCGTCGGTCTCTCCCCTGGCGTGACGCAACTCGATGCCTCGGTCGCCGACGCTGAACGCGAGGGTGTCGCGGAACATCTCATCGGGTTCGGCAACGTCGTCAGGCAGGAAGGTGCGCCCGGACCCTCCGATACCCATGGCTTCGGGCTTCACAACACCACCGAACTGCCGCAGGTTGATGACGATGTTCCAACCGTTCGTGGTTCGGTACCTGTCGAAGCGGGCGGGCACCGCCTCGTGGGCCAGCACCCTGGGCCGGGGTCCACCCCTGGCCTCAGCGTCGGCCATGAACGCACCGCTGCCTCCGACATGGTCGAGGTGGCCATGGGTGTAGACGAGGCTGTGGAAGGGTTCGCTGCTCCAGTTCCTGATCGATTCCACGACCCCTGTCCCGGATCCAGTTCCGCTGGTGTCAAAGCAGACAAGGCCTTCGTCGGTGCGGATCACCCAGCAGTGCGAGAACGACTCCACTACAGCGATGTCGTCGTCGACCTGGGTCAACTCCCCGGTTACCCGGTTGTGAGGGGGTTCGGCCGTGCCGGTGTCAATGATTCGGCTGGAGAGCTCAACTGGGTCTGGATGGGTGCTCACCGGATGCTCCTGTCAGGTGTGGGCGGCGAACCGCAAGGGTGGTTAGGGCCCACAACCGTTGTGTGGGCAGGCCGGCAAACAGCGTCAAGGCAGGTGCTTGAGGATCAACGACGCTCCCCTGTCGAGGTCCTCGAAGAGGAAGAAGTGGCTTCCGTCCACGAGGACCAGCTCGGTGTCGAGTATCCGGGCCTGGGCTTCAAACCACTGAAGTTCCAGGTTGGTGTCGGTCCCGGCCAGTACCGACGCCGGACAGGTCACGTCAGCCAGGCGCTCGAAGGTGTGGGTCGCTCCGTACCGTTCAGCCGATCCGAAGACGTAGGCCTCGATGTCGGGTGCGCAGGCCAGTTCCACCTGACCGTCTGGAGTGTCGACGAAACCCCACGACACATAGGCCTCGAGCACCTCGGGGTCCAGGACCTGCAGCGGTGGCCTTGAGCCGTATGACTCCACGACGGTGGCACTATCCGGCCAGACCTGTCGGCGGCGCCTGGCGGCGACCGCCATCGGGTGCTCTCCCTCCTCGTAGGCATAGTGGCTCGACCCACGGACACGACTGTCTATTACGACCGCTTCGCAGAGCATTATCGAGACAACCCTGTCGGGGGCTATGGCGGCCACCTCGATTGCGACGGCTCCACCCAGGGAGACGCCCAGAAGAGAGAAGCGGCTGATGCCGAGGTGGTCGACGACCGCCAAGACGTCAAGTGCCATCTGGTCGTTGCCCAGGTCCTCTACGGCCGTGACGGTCTGGCTGGCACCATGTCCGCGCAGGTCAACGCCGATGAAGTCAAAGCGATCGGCGAGTCGGTGCACAAGTGGGTGGAACACGCCTGCGCAGAAACCGGTTGGGTGGACAACGACGACCGTGTCCGCTCCAGAACTCCCAGTCCCACCGCGCCAGTCCAGATAGGCGATCTCGAGGCCGTCATGTTCAATGTGCCCGCCGCTGGGCCCGGTCCCGTTCACCTAGCTACCCTTCCACACTGTGCTGGAGTTCCGCCCACACCGGCAACACCACTGGGGCCTGAGATCCCTGTTGCGTCATCTGGCGATATCCGTGGTCGTGGCGCTGGTCGTGGCGGCCTGTGGCGGCGTGGAGCAGTCTCGCCCTGACCCGGCCGTAGCTGTGAGCGGTGGCGTAAACGTGGCCACAGATGTGACCATGGGCGTTACGACAGATTGGCCAGCAGGCGAGATGCACGTCGAGGTGCTTGCCGAGTACCCCCACGATCCGACCGCTTTCACCCAGGGCCTCGAGTTGGTCAACGGCCGCCTCTTTGAGAGCACGGGGCACTACGGCACGTCGACGATCCGTGAGGTGGACCTGGCCACCGGTGGGGTCGTTGCCTCAACTGGGCTAGATGACACCGTCTTCGGTGAGGGCCTCACGGCGATCGGTGGTGGCCGATTGCTGCAACTCACCTGGAAAGCGGGGAGCGCAACGGTGTGGAACGTCGACGGCCTTGAGCGTGTCGATGCCTGGTCCTACGAGGGTGAGGGGTGGGGGGTGTGCCTGCTTGACCCGGAGACCCTGGTCGTGTCCGACGGGTCGGCGACCCTGACCTTCAGATCGGCGTCAGACTTCCATGAACTGGGCAGCATGGTGGTTGCACGAGAGGAGTTGCCGCAGGAACTCCTGAATGAACTTGAATGTGTCAACGGCACGGTCTGGGCGAACGTCTGGAAGACCGACACGATCGTCGGCATTGATCCAGCCACAGGGATTGTCTTTGCTGTCGTGGATACCTCGTCACTGCCGGTGGAGCGATCTTCGCTGGCCCCCGGTTCGGTCCTGAATGGCATCGCACACGACCCCGCCACAGGGCGATTCCTGCTGACCGGCAAGTACTGGCCGACCCTCTACGAGGTGGAGTTCGTATCCGGCTGAGCGGAGTGCTCAGGCGAACCGCTGGGAGATCTCTTCTTCGTCCCAGAAACCGGGAAGCGGTCGATCGGGAGCACCCTTGGCGTAGTACCGCAGTCGTTCAACCGCTGCATCGTCAAACATCTCGACAGCGTCGAAGAACCCGGATCCACCGACAGCCCGCATGGCACGATCGCCCTCGCTTCCACGGCGCGGAAGGCGGGGGGTGAGTACCAGCAGTCGGGGGCGATCCTCTGGGGCATCGCCTGCGTGTCCGCTGGCGAGCACGTGGGCCCTCCCAAGGGTCTTCCAGAGGGCATCGGTGCGGCGCATGCCGGGCCTTGCGGTGGTGAACGCACCCGAAACCTCCACGTACCACTGGCGGCCGACCGCCTTATCTGTGACCAGGAACGAGAAGTGTGCGCCAAGGTCGCGTCGGACCACGCCTGCCTTGACGATGTCGAAACCGGCCTCGACCAACACGGCCTCGGCGATGTCGGCTGCCTTCTTGCCTGATTCCGCGGCACGCTCCAGGAGGTGCTCGGTATCGTCGTGGCCGTTCAGCGCGGGAAACAGACCGTCCTGTGGTGCTGCCCGGCCGGCCAGGTCGCTGCGGCGCCACTCGGCGAGGGAACCGGCCTTGATCCTGTCCTTCTCGGTGGCGAGGCGGCCCCTTGCCAGGTCGATGTACTCGGATTCCAGGTCGTAGCCCACCCCGCGCCGACCGGCACGCAGAGCCGCCACGAGGGTGGAACCGGACCCCAGGAACGGATCGAGGACAAGGTCGTCGCGGTAGGTGTAGAGGTCGATCAGGCGCCGGGGCAGTTCAACCGGGAACGGGGCCGGATGGCCGACCCTGCTGGCCTGTTCTGAGTCGATGCGCCAGAGATCGAGGGTGGCCTCCATGAACTCGTCGGTTGTGACCGTGCTCTCGTGGGGAAGGCCCTCCTCCTCGCGCTTCTTCGGTACACGTGCCCTATCGAAACGCCCCTTGCTGGCGATGAGGACCCGTTCGGTCATATCGCGGAGCACCGGGTTGGCCGCCCTGCGGAACGACCCCCATGCGACCGACCCGGTTGCACCTTCAGCCTTTTGCCACACAACCTCACCGCGCAGCAATAGGCCCAAGTCATCCTGGAGGATGCGGATCACATCTGCTGAGAGGCTCCGGTAGGGCTTACGCCCGAGGTTGGCAACATTGACTGCTATGCGGCCCCCGGGCTCAAGGACCCTCAAGCACTCGGTGAACACCTCAGAAAGCATCTCCAGGTACTCGAGGTACGAAGTGGGGATCCCGACAGTTCCATTGCCCGCCACGGCCAACTCGTACTCCTTACCAACGAAATAGGGAGGTGAGGTGACCACCAGAGCCACTGACGAGTCGGGCAGGTGGTGCATGTCACGGGAATCACCCAGGATGCAGCCGTCACCAAGGTCGGGAGCATCAGCGATGGTGTCATCGTCAGACACCTCTGGTGGCCGGAAGCGGGCGTAGAAAGCAGACGAGTCATGGTTCTCGCGACGGCCAACACCGAAGGCCGTCGTTGCGGTTGGCTGGCGTTTTTCGCTCACCTGAACCCTCTTTCGGCTGAGCCGACCACGGAAGTGCCCGGTAGTCAAGGCTACGCGACCCGCGCGCGCGGGCCACCCAGGACCCCACTCAGCACTCTTCCGGGCCCCTCGAACCCTGTTGCGAAGATCCGCGTATGTCTGGCGGCCGGCACCTCGGCCACCTCCCAAGCCTGAGAGTTGTCACCTACCGGATTCTGGATCTGACTGGGGAGCGGTAGGTAGTCTTCCCGGACGGTGCGTCCCCGAAGACCAAGCGCCACTAGCGTCACTGTGATGCGGATGCGCCTGCGCCAAGTAGCCCTGGTAGCCGAAAACCTTACGGCAGCAGAGTCCGAAATCGAGGCGAAACTGGGCCTCTCGGTCTGCTTCCGGGACCCAGGGGTGAGCACTTTCGGCCTCGGGAACGTTCTGTATCCGGTGGGCGAACAGTTGTTGGAGGTGGTGTCACCGGTCGAAACAGGTACGACGGCCGGCCGCCTCCTTGCCAAGCGGGGTGGCGACGGTGGATACATGGTCATCGTCCAGGTTGACGACCTAGACCCGTTTCGTGATCACTTTCGGGAAACCGGAACCCGGGTGGTCTTTGAGGCAGTCACCGAGGGTGTCACCGGACTCCACCTCCACCCGGGCGACGTCGGTGGGGCGATCCTGTCAGTAGACCAGACTGATGACTGGGACGCCTGGCCGTGGGCCGGACCCTACTGGCGGGACCACATCCACACCGGAGTGGTACAACGGATCTCCGCCGTCGAGGTTCAGGCCGAGTCTCCTCTGGCCATGGCCGAGCGCTGGTCAGAGGTACTAGGGAGGCAGAACACCGACACGTCAATCGCCCTTGACGACGCGGAGATCCGGTTTGTGGATGCCGCTGACGGCAGAGGTGAGGGCGTCAGTGGGCTCGAGTTGGTAGCGGCCCAGTCCGGCAACTTCGAGATCTGTGGCGTGCGGATCTCGCTGATTTCGAATGGTGGGTAAGAACGGCAGGCCGGGGAGTTGCCTAACCTGTTACCCAGCAAAGAGTCCAGCCAAGCGCTCCCGAGCTGCATTTCCTGTGGTTGCCCAGTCGTAGATCGAACCCCCCACGGCTCCGGTCTCCGAGAGTGACCGAACGAAGAGTGCCAGGTCATCCAACTCTGCCAACGGTTCATCAGCACCGTAGACGTCGCCACTCTCGGCTCCGATACCTCCGATGCCGTGTACCACCGCCTCGTGAAACTGGAGGTTCTGACGCAACAACCTGATGTTCTCACCGCTGTAGTAGAGCGGGTCGGCGTGTTCCTCGGTGCGGAACGACCAGTAGTTCATGGGCAGCCACACGTCGTAGAGAGTTGCAAGGTCTGTCCACGGAAAGTTCGGCCAGAAGTCGGGGTTGATCTGGTCGGTCACGATCGGTGGCATCACGATGCCTCCCAAGGTCGCAGCGCCGATCGAGTCGCGTAGTTGCAGAGAGAGCACAAGCAGGCGACGGCTGCGCTCCTCGGCATCTTCCTCGAGTTCGCCGCGGTTCCACTCGATGTCCACCGCAAGGCCGTCAAAGCGATGCCCCAGAACCTCGAACTCATGGACCGCCACGAGACGTTCGAGGTCCTCGTTGTCGCCGCTCCACTTGGGCAGGTACCAGCCGACCACGTTCAGGCCGTCTGCATGGGCGTTCATCAGGAACTCGGCCAGTACCCACGGGTCCGTGGTCGGCCCTGTTGCCCGGTCATCGGAACGCGCCGCCTGCATGAAGAGGGTCTGCACCCCAGAGGCCGCCATCTGCGCTGTGTCACCCGGCGACACCGACGGTCGGCCCGATGTGTAGACAGGATCGGAGTCATAAGAGTCGACCCAGGTGCCAAGACCCGAGTAGGCGCCAACACCCCCGGCTGGCCTCTCGACAACGACGAGGTGCGGAGACGACTCGGCCAGTGGGTCGGCCGACACCCTGGCCATCAACAGGTCGGTTGAGCCACCGGTCGCAATTGCGGCTACAAGCGTTGCCAGGCCAAGGATTGCCAGGACGCCGAGTGTGCCCGGGTAGCGGATCTCCACATTCCAACGCTAGCCAGCTGACACCCACCGGTAGCCGCGCCCGGAGCGGTCCAGTGCCGTGTACCCGTTCGACTCCACAGGTAGCGTCGCCCTGATGGAGGACCAGCCGCCCGACGGGAACACGCCGGTCGAGCCGGGCCCTGGTGCCATTGCACGTCGCAAGGTGCTGTTCGGCCTGGGTTTCGGTGCGGCCAACCTTGCCCTGCTTCGGCGCCTCACCATCCGGCCCACGGGGCTGTCGACCACACCGGCCCCAGCACCTTCTTCGGTCCCGGCCACCACCTCCACGACCGGCCCGCCCGCGACCACCACTCCCACGGTGCCACCAGTGCTCGACGATTCCCTCGAGGTGGCCACCGACGACCATGTCCATGACACGGTGATCGCCGGAGGTCGGGTCATCGACCCCGATTCTGGGTTCGACGCGGTAGCCCACTTGGGCATAGACGGCGACACGATCACGCAGATCAGCCTCGAGCCGCTGTCGGGATCAAGCAGCATCGATGCCACTGGCCTTGTGGTGTCGCCGGGCTTTATCGACATCCTCTCGTATCCACCCAACGGATTCGGCGAGTGGTTCAAGGTCGCCGACGGGGTCACCACCAACTTGAACCTCCACGGCATCGATGATCCGATGGCCATCTTTCTCGACAAGGCAGCTGGCAACGACCCACCGGTCAACTACGGAGGTGCCGCCGACCAGTACGAGCACCGCAAGGACATGAAGTTGGGAATCAGCCGGGTCAGCGGAGACGATCTCGACGAGCTGGTCGGCCGGGCCGAGGCCGATGTCCTGGCCGGCGCGCTGGGCATTCACGAACAGCCCGAGTACACCGTCGACGTCAGCTTCGACGAGATGCTCCGCCACGGCGAGGTGGCTGCCCGCTACTCCGTGCCGTTGTGCCTGCACGTCCGGTATTCGGAGAACCTCACGCCGGGCACCCAGGAGGAGGCCCTCGATGAGGCCATAAGGGTGGCCACCCAGACGGGTTGTCGACTCCACATCGAACACATCAACTCAACTGGTGGAACCGGTCGAATGGCCGAGGCGATCTCACAACTCGATGCTGCACGCGCATCGGGCATCCCAATAACGGCCTGCACCTATCCGTACACGTTCTGGGCTACCAACGCGGCCAGCGCCCGTTACGACAACTTCCGCGAGAAGTACGGCATCTCATGGGGAGACCTCCAGATAGCCGGCACAGACGAACGCCTCACCGAGGAGACCTTCAACGCCGCCCGAAGGGAACACAAGGTGACTGCGGCGTTCGCCATGAGCGATGACGACATCGACACGTCGCTGCTCACACCCTGGGTGATGATCGGCTCCGATGCCATCCTGGAACTCCCCCGCAACAACCATCCCCGCTCCACGGGTTGCTTCAGCCGAGTGCTCGGCCACTATGTGCGTGAGCGAGGGCTCCTGACCCTGCCAGACGCTCTGGCAAAGATGACGATCCTTCCAGCCCGGATGCTGGGCGGCATCAGTTCGGCCATGGCCCGACGGGGCCGCATCCAGCCAGGCGCTGTGGCAGACATCACGGTTTTTGACCCGACGACCATCATCGACCGCTCCACGATCGCCGACCCGGCCCGTGAGGCTGAGGGTGTTCGCCACGTTCTCGTCTCTGGCCGGGTTGTCAGGACCGACGGTGTCAACAACCAGGATGTTCGACCCGGCGTTCCAATCCTTCGGGACCTGACATGAATGACCCCACCGACATCGACCCGGAACACGACGTCATGTCAGAGACCGAACGTCGGGTGGCGTGGCACCTGACGAGAGTGCTCATGGCATTCTTCGCTGTTGTGCTCGTAATGGTCATGGCCGATCTGTCAATAGACCTCACGACGCTCACCGGAGTGAGCCGCGACGAGAACGGGCAGGTGCCTGCCAGCACCACGGCGCCTTCCCAGACTCCAGACGACGGCGGGCCCGAATCAACGACCCCTCCAGACTCCTCCACAACGACGACGCTCCCGTTCGAGGCCCGCACCTTCACGCTGGTTGCGACCGGTGACCTCCTCGCCCACGAGTACGTGGCCGACATGGCCGGCTTCTACGGCAGCGACGGTGGTTACGACTTCAACCCCATGTTCAGGCGTGTCCAGCCCGTGTTGGCGGGAGCCGACCTGGCCCTCTGCCATCTGGAGACGCCGCTGTCACAGGATGACAGCGACCTCGTCTACTACCCCAACTTCCGGGTGCCGTTCGAACTGGCTGATGCCATCGGTGCCGCCGGCTACGACGGGTGTTCGGTTGCGTCCAACCACAGCCTTGATGCCGGGGTCTCAGGAGTGCGTGCCACCCTGGGCCACCTTGACCGGGCCGGGGTGGCCCACTCCGGGATGGCCCTTGAAGAGGCCGATGCCGGACCTGCCTGGTTCGCACCCGGCAGCATCTCGGTGGCACACCTCTCCTACACCGACATCATGAACGGAGCCTCCCTACCGACCGACCCACCGTGGCTTGTCGGCAGCCTCGATCCTGAGAAGGTCGTCTCCGATGCCGAGGCAGCGGTGGAACAGGGTGCCGAGTTCGTGGTGGTGAGCATCCACTGGGGAATCGAGTACCAGAGCCAACCCACGGACAGGCAGGCCGAGGTCTCAGCCCAACTCCTCGCATCTCCGGCAGTCGACCTGCTGATAGGCCATCAGGCACACGTGATCCAGCCCGTGCTGCGGTTCTCCGACAAGTACGCGGCCATCGGACTGGGTAACTTCCTCTCCAACCAACCCGGTGACGAGCGCAGGAACTGCCGCCCAGAATGCCCTGACTCCACTCAGGACGGCGTCATCGCATGGTTCGCCGTGGCCGACCGGCCTGACGGTTCGGTAGCTGTAGTGGATGCCGGCTACGTCCCCACCTGGGTTGACCGCTCCACCTACGAGATAGTTCCGCTGGGCATGGACAACCCTCCCAGTGCTGATCCCACTGTGCTGGCCGAGTCGGAGCGCCGTACATCGTCGGTGCTCGAGCCGACCCTGCGTCGTATCACCTTCGACTGAACCGTACCGACCCGACGGTTACCGCCGCTAGCCTTGCTTGGTCAGCGACCACGATCCCGCATCCCGCCTCGGCCGGACCGGGCTCGACCAAGGGAGCAATCCATGACCACCTCCACCCGGGTCCACAACTTCTGTGCGGGCCCCTGCACCCTTCCGGTGAGCATCCTCGAAGAGGTTCGCGACGAACTGATCTGTCGCTTATACACATCGGACGCGGCCGACGG
>CAJXKL010000022.1 GCA_913055915.1 uncultured Candidatus Nemicrothrix sp. | reverse complement strand
TCGGCGTGCTCGTCGTCTTGGCCGTGGGTTTCGTGGCGGTCGGATCGGCGCTGGGGCGGCTGGAGGCAACCGTGCAGCCCGCCGTGTTCGAGGTGGACGATGTCGTGGACTGGCTCGCCGAGCGCCTACCCGACGAGGCTGCCCGGCAGTTGAGCCGCTCAGACGTGGTGGTCATCGTGGGTTGGTACCTGGACTACTTCGGATCGGTGGGCCTCGCCACCAGGCACGGACAGGAACTCGGCGAAGCCGCCATCGACGAAGGCACCGACAGGGTCGTTGCCCGCCTGGATGATGCCCTCGAGGTCCTCGTGGCCCGTGGTATGGAGGAACCCGAACCACTTGATTCTGTGTCGGTAGCGGTTGTGGCAGACCTGCTGGGTGTCTACATGGCCGAGGTGGGTGCCATTGGGGGAACTGCCGGCCCAGTTGGCGACGGGTAGCGTCGGGGCATGATTGACCGTGACGCACCCGTCTTCGTGGCCGGACACCGGGGACTGGTCGGGTCGGGGATTATGCGACGCCTGGCCGATGCAGGTTTCACCGATATGCGGACCGTCGACAGGGAGGACCTGGACCTCCGCGACCAGGCGGCTGTTGAGGCCTGGTTCAGGACTGAGGAGCCCCGCTACGTATTCCTGGTCGCAGGAACAGTCGGTGGCATCATGGCCAACCGCACACGACCGGCCGAGTTCCTCTACGACAACCTGATGATCCACGGCACCGTGGTTCACGCAAGCCACCTTGTCGGGGTACAGAAGCTCCTCTACCTGGGGAGTTCGTGCATCTACCCGCGCCTGGCCGAACAGCCCATCGTGGAAGAGGCGTTGTTGGGCGGGCCACTGGAGCCGACCAACGAGGGCTACGCCCTCGCCAAGATCGCTGGAATCAAACTATGCGAGGGCTATAGGAGCCAGTACGGCGACGACTTCGTCTCGGCCATGCCCACCAACCTCTACGGCCCGGGCGATAACTTCGACCTGGAGGGTGGACACGTGTTGCCGGCTCTCATGCGTCGGTTCCACGAGGCCCACCGTGCAGGGGTGGGAGAGGTCGAGATCTGGGGGACCGGCTCAGCCCGAAGGGAGTTCCTGCACGTTGACGACCTAGCCAACGCATGTCTGCACATCATGGACAACTACTCGGACGCGGGGCACCTCAACGTCGGCACCGGCGAGGACATCTCGATACGCGAGCTGGCCGAAATGGTCCGTGACCTCGTACACCCTGGGGCCGACCTGGCCTTTGATACCACCAAACCGGATGGAATGCCTCGCAAGGTGTTAGACGTGTCGAGGCTCACCGAACTGGGCTGGACCGCTTCTATACCGTTGGAGGATGGTCTGGCCACCACATACGACTGGTTCAGGCAGGCGATGTCTGACGGCACCGCCCGGCTCTGAAGCCTCCGGCCGGCTACTGCTGTTTGGACTTTCCGACAGCCTTCTGGGCCTTCTTCCACTCCCTTACCGTTGCAAGTGCCTCAGGGCCGTCGATATCTGCAACCGAGCGGGGGGTGTTGTCTGAGAATGGGCCAGCGGCATCCTGCCAGCCGGCGGGTGCCACACCCATGCGCTTGGCCAGGATTGCGGTGAAGATCATGGCCTTCTCGTCTCCGTAGCCCGGCAGCGAGACAAGGCGCTGCTTCAGATCGGCTCCCGAGGTGGCACTGCCCCAGAGCAGGCTGGCGTCGCCGTCGTAGTTGTCGACTATGTGCTGGCACAGGGCCTGGATGCGTTTGGCCATCGAACTGGGGTACCGGTGCACGGCAGGCTTGGTCCGACACTCGATGTCAAGAAGGTCTGGCTCCATTTCGGCGATTGCTACGGCGTCAAGTGAGCCGAGCCGTTCGAGAAGGGTCGCGGGCCCCCGGAACGCCCACTCCATAGGGACCTGCTGGTCGAGGAGCATGCCTATAAGGAGTGCCAGCGGATCAGAGTTGATGAGAGCATCGGCATCGGCGTCACCGGTTACTGCGAGGGTTCCAGGCACCGCCGGAACCTACTTCTTGGAATGGCCGATGCCGCGGCCCGTTGCCGGTACTGAATCGTGCCTACCGGGATCAGGTAGGTCGACGTCGATTCCGTGCAGGGCGATCGCCTCGGCGACAATCGACGGTTCGACGACTCCCGTCTCCGCGAGAGCAGACAGCACGGCTACCACGACGTGGCCGGTATCGACCTCGAAGAAGCGACGCAGTGCCTCGCGTGTGTCGCTTCGCCCGAAGCCATCGGTTCCCAGAACATGGAACGGCCTCGGCACCCACCGGGCAACCTGGTCGGGGACAGCCTTCATGAAGTCCGTAACTGCCACAACCGGTCCCTCGCCGTCGGCCAGCAACCTCGCCACCAGCGGCTCAACCCGGTCATCCTCAGGGTGGAGGCGGTTGTGGCGTTCGGTTTCGAGGGCCTCCTCGCGCAGCAGCTTGTATGAGGTTGCGCTCCAGAGGTCGACGCCGACGCCCCAGCGGTCAGCCAGTTCCTCGGCGGCTTCGAAGGCTGCCAGGTGGGCGGGTCCGGAGAACAGCAGCGTCGCTGAAAGCGGCCGCTCCGACGCATCGGTCATTTTGTAGAGGCCGGCGACGATGTCGGCTGGGGTGACATGGTCTGGGCGGGGTGGCATGACGTGGGGCTGGTTGTAGACGGTCACGTAGTAGAAGATGTCCTCGTTGGCCTCGGGGTCATCGCTGCCGTACATGCGCTCAAGGCCGTCGTCGACGATGGCAGCCAACTCGTAGGCGAACGCAGGGTCGTATGACTGGCACGCAGGGACCGTTGAGGACAGCACATGACTGTGGCCGTCGAGGTGCTGGAGGCCCTCTCCGGCGAGGGTTGTGCGACCAGCCGTGGCACCCATGAGAAATCCCCGGGCTCTGGAGTCGGCGGCTGACCAGATGAGGTCGCCGACCCGTTGGAAGCCGAACATGGAGTAGAAGGTGAAGAACGGGACCATCGGCACGCCCAGGTTGGCGTAGCTGGTGCCGGCGGCGATGAAGCTGGAGAGCGAGCCAGCTTCGGTGATGCCCTCTTCGAGGAGTTGCCCGTCGGTGTCCTCGCTGTAGGAGAGCAGCAACTCGTGGTCGATCGGTTCGTAGAGTTGGCCGAAGGGCGCGTATATGCCGAACTCCCGGAACAGGGAGTCCATGCCGAAGCTGCGCGCCTCGTCGGGGACAATGGGAACCACCCTTGGACCAAAGGAGTCGTCGCGAAGGAGGTCCCGGAGCAGGCCGGTGAGGGCCATTGTGGTTGACACCTCACGGCCTTCAGAACCCTTTGAGAGGCCCAGGAAGACCGATGGGTCGGGGAGGGTGGCCGGACGCCTGCTTCGAATCCGTCGCTTCGGCACGGAGCCTCCGAGGGCCCGCCTCCGCTGCATCATGTACTCGAACTCGGGGCTGTCCTCAGAGGGTCGGAAGTAGGGGGCCCTGTCCCCCTGGAGGGACGACTCTGGAATCTCCTCTTCAAGGTGCAGGCGTTCGCGCAGGTCGAGGATCTGTGACGAGGTCATCTTCTTGATCTGGTGGGTGGCATTACGGGCCTCGAAGCCCTCGCCGAGGGTCCACCCCTTGATGGTCTTGGCAAGGATCACCGTGGGGGCGTCATTCTCCTCGGTGGCTGCCCGGTAGGCGGCGTAGAGCTTCTGGTAGTCATGGCCGCCACGGGGGAGGTCGAACAACTCGTCGTCGCTGAGGTGGTCGACAATGGCTCGCAGTCGTGGGTCGGGCCCGAAGAAGTGCTCGCGGACGTAGTCGCCTCCCTCGACGGCGAGGCGCTGGTACTCGCCGTCGACAGTGGTGTTGAACTTGTTGAGCAGTACGCCGTCGAGGTCCCTGTGGATTAGTTCGTCCCAGGCGGAACCCCAGATGACCTTGATCACGTTCCAGCCGGCGCCACGGAACACTCCCTCGAGTTCCTGGATGATCTGGCCGTTACCGCGGACAGGGCCGTCAAGGCGTTGTAGGTTGCAGTTGACCAACCAGATCAGGTTGCCGAGGCCCGAACGGCCGGCAAGCGAGATTGCGCCAAGGGTCTCTGGCTCGTCGCACTCACCGTCGCCCAGGAAGCAAAAGACACGCGAACTGGAGGTGTCGTCTATCTGGCGATGCTCGAGGTACTTGTTGAAGCGTGCGTGGTAGATGGAGTTGATGGGTCCGAGGCCCATCGACACCGTCGGGTACTCCCAGAAGTCGGGCATCAGGCGTGGATGGGGATAGCTCGACAGGCCCCCCCCTGAGATCTCCATGCGGAACCTGTCGAGGTGGTGATCCTCGAGTCGCCGCTCCAGGTATGCGCGGGCGTAGACGCCCGGTGCAGCGTGGCCCTGGAAGTAGACGTGGTCGCCGGGTTGTCCGTCGTCCTTGCCCTGGAAGAACCAGTTGAACCCCACCTCGTAGAGCGACGCTGACGAGGCGAAGGTGGAGAGGTGCCCGCCTATGCCGTCAGATGTCTTGTTGGCATTGATGACCATGGCAGCAGCGTTCCAGCGGATGAAGGCGCGTATGCGGCGTTCGATGTGTTCGTCGCCGGGAAACCACGGTTGGTCACCTGTGGCGATGGTGTTCACGTACGGCGTCCAGGTGGGAGGAGCACTGCCGACGTTCAGCTCTCCGGCCCGTTCCATCAGGCTGGCCAGCATGAAGCGCGCCCTGGAGCGTCCGGCCCGGCCTACGAGGGCGTCAAAGGAGTCGATCCACTCGCGGGTCTCCTCGGGATCGCCGTCGGGTAGTTGGTGGGTGAAGCCGTCGATCACATCAGTGATCATGCCAGCGTCCGCCCGGTCCCGCACCATGACAGGTCAACAAATGGTGGTATCGACCCGGTTAGGGTCGCCGCCGATGCCCCATCAGACGACGACCGTGTACACCGATGGTGCCTGTTCGGGGAACCCGGGACCCGGCGGGTGGGCCTGGGTGGTTCCCGACGGACCGTATGCGGCAGGTTTTGATCCGGCCACCACGAATCAGCGCATGGAGCTGAGAGCGACGCTTGAGGCGATGAGGGCCTTTGACGGTCCGTTGCACGTCGTGAGCGACTCGACCTACGTGGTTCACTGCTTCAGGGACCGATGGTGGGAAGGCTGGTTGCAGCGTGGTTGGAAGAATAGTCAGCGCAAGGATGTAGCCAATCGCGACATTTGGGAACCGCTTATCGCCCTCTACCGGGATCGTGGTGACGTGACCTTCGAGTGGGTCAAGGGCCACTCGGATGACAGGTGGAACGACGAAGCCGATCGCCTCGCGGTCGAGGCCGGAACCCTCCAGATGGACCTACGTGGATAGGCACCTCGATTGGTGACCGGTGGATGCGTGCACCGGTGGTCCCTGAAGGCGTAGGGTCTGGTTACCGAAGAAGGGAGGTGGTCCAGATTAGTAGCAGATCTTGTGGGACTTCGGAGGTGGGAGGCCGCTAGGCGGCGCTGGACCACCCGGCGAGAATACGCCGACCACCCCCGGACACCGATCGTCGACACTGGTCCCCGTCGGCGTGAAAGATCGGATCCGGGAATACCAGGATATTTCTGTGGCGCGAGGGTGTGCTTTGGCACGCCCTCCGTCGCGTTCGGGGCACCGGACGTCGCTAGCCTCGGCACTCATGGACAGACCTTCGGCCTTTTCTGAGAACCGTTTCCTCGGCGACAAGAGGACCCAGCAGGTCTATGACCTGGACGAGGTCGCCGACGAGGAGGCAATGGCGGTGGTACTCGACGAGTTGATGTCGGCTGAGACCTTCATCTGCTTCGGGCCCGACACCCTCGCCGAGGCCCGGAACCGCGGCTACCGCCTCAGGAGTGTCTAGCCGGAACTGCTTGCTTCCGGGTGGCGGGTCTGGTGTCTTATGAGGTTGAGGGCGCTGCCGGCCCGGAACCACTCGACCTGGTCGGTGGACATAGTGTGGTTGGTCTCGATGTGGGTGCCTGTGCCGTCCTGGTGTGAGATGACCACGCTGACGGTGGCGCCTGGTGCAAGGCTGGCGATTCCTGTGACGGAGATGCGGTCGTGCTCGCCGATGAGGTCGTAGTCGGCCGGGTCTGCGAACGTGAGCGCCAGCACTCCCTGCTTTTTCAGGTTTGTCTCGTGGATGCGTGCAAAGGAGCGGGCCATGACCGCAAGGGCACCCCGGAAGCGTGGCTCCATGGCGGCGTGTTCACGCGACGACCCCTCACCCATGTTCTCGTCGCCGATGGCAACCCATGGGATGGCGGCCTCGTGGTAGCGCCTGGCGATCTCGGGGTAGGTGCGGGTCTCACCGTCGGTGAGGTCGAGGCCTGTGCCGACCTCGCCTGTGAATGCGTTGACGACTCCCATGTACAGGTTGCCTGAGATGTTTTCGAGGTGTCCGCGGTAGCGCAACCAGGGGCCGGCCATTGATATGTGGTCGGTGGTGCACTTGCCCTGCGCCTTGACGAGTACCGCCAGGTCGGTGAAGTCCTCGCAGTCCCAGGCGGGGAAGGGGGAGAGGACCTGGATGCGGTCGCTGTCGGGCGACACGGTCACGGCCACGCCGCTGCCATCGTCGGGCGGTGCGAGAAACGTGGGCAGGCCGAGGTCAAAACCATCTGCCGGCAACTCCTCGCCGGCACCCACTGAGAGCCGAACTTCTTCGCCTGCATTGTTGACGAGGGTGTCGTTGGCGGGGTCGAAGTCGAGGCGGCCGGCAAGCGTGAGGGCGATGACGGTCTCCGGTGAGGTTACGAAGGCGTGGGTGGTGGAGTAGCCGTCGTTGCGCTTGGGGAAGTTGCGGTTGTAACTGGTGACGATGGAGTTGGGCACCCCGTCGTCGAGGTCCTGGCGGTCCCATTGTCCGATGCACGGGCCACAGGCGTTGGCAAGCACCGTCGCCCCTAGGGCCTCGAAGTCGGCCAGCAGGCCGTCGCGCTCGATGGTGGCCCTGACCTGTTCTGAGCCGGGGGTGATGAGAAGCGGTGCCTTGGCAGTGAGGCCCTTGGCGACAGCGTCGCGGGCGATGCCAGCAGCCCGGGTCATGTCCTCGTAGCTGGAGTTGGTGCATGACCCGATAAGGCCGGCACTCACCTCGAGGGGCCAGCCGTTTGCGTTGGCCTCTGCGCCGAGGTCGGCGACTGGCCGTGAGAGGTCCGGTGTGTGGGGGCCGTTGATGTGCGGTGAGAGGGTGGACAGGTCGATGTGGATGACCTCGTCGAAGTACGCGGTGGGGTCGGCCTCGACCTCATCGTCGGCACGCAGGTGAGCGGTAAAGGCATCGGCAGCGTCTGCGAGGGCCTCGCGGCCCGTTGCCTTGAGGTAGCGGGCGATGGCTTCGTCATAGGCGAAGAGCGAGGTGGTGGCACCGATCTCAGCACCCATGTTGCAGATCGTCGCCTTGCCGGTGGCTGAGAGACTGCGAGCCCCTTCACCGAAATACTCGACAATGGCACCCGTGCCGCCCTTGACGGTGAGGATGTCGGCGACCTTCAAGATGATGTCCTTGGGGGCCGCCCAGCCGTTCAACTCGCCGGTCAGGTTGACGCCGATGAGCTTTGGCCACTTCACGTTCCAAGGGTTGCCTGTCATCACATCGACCGCATCGGCGCCACCGACGCCGATGGCGACCATGCCGAGGCCACCGGCGTTGGGGGTGTGGCTGTCGGTACCGATCATCATCCCGCCGGGAAAGGCGTACTGCTCGAGGACCACCTGGTGGATGATTCCCGAACCGGGTTTCCAGAAACCGGCTCCGTAGCGGGCACAGACCGACTCCAGGAAGTCGTACACCTCGGCGTTGTCGTCGATGGCCACCAGAAGGTCTTGGGCGGCTTCAAGCCGGGCAGAGATGAGGTGGTCGCAGTGGGTGGTGGTTGGAACCTGGACCTTGTGGAGGCCGGCAGTCATGAACTGCAACCACGCCATTTGGGCAGTTGCGTCCTGCATGGCCACACGGTCGGGTCGCAGGTCGACGTATGTGCCGCCACGCTCCAGGCCCGCAACCTCAGGGTCGTCGAGGTGGTTCACGAGGATCTTCTCGGCGAGAGTCACAGGCCTGTCCAAGCGCCTCCGGGCGACGCCCACTCGCTCATCGAGTGTGGAGTAGACACGGTTGACCAACTCGATTGGGGTGCTAGCGGAGGTGGCCATGGTTGTCGGAGGTCCTTCTTGTCGGGGCGGAGGCGGGTTTCCCGCCTGCTCTGGAGGCTAGCGAGGAGGTGGTCGGGCCCACCCGGTCTCCTGATCGGGGCCACTGATAGGTTCCGGCGATGGGAATCGTGGACGAGGACGTGGTCAGGGTCCGTGAAGAGACCGACATGGTCCGCCTCATCACCCAGCACACGCAACTCAAGAAGAGCGGCCGCCAGTGGATGGGTCTGTGTCCGTTCCACGGTGAGAAGTCACCGTCGTTCTCAGTCAACCAGGAAAAGGGCGTCTACTACTGTTTCGGCTGCCAGGTCAGCGGTGATGCCATCGACTTCGTCAGGGAGATGGAGAGCCTTGACTTCGCCGGTGCGGTCGAATACCTGGCTGGTCGTGCGGGCATAACGCTGCGTTACACGGACCTAAACGAAGGCAAGGCCCACAGTCGCCGCAAGCACCTGACCGAGGCGATCGGTAAGGCCGTGGCCTTCTACCACGACCTGCTCCTAAACGACCCTGGCGCCAGATCGGCCCGCGAGTACCTCAAGTCACGAGGTTTCGACGGTGAAGTGGCGAGGCGCTTCTCCATTGGATGGGCCCCCGACGACTGGTCTCAGCTGGCCGGCCACCTGAAGCTCTCCGATTCCGACCTGAAGGCATCGGGCCTGGGCGGCATCAACAGGCGAGGTGGGCAGTACGACGCCTTTCGGGCCCGAATCATGTTTCCGATCCTTGACGAGAGGGACAACCCGGTCGGATTTGGAGGCCGCAAGCTGCCCGACGGTGAGGGCCCCAAGTACAAGAACACCTCAGATGCCGCTGAGACCTACTCCAAGAGTCGTGTCCTCTATGGGCTGAACTGGGCAAAGACAGAGGCCGGTCGCACCGACGAGATCGTCGTATGCGAGGGCTACACAGACGTGATCGGCTTCCACCTAGCCGGCCTTGAACGAGCCGTAGCCACCTGTGGCACGGCGATGACGCCTGATCACGCCCGCAAGCTTGCCCGGTTCGCTCCTCGGGTGGTCCTGGCCTTTGACGCTGACGGAGCCGGCCAGTCGGCAGCCGAGCGGGTCTACGAGTGGGAGGAGGAGTTCGGTCTGCAGTTCGCTGTCGCAGACTTGCCAGTCGATGCCGACCCCGGAGACCTTTTTCGCACCGATCCCGAGGGGCTCCGCCGGGCTGTGGAGCAGGCACGACCGTTCCTGGAGTTCCGCATCGACAGGGTTCTGGGCAGGGGAGACATGGATACCGCCGAAGGTCGTGCCCACGCAGCCGAGGGGGCTGCTGCGCTGGTTGGCCAACACCCCAACTCGCTGGTCCGAGACCAGTACCTGGTGGGCATCGCCGACCGCTGTCTCCTCGACGTTGATCACCTTCGTCTGAGGATGCTCGAGGGGAAGGCCTCGACAGGCCGGAAAGGTGCGAGGAAGCCGTCAAGGCGTAACGCCTCCGCAACCCGGCCGGGTCCGCCTCGACAGGTTGGAAGGTTGACCCCTGAGACCCAAGCTCTACGGCTGCTGGCGCACCGACCTGACGAAATCGCCGGACACCTGTCCGACGTCTTGTTCGCCGATCCGACATCGCTGGCCGTCTACCGCTCCTTGAGTAGCCATGGTGAGATGCACGCTGCCGTGTCGGCCCTGAATGTCGAACCAGACGATGAAGCGGCTGCTGCCCTGCTGGGGCGCCTGGCGGTTGAGGATGCAGGCGACGACCAGGTGGTCGGCGTCCTGAGCCGGCTCCTTTCTCTGGCGGCTGGCCGCCTGGCTGTCGAGTTGGAGGCCATTTCACGCCGAGACGGAGACCTTGCCACCTACCAGCCCGCCATCTCATATCTCAGAACCCAGGTGATGGAACTGCGTGAACCGGGCTCGGACATTTCCACCCTGGAACCGTTGCTACGGTGGCTTGTCGACTATCGGGAGGGGAGGTCCGATGCCTGAGGCCGCCCCCACGCCACACAGGTGGACGGGGGTATCGGAGTTCGAGTTTGCCCGCCTGCTCCGCCACGGCAGAGCCAAGGGCATCCTTAGCCTGGACGAGATCATTGACGTCGTTCGTGATGCCGAGTTGACGCCTGACCTGATCCTCGGTATCAGGAGCGCCCTCGAGGCTGAGGGAATCGAGTTCGACGAGACCGTAATCGTCGAGGATGACAGCGATGCCGAGGTGGTGCGCCTCAGCCGGGCGCGCTTTCCGTCGCTCAGGGCCCACCTGGACAGCACCGGTCGTATCGACCAGGGCACCGGTGGTGACTCCACTCGCATCTACCTGCGCGAAATCGGAAAGGTGGCTCTCCTCACTGCCGGTGACGAGGTCGAGTTGGCTGCAGCCATCCTGGATGGGGCCGAGGCTGAGGTGAAGATGGCCGACCTGGCGGTCTCGGGCAGACTCAAAGGCCTGGAACGCCTTGACCTTGTTCGGCTGCGGCGTCGGCAACGAAACGGCGAAATGGCCCGTGACCGCCTTACACGGGCCAACTTGCGCCTGGTCGTGTCCGTTGCCAAGAGGTACAAGGGTCGGGGCCTGCCGCTGCTGGACCTCTTCCAGGAGGGAAACCTGGGCCTGATGCGTGCCGTCGAGAAGTTCGACGCAACAAAGGGGTTCAAGTTCTCCACCTACGCCACCTGGTGGATCCGACAGGCCATTACACGTGCGATAGCCGACCAGTCACGGACCATCCGCATTCCGGTCCACATGGTCGACGCCATGAACCGTGTCCTCCGAGCGCAGAGGGACCTGTCCCAGGAACTAGAGCGCCAGCCCACCACCGAGGAGATCGCCGACAGGGCGGTGGTCACCGACGACAGGGTGGAGGAACTCCTGAAGCTGGCCCGCGATCAGGACAACCCCCTGTCCCTGGACTCACCGCTCGGCGAGGAGCACGATTCAAGCCTCGCTGATCTCCTGCCCGACCTGGATGCAGAGATGCCCGCCGATGCGGCCACCAGGCTGATGCTGGGCTACGCGGTCCTCGAGGCACTGGACGAACTGGACGACCGCGAAAGGAAGGTCGTCCGTATGCGGTTCGGCCTCGACGACGGCCAGCCACGAACTCTTGAAGACGTTGGTCAGCACTTCGGGGTAACGAGGGAACGGGTGCGCCAGATAGAGGCACGCACCATGGCCAAGCTGCGCCATCCGCTGCGGTCTTCCAAGCTGCGTGACTACCTTGACTACAACTGAGCCATCGCTTCGTGGGGCCGATGGCAGGGCGGGCCCGCTGGTATCCTGCCCCTCGCTATCCGGGGTAGCTCAGCTGGCAGAGCGTCGGACTGTTAATCCGCAGGTCGTGGGTTCGAGCCCCACCCCCGGAGCCACTGGACACAGGTTGGGTCGGTCCTTATAGGGCCGGCCCTCTGTGTGGTCAGGGCCTCGTCAGGGTCTCCTTCTTCCGGGATTGAACGGGGCCCTCGCCTGCCTGACCCTGCGTGGGATCATCTCACGTCGGCTCACGCCGGCAAGGAGTCGCGTTCAATCAAGGCCCTGTCGAGCAACGACCTGCCCGACTCCCTCGGCAACGACGACCCGTGTCTGAACATCCCCGAGGGCCACGATGAGGCTCAGTTCAAACTGCACAACGACGGTGACAGATTACCGGAAGGTGTCGGGTCAGCGCCGGTCGCCTGCCAGAATACTGGCGGGCCGGTAGCTCAGTGGTTAGAGCAGGCGACTCATAATCGCTCGGTCGGGAGTTCGATCCTCCCCCGGCCCACCAGTGTTCACAGGGGTTCAGGCGGGTAGCCCTAGACGGGCGAAGTGATTCTTTCCACGTTCTTTCCACACAGCCAGTCGCCAGCGTCAAGTCAGAGTCCCAGGACCGCACCCAACTTGCCCGCTGCGGCCCGGTCGCGTTCGGGGTCGGAGTGGCCGTAGACGGCGAGCGTGAAGGCAGGTGTCGCGTGGCCGAGTCGGTCCGCGACGGTGTTCAGGTCCACGTTGGCTGCGACCTGGAAACAATGAACCTACCAAGTGCCTCATTTCCCGAAGATCCATCCCTTCTTCCGGAAGATGGCAACCTGAATGACTGTGATCAGGGCGATTGCGCTCCATGAGAACAGGTATCCGTTTAACCAACCGAACTCTGGGAAGTAGGTCGAGTCGATGTTCATTCCGTAGAGCCCGACAATAAAAGTTGGAAGCAACATGATTGATGCCATTGCCGCCAGACGGTTACCTGCCTTCGTCTGCTCCCGGTTCAGGTAGTCAGACAGGTTGTCTTGCAGAGTGTCTAGGTTCTCCAGCCAATACTCGGCATGTAGCAGCGCATGTCGCAGGGAATTCCGGACAGCGATGAGAAAGATTTCGGTGTTGCGTGGGAATAACTCCCGTTCCTGTTGTGTTTCAGCGACAACCTCGCGGAGGTCGATCTCGTCGGCGATGATCCCGTCGACCAGCGTCAGCGTTGGCTGGATCACCACTTTGAGTTGAAGGAAGTGGTTGCGTAGCCGTGCGAGTTGCTTGCGGCAATCGGTCGGGGGCTTCTCGTCGTAGTTGAGGAGTTGTTCGACTATTTCAGACCGGTCCTCGATAATCTCCACTAGGCGGTTGATTTCGTGTGTGACCTCTTCCATGAGGAAGCAGAAACAAGACCCACTTTCTAAGGCCTTTGCCTGGGCCCGCACCAGCAGGCCGCTCAGATCGGGCATCTTGACGTCTTCAGGCAGATTCCGAGGTGTCCGGGTGACCGTAATGAGTCTTTCGAAGTCGATGACGATCCGGAGGCTGATCGTTCCTATGTCATCGGCATCCGGAGAAAAAACCGGGTAGGCGAGTTCACCGAACAGGTAATCGTCGGTGGACTCGCTTCCATGCGACTCCAAACTCGGGAACGCTTCTTCCTCGAAGGCGCGGACCCTTTTCAGTTCGGTAGTGGCGATCCTGTGGGTCCGCTCGGGCAGTAGAGGCACGAGTTCAATGTCAGAGGGGTCCGTCAGGTCCGTCCAAACCTGATTGTTCACGGGACAACCCCCTTCCGGTGAGTCGTTTAACGAAATACCTGGTCCAGACTAGGTGGCCCATTACTCGCCTTGCTGAAACCAACACTAGGAGTTCTGGGGCTTGAGGCATACACAAGCCCAGGACACCCGTTACAGCTCTTAAGCCAGAGAATTCGGGTTCTTGCACAATCACTCCGTCAGCGAGCCTTGACCCTCGGTATGGAAAACAGACCGGGATACTGCTTGAGATCTGGACCACCAACAGGCCATGGAGAGGGCGGCCGCGTATGGCATCTGATAAGCCCGAGGGCTTTCACGTCAGGGCGGACGTCAATGACTACTTCTACCTGGCCGCCTCGCACAGGCCCGTCGTCCGCTCGGTGGAGATCACGAACGAGTCTGTTGATCCCAACCGGGGAGACGTGGTGCTGAGCAGAACTGCCAGAAGGGTCTGAGCGATAGTGCTGTCATATCCTGGGAACGGTCGGAATAGCGATCATTGCGCCCCTTCGGGTCCGCGACATCATCCGCAACCGGGTGGCCCGCCCTGGTGCTCCACACCCCGGGCCGCCCTTTTTTCGGTGCTCCAGACGCCGTACCCCGCTCCTCTGTCAGAAAACTCTCCCCAAAGGGGCCCGGTAGGC
This sequence comes from uncultured Candidatus Nemicrothrix sp., assembly GCA_913055915.1. Taxonomy (GTDB): domain Bacteria; phylum Actinomycetota; class Acidimicrobiia; order Acidimicrobiales; family MedAcidi-G1; genus UBA3125. Next base: position 17,764 of record CAJXKL010000022.1, on the reverse strand, counting down.
CAGTCTCAGGCATAGCGATTCTTTCCACGTTCTTTCCACGCGGCACGAGAAGAGCGGGGACACGCTGGATCGAGCAGGGAGAGCGCCTGCGGAGTTCCCTTGCAAACACAGGGGTCTGACCTGTGCTGGCATTAGCCGGAACTGGCTGGGAAGCCCTTTTCGGTTCTCATAATCGCTTGGTAGGGAGTTCGATCCTCCCCCGGCCCACCAGTGTTCACAGGGGTCACTCATGTCGTGTAGCTCAACTACCTCCAAGTTTGTGTGAACCCGCAGGCTATGCGGTCTCAGTGGTTCTTCTTGGTGTCGGTTGCCACGGAGTGGTTTGTGGTAAGGACCTTTGACCCTAGTACAGGATCAGGACCGTCATATTTCATGGTGCTATGCGCACCGGAGTTTTCATGCTGGGCGGAGTAGAGATGGAAGATGTTGGTGCCGGTCCGCCAGCACCCACCGACCGTCGGTCTACCAACCAGGAGATGTGGCGGGCCACCGAGCAGATAATCAACACCGCGGTGCTCTGCGAGGAACTTAAGTACGACTCGTTTTGGATGGCCGAACACCACTTCCAATACGAAGGCTACGAGGTGATCCCCAACGGCCTGATGACGGGAACGATCATCGCCGAACGCACGGAACACATCCGGATCGGTGTGGCCGTCAACATCGTGACCCAGTGGCACCCTCTTCGCTTCGCAGAGGATTTTGCCACCCTTCACAACATTTCTGGCGGCCGAGCCATTCTCGGGGTCGGTCGGGGCACAGTCCCCCGAGAGGCCGAAAACCTAGGCACCGTAATCGGCAGCTTCGACAACCCCGACAGGAATGAGGCCGACCAGTTAAACCGCCGACAGTTCAGCGAAGCCATGGAGGTCATCCAACTGGCTCTGGGCAATGAGAAGTTCTCCTTCCACGGCGAGGTGTACGATTTTCCTCCTCCCGGTATCCCCGATCGGGGGGGCACCGTCCAAGAACTCACCCTGGTTCCCCGGCCCCTCTATCCCTATGAGACCTGGCAGCCCATCTCGTCACCCCCAACTCTGGACCAAGTGCCAAAGTTGGGTTGGGGTGGAATATTTTGGAACAATCACCCCACCTTCACCAAGGAACGGTGGGACCGGTTCGGTGAAATCTACGAGGAGGCCCACGGCCGGGCCCTTGAACCCGGGGAGAAACGGATGCTGGTCTTGTCCGTGCACGTGGCCGACACTCAAGAGGAGGCCATCAAGGCGGTACGACCCGGCCACGACGAACTGTGGAAGTTTCTCGCCCCGTACGGTTGGAGCAGGGGTTACATGGGCTCCGACGGCAAGCCGGCGGTTCCGGGCCTGATCCCCACTCTGGAAGAGTCGATTGACCAGAAACTCTGTCTAGGTGGCACTGCGGACGATGTGGGTGAACAGATCCAGTGGTACCGGGATCTACTCGGGGTGGAGAACCTGATGTTGTTCCCGATGATGCCCGGCAGTCGGTACGAAGAGGCGGAGGAACAACTGCACCGGTTGGCTACCGAGGTGTTGCCCAAGTTGACCTGAGTCAGGCTTAGAGTTTTTCGTCACCCCTAGTCAACACCCCCCCCTCGACTCTGCCACCGCCCCCACTCTTGGGGTCGTAGAGCGACTGACGGATGCCGCAAGGATACGCTCAGCCCGGACAGCCACTGGCGGTAAGGAGTCGACATGGCAGCGTTTGAGTGGTTCCTGGGGCCGTTGCGGAAGTACACCGACTTCGCCGGTCGTGCCGGCCGCAAGGAGTACTGGCTGTTCATTGTCTGGCACCTGGCATTCATCATTGTGCTCGGAGAACTGTCAAATGCCCTTTACCTGCTCTACGTCCTCGGCACACTCGTTCCGAGCATCGCAGTGGGCATCCGGCGCCTACACGACACCAACCGCAGCGGCTGGTGGCTGCTCGTGACGTTCGTCCCGTTCGTGGGATTCATAGTAATGATCGTGTTCCTGGCGAGCGCCGGAACCACTGGTGAGAACGACTACGGCTTCGAACCCGGTGCCGATCCGGGCCACGAGGACATCGTGGATCCAGGGCCGCTCAGTTAGGACTGCTACGCATCAACCCTGCGGGAGTGACCGCAGGTAGGCGACGAGGTCGTTGATCTCGGCCTCGTTGTAGTCGCTGACGAGCCCGTGGGGGCTCGTGGCAGGTGCCGACTCGAACACGTCCCTGAGGGTGGGGGCACCTCCGTCATGTAGGTAGGGGGGAGTGTCGTAGAGCCCCAGCAGCGTCGGTGTGTCGATCACCGGCCCCTTGGTCTCATCTGGGCCCAGGGCTGTTCCGACATCGTGGAGCAGGCCGTCGGTGAACGAGGGGCCTGCATGGCATGTGGAACATCCGGCGCTGTCGAATACCTGCTGCCCTCTGGAGTCGCCCACTGGGAACGGGCTGGGCGGAACCTCTCTGAAGCCCAGGAACGCGGCCAACTGCTCGTTCTCCTCGTCGGAGAGGCCGGTGCCGGCCTGGATGTCGATGATGGTCTTCTGGAAGTCGAACAGGTCCACCCGGTCACCCGACCAGTGGAAGGGGAACGTGGCTGTGAGACCCCGCACCGGCGGCGTGTTGCGGGGGCCGTCGTCGAAGGGCCAGGTGCGGCCGTCGATGTCGCCATCCAGGTGGCAACTGGCACACGTGATCCACTGGTCGCGGGCCATCTCGGCCCGGAAGGACCCGTTGAAGAGGATCATGCCGGCCAGGACGTCAGGCGGTAGGGGGCTCCTGGTCACGTGTATCCGGCTGCTTTCCTTCAGGGTCGCAAGGTCCACGACGGAGATGTCGCCGGACAGGCCGTTGTGCACGTAGGCGGTGGATCCGTCGGCACTGACGACGATGCCACGTGGGTTGGTGCCGACGTCGATGTGGCCAACCCCGAAGCCCAGGTCAAGGTCGATCACCGAGATGTCATTGCTACCGGCGTTGACCACATAGGCGGTTGATCCGTTCGGTGAGAATGCCACCGCGCTCGGCATGTTCACGGGCTGGTCGACGGCATCAAGGCCCAGGAGCTCGCGTGTGATGACCCGTTCCTTCTCAAGGTCCACCACCGGCACCCGGGGCATGATCGTTGTTTCGAAGTCAAGGTCGGCATTTGAGGTGCGTGACCTCATCAGGGGCAGGTAGGCCCGTCGGCCGTCGGGGTGCAGCGCCACATGGCGCGAGGCGTTGTTCTCGGGGCCGGTCCGGATGACCGTCGTGACAACTCGGTCGGTCAGGTCAATGACGCTCAATTCTCCGGTGAGCAGGTGCGTCACGTACAGGGTGTCGCCGTGCGCCGGCATTGCAAGGCCCCATGGGTCCGCCCCCACCTCGACAGAGCCCTGGGGCTCCAGAGGCGTGGTATCGAAAAGGTCGATCACGTTCCCGGCCCGCGCCGACACGGCGAGCATTCCCCCGTCGGGGGTGACCAGGATTCCCCTGGGCTGACGGTGGGTGGTGAGGCGAGCGGCCTCTTCGCCGGTGTGGGCATCCAACTCGACAAGTCGGTCCTCACCTGCGACGGCTACGAACAGCCTGTCGCCGGGAGGGTCAAGTGCGAGGGTGGTCGGGTTGTCGCCGACTGATACCTCCCAGAGGGCACGGCCATTGGTGCCCACGGCGGTGACCGAACCCGAATCGGGATTGGCGACGTAGAGAAGGGAGGCGTCCGGGGCGGCCACGATGGTCGATGACCAGCGGGCCGAGCCGGGTGGTGTGGTGACCTCCGGGCGTACCGCTGTCGTGATCGCCGCAGCGGTGACGGTCGTCGCCGTAGTGGTGGTTGTGGAGGGGGGAACGGTCAGCGACGGAACGAACGCCCCACCTGCCGGGTCACTTGAGCACGCCACCAGAAAGGCCGTCAGGAACAGCGCCGGCGCTACTGCGAAAGTTCGTGTGTCCCCCCTGATCGTCACCGACCCGGGCTACCCGCCGCCCAGGGGTGAGAAGCCGCGTTGGTTGAGGACCTGGGCCTCCCAGCCGTCGCTGGTCTCGTAGGCGATCGAGAGTTGCAGTGTGTCTGCTCCAAGGATGATCTCAGTGAAGCCAAGGTCGTAGAGATCTCCTTGGTCCACTTCGACGACGAGCAATCCAGAATCTGGGAGTGGCCCCTCGTCGATGAGGAGGCCTGGAGCAGTGAGGCTGTAGTGGCCCCCGATCGCCCCGGAGGGCAACTCATAGTCGAACGTGATCTTCTCGACGTAACTTCCGGGCCAGCCGTAGATTGAGAATCCGTCGGGGTCCCCGTAGTTGACTGAAGTGTGGGAACCGATTGGTGAGTTTCCGATTTCGTCAACGACGTAGAAGCGGAAGGTCGAGTCAAGTGATCCCAGGACGGCGGACAGCGGATCCTCGTAGCCGTAGATCTCCATGGTCGTGTGACCGTCGGCCACCAGTGGTGGATCGGGGGCTAGGCCAGTTGATGGAACGGGACGATCCTGGATGGCCGAGACGTGTACCTCGTAGACGCCGGACTCTTCAACGATGAACGACATGCCCTCAGAGTCGATGTAGCCCACGCCGTTGGCCCGGTTGGTGAACTGGCGAACGTTCTCATCGGGACCGGTGACTGTCACTTCTACGGCCACGTCAAGGGTCGGCCACGTCTGGCCGCTGAAGGTGAACAGATCACCTGGCTCAAGGACGTTGCCGGGCCGGGTACCGGTTGGGGTAATGAAAAGGTCTACCGGGCGCCCTCGGTGAGTGAGTAGTGGTCCACAGGTGCCCACACCTCCGGCTGCCCCCTGATAAGGGGGACAGATACGGCCACCCTTGTCATCACCGAAAATCCACCTACCGGACTCGGTTTGAGTGGCCTCTCCGATGATGACGGCCATCGACGCGTAGGGCACGAAATGCTGTTCGTTGGCCGTCTTCAGGACAGCACCACCGAACAACAACTTGACGTCACCTTCCTCGTCTCCCTTCGAGCCTGCGCCTCGGCGCCCACCCTGTGGTGGCATGAAGTAGTTGTCGCGACAGGTCAAGCCAATCTGGCAACTGTAGGTGTCGTGGCCGTACCAGTGAATGTGCTCACCCCCTAATGCCTCAGCGACAGCGGAGAAGACGCTGATGTCAGGACGGATGCTGGTCGAATACCAGTAGGCCCAGGAGTCCACATTGTCGGGTCGCTGATGGGTGCCGTGACCTCCTTCGATCGTAGACCGGACGAGGTGGGTGTCTGGCGCTTCGACACATCCATGCGGGAAGCAGTAGTTCTCAGGCTCGAGTTGGGGTGCCACGTTTTGGAGAACATTGCTCGGCCCATCGATCGTGATAATTGGTTGGATTGGACGCTGGTCCACTAGCCAGACGACATCCCCGGTGAAAAACGGATAGTCGATGCCCTGTTCTTCAGGCATTTCTTCGCACCCTTCTTCTCCGCACAGTGGTTCAAAGGAGCGGTTGAAGAACCATGTCCGTAACACCAGGTCTTCAGCTAACCCGGCCAGTTGACTGTTGCGTTTACCGTGGGCAACCAGGGGCGTGTCAGGGGTGGCCACGATGGATGCCGAGGAACGGCTTCCCATCCACAGGGTGCCGTCGATCGGGTCGAGATAGGAGGCTGTGACGTCGACCCGATATTCGCCATGTTCAGTTGGTCGCCAAGCCTGATCGGAAGCGAAATAGCCGAACCGGTTCGCGGTTCCGTTGATCGTGTGCTTCTCGAGTCGATCGGAGTCGCCGTCCGGGTAGTGGGAGATCTCAATCTTGATCCCGGCAGGGACACCCGGCTCCACGATGACAGTCGGGTTCCACGCGTCACCGACCTCGAGCGGCGTGCCCTCGAACACACCGAGTGAGAGGTCCAGCGGCTCGGCGACCCAGATGTCATAGGAGCCCTCGACGACGAACTCGTCACCGCGTGAAGAGTGAAGCGTGCCGTCGAGTCGGACGTTGTGGAGACCGAACTGCTCGAACTCCATGTCGAGGGCATCGAGATTGGTAGTCAACCCGACGGTGTGAGATGGTCCCGAAAACGGCAACTCAACCGGATACCCGGCGAACCAAGCTGATGCAACAAACATTTCCACATCGGTGTCCTGCGCCAGGTTCTTGGTGACCCCGTCCGGGGTGGTCAGCGAGATGCTGAACCTTCCGGGATCGTCGGTATCGAGTCTGAAAAGCGGCTCAGGCATCGGAGCAGCGAAACCCGTGTAGCCCACGGTCGGGAGGTATGGCTCAAGTGTGTAGTGGACCGACTGTCCAGACAGTGGATCGGTCGGAGAAGCGATAAACGGACCGGCAAACGCCCGCCGACTGCCTAGGGCAAACCGGTTGGCATCCTCCTTAGCGACCACGCCCCGGATACCAGCAGCCCCCCAACTGGGTGCCTCGTTGAGTAGGGTCGCTGGAAGTCGAGGCACGGCGGAGGTATCGACGCTGAACATGGGTAGGTAACCGAAGCCAGTGTTGCCCTCGAAGTCCAAGCCACCACCCGGTGGAGTGTTATCCAAACTGTCCAAGTCGTCCCAATTGTCGGGGTGTCTGAGACCGAACATGACCCGGGGCATGTACCACCCCGTCTCCAACGATTCCGGCAGGGAGGCTGGTGTCAACCTCTGGTCTGACCTCAGGCAGTCGGGGGCGTCAACGAACTCAAGCACCTCGTAGAACCCGTTGACGCCTTCGTTGGACTCGATGGGTAGGCCTGTCGGCGTAAGGACCGGTCCGTGGACGTTTACATTCACCTGTGTCACGTAGCCGCCTTCGGCGTCGAAGAGCCGGTATAGGTAGATTCTCGGTACCAGACACTCATCGCCCGGAGCCTGGTGAACTAGGAATTCGACGCCACCAGGTCCTTGAAGCGAACCTGTAGCAGACCACTTCAACGCTGAACCAGCCCTTCCGAGGGCGTGGAATCCTCCCGGCGCAGCTGGGATCCCGACCTCACCCGGAACGGCGAGAATGGCCGCCGGTCCGGTCTGGATGCCCTGACCGACACAGTGGCCGCGCTCGATGGGTATGGCGTAGAGCGTGGAACCGGCTGGTGCTTCGAGGAGCGCGTCAAAGGAGCCATCGGACCGCCGATCAACACAGTCCTGGGTGCCCCATTCGATGGCGATCACGGCTACCGCATCCCATGGACGTTGGGGCTGACCTAACGGAACGGAACCCGGCGCACCACTCACCGCAACCATTCCTGACTCATCCGGAGGAGAGATAGTGATCAGTCTGGCTAGCGGCACAACATCGCGGTCATTTACCTGTTCCGCGGGGGAGCGTTTCAGGGGATCGAAGGCAGTGATGCCAGCAGCCAAACTGGGACGTTGAGTATTCAGGCCAGCAGGGGGAGCCTGATCAGAGTCACTACCTGGATGGTCTGGTGAGACTCCCGCTGGCAGAGTGCTGTCTCGGCCACTCGGCTCGTCGGGTCCGATGGCACTGCCATCTACCGAAGTTGGTGTGTTGGAAGTCTTTCCGTCTGCTACTTCACTGCTGCCAATCGTCGCGGCGGATGCAACTTGCGCAGATGAAGTCGTTGCCGAAACAGCAGCAGTCGCTTCGGGTCCTTTACTGCCGCCACTGTCTCCACCGCAGGCAGCGGTAAGGAGTGCCACGATGACGGTGGTTGCCAGCCAACGCACGGGTTAACAGTAGCTGAGCCGTTTCCCACAAGACCATTGTGGCCGCCGATCGTGTGTAAGGCTATGTCGGTCCGAGCAACTGGAGGAGGGTTCGTGTGATCGGGTCTTTGATCTTCTTGTTGGTGGGGGCTCTGATAATCGGTGCTGTCTTGCGCCAGCGAACTGGAGGCAAAGCAGACATCGGCACCATGGTCAGGAGGTTCATCGAGTTTGGATTCCTCTTAGCGCTGGTGGGGATCACCGGTTTCGGGGTAGCAGGTGTTCTGGCCAGGGTTGTCGGCGAGATCGGGCCGGAATCCTCTGGCGGGGCCGAGACCACGGCGCTGTGGCTGACGTTTGTTCTGGTTGGGGGGCTCAGCTTGGCGGGTCTCGCGATTTGGATTAGGCGCCGGTTCGAGAGCGACAGTGCCGAGGAAGCTGCATCTGGCTGGTCTCTTTACGTGGCCGCCGGTGAGTTGGGATCCATGATTGGTTTGATCGTGTCGGCAATCGGCACTCTCTCATGGCTGATATCCGATGAGGAGTTTCACGACTACTGGATCGCACACCTGATCGTGTGGTCCTGCACATGGCTTCTTCATTGGCAGCTTGGAGGACGAAAGACAAGTAGGGGCATAGTCCGCAATCCGTTATATGTGCTGATTGGAGCGGCTGTCGGAGTGATTGGCCTAGCCATCAGTTTTTCTTTCGTAGTGGGGCATCTCCTCAACTGGGCCTACGACGGTTCAATGCCCGACTACATCCCGGATTACCGCTTCGACTCCGACTCTGCTTCATGGGACTCCGCACTAGACGGTGCCCGGGACGCCACCCCGGCCATGCTCACCTTTGGGGCTATCTGGTTCTGGTACTGGTGGCGCAACGCACGCGTCGCGGGCCATTCCGCGGCTAGGCATGCGTTCGTACTGGTGGGAGGAGTGCTAGGCGGCCTTGGGGCAGCAGTGATCGCCGGAAGCGGCTTAATGTTCACGGTGCTGCTTTGGTTCCTAACAGACCAAGACGGGAACTCTGCCACCGAGCACTTCGACACAGCGCCGGTGTTCCTCACAGTCTGCATCGTGGGCCTCGCGGTCTGGACATACCACCGGTCAGAGTTGCCCGAAAACGAACGACGGAGCGAGGTCGAGCGCACCTATGACCACCTTGCCTCATGGGTGGGCCTGGTGGCGGCGACAGCGGGAATAGGGGTCCTGCTGGGTGGGGTGATCCTCCACCAGATCATGCCCAACCCACACGGTTGGGACGAAGCCCTCGGTGAGCCCATGTCGGGTGTCATCACGCTCCTCACAGTCGGAGGCACCGTCTGGTGGCGCAACTGGTCACGGATACAGCGCCACGCCAACGAACCGGCAGAACTGGGCTCACCAGTGCGCCGTGTCTACCTGCTGACAGTGTTCGGTTCGACCGCCCTGGTCGTTCTGGGAAGTGTGCTGGTAATGGTCTACATGGTGGTCTTCGGCCTGCTGGAACAGGAACTGGGTGCTGATGAGCTGGCCTGGTTTAGGATTCCCCTGGCGCTCATCGGGTCAACCGCCGGTGTGGCCGTGTACCACGGTCGGGTCCTGCGTGACGGCCTGCGGTCGATGCCCGCCAGTTCCAGGCAAGAAGTGTCGACCCACGTGACACTGGTTGCAGGCAGAGGTGGCGAATGGGTCCGAGAGTTCTCCGAATCCGCTGGCGTCGAGGTTCGCCTCCGCCTCCGGGCCGACGTCGCCGACTTCGTCCAGCCGTCAGCCCGGGAACTGTCTGATGCCGTTCGCTCGGTCGAGGTCGGTGAACTGGTCATCACGGTTGCGGGTGACGGTACCTTCGAGGTGGTTCCCCTCAAGAAGGGGTGATCTGCGTGCCCAACTCCTAGGAGAAGTGATCCCGGGGCCCCAGAGTGGTGGGGACCGGCCGCTGAGGCCCCGGGAGATCTGTCAGGTCAGCGAAGAGTTCCCAGGATGGGGTCTTCGGCCTTCCATGCGTCGAGCACGGCCTTTGTGAGGCTGCGTCTGGTGATAGGGGTGTAGACGACATGTGTGCCGATCAGCGATCCGTGCAGACTGGCCGCCTGCGGCTTGGGTACCTCAACCACGATCGGAGTGTTCCTGTGGAGGCGCTTGAGGCTCTTGAGGATCTCACGATTCCTGGGGTCGCTCATGCGTAGCGAGCAGAAGATCACGTCGGTGTTCTCAGTGGCCCCGCACTTCTCGTGGCTCTCAAGGGGACAGTGACCCGAGGCCTGCGAATCGGGACCACCACAGCCGATCGACTCGAACCCTGCGTCCTCGAGCATGTCAACGATGGCAGCCCTGACGGCTCCGTCCTCTTCCTCCACGAGCACGCGTGGCCTGAGGTGGTCATCGCGGAAGTCCGGTGGACCGTTTGAGGATTTCATCATTTGACGCACTGTCGATCCCTTTGCTCGCGACAATCATCCGTGTTGTGGAAACGGATGGGTAGGGACCAAGGTCCCGGCCTTGGGGAGGGCCTCAGATGCTTCGGAGTCAGCTGACCTGGAGTTCAGCAACCATTCCGGCTTCCCGGTGGCCCGAGACGCTACAAAACAATACGTAGTTGCCAGATTCCAGTTCGATGCTTCCGGTCGCCTGCTCGTCAGGCAACGCCTCGAGGGAGAAGTCGTCGATGCCTTCGATGCGGAGATCGTGGTAGACGGCTCCCTCGTTGCGGAGTCGCAGCGTTGTGTTGGTGGTAGTACCTATGCGTGTTGGTGAGTAGGCGAACTCGGTTGCCGTAACCGTGACCAGCCCGGGTGGGTCAGGTGTGGTGTTCCAACCGACTCCGCTGATTGCCAAGAGCACCGCGACCGCAACGCCCACAAGCACCACTAGGGCAATCGTCGGAGACAACCCCGATGATCGGCCCCTACCGGACCTGGCTCTGCGCCGTTGTTCAGCGCGAGATCTCCCCGTCGGCATGTGCCCACGGTATTGGTTGGGCCACCGGCCAGATAGGGACCTTAGGCCCTGCTCACCGACGGTAGGTCTTCGTAGCGTCGGGGACAGGAGACTGGTTGACAATTCGAAGGGACACACGTGGAAGCCCAAGTTGAGCACCGTCTAGTTGACGAAGAGGGAAAGAAGCGCCTGATGACGGTGCTGTACGCGGGACTCTGGTCCCTGGTGCTGCTCACAGCCCTCGTGACGGTCACACACCACCTGATCGAACCCCAGCACGGCTGGATTTCATCGCTCGGGGTGGGAGGCCTGGTCGGATTCTGGGTCAGCATCCTGGTCGCAGGTGTGGCGGGAAACGGAGTCTACGAACTCCGGCACGAGCGTCACGCAGCCTGAACGTGTCCCTTCGACTGCTCTGGTGTGGTAGATGATGACCATGGGTGAGCCGGTCCGCGTCTTCTTACTGGACGACCACGAAATCGTCAGGCGTGGTGTTGTCGCCGTGATCGATGCTGAACCCGACATGGAGGTTGTCGGCGAGGCCGGAACTGTGGCGGAGGCACTTGAGGTGGTGCAGGGGTGCAGCCCTGACGTGGCCGTTCTCGACATTCGCCTCGGAGAGGGCTCAGGTGTCGAGGTCTGTCGAGACATCAGGTCGCAGTACCCGGATGTGAAGTGCCTGATGCTGACCTCCTTCGAGGACGACCAGGCCCTGGTCGAGGCCAGCCTTGCCGGAGCTGCCGGCTATGTGCTCAAGCAGGTTCAGGGTGGCGACCTGTTGGAGGCGATCCGTATGGTTGCCGACGGCAGGGTTCTGCTGGATCGGGCAACTACCCGGCTGGCCCTGCGGCGACTACGGGAATCGGGCGAGGCAACCGTGGGAGAACTGCCCCCACAGGAACGCCGCGTCTTTGAACTCATCGGAGACGGTCTCTCCAACCGGGAGATAGCCGAAGAGATGATCCTTGCTGAGAAGACCATCAAGAACTACGTCACGAGCCTGCTCCAGAGACTTGGTATGCAACGCCGCACCGAGGCGGCTGCATTCGCCGCCAGGCTGGACGAACGACGCAGGGGCGGCTGAAACTTAGGTTTCGCTGGTGTCTGAAACCAGCGGGACGACCCATTCGATGGCGGTGCCGCCGGCGGGAGCCCGGTAGGCGGCAAACGAACCGCTGTGTTTCTTGGCCCGTGCCGCCAGGTTGGCGAGGCCACTCCTTCGTTCAGTGCTCTCCGACAGGCCAACTCCGTCGTCTACGACCTCAATCGACAATTCCCGATCTACCTGGATACGTAGATCGACAGTGGATGCCTTGGCGTGTTTGGCCACGTTGGTCAGGGTCTCGCGCACGACTGCCAGCGCCTCTTCTACAAGGTCGTCGGGAACAGCGGTATCCAGCGGTCCCACGAACTGGCAATGTGGCTCGGCTCCGAGGACCCCGACCATTTCCGATACGACCTGTGTGGTCCTGGTTCGGAGCCCCTGGGCACTGTGGAGCGGCGAGGCCAGGTCGAAGATGACAGCGCGGATGGTGCGGGCGGTCGCGTCGAGGCCGTTCACGATCTCTGCCAGGCGTGATGCCTGGCTGGATCCGCTTGTCGCCTGAAGAGCCTGGAGAGCCATGCCTGCCGCGTAGAGCTCCTGGATGACGGTGTCGTGAAGGTCGCGGGCGATGCGCTCGTGGTCCTCGGCCATTTCTCTGCGGTACTCGCTGTCGCGGAGTTCTCTTTCTGCTTTGACCCACTGGCTCATGTCACGGATTGCTGCGATGACGAGGCCGCCTTCCTTTCCGAGTGGAGCCAGGCTGACGTGCACCGGAAAGCAGGTGCCGTCGGCCTTCATGCCCTCGAGGCCCTGTCGGGAACTCATCGACCGCGGGCTTGGTTCCTTCTCAAACCCTTCGCGCAACCTGCGGTGGGTTTCTCGTGCGGCGCTGGGGAGCAGGTTATCGACGTTCATGGCTACGAGGGAACCGGGTTCGTGGCCAAAGAGGTTTCGGGCTGCCATGTTCGCAGCCACGATCACTCCGCCGGCCTCAACGATCAGCAGGGCATCGGGGGAGGTCCGCCACAATTCATCGGCTGTTACAGCTTCGGGGAGTGGTCCCGTGTCCGAAGCAGCCTCCATCCCCATGAGGTTGAGGCTAGGCGACTTGCGTAGTGATTAGAGGGGTCCGGCGGGTCGGGCTTGACCCGTTCAGCCGCAGGGGTCCTCAGTCGGCGTTGCCGGGGCATCGGAGACCACGACCAGTTTCTGCCCGACGAAGATCGTGTTCGGATCGTCGATGTCGTTGTCAGCCATCAGGGCCTCGACAGAGGTGTCGTGGCGCTTGGCGATCTTGGAGAGGGAGTCGCCTGACTGGACCGTGATGGTCTGCTCGCTGGGTTCGGCATCAGGGTCGTCGGCCTCTTCGGTGGAGAGCAGGAGCACCTGATCAACGAAGAGTTGGTTGGTGTCACAGATGGCGTTGAGTGTGGCCAACTCATCGAGGGTCATGCCGTTGTCCTTGGCGATCTGGGAGAGCGAGTCGCCGGCCTTGACTGTGACGGTGTGTGGGCCGGTGTCGGGTGGAGTCGTGGTGGTCGGTGGCAGTGTTGTCACAACGGTCGAGGCAGCCGTGGCGGTAGACGGCGCCACAGTTGACGTGGAGTAGGAGGCCTGGGTGGTTGTCACAGCCGGAACCGTTGTGGCGTAGGCGTCTGGAGCCGTCGTTGGTGTGACGGTTACGGGAGTGGAGTCATCGCTGCTTCCGCACCCTGCTGCCAAGAGGGCCAAAATTCCGAGGCCAAGGATTGCTCTGTGTGCGCGCATGGCCGGAGCATACGTCTGGGAGGCCTGTCGGTTGGGGACACCCGGGCGAGTGATGTTGCCCTTGTCAGGCTGTCCATGTGTTCCAGTCGGTGACGGTGGAGGCGGGTGGCCTGGCGGCTGGCCTGAAGTCGGTTCCGATCGTGTGGCCAACAGTGATCAGGGCGATCTGGGTCACCTTCTCGAAGGGGATTCCAAGTACGGTTGAGGCCTCCTCCTCGAACATGAGGTGGATGGTTGTCCAACAGGTTCCGAGTCCGCGCTCGCGTGCAGCCAGCATGAAGCTCCAGGTGCTGGGGACTATCGAGGCCAGCATGGATGAGACCCCCGTTTCGGGCGCCTTGTTGACACGTCCGGGCAGGCACGGAATTAGCATCGCGGGGACCCGGTGCATGTTCTCGGCCAGGTAGGAGGCCGACTCGCGCACTCGGGTCATCTGTGCTGCGTGGTCCCCATCAAGGGTCTCAGCAAGGGCTCCGGCGCTCGTACCCAGCTTGGAGTAGGCGTCCCAGCCGCGACGGTAGAGGTCGCCGAGGGCCGCCTTCTTGTCGTTGTCGGTGACGACGAGGAACCGCCATCCCTGCCGGTTCGAGCCGCTGGGTGCCTGCACCGCGAACTCCAGGCACTCTCTGATCAGGTCGTCTGAGACGGGCCGGTCGAAGTCGATGCGCTTGCGCACGGAACGGGTGGTGGACAGCAGTTCATCTGCCGAGAGTCCGAGAGTGGTCATTGGGGGTTCCTTCCAGGATGTTCAGAAATGTTAGGTGGTCTGGGTCTCGGCGAGGTCGCGGATGCCCTCAATGGTGCGACGCATGTTGGCGGCCTGACCCTTCTGGCGGTTGGCGATGATCGCCGCCTCCTTTTCGGGCATTGCCTCGATGAGGGCTGTCAGGCCGGATGGGCCGGGGCCTAGAACCATTGAGAACCGCAGGCGGGTGCCACCGAGAAGGGGTTCGATCTCAAAGCGCCACTGGGCCGCCGGGCTGTCGACGTCGCCGGCATGCCAGGCAAACACCCGTTCAGGTTCGTAGTCGACGAGCGTGCAGGTGATCTCCCATTCGCCAAGGTCGTCTCGTCTGTTGCGGCCCATGAAACGGGCTCCAACGGCCGGCTCGTCGTCGATCCACTCGGCCCCCTGAAACTCGTCGCTGAACCGGGCCGGCAGGTTGATGTCGGCGGCGATCGGCCAGATGCCGGCAGCCTTGGCGTCGATGTCGACCTCTACGGTGACTCCGGCACCGTCGGCGAACAGGGGAGAGCGGCCGTCGACCGGGCTCTGGAGGGTGCGTCCCCACTTGTCGAACCAGGTGATGTCCCTTGCCGGGCGACGGTCGACGATCAAGAAGTCGTCACCGATCGTGTAGGCGACCGGCAACAGGACAACCTGGGTGACGCGGTCGGGGATCTCCAGGAGGTCGGCCACCTTGTCGGCGGCACCAAGGTGGAGGGTGGTCCATGCGGTTCCCAGCCCACGGGAGCGGGCGGCGAGGCAGAAACTCCACGCTGCCTGAAGGACCGAGTCGAACAGGCCGGGCCGGCCACTTCCGTCGTGCTCGCCGTAGATGGTGACGAGAACGAGGGCCGGCACTTCGTGCAGGTGGTCAGCCAGGTGCCCACCCGAGCGGGCTGCGCGCTCCCTCGGGTCGCCGCTTCCGTCGAGGGCACTTGCCCGCTCCGAGAGCCATGAACCACCGGCTTCCCGGTAGAGGTCTGCCAACTGCGCCTTCACCTTCGGGTCCCGGATCACCAGCCAGCGCCTGCTCGGCTGGTTGCCTCCGGTGGGTGCCTGTTCGGCAAGGTCTATGCAGTCAAGGATCAGTTCCTCGGGGACCGGACGTTCCAGGTCCAGGCGACGCCGTACTGACCTCGTCGTCGACAGCAGCCGGTCGGTTTCCTCCACTGGAAAGGACATCTTGACTCCTCCGGTCCCGGTGTCGATCCTGCAGCAGTCTTAATGGGCCTGCCGGGCGACCGGATGAGCATTGCACGGACCGGTCGTCGACGGCTAGGCGGGTGTCAGGGTCGAGGAGGCTGAGGAAGCACGGAGCGGAGGTGGTGCCGTCAACCTCGACGAGTTCGGCCGACTGTGGATGTCTGTTGCAATTGTTGAGACGTCTGAGGTGACCGCAGAGGCCGTGCCGGCGACGTTGAGCAACCATGAGGCGAGCATGGCCTGTTCAGGGGCGAGGTCGACCAGCGGCGGCGGGGCGCTCGCTGACGTGGATGGAGGTGTGGACGGAGGTGATGGTCTCTCGGAGGTGAGTTCCTCGGTGGCAGGTGCAGCGGTGCTTGTTTGGGTGATGGTTCCGGTGATGGTTGTTGCGGTTGACTCAGGGGAGGCAGTTGCCCCGGAGGTTCCCATGGCGGTGGATGCTGCAGGTGCGGTGATCGTGGTTGAGCTGGCAGCGAAACGCGTGGTGCTGGCTGCGTAGGCGGTGGTTTTGGTTGCCCCGGGCGTTGTCGTGTCGGCGGGGAGGGTGTTAGCGGTTGAGCCAGTGACAGCCGCCGTGGTTGGTGGCGGGGCGGTGTTGGCGGCAGTGCTGCAGGTAGACGCAACCAGCAGTGTGGCGACAATGGTTGAGGCCTGGAGTGGCTCTGTCGTAGAGAGCACCTACGCCTCGCCCAGCCAGGCGGGGGCCCGGTCCAGGAGGTACTCGCTGATCTTTCTGGAACAGTCGAGCGCGTCACACATCGAGGTGCTGTTGTCGCCTCGGAACAGGGCGGCCAGCGGCATCTCCAACCGGGCTGTGACCCCGAGGGACCGCTGAGGGGCATCGGTAACGGCGGCAAACGAGTCAACCGCTGAAACCTCGATAGGCAGGTCGGGGCCTCCGATTCCTGCCAGTTCCGTGGCCAGAACCAGTAGATCTGGTCCCTGGTCAAGGGGTGGGAGCGCCCAGGTGAACATGAGTTGGATCACCAGGTCGTCGCTCGGGTCGGCATCGTCAGGTATGGACATGACTTCGTCCTCGAAGGCCATCAGGGTGCGTGGCTCTAGGTCAAGGGAGAGGTGCAGGTCGAGCGGGCCGCCACAGGCTGCCTCGGGATGCAGGTCGACCTCGAACGCCTGGCGCATTGAGTAGGTCTCGACAAAGTGGCGCTCATCGTGGACGTGGAAGCCGTGCTCGGCTGCGTGATCCTTCAGATCGGCGATGAATCCGGCGATGTCGACTACTGCCATCTGCGCTCCTCCCGGCCCGATGGATTGCCTCAACAGGGTAGGCGCAACAGGGTATGGGCCACGGAGCCGGGACCACGGGGCGCGGCCACTGTGTCGGGCCGCCGGCGCTGCCTCTGGGGGGAGCGGCCCTGTCGGGTGCTAGACCGGTGGTGTGGGTGAACATGGGGATATCGGAACTGACGCGTCGGTAGTCCTAAGCGATCTGCACGATGCGGCCGATGCGGTTGTTGTGGCCTTCACCTCACAGGAGGACTGGGGCCCGTCAGGGGGCCGGTCGGATCAGTACGCAAGCGACGTTGTCGCCGACCGGGCCGTGCACGACCTTCTTGACCCGCTCGGGTACGGCGTGCTCAGCGAGGAGTCCGGTCTGACAGCGGGATCGGGTCCTACCGTCGTAGTTGATCCACTTGACGGCTCCACCAACGCCTCGAGGAGCCTTCCGTGGTACTCGACGTGCTTCTGCGCTGTTGATGATGAGGGGCCCTGGGTGGCCGTCGTGGCCGACCTGGTTACAGGGTGTCGCTACGACGCCGTGAGGGGATGGGGGGCGCGCAAGGACGGCATCCAGATCATGCGTGAGTCGGCGCCGTCCCTGGAGGAGTCGCTGGTGGCAGTCTCGGGTCTGCCACCATGGAGCCTGGGATGGGGACAGTTCCGGGCGTTCGGATCGGTGGTCCTCGACCTGTGTGCCGTCGCCGATGGTCGTGTCGACGGCTACGTGGACTGTTCCAAGGATGCCCACGGAGTCTGGGACTACCTCGCAGCGTCGCTGATCTGCGAGGAGGCCGGCGTTGTCGTCGCCGATGCCCACGGCAGGGACATGTGCGTGCTTGACCCCGAGGCCCGCCGCACGCCCGTGGCAGGTGCCGGACCGGCACTCGCCGAGGCGCTGCTGGAGGCCAGACAGGGGTTCTGAACTCGTCCTTCAACGGGGTGGCCACCGGTAGGGTGTCCGCTCCCGGGCGCGTAGCTCAGCTGGCTAGAGCACCTCCCTTACAAGGAGGGGGTCGGGGGTTCAAGTCCCTCCGCGCCCACTTTTGTTTATTTATTGAATGGTTCTGCAGGCTGGGAGTCTGCTGGACGTTCGGAGCCGGGATCTGAGCCTCTCCCAAGACACTTTTTGGAGAGAGCACATGCATGATGTTCTTCTGGACGAGTTCCGGTTCGACTGGGAACTCTCGGGCAAGTCAGAGCGGACCGTGTTGGCGTATATCGCCGCCCTCAGGTCGTTCTTCGAGGAGTTTCCGGCCCCTGACCTGACTGATGCGAAGTCCTGGATAGCGGCCTCAGAGTTCGGGTCGGT
>CAJXKL010000021.1 GCA_913055915.1 uncultured Candidatus Nemicrothrix sp. | reverse complement strand
GGGCTGGTCGGCGCGGTGGGGCTGGTCAGTTGGGCCATCGGGCGCCTCCGTGTTCGGTGGCCAGCTGGGCGATCAGGTCGTCAAATCCCCTGTCGGTGGTGCCGGAGTCGGTGACGTCGAGGCCGGCGACAGCACCGACCACAAGCACGGCCGGTGGGTGAACGGCGAGGTCGACCATGCCGGCGAGAGTGGTCCTGTGGACCCGCTGGTGTGGTGTGGTTGCCGATTCGACGGCGGCGGCGGGTGTGTCGTGTGGGAGGCCGCCGGACAGCAGGCGTTCGGCGATCACAGCCGTCCGGGTCGCTCCCATCAGTACCACGAGGGTGGTTCCCAGGCGGGCCGCTGCCTCCCAGTCGATTGCCCGGTCGGCTGCGGGGTCCTGGTGTCCGGTGATGACGGTGAAGCCGCTGGAGTGTCCGCGCATGGTGACGGGAATCCCAGCCGATGCCGGTCCGGCTATGGCAGAGGTGATTCCGGGTACGACCTCAACGTCGATGCCGGCTGCCCGAAGGGCCTCGGCCTCCTCGCCGCCACGTCCGAACACGAAGGGGTCGCCTCCCTTGAGGCGTACGACGGTGTGTGCGCGGCCGGCTGCATCCACGAGAATCTGGTGAATGCGTTCCTGGGCGTCGGCTGGTCCGCCGGGTCGCTTGCCCACGTCGATGACCTCGGCCCAGGGGGCGATCAGCGTCAGGACACCGGGATCGATGAGGCGATCGTGGACGACGATGTCGGCGGTGTCGAGAAGCCTGGCTGCCCGCAGCGTGAGCAGGTCGGGGCTGCCGGGGCCGGCGCCGACGAGGTGGACGGTCATGGTGCCGGCTCCAGGGTTGGGCCTTCTGTAAGACCCAGGCCGGACCGGAGGGCCTGTCGGGCGGCGTCCAGGTCACCTCGACGAACGGTTTCCACGAGGTCGTCGTCCAGGACGGTGTCCCAGGCTGGTGACTCGCTGGTGCCGGTCGCTTCGCACAGTTCGGCGCGCACCTCTGAGGCAAGGGCCAGGAGGGTGGAGTGTTCGGGGCCGATGTCGTCAAAGAGACTCCTGCGCAGCCAGCGTGAGATCGCGGGGCTGTTCCCGTTCGTGGACACGGTTACCTGCAGGTCGCCGTGGCGGGAGACAGCGGGGAGCGTGAAGGTGCAGCGTTCGGGGTCGTCTGCGCTGTTGAGCCACACTCCGGCTGCCTCGGCGTCGCGGTGCACTTGGCTGTCGACCTCGGTGTCGCCGGTGGCGGTGACGGCGAGGCGGTATGAGGCCACCTCGCCGCGTCTGTAGGGGCGTTCATGCCACCGCAGCCCGCTCTCGCCGGCGATTTCGGCCACGGCGGTGGGGGCGACAACGGTGACATCGGCGCCGGCCTCGAGAAGACCGGATACCTTGCGGGCAGCGACGGGTCCGGCGCCGACGACGAGGGCGCGTCGGCCCGTCAGGTCCAGATTCACCGGGTAGGGGGAGGGGCTCACAGGTGGATCCCACATTCAGTTCTGCCGGTGCCGGCCCAGCGGCCGCTCCTGATGTCGCAGCCGGCTGCTGAGCGTTCGGTACATGGCCAGCAGCCAATGGAGTCGTAGCCGTCATCGCCGAGGGGGTTCACGATGATTCCTCTGGCCTCCATGTGTGACTCGACGTCGTGTGTGGGCCAGGCGGCGATGGGGTTTACCTTTACGAGGCCTCGCCGGTCGATGGAGACGATGGGTGTTTCAGACCGGGTTGCGCTGTCGCCTCGCCGCATGCCCGACAGCCACGCCACCTTGCCGGAGAGTGCCTGATCGAGCGGGGCAACCTTGCGGGCGGCACAGCAGGCGTCGCTGCCCTGCGCCCAGAGGTCTACTGTCGCCGGGTCGGGTCGTTCGACGCGCAGGTTCATCTCGTAGCGGACCTGGGCGCGGCGTAGTACGTCAAGGGTTTCGGCGAAGTGAAAGCCGGTGTCCAGGAACACCACCTCAATGTCGGGGTCGACCCCGAGGGCCAGGTCCACGAGGAGTGTGTCCGAAAAGGAGGTGGCCAGTGCCAAGCGGCTTCCGAAGGTATCCACCGCCCATTGGATGACCCGGCTGGGGTGGGCCGTCTCGAAGTTCTCGTTGAGGGTGTCCAGTTCGGAACGCGACAGGGCGGGCCTGCTGTGTATCTGAACGGTGGTGTCAGATGGTGTCATGTCTCTGGTTCTGGCAAAGCTGATAGGTTTGGTCGGGATTAGGAGGACAACCTACAGAGGGTTGTTACGAGAATCAACACTATTCCGATCAGATTACTCAGGATTATGTCTAACCAGTCGTGACGTCCGATGCCAGACTCCCGGGATGCGCCGCTCCATCGACGACCATCCGTTCAACTCCACCGACTATCCACCGGGATTCGAGGAGGCCGACCTGACGCCGATCTCGTGGGCAGTGGCCATCAGCGACGACTACGACGATGCCATGCCGCGGGCCCTTCTCACCGTTGAGAAGGTTGGAAGTGCCGGTCGGGGGCTGGTCGCCCACCTGGGCCCCGACATCGCCCGTCGGCTACGTAGATCACTGCACGATGCCCTTGCGGAAATGGGCGAGGGGCCCGGTCACTGACCGTCCACTGATGTCCAGCCGCTAGACAGAGGGGCCATGGTCACCTCTGATCCGATTCCTGAGAGCCCTTCCGCAGCGGAGGACACCTGTGACCCGGCACGACGCCTGGCTGACCAGGTAAGGGGCCTAGTCGAGGACCTGCACCGGCTGGAGTCATCGCCGCAGCAGCTGGAGGAGGCCAGTCGACAGGTGGCCGAGGCAAGGGAGGCGCTGGGTGACTCGGTGAGGCTGCGCTGGTACGAGGTACCAGACGGGGACCTCGACGATGCCGCCAGGGAGCGTCTGCGTGACGAGCACCGCGAGCACAGCCTCTACCGGGGAGGCCACAACCCCCTGGCGCCACCGATGACCGTGACACGTGACACCGATTCCGAGGGAAGGCAGATCGTCGTTGGCGAACTCCGCACGGGCAGGACCCGCGAGGGCCCACCGGGGCGACTCCACGGAGGCTTCCTGGCCGGGCTGTTCGACGACATCCTGAGCGGTGCACCGGGCCTCGTGGATGTCGGCCCGACGGTGACGGCACGTCTCGCGGTCCGCTACCGGAAGGCCACGCCGGTAGATGCCGACCTGCGCTTCGAGGCCTGGGTGGAGAAGCAGTCAGGACGTCGTCTCATTGCCCGGGCCAGGTGCCTGGTGGAGGGCGAGGTCACGGCCGAGGCTGAGGCGCTGTTCGTATCTGTGACACACAGGCCCAGGGCTCAGGGGCAGGGGAGCGGAGGCTGAGCAACGTGTCTGACCACAGGCCGGTCGTCTGCTTCCTGTGCACGGGCAACGCCGCAAGGTCGGTGATGGCCCGTGTCATGTTTGCTGACCGGGCTCCCGACTTCACTGCGGTCGCTGCCGGGACACTTGTCCTTGAGGGGCATCCGATGAGCCAGCGCACCCGTCTTGCCCTGGCCCGCTTCGACCTCTCCGACATGGGCCACAGGAGCCGCCAGTTCGGCGACGACCACGTGGACTCCGATCTGGTGGTGGCCATGGAGCCGGGTCACGTGGCCTGGATGAGGCGGCACCATCCCGAGGTGGCGGCCCGAACCGCCACCCTTCCCCGCCTGGTGCGCCACCTGCCTCCCGGAGGGCCCCTCGGTGAGCGTCTGGCCGACATGAACCTTGCGTCTGTCGAGGTAGGGGAGTGGGAGGAGGTCGTGGATCCGGCTTCGGGCGACCAGGACGCCTTCCACGCCTGTGCCGAGGAGCTGGACGGCCTGATTGATCAGTTGGTCGGCCTCCTCCGGTGAGGCGCTTGGTGGCCCACCGTCGTCAGGCGTTCGTGTTGGCGGCGGCCACGGGCCTCATAGGAGTCACGTTCGGTGTCTTTGCGGACACTTCCGGCTTCTCCCTGTCACAGGCGTCGGCACTCTCGGTGCTCACCTTCACCGGTGCGTCGCAGTTTGCGGTGGTCTCGGTGGTGGCCGGTGGGGGGAGCACCGCGGCGGCGGTGGCGAGCGGTCTGTTGCTGGCAGCGCGCAACTCGCTCTACGGGCCGGTCATGGCGCCGAGGCTGGGGGGTGGCCCGGGCCGACGGCTTGTGGCGGCGCAGTTCCTTATTGACGAGACGACGGCGATGGCCACAGCACAGGAGCAGCAGGAACACGGCCGGGACGCCTTCTGGTTCACGGGGCTCTGGCTGTTCGTGTTCTGGAACGCAGGCACGGTCCTGGGGGTGCTGTTGGGTGGGGTGCTCGAGGATCCTGGGGCGTGGGGTCTTGATGCTGCGTTCCCGGCTGCGTTCGTGGCCCTCCTGGTGCCGCACCTGCGGACAAGCCCGGGCAGGGTCACGGCACTCGTGGGGGCGGCTATTGCGGTGGCCGCCGTCCCCACCATGCCGGTGGGCCTTCCGATGCTCCTGGCGGCGGCGGCGGTGGGGCCGGGCCTGTGGGTGGCTGCCCGGTCGGCCCCGGTCGGCGACGAGGATGGAGGTCTCCGATGAGTTGGGCTGGGGTCCTCGTGCTCTCGGCTGGCGCCTACCTGTTCAAGTTGGCCGGCATCTCGGTGGGGGAGCGGTTCAGCCGGCCGCTCGCACCGGTGGCGTCGCTGTTGCCGGCGGCTCTGTTCTCGGCCCTGTTGGTGATGATGTCGGTAACCGACGGTTCCGAACTGGCCCTGGACGCGCGCCTGGTCGGCGTGGCGGTGGGAGCGGTGGCTGTATGGAGGCGGGCGCCGTTCATTGTCGTGGTCGTGGCGGCCATGGCTGCGACTGCCGGATTGCGCCTGCTGGTGTGACCGTCACCGACCGGCCCGATGAGGTCAGGTCCAGCGTCTAGGTTCGTCGCCGTGGTGGACGCGCACGATGAGGTTCCCGGCACTGTTTCCGAGTCGGTCAGGCGGTCCCTGGTGCACGGGCGTCCACTGTGGCGCGGTGTCATGCACCGGACGGCCGTGCCCCTCACCATCGCTGGCGGGTGCGTGCTGGTCTGGACGACGCCTCCGGGTGCCTCCCGTCTGGGGGCGGGCGTGTTCGCTGCGGGTGCACTGCTCATGTTTGTTGCCAGCGCCCTCGTGCATCTGAGGAGTTGGCCGATACCTGTCTGGGAGGCCCTGTTCCGGTTCGACCATGCGGCGATCTTCATCCTGATCGCCACCAGCGCAACCCCTGTCGCCGTGTCGAGCCTCGAGGGTCGATCAGCGCAACTGCTGTTGTGGGCAACCTGGATTGGTGCCGCCATCGGCGTGACATTGCGGATGCTTCCGTTCCACCCGCCACGCGGCCTCATGAACACCCTCTTCCTGTCCCTGGGGTGGGTTCCGATAGTGGTGGCGCCTGACCTGTTCAGGGCACTCGACACGACGGTGCTGGTGCTGATAGCCGTTGAGGGGATCCTCTACAGCGGCGGTGCCATCATGTTGGGTGTCAGGTGGCCCAATCTGTCTCCCAGGGTCTTCGGCTACCACGAGGTCTGGCATGCGCTGGTTACCGTCGCTGTGGCGATTCACTTCGTGGTCGTGGCAATGATCGTCGCCGGCTGACGACACCTGGTCGGATCCGACCGCTACCTTCGCCCGTGATGCGTCTTCCCGGCCTGTTCCTCGTTCTCGCCCTCGTGTCCATGGTGCTCACCTCGTGTGGCGACGGTCCTGTCACGGAACCATCCGACGCCACGACCTGCGTTGAGTTGACCAGGGCGGGTCGTGTCGTCGCCGAACAGGTCCTCGACAGCCTCGCGGGCCGGACCCTCGCTAGCCTCGAGGCCGATGACCCGGACCATCCCTTCGCTGCTGTCGATCGGCTGATGCGTACATCCGAGTTTGAGGACAGGGCCCGGCAGCTGGGGTGCGGCCGCGGTGAGCTGGAGGTTGCAGCATGCCTCGCCTACCAGGGCCTGGCCCAGCAGGCCGAGGGCGACCTGGCCCTCGAGTACCTGGCGCCCTACTTCACCGCCTGTGGCTGAATAGGGCAGCGATCGGTGGGCCGCTGCTGGCAGACTGGCGGCAACCAGCCAAGCCGGGAGCCCCAATGACCACCCAACGCCTATCCACCCGTGTCGGTGCCATCGCCGAGTCGGCGACCATGGCCGTGACCAACAAGGCCCGGGAGTTGCGGGCGGCCGGTGAGCCTGTCATCGGGTTCGGTGCTGGTGAGCCCGATTTCCCCACACCGGACCACATCGTTGTCGCTGCCGTGGCGGCCTGTGAGGACCCGGTCAACCACAAGTATTCGGCGGCGGGCGGACTGCCGGAACTGAAGGCGGCACTGGTGGAGAAGACCCAACGTGACTCTGGGTGGCGCCCTGAGGTTTCCCAGGTGCTGGTGACCAACGGCGGCAAGCACGCCGTCTACAACTCGTGTGCAGCCTTGTTGAACCCCGGCGACGAGGTCCTCCTTCCGGCCCCCTACTGGACCACCTATCCGGAGTGCATCGCCCTCGCCGGTGGAACGAGCGTGGTTCTCCAGACCGACGTGGCCTCGGGCTTTCGGGTCACCGTCGACCAGTTGGAGGCGGCCCGCAGCCCGAACACCAAGGCGCTGTTCTTCGTTTCGCCGTCCAACCCGACGGGGGCTGTCTATCCGGCCGACGAGATCAGGGCAATCGGGGAGTGGGCACACGAGCACGGCATCTGGGTCATCGCCGACGAGATCTACGAGCACCTCACCTACGACGGACACGTGCACCACTCAATCCGTGCCCTGGTTCCTGACCTGGCCGACACCTGTGTGGTGCTGAACGGCGTCGCCAAGACCTATGCCATGACCGGCTGGCGCGTCGGCTGGATGATCGGTCCAGCCGACCTCGTGAAGGCTGCGGCGAACCTCCAGTCGCACGCCACGAGCAACGTGGCCAACGTGTCCCAGCGTGCGGCGCTGGCGGCGGTGGCCGGTGACCTGAGCGATGTCGTGGCCATGCGCGAGGCCTTCGACAGGCGGCGGGTTGCCATGTCTGGCCTGCTCCGCCAGATCGAGGGCCTCGAACTGTTGGAGCCACAGGGTGCCTTCTATGCCTATCCGGACATGTCAGCGCTGCTGGGCCGTGAGATCGCCGGGCGTACCGCTTCGACCACCAACGAGTTGGCTGGCATCATCCTGGACGAGGCCAAGGTGGCGATCGTTCCCGGTGAGGCGTTCGGTACCCCGGGCTACGCCCGCCTCTCATTCGCCCTGGGCGACCACGACCTCGAAGAGGGCCTTACCCGCGTGGTCTCCCTGTTGAACGGGTAGGCGACAGGCACGAGCCAGGGGACCGGAATCGGAGACTGCACTAGGGTCTGGTCAGGCCGGGTCGTGGTGAGGCCCCTGTAACCCGGTAGAGGGTGTCCGACAAGGGTGCCCCAGAGGGCCAACGGATTGGTGGCTGTATGGCTCCAGCGCCGCTGAAGGGGGCATTGCCGGGGCTGAGGCCGCGTCCGGTGCCGAGGGGTTGCGGCTTGCAGCACAGGACCCACCTGATGCGATCCTGTTGGACATGATGATGCCCGTGATGGACGACAGGGCGGTCCTGGAACAGCTCAGCGGCGACGATGCGCTGGTGGGTATCCCGGTCGTCCTCTTCACAGCGAAGGCCAATCCACTGGACAGGCATGCCTACGACTCGCTCGGGTGTGCCGGTCTGATAGCGAAGCCCTATGACCCGTTTACCCTCGGAGGCCGGGTCGTTGACCTGCTTGGATGGGGGACGTAGCTGTCGAGGCTCCCTGCGGTAGCTGGGGGTCGCCGCTGACTGCAGGCCTGCTGGTTGCCGGTGCTGCGTCGCCGGGCGAGGTTGTCGTCGACGGTGGCCGGGTGTGGTGGTCCGAGGCGCGTCCCGGCGAGGGCGGCCGCACCGTTGTCGTGTGCGACGGGGTTGACGCCGTTCCTGCCGAGGTGAACGTGAGGACCCTGGTGCACGAGTACGGCGGCGGGGCCTGGTGGTCCTACAGCGGCACGCTCGTCTACAGCGACCACTCGGACCAGCGCCTTTACCGGTTGGATGCGGGTGGATCGCCCACGGCCCTGACACCGGAGCCGGAGTCGGCGAGGGCGTTGCGGTATGCGGACGGGCGGCCGACGCCGGATGGCAACTGGTACGTCTGCGTTCGGGAGTCGCACGGGCAGGGGAGTGAGCCGGCCAACGAGTTGGTGGCCGTGGCGCTGGACGGATCGTTGGTGGTCAAGGCCCTGGTGTCGGGCCCAGACTTCGTGTCCTCGCCGCGCATGTCGCCCGATGGTGCCCATCTGGCATGGGTCCAGTGGGACCACCCGAACCTGCCGTGGGACGACACCCAGTTGTGGGTGGCTGACTTCGACGACGGCGTCGTCTCAGGTGGATGTCGTGTCGACGGTGTGGCTGGCGGAGAGGCGGGATCGGGGGAGTCGTTCTTCCAGCCTGAATGGAACGCCGGCGGGGTGCTCCACGTCGTCACCGACCGTGACGGCTGGTGGCACCTGTACAGGCTGGGGGGCGACGGGTCGTTGGAGCAGCTCACCTCGGGCAGGTTCGAGGTGGCGACACCACAGTGGGTGTTCGGCCTGTCCAGGTACGCGTTCGTCGGCGACGAGGTCTGGTTCGCCCGACGCGTCGGGGGGGTGGACAAGATGTCCGTGCTGGCTGTCGACGGCGCTATCAGTGACCTGGACCTGGATGCGACTTCGATCGGGTCGGTGTCGGAGTTCGACGACGGGGTTGTGGCGGTCGTGGCTTCTTGGGTGAACGAGCCGGCGGTAGTGGCAGTTGGCCCGGATGGGGTCGATGAGTTGAGCTTCCGCCGCAACCTGGACCTCGAGCATGGCTGGTTCCCGGTGCCAGAGGCGGTCTGCTTTCCGACGTCGCAGGGCGAGGAGGCGTATGCCCTCGTGTACCCACCGACCAGCCCGGACCACCGGGTGCCCGGAGGTGAGCGCCCGCCGCTCCTGGTGCTCGCCCACGGTGGCCCCACGGGTTCGGCACGGACCCAATTGCAGCTCTCCATCGCCTACTGGACCAGCCGTGGCTTCATGGTTGCCGACGTGGACTACCGGGGTTCGACCGGATACGGCCGCCCCTACCGGCACCGACTCTGGGGGGAATGGGGTGTCGCTGACGTGGAGGACTGTGTGGCGGTTGCCGGCTTCCTGGCTGGCCGGGGTGATGTGGACGCGGAGCGCATGGCTATCAAGGGGGGAAGCGCCGGCGGCTTCACGGTGCTGGCAGCAGTGACCTTCCACGACGTGTTCACCGCCGGAGCCAGCCGCTACGGCGTGGCCGACCTGGCGGCGCTGGCGGCCGACACCCACAAGTTCGAGGCTCGCTACCTGGACCGCCTGGTGGGTGCGTGGCCCGGCGACGAGGCGGTGTACCGGGCGAGGTCTCCGATCCACCACACCGACCTGCTTGCCACGCCGATGTTGTTACTCCAGGGGGCCGAGGACCCGATTGTGCCTCCTAACCAGGCTCGTAGCATGGCCGATGCTCTGAGGGAGAAGGGTGTTCCGTTCGCCTATCTGGAGTTCCCCGACGAGGGGCACGGCTTTCGCAGGGCCCCCAACATTGTGCGTGCACTCGAGGCCGAGCTGTCGTTCTTCGCCCAGCGCTTCGGATTCGACCCGGCTGACGACCTGTCGCCACTTGACGTGGATGGTGCCTGAGCCGTCGGGAACGTGAACGCCGTGTGACGGCTGCCGGAACACGGTTGCGGGCCGGGGCGGGTTGGGGCACGCTCTACACATGGCAAGGGTGCTGGTAACCGAGGAGATCGCCGAATCCGGCCTTGACCTCCTGCGCAGTGCCGGTCACGACGTCGACATGCAGTCGGGCCTGAACGGAGCCGATCTGGCTGCGGCTCTTGAGGGTGCGTCGGCGCTCATCATCAGGTCGGCCACGCAGGTGACGGCTGCGGTGCTCGAGGCCACCGAGGGCCTTGTTGTCGTCGGTCGGGCCGGAATCGGCCTTGACAACGTCGACGTGCGTTCGGCCACGCTGCGTGGTGTGATGGTGGTCAATGCACCGTTGTCCAACTCGATTTCGGCCGCGGAGCACACCATGGCCCTGCTGCTGGCTCAGGCCAGGTGTATACCCCAGGCACACGCCGACCTGGTGGGCGGGGTCTGGAACCGTTCCCGTTGGCAGGGTGTCGAGTTGTGCGATAAGACCCTCGGCATCATCGGCCTGGGTCGCATTGGGAGGCTGGTTGCCGAGCGTGCAGCTGCGTTCGGCATGCGGATCCTGGCCCATGACCCCTTTGTGGTCGAGGAGAGCATCAGGAACCTGAACATCGAGATGGCTGACCTGGACGAGGTGGCCCGACGATCAGACTTCCTGACCCTCCACCTGGCGAGGACCCCTGACACTGTCGGGCTGGTGGGTGCCGACCTGCTGGCTGTCTCCAAACCGGGGCAGCGCATCGTGAACGTGGCCCGGGGAGGGATAGTCGACGAGGAGGCACTGGCCGATGCAGTCCGGTCCGGGCGTATCGCCGGTGCCGCCATCGACGTGTTCGCCGAGGAACCAACCACCGAGTCGCCCCTGTTCGGCCTGGAACAGGTGGTGGTGACGCCTCACCTGGGCGCCAGTACCACAGAGGCCCAGGACAAGGCCGGCACCGCGATCGCCGAACAGGTGGTCCTGGCACTGGCCGGTGAGTACGTGCCGTTCGCGGTGAACATCGACGTGGGCGTCGCCCCAGAGGTGATCAGGCCGTTCGTGCCGTTGGCCGAGAAGCTGGGCGAGGTCTTCGGGGCTCTCTCAGGACAACTTCCTGATCGCATAGACGTGGAGTTCCGGGGTCAGGTCGGAGAGGTCGATGATCGTCTCGCCACCCTTGCGGTAGTGAAGGGGCTGTTGGACAGGGTGGTGGCCGAGGCGGTCACCTACGTGAACGCTGACGAGATGGCCCGTGAGCGGGGTCTCGACGTGCGCACGATCTCTTCGTCGACCGCAACTGACTACCTCAACACCATCACGCTGCGCTCGGACCGGCTGGCGCTGTCGGGCACGCTGGTCGGCCTGTCGGTAGAGCCGCGAATCGTGATGATCGACGACCACCCGGTCGACGTACCGCCCTGTGACCACATGCTGGTCGTGCGCAACGACGACCGACCCGGGATGATCGGCCTGGTGGGGACCGTGGTCGGCGACGCGGGGGTGAACGTGGCGAACATGACCGTCGGGCACTACGAGGGGGGCTCGACTGCCGTGATGGTGCTGGCAACCGACCAGCCAGTAGGGGCGGACGTGGTCCGACGTCTGGAGGGGCACGAGGGCATTATCAGCGCCAAAGGAATCGACCTGACCTGACCTGGCTCGGCCTGAGCCGACTAACGGGTTGTGAGCACGGCGTGGACCGTGATTACACTGTCGGCTGATGCGTACCGACCTCAACATCCTGCTGCTTACCTAGGGCGAGCGCACCCATACGCGTTCGTCCGAACCTCCTGAGCCCGAAGGGCCGGGAGGTTCTCTCGTTTTCAGCAGGAACTGACCGACCCGACCAGCCAGATGAACTCGACACACGACCGGAGCAGGCAATGAGCGACACACCGACCAGAGACAGGGTTGTCATCTTCGACACAACCCTCCGCGACGGCGAGCAGTCGCCGGGCATCTCCCTCGACACGGGCGAGAAGTTGGAGATCGCAGAGCAGTTGGCGCGCCTGGGTGTGGACTACATCGAGGCGGGCTTTCCCATTGCCAGCCAGGGCGACTTCGAGGCCGTGCATGCCATTGCCTCGTCCGTGAAGGGTCCGGTGATCTGCGGTCTTTCACGTACCGCCCACAAGGACATCGACCGCTGCTGGGAGGCAATCGAGCCGGCACAGAAGCGTCGGATCCACACGTTCATCGCCACGAGTCCGACCCACATGGAGCACAAGCTAAAGATGAGCCCCGATCAGGTGCTGGCCGAGGCAGTGTCGGCGGTGGTGTGGGCCCGTGGTTACACCGACGACGTGGAGTTCAGCCCCGAGGATGCCTCGAGATCCGACTTCGACTTCATGTGCGATGTCCTCCAGGCGGCGGTGGACAATGGTGCCGGCACGCTCAACATCCCCGACACCGTCGGCTACGCCATTCCGGCCGAGTGGGCCAAGCGCATTCGTGCCATCAGGGAGCGTGTCTCGGGTGACTACGTGATCAGCACGCACTGTCACAATGACCTGGGGCTTGCCGTGGCCAACTCTCTTGCAGCCGTGCAGGCTGGCGCCAGACAGGTGGAGTGCACGGTGAACGGCATCGGGGAGCGGGCAGGCAACGCCGCCATGGAGGAGATCGTCATGGCCATTCGTACCCGTCCCGACACCTATGACACGGTCGAGACCAGCATCAGGACCGAGGAGTTGGCCAGGTCGTCGCGGATGGTGAGCCGCCTCACCGGCTATCCGGTGCAGTTCAACAAGGCCGTGGTGGGTCGCAATGCCTTTGCCCACGAGGCTGGCATCCACCAGCACGGTGTGCTGAACGAGCGTACCACCTACGAGATCATGGATCCCTCCGTGGTGGGTCAGGGTGAGAGCCAGTTGGTGCTCGGCAAGCATTCGGGTCGCGCCGCCTTCAAAGACACCCTTCAGAAGATGGGTATCGAGATCCAGGGTGATGCACTCAACGCCGCATTCACCCGCTTCAAGGAGTTGGCCGACCGCAAGGTGCAGCTCACCGATGCCGACCTGGAGGCGCTGGTAGCTGAGGAGATGGGCGACAGGGTCGAGGCCACCTTCTCACTTGTAAGCATCGATGTCAGGGCCGGCAGTCAGACCACGCCGTCGGCCGACCTGGTGATGCGGGTACGTGGCGAGGAGAAGTCGGTCTCGGTCGAGGGTTCAGGCATGGTCGACGCCTCGTGTACGGCGGTCAAGATCGCCACAGGCATCGACGGTCACCTTACTGACTACAACGTGATGTCGGTGACCGGTGGCGTCGACGCCCTGGCTGACGTAGCCCTGTCCTTTGAGAGCAGCGACGGCCTGAAGGTCTCCGGGAGGGGCCTGGCCAACGACGTGGTTGAGGCGTCGGCGAGGGCGTTCATCTCAGCGTTGAACAAGATCGCCCGCGTACGCGACACCGGCGAGGACCCCAACGCCGTCGAACGGCCCGGGCACCTGGGCTGAGGTCGACCCCGCCGTGGGGTGCCAATCGTCCGTTCGTTGGGGCACACTGGACCTGCAGGGACCGCCGACGAAATGGGGACGCCATGGACATCACGACAGTCAACGCCCACGAGTTGATGAGCCAGTTGGAGGCCGGGCCCGCTGTGACGCTCGTCGACGTGCGCACCAGCGCCGAGTACGAGACGAGACACATCGCCGGGTCTGTGCACCTGCCGCTGGATCTGCTTGCAGGGCGCTGCGAGCAGTTTGCCGAGGCGATCGGCCCGATCGTGCTGATCTGTGAGTCGGGCCAGCGCGCCGGCCAGGCCGGTGAGCGCCTGGCGGCAGCCGGGTGCCGGGCCGCCAGCGTGCTCGACGGTGGTGTCATCGCATGGAATGAGGCCGGTGGCGACCTGGTCCTCGGCAAGTCGCGTTGGGCCATGGACCGGCAAGTCAGGTTCACCGCCGGCCTGTTGGTGGTTGTTGGCTTCGCCCTGAATGCGGCCGTTTCCGGTTTTTGGGTGCTTTCGCTGCTCATAGGTGCAGCCCTGGTCACCACCGCTGCGCTCAACATCTGCCCCATGGCGGTTGCCCTCGGGATGCTCCCCTACAACAGGGGTTCGTCGGTAGACGCAGACGGTGCCGTTCAAGCGATCAGGGACAGAACACCCCTGAAAGGTACGTGATCTTCGCCTAGTCCTACCTTGGCTGCCTTTCCCAGGTCACTGGGAGGGCTCCGCCAGCACCTAGAACCTGATCGACGGATTCGGCTTCTGGGGGCTTCTATCGAGAAGGTGGGACGAGGTCTCCCATACCGATGGTTCTCAGTAGGTGCTCTAGAACCTGACAGTCTCCAGGCGTTCCAAGCTGGCAAGGTCATTGGCCTGCACCTGGCCCCAACTGTATGACCAAAGGTCATCATTGATGACGAGCGCTCGTTCGATCGGTGGCATCCAGGAGTAGTTCTCGGGGAAGCAGGCGCCGATGGTGGCTCCTTCAGGTACGTCAAGAGCCTCAATGCCGAACTCCATGCCGTACTCGGCCACATCGGCAGCGTTCAGGAACTCGCACGTGTAGCCGTCGACCCAGGGGTAGAGGTCCTTGTCGGGAGATGAGTCGTCGGCTACGCAGAGCATGAGGGTGATGTCCTCTGGCAGGAACAGTGCAAGCTCGGCCTTGGTACCGTCGGGAAGGGCACCTCCGGTGAGGAGGTTGGCGTCGATCGTCGGACAGGGGAACTCGGTTGGGCCGCTCGGATCGGGCTTGTGGTCGACACGGCCCAGTTCGGTGATGGTTCCGTCGCCGATGCGCAGGACCACAGCGGCGTTGGTGTCGTTGCGCCAGTCCATGAACGGCATTACGGCCAGGTTCTCGGGTGCCCACCACAGGAATGCCCGGTGGTCCCATTCGACCGAGGTGCTGCCGCCTCCGGCCTCCCAGGAGTCGAGCACGGCCGGGGCTGATAGGTCCGACACGTCAAAGAGGGTTGCCTTGGCGCCCGTTGTGCGGCCCTCGTCGGTGGCGTCCTGGCCGATGCCCAGGATGAGGCCGTCACCCACGGGGTGCAGGTAGCCGCTGTACCCGGCGATCTTGAGCTCGCCCATGATCGCCGGCTGGGTCGGGTCGGATAGGTCCAGGGTGTAGAAGGGGTCGGTCTGGTGGAAGGTCACCACGTAACCGGTGCCACCCATGAAGCGCACCGCGAAGATGCGCTCACCGCGACCCATGTTGCCCACCTGGCCCACCTGGGCCAGTTCGCCCTCGTTGTGGGCGAGCACTGTCACCAGCGACTCGCTCTCCTCCTGGAACCACCACGGGCTGCCGAGCGTGCTCGCAACACGCAGGTGGCCGGCATGTTCGGACAACGAGAACTGGTTCAGGAGGTAGCCGGGAACCGTGCCAGAGGCCGTGTAGGGGGTGGCGGTCGGGTCGGTCACGTCGAACTGGTGGATGGAGGTGGCGTAGTCGTTGTTGGGCTCGTTCCAGGGGTCCTCGTCGGCTTCCACGTACCGGTTGGTGGCCACGTAGAGGTGTTCGTTGCCGGCGTACACGGTCTGGCCATCGGCCAGGACGCCCATGCTCGACGGAATACCCAGGGGGGCGCCCAGGTCCACGGTGAGGACCGAGAGGGTTGAGAAGCCCGAGAACTCCACCGGGTGGGCGACGTTGCGGCAGTTGACGAGCATGCCGTCTGTGACTGTTCCGTCACCGGCCTTGTGGACGTAGCGCGGCATCCAGTCGGCGATCTCGGTCTGTGCAATGGCCTCCCTGTTGGCTGCCTCGGCACGTTCCTCGCCAGCCTCGTTGGCCGGATAGACGAACGGTAGGTCGTCGGGTGCCGAGGTGGTGACGATCCGGGCCGCACCGTTGACCACGCGGGCGCTCAGGTAGCGGCCCCCCAGGGTGAGCGTGTTGGCGACCACTAGGTTTGAGGGGTCGCTCAGGTCCACCTCGATGATGCTTGTCAGTTGGCGCCACTGGCCGGGCGGGACCAGCCGGCTCAGCGGGCTGGCGGCGCCGTCGCCCCCGTCGGGACCGTAGAGGTCCCAGGGAGGCTCTGTGGAGGCCATGACAAGCAGGCGGTTGCCAGACAGGAGGAGGTCGCTGCTCCACTGGTTCTCCAGGTTGAGCGTGTCGGTGAGCACGGCCTCGGGTCCTGAGATGTCGATGTAGTGCAGTTCGGCGCCCTGGATGACGATGATCCGGTTGCCGTCGGTCTTGATGAGGTCCGGTTCGTCGATATCCAGTTCCTGCACGTTGGTGCCGGAGAAGTCGACGCCCTGGACCATGGCCATTGCGGCCGACTCCTCGATGTCCATGCCGAAGGCTGCGTCGTCAATGGCCATTGCCGGAGCCGACATCGCCATTTCGCCTTCCTCGCGGGCGAACATGACCGGTCCGCCGAAGTAGCCGCCACCCTCGCCCAGTCCGTAGGGCCCGACGCGTTTGGTGGCTTCGGCCCGCAGGTGCACCAGCAGGTCCTGGCATGCGGTGAACGGGATCAGGCCGCTGGTCAACTCCACGTCGCCGATGTCGACTGTCACGAGGGTCGTGGTCGTCGCCGTCAGGGTGGTGGACGGCGGTGGGGTCGTGGTGGTGGTCGGCACAGCGTCGGACGGGATCGTGGAGGTGACGCCAGTGAGTTGAATCGGCCCGACTGCGTCTGCTGAGCCACATGCAGCGGCGAGGATCGTGACTGCTACGAGCAGGGTGGCGTGGCGTCGTTTCGGGGTGTTCATTGGCCACAGCATTGCAGCAGCGGTGACCTGAACCGCAGCGTCCCGCATGTTTGTTCCGGTGGGTGGCCGGTCAGGAGGTCGTCGGGAGCCAGACGGGGCGGTCCGCCTCGTAGCCGGCGATGGCATCTTCGTGGCGCAGCGAGATCCCTATGTCATCGAGGCCCTCGATGAAGCGCTCCTGGGTCGCGGAATCCAGCGGGAAGGAACACGAGATACCGGCATCGGGGGCCTCGAGGGTCAGGTTGGCCACGTCTATCGTCACCACCAGCCCCGGGTCGGCCTCGATGGCATAGAGCAGTGCCTCGCCCACCTCGGCCGGGACCTGCACGGGCACCAGGCCGTTCTTCGTGCAGTTGTTGCGGAAGATGTCGGCGAAGCGTGGTGACACAACCGCAGCGAACCCGTACTGCTGGATGGCCCAGACAGCGTGTTCGCGTGACGACCCGGTGCCGAAGTTGGGGCCCGCCACCAACACGACGGCACCCTCGAAGCGCTCGTCGTTCAGGACGAAGTCCCGGCTGTCGCGCCATTCCGAAAAGAGGCCCTTGTCGAACCCGGTGCGCTCCACCCGCTTCAGCCAGTCACTGGGGATGATCTGGTCTGTGTCCACGTCGGCCCGCCGCAGCGGAACAGCGGTGCCTGAGACGATCTCGACCGGTTCCATCTCTTCTCCTCAGTCCAGGTCGGCCGGCGAGGCGAACCGTCCGGCGATTGCGGTTGCGGCGGCCACGGCTGGCGACACCAGGTGGGTGCGTCCGCCACGGCCCTGACGGCCTTCGAAGTTGCGGTTGCTGGTGCTGGCGCAGCGCTCGCCTGCCGTCAACTTGTCGGGGTTCATTGCCAGGCACATCGAACATCCCGGCTCGCGCCAGTCGAATCCGGCTGCCCGCAGGATGGCTGGGATGCCCTCGGTCTCAGCCTGGGCCTTGACAGCGCCTGAACCTGGAACCACCAGCGTGCGCACCCCGTCCTTCACCCGGCGGCCCTCGGCGACGGCTGCCACGGCCCGCATGTCCTCGATACGGCCGTTGGTGCACGATCCGATGAACACGGTGTCAACGGCAACGTCCCGCATGGGGGTGCCGGCAGCGAGGCCCATGTAGTCGAGGGCCCGGCCCGCAGACTCGTTCTCGCTGGCATCGGCCATCTGGGCCGGATCAGGAACCCAACCGTCGAGGCGCACGACCTGTCCGGGGTTCGTGCCCCACGAGACGTGCGGCACTATGTCGGCGCCGTCCAGCACGATCTCTGAGTCGAACACAGCGTCGTCATCGGTGGCCAGCGCTACCCAGTCGGCCACGGCTACCTCCCAGTCGGCGCCCGCTGGAGCGTGGGCCCGGCCGGCCAGGTAATCGAAGGTGGTCTGGTCGGGTGCGATCATTCCGGCACGTGCACCGGCCTCGATCGACATGTTGCAGACCGTCATGCGCCCTTCCATGGAGAGGTTGTGGATCACATCACCCCGATACTCGATGACCGATCCGATGCCGCCACCCGTTCCGAGGCGGCCCACGATCGCCAGGATCACGTCCTTTGCCGTCGCACCTTCCGGCAACTCCCCGTTCACGGTCACCGCCAGGGTGCCCGGCTGTTGCTGGGGGAGGGTCTGGGTGGCCAGCACGTGTTCGACCTCGCTGGTGCCGATGCCGAACGCCAGCGCACCGAACGCCCCGTGGGTGCTGGTGTGGCTGTCGCCGCACACCACCGTCATGCCGGGAAGGGTCAGGCCCATCTCGGGTCCGATGACGTGCACGATTCCCTGCCCGGGGTCGCCCATCCCGTAGAGGGGAACACCGAATTCGACACAGTTGGTACGCAGTGCCTCGACCTGGCGGCGGCTGACCGGGTCGGCTATCGGCTGGTCGACGTCGGCTGTGGGGACGTTGTGGTCCTCGGTGGCGACGGTCAGGTCCGGCCGGTGGATGGCCCGACTCGCTGCACGGAGGCCGTCGAAGGCCTGCGGTGAGGTGACCTCGTGGACGAGGTGCAGGTCTATGAACAAAAGGTCGGGTTCGCCCTCTGCCGCGTGCACGACGTGGCGGTCCCACACCTTCTGGCTGAGGGTCTTTCCCGACATTCCTGCTCTCCCGTTGTCGATCGCCCCGACAGGCTACGGCCGTCGCCGCCATCCTCCAGCACGGGTTCTCACCGCCTACCAAGCTGCCGCCTTCGCCACCTGGTCCTGTCTCTCACCTTGGTCGGCCACGACTCCTCGATTGTCGCAGCGGCGGTAGGGCTTCTCGCGTGTCTGTCTGCCGGGCGGGGCGCCGCCGGCGTGGCTTGCTCGACTGGCGTAAGTCGCTGCGCCCCACTCCCGGCGCCCCGCTCTCAACCAGCCAGCTCCCACCCGGCACCTCCCCAGCCAACAATGAGGCAGGGCGGCTGTCTGCCAGTTGGTGGGGCCAGTCGTGGCCTGCACGGTTGGGTACTGGTGCTGGCTGTCCGGGAGAAGGCGGTGTCGGGTACGGATGAGCGAGCATCTAGCGAGCGAACCGTGCTCGGCGACGCCCACAGCCGTGGAGGGCCAGAAAGCTTGAGGAAACGAGGATCAGGCAGCGCGCGCCCGGTCGACGAGGTCCTGGAAGCCGGCTTTGTCGAGGGCACCCATGTGGCCGAGAGCCCCCCCGTCGGCCGTAACGACGATGGCAGCCGGCTGTCCGAAGACACCGAAGCGTGACCAGATCGGGCCACGGTCGGCGATGTTGGGGAACGTGCCGATGCCCCATTCCTCGACTGCGGCCAGGCCGTCTTCGTTGGGGGCCAAGCCGGCCACGCCGATGAGGGTGAAGTCTGACTTTGCTGCGACCTCGACGACTGTCGGGGCTTCGGCCCTGCAGATCTGTCAGGTGGGTGCCCAGAACCAGAAGAGGGTGTCCTGTCCGGCCAGGTCGGCACCGTTGATGGCGTCGCCTCCGATGAGGGTGGCTTCCCAGTCGAGGATCTGCGGCACGCCTGTAGCTGAGGTCGTCACGGGTGAGGTCGTGACGGGCGAGGCGGTGGCTGGCGGTGTCGTATCGGGTGTGGTCGTCTGGGCGCCGGTTCCACAGGCTGCTACCGCGAGGGTCAGGCTTAGGAGGGCTGCCAGGAGGGCGGTGGGATGTGGCTTCCGGTGCACGTCGTGACCCTAGGTCCGTTACCGTCCACCGGATGAGCACGCGCCTGTTGATCCTTGCAGCACTAGTGTGCGGTATGGCGTTGTTGATGGCTTTTGCTGTTCAGGTTCTGGTGTCGGCATGACGCGCCACGACCTGGTTGTCATCGGTGGTGGGCCCGCTGGCTACGCGGCTGCCCTGTATGGCGCTTCGGCCGGGCTCGACGTGGGCCTGGTCGAGGAGCACCTGATCGGTGGCACGTGCCTGCATGTGGGCTGCATTCCTGCCAAGGAACTGCTTGAGACGGCTTCGGTGCTGCGGGCGGTGAAGGGGGCTTCTGACTTCGGCGTCAATGCTGGCGGTGGCGAGCCGAGCGTCGATCTGACTGTCAGCCAGGAACGCAAGCGTGGGGTGATCGACAACCTGTTCAAGGGCCTCGGGTCGCTGCTGTCGGGGCGCGGTGTCACGGTCTATGACGGAACGGGTCGCCTGGGTCCCGACCACACGGTCACCGTCGAGCATGCCCCGGGGGGCGACCGGGAGGGAACCTCCACGATTCAGGCCGATCACGTGGTTCTTGCGACGGGGTCGTCGCCCAGGATGATCGGCGGGTTCGAGGTCGACGGTGAGTTGGTTGTCACGAGCGACGAGTTCTTGTCGATCACCGAGGTGCCTGCCCGGGTGGTGGTCATCGGTGGCGGCGCGATCGGCTGCGAGTTCGCCTCGATGCTCTCGGACCTGGGGTCCGAGGTCACGGTGCTCGAGGCCCTGCCCGAGATCCTGGCGGAGTGCGACGCCGATGTGGCCAAGGTGGTGCGGCGCTCGTTCCGCCGCCGTGGCATCAGCGTGCACACGGGTGTTTCGGTTTCAGGGCATCAGCCGTCCGGTGGTTCTACCGTGGTCAGCTTCGGCGATGACCAGGTCGAGGTGGACCTCGTGGTCGTGGCCGTTGGACGTAGCCCGCGTGGCGACGCCGCAGGTCTTGTCGGAACCCGGGTCGAGGTCGACCAGCGGGGCTTCATCTCTGTCGATGACCGCCTGGTGACCGGCGAGCCCGGGGTCTACGCTGTGGGCGACGTGGTGGCAACGCCACAGTTGGCTCACGTGGCGTTCGCCGAGGGCATGTTCGTCGTGAAGGACCTCCTCGGCGAGGCTCCGCTGCCGCTGGATGCGGCAACCGTGCCGTGGTGCATCTACACCCATCCCGAGGTGGCGTCTGCCGGGTTGACCGAGGCTGCCGCCAGGGAGGCGGGTCACGAGGTGGTCGTGTCGTCGCACAGATTCGCGGGCAACGGCCGGGCCATGATCGTGGGTGACACCGATGGCCTCGTGAAGGTTGTGGCCGAGGTTGGTCCCGATGGCCGGGCTGGTCGAATCCTGGGGGTGCACATGGTGGGCCCGTGGGTGACCGAGCAGTTGGGCCAGGGGTATCTGGCCGTGAACTGGGAGGCCACCGTCGACGATGTGGCGGCCCACATCCAGCCCCATCCGACCCTGAGCGAGTTGTTCGGCGAGACGGTGCTCTCGTTGACGGGTCGTTCCCTGCATGGCTGAGGCGGTGACCTGATGGCCGATGTGTTCCTTCCCCAACTCGGTGAGGCGATCACCGAGGGCACGGTCACGCAGTGGTTCAAGCGGGTGGGTGACCACGTGGACCTTGATGAACCGCTCTACGAGGTGTCCACCGACAAGGTGGATTCCGAGGTTCCGTCACCGATGTCGGGTGTGCTCATCGAGATTGTTGCAAACGAGGGTGCCCTGGTGCAGGTGGGTGGCCTGTTGGCCCGGTTTGAGGCCGACGACGGTTCGGCCGCTTCACCTGCTCCGGTAGTAGCGGCTCCTGCTGCTTCTGCTCCGATGCCTAGGGCCGATTCGCCGTCTGAGTCTGAGCCTGCCGCTGCGGCGCCGACGCCGGCTCCTTCCTCCAGCGGTTCCTCACGCCTGCTTTCGCCGGTGGTTCGTGCCCTGTTGGCCGACAACGGTGTTGACCCGGCTCGGGTCACGGGAACCGGCCTGGGCGGCCGCATCACCCGGGCCGATGTCGAGAACTTCCTTCGCGACAACCCCGGTCGGGCCGAACCGTTCAACACCATCCGCCGGAGCACCGGTCGGCACATGGTGTCCTCCAAGTCCACGTCGCCGCACGTGCTCACGGCCATGGAGGTCGACTTCGAGGGTGTCGAGGTCGTCAGACAGGCGCACCGCGCGTCCTGGAAAGAGGCCGAGGGTTCGAGCCTCACCTACCTGCCGTTCATCGTGCGTGCGGTGGTCACGGCACTCGCCGACTTCCCGCGGATCAACGCCAGCGTGGGGGACGGTGAGCTGATCGTGCACGGCGACGTGAACCTGGCGGTGGCTGTCGACTTGGACTTTGAGGGCCTCCTCGCTCCGGTCGCCCGCGGGATCGACGACATGTCGCTGACCGAGGTGGCACGGGCGATCGTGGACCTGGCGGGCCGGGCGCGTTCGAAGAAGTTGGTGCCCGACGACCTGGCTGGTGGCACGTTCACCATCACGAACCCGGGGCAGTACGGAACGATGTTCCAGTTCCCGATCATCAACCAGCCTCAGGTGGCCATCCTCTCGACGGACGGCATCAGCCGCAAGCCCGTGGTGGTTGTTGACGAGGACGGTGCAGAGTCGATGGCGATCCATTCGGTGGGTGTGCTGGCGTTGGCCTGGGACCACAGGGCCTTTGACGGCGCCTACGCGGCGGCCTTCTTGGCGAAGGTGCGTGAGGTCATCCAGACCCGCGACTGGGAGTCCGAGTTCTGAGCAGCGCCGTTCCACCCGTTGCCCGGCCGTTTCGTGTCCGCTGGCTGGGGAGGGTGCGCTACCGCGATGCGCTGGCCCTGCAGCGGGGTATCCACGAGCACGGTGGCGACGACCACCTTCTGCTCCTGGAGCACCATGCCGTGTACACCCTGGGGGTGCGGGCAACCACCGAGCACCTCCTGGCTCCTCCTGAGGAGGTTGGTGCCGATCTGGAGGTGGCTGACCGGGGCGGTGATATCACGTTCCATGGTCCGGGCCAACTTGTGGGCTACCCGCTCCTCCACCTGCCTGGAAAGCGTGGTGGGGGCATGGCCGACACGGTCGCCTACGTGCGTTCGGTCGAGGACCTGCTGATCGGGGTGTGTCGTGGCCTGGGCCTTGCTGACGTGGGCCGGCTCGAGCCCTACCCCGGTGTCTGGGTGGATCCAGGGGGGAGCAACCCGCGCAAGGTGGCGGCCATCGGCGTCAAGTTGACCCGTGCCAGGACGATGCACGGCTTTGCCCTGAACGTGGACCCGGACCTCTCGTTCTTTGACCGCATGGTCCCGTGTGGAATCACCGGGCTTGGTGTCACCTCTCTGGCTTCTGAGGGGGTCGAGGCCACGATGGCCGAGGTGGTGGACCTGGTTGTTGAGCGTGCTGCGGGGCAGTGGGCGAGGGGTCCCGTTGAGCGCGCCGATGTGGCGTGGCGTTCCGACGCCAGCGACCTGAGCGCCTTCAGCCGTGGGGAGGGGCCGGGGGAGCGGCCACCGGTCGGGCGCAAACCCGAGTGGATGCGGGTGCTACTTGAGACGGGTCCGGAGTACCGGCGCCTCAAGGGCCTGATGCGCCGGCAGAAGCTTGTGACCGTCTGTGAGGAGGCCGGCTGCCCGAACATCTTCGACTGTTGGAACGACGGCACGGCCACGTTCATGATCAACGGTGAGCGCTGCACCAGGACGTGTGGGTTCTGCCTGGTCGACACCCGTCGGCCCGGCGACCTGGATGGGTCTGAACCGGGGAGGGTGGCGGCTGCGGTGGCCGAGATGGGCCTGTCGCACGCCGTGGTAACGGCCGTGGCCCGCGATGACCTTCCCGATGGCGGGGCGTCGGCGTTTGCGGCCACGATCGCCGCTGTCAGGGAGGCCAACCCTGGAACGGCCGTTGAGGTGCTCATCCCCGACTGCAAGGGCGACCCAGATGCCCTTGCAACGATATTTGATGCCCGACCCGACGTGTTGAACCACAACATCGAGACCGTGGCCCGGCTTCAACGTCGGGTGCGGCCGTCGGCCGGCTACGCCCGCAGCCTCTCGGTGCTGGCCCTTGCCGGAGCGGCCGGCCTGGCGACCAAGTCGTCGATCATGGTGGGGCTGGGTGAGGCCGATTCCGAGGTCGATGGCTGCCTGGCGGACCTGGCGGCGGTGGGCTGCGACATCGTGACAATCGGGCAGTACCTGCGTCCCACCACCAACCACCTGCCGGTTGAGCGGTGGGTGGAACCGGCCCTGTTCGAGCGTTGGACCGAGGTGGGGCGTGCCCTCGGCATCGCCCACGTCGAGGCTGGCCCGCTTACGAGGTCCAGCTTCCACGCCCGCCAGGCTGCTGACGCTGCAGGTGCTGTGCCGGTGGTGCTGGCGTCCCGGTAGCTCCCGGGCCCGCCGGTAGCCGCCGCCCCCTAGCCTGACGCCGTGTTCGCCGACCGCCTCAACCGCGCCAGGGCTGTCATGGCCGACCAGAACGTTGATGTGATGGTCCTGTCGGTGGGGGCCGACCTTCCCTACTTCTGTGGCTACGAGGCAATGCCGTTGGAGCGCCTGACGCTGCTGGTGGTCCCGAGGGATGGCGATGCCAGCCTTATCGTTCCGTTCCTGGAGGCTCCCCGTGTGGTCGAGCGTGTCGGTGTGTTCGAGGTCGTGTCCTGGAGGGACGGTGATGACCCGATCGGCCTTGCTGCCGATCTCATCGGACCTGCGGGGAGGGTGGCGGTGGGGGACCAGACATGGGCCGGGTTCCTCGTTGACCTGGTTGCCGAGTTACCCGGCACCCGGTTCAGCCGTGCGTCGGAGGTGACCGCTCCTATCCGCTCGGTCAAGGACACCACCGAGGTCGAGGCCCTGCGGTCCGCCGGTTCGGCCGTGGATCGTATAGCCGCCGAGATCCAGGCGGGGGAGATCCCGTTGGTAGGACGGGCCGAGGCCGAGGTGTCGGCCCAGATAGGGCGCCGCAT
Source organism: uncultured Candidatus Nemicrothrix sp. (assembly GCA_913055915.1). Taxonomy (GTDB): domain Bacteria; phylum Actinomycetota; class Acidimicrobiia; order Acidimicrobiales; family MedAcidi-G1; genus UBA3125. The sequence goes on along the minus strand of CAJXKL010000021.1, from coordinate 13,082 downwards.
CATCGAGGAGGGCCACCAGAAGGTCAACTTCGCCATCGTGGCCTCTGGGCCCAATGCCGCCAGCCCCCATCACGATGCCGGCGACCGGGTGATCAGGGCGGGCGAGGCGGTGCTCTTTGACTTCGGTGGCACGATGGCCGATGCCGACGGTGTCGGCTACTGCTCCGACATCACCCGTTGCGTTCACATCGGTGATCCCGCTCCGGGCCTTGCTGCACTCTACGAGGTGTTGTTAGCGTCGCATGCGGCGGGTGTGGCTGCGGCCACGGTCGGCACGCCGTGTGAGGCTGTCGATGCTGCGGCCCGTGCCGTGATCGACGATGCCGGCTACGGCGGGTTCTTCATCCACCGCACCGGCCACGGCATCGGCGTCGAGGCCCATGAGCACCCCAACATCGTGGTCGGCAACGACCTTCCGCTGGTGGCCGGGCACGCCTTCTCGATAGAGCCGGGTATCTATGTGCCGGGCGAGTGGGGCGCACGCCTCGAGGACATCGTGGTTGCGGCGGTCGACGGCCCCGACGCCATGAACCTGGTCGACCACGGCCTGGCCGTGGTCGACGGCTGAACCGGGTTCCGACGTGATCGACCTTGATCCGGCGACGGTCCTCCTGCAGTGGGCTGTTGGTGGCCTGTTCCTGCTGTGGGTCACCGCCCGGCGCCGCGAGGTGGGCGTTGGCTACGGCTGGACCATGCGGATCACCTTTGGCCTGATGGCAGTTGGCTCGCTGGTGGTGGGCCTCATGTTCAACACGGTTCTCGTGAGGGAGGTGGCCACAGCCGGGGTTGTCGTGGCGACGGTAGTTGCCTTTGTCGTATCGGTCCTGCGGCGTCGTGCCGGCGTGGCGGGCCAGAGGGTGGTCGAGGAGCAGCGCAGCACCCGGGTTGCCGAGATGACGGGCATCGACGTGGATGTCCGTGAGAAGGCCCGCAGGTTCGACCCCGACGTTCCCGAGTTCCCGCCCATCCTTGACCTGGTGGCGCCTGTTGTGGGGCTCGTTGCGCTGCTGGCCGCTGGAATCGACGCCGGGGATCCGGCCCTGTTGTCTGTTGCCCGCACGCTGGTGGGCGCCTTGTTCCTGGGGGCGGTAAGCGACGCCATGCTGTTGGGCCACTGGTATCTGGTGCAGCCGGGCCTGGCCCGGGGGCCGCTCGTTGAACTGGTCTGGTGGACGGGCCTGGCGTGGCCGTTCGAACTGGCTGTGCTTCTCTGGCCGACGGGCATGGTGTCTGTGCTGAATGGAACCATCGACGACGGCTACAACGGCCTGCTGGGCTGGTTCTGGGCCGCGTGCGCGGTCTCGACGATCGTGCTTGTCGGACTGACCCGGGCTGCTCTGCGTGAACGACAGTACAGCGCGGTCATGGCCGCCACGGGCCTGTTGTACCTGGCGATCCTGACCGCCTTTGGAATGGACCTAGTTGCCAGGGCAGTTCTGGTCTGAGCCGGCCGGGGTTCCCTCACAAGGTCTGCCGGTAGGCTCATCGATCCATGGCGCAGGACTCATCTGAAACCTTCCCCGAAGCGGATGTAGTCGATGCACGGCGTGTGTACACCCGCACCGGAGACGACGGTTCCACAGACCTGCTCTACGGCGGCCGGGTGTCAAAGGACTCCACCCAACCGGCCGCCTACGGCGACGTCGATGAACTCCAGGCCTGCATCGGTCTGGCGCGGGCCGCTGCCAGCGACGAGGCCCGGATCGGCTTGGCCGAAATGCTGCTCGGACTGGAACGCGACCTGTGGGTGGTGATGGCCGACCTGGCTTGCAACCCTGAGAAGCTCTCCCGCTTGGACGATGCCGATGGTCGCCCGACGATGGCCATGGTCAGCCACCTCGAAAACCTGATCGACGAGGTTTCAGGCCGCTTCAACCCTCCCACCGAGTTCGTGTTGCCCGGCCCAAACGAGGTTGCTGCCCGCCTGAACATGGCCCGGACGGTTTGCCGCCGCGCTGAGCGTTCATCTTTGGCCGGTGCAGCCGATAGCTCAGCGGTAGTGCCCTACCTGAACCGTCTTTCGGACTTGTTGTGGACGCTTGCCCGCTGGCAAGATGAAAGCCCCTTTGCCGCCCGGTCGGTTCCAGTCGATCCGACCACCTGACAGTCAAAGCCGAGATAACGAGACTTAGAACACAAGTGCCAACCCCCGCTCCGCCAACCTTCACCGCTGCTCGAAGCGTCCCCTCCAAGGTCGCAGTTGTGGCCCACGGGTTGACCGAAGAGGCCCTCGGTAACGACCTGCCCGACGGCCTCGACTCCGGTTCACTCAAGCGCCTCGGCTTTGCCGCCGGGGCCGGCCAGGTGCAGATAGTCCCTTCCGGCGACCGGTTAGTGGCGGCCGTTGGCCTTGGGCCCGCTGGAGACGTCACGACCGATGTGGTCAGGAACGCTGCAGCGGACCTGGCCCGGGCAGTGCGGAAACAAAAGACGCTGGCAACAGACCTTGCTGCAGTATCGGGAATTGATGCAGCTGACGCCACTCAGGCTGTAGTGGAGGGAATATCCCTGGCTCTCTACAGGTTCGGCTACCGCTCAAAGACTGGATCAGGTGGTGACACGGACACCCTGGCAAAGGTGACACTGGTTGGCAGCACCGCTGTTGGCATTCGGGTGGCTGTCGAGACGGCCGTGGCAGTCGCAGGTGGTGTAACCCTGGCCCGTGACCTGACAAACGAACCAGGTGGTTCCCTCACGGCTGCTGCCTTTGCCAACCGCGTGAGGCGTATGGCCAGGGATGCGGGTATCACCGTCAAGGTACTTGACGAGGCGGCCATCAAGCGGGCCGGCATGGGTGGCCTGTTGGGTGTCAGTAGGGGATCGTCTAACCCACCTCGGTTCGTTGAGTTGACCTACACGCCAAAGGGCGTGGCGGCTGCGCGGCGCACTGGAACCATCGCCCTTGTGGGTAAGGGAATCACCTTTGACTCGGGTGGCCTCTCCATCAAGCCGGCCAACGGGATGATGGACATGAAAAAGGACATGGCCGGTGCCGCCGCCGTGGTTGGCACCATGTCGGTCCTGCCGGCCCTCGCGCCGAAGTGTCGTGTGCGGGCGTACATGCCGATGACTGACAACATGTTGGGCGGTGATGCGACGCGCCCGGGCGATGTGCTCACCATCCGGAACGGCAAAACCATTGAGGTGCTCAACACCGACGCCGAGGGCCGCCTGGTATTGGCCGACGCCCTGGCCATCGCGAGTGAAGGCAGGCCTGACGCCATAGTTGATCTGGCAACCCTGACGGGTGCCTGCATGGTGGCCCTGGGGCCGAGTATTGCCGGCCTGATGGGTCGAAACGACAGGTTCTTGTCACAGGTCGAGGCCGCTTCTGAGAAGACGGGTGAGCGGGTCTGGCGTCTGCCGCTGCCGTCCGACTACAGGAAGATGCTGGACTCAACGGTCGCCGACATGAAGAACATCGGCGGCCATTACGGGGGAGCACTGACCGCCGGACTGGTGCTGGCAGAGTTTGTGGGTGATGGCATCCCATGGGCACACATAGACATCGCCGGGCCTTCCTCGAGCGATGCCGATGAGGGCGAATGGACTAAAGGTGCCACCGGCTTTGGTGTGCGCCTGCTCGTGGAGTTGGCATCCTCGTTTGAGAAGGTGGAAGCCGAGTAGTTCCACGCCCGGCAGCGGCCCCTACCCGTTGACCAACGCACCGGCATGGGGTTTGCCCGGCAGATGCGCGAGGCTCAGTGGGATGGAGTCGGAAGCGACAACTGACGGAGCGTCAATAGAGGCATTGGAGGCAGCCGGTAGGGCGGCCCACCTCGTGGATACCGCTAGCCGGATTGTCGTGTTGACCGGTGCTGGCATCTCCACAGACAGTGGAATTCCCGACTTCCGTGGGCCCGACGGGATCTGGACGAAGAACCCCGAGGCCGAGAAGGCTTCAGACATCCGCTACTACGTGTCCGATCCCGGGATCAGGAGGCAGCGGTGGGCGCTTCGTGCGTCCGGTGAGCTCTGGCCCGACGTCGCTCCAAACAGCGGCCACCGGGCGCTCGTGCACCTGGAGCAGCGGGGCCTGGTCCACACCCTCGTGACCCAGAACGTGGACGGCCTGCACCAGGCAGCGGGCAGTGACCCCGACAGCATCGTGGAGATCCACGGCACCACGCGGCAGGCGATGTGTCTGGACTGTGAGTGGCGCGACGACATCGAGGTTGTGTTGGAGCGGGTCCGAGCTGGCGACGACGACCCTCACTGTGGCGTCTGTGGGGGCCTGCTCAAGTCGGCCACCGTGAGCTTCGGTCAGAGCCTCTTTCCCGGTGATGTCGAGCGCATCGAGCAGGCGGCGATCTCGTGTGACCTGGTGTTGGCGGTGGGAACCAGCCTGTCGGTGTATCCGGTGGCGGCCATGGTGCCGTTGGCGGTAAGGCACGGCGCCGGGGTTGTGATCGTGAACGGTGAGCCGACCGCCATGGACGACCTGGCCGACGTGCTGGTGCTGGGCTCGATCAGCGAGGTGCTCGGTATCGTGGTGGGTTCAGCCTGAGCCGGGGCCGGCAGGGGACAGGCCGAAGGGAATGTTCCCGATCGGGCCCGGGTTTCAGGCATTGCTAATCCCGACCAACTAGGTAGGCTTTCGATCATGCCATCCTTCAGAGAACTCCTCACGGCCGCCAAGGGCCGCATCGAAGAGACCGATCCGGCCGGGGCCGAGGCCCTGCTGGCCGAGGGTCACCTGCTGCTCGACGTGCGCGAGCCCGACGAGTACGAACAGGGAGCCATCCCGGGCTCCATGCACATTCCCCGCGGCACCCTCGAGAGCGGCATCGAGGGTCGCCTCACCGACCGCAGCCAGCCCATCGTGGTCATGTGCGCAGGCGGCGTGCGTTCGGCATTCGCCGCCGACACCCTGGCCCAGCTCGGCTACACCGACGTGGTCTCCATGGACGGCGGCTTCAACCGCTGGAAGGACGAGGGCCGCGAGTGGACAACGCCGCGCACCCTCAGCGCCGAACAGCGCAACCGCTACCAGCGTCACCTGCTGCTGCCCGAGGTCGGCGAGGAGGGCCAGCTGGGCCTCCTCGCGGCCAAGGTGCTGCTGCTCGGCGCCGGTGGCCTGGGGTCACCTGCGGCCCTGTACCTGGCGGCCGCCGGGGTTGGCACCATCGGCATCATCGACATGGACGTGGTCGACGAGTCCAACCTGCAGCGCCAGATCCTCCACAACCAGGAGCGCATCGGTGATCGCAAGGTCGACTCGGCAAAGAAGACCCTTACGGCCCTGAACCCCGACGTCAACGTCGTCACCTACGACGTGCGCCTGGGTGCCGACAACATCATGGAGATACTCGAGGGCTACGACGTGATCGTCGACGGAGCCGACAACTTCCCCAGCCGCTACCTGCTCAACGACGCCTCGGTGAAGTTGGGCATACCGGTCGTGCACGGCTCCATCTTCCGCTTTGAGGGCCAGGTCACGGTGTTCGACCCCAGGGAGGGCGTCACCTACCGGGACATGCTCCCCGAGGCCCCACCCGCCGAGTTCGCACCCAGTTGCGCCGAGGCCGGGGTGCTGGGCGTGCTGCCCGGAATCGTGGGCTCCATCCAGGCGCTCGAGGCCATCAAGTTGATCCTGGGCCTTGGCGACGGGCTGTCCGGCCGGCTTGTCGCCTTTGACGCCATGGACATGTCGTTCCGTGAGTACAGGCTGCAGCGTGACCCCGACCTCGAGGTCACGTGGGAGAACCGTGACCGCATCCAGATAGCCGAACTGGACGGCCTCTGCATGCCGAACGTGAGCGAACCGCCCGCCGGCTGACCGGCAGCCCACCGGGTTTCATGTCGGCTGGACAGTCCGGTGGGATTGGCCCGCCGGCGTGCGAGAATCAGGCCCCATGGCCCATCTGGCGATTATCGGCACCGGCTATGTCGGCCTGACCACCGGGGCGTGTCTGGCCCATCTCGGCCATGACGTGGTGTGTGCTGACATCGACGAGGAGAAGGTTGCGGGTCTGTCGCGTGGGGAGGTTTCCATAGTCGAGGAGGGGCTCGGGGACCTGGTGCTCGAAGGCCTCGCCAATGGGCGGCTGCAGTTCGTGGTCGGGGCGCTCGAAGCGGTCTCCGACTGTGAGGCTGCGTTCCTGTGTGTGCCGACACCACAGGGTGGTGATGGTTCGGTGGACCTCTCGTTTGTCGAAGCTGCAGCGGCTGAGATGGCTGAGGCGATGCCGCCTGCTGCCCTGATCGTGAACAAGTCGACTGTTCCTGTGGGGTCTACTCAGGTTGTTGAGAGGGTGATGCAGCGGACCGATGTGAAGGTTGTCTCAAATCCCGAATTCCTACGCGAGGGATCAGCGGTCCGGGACTTCCTCTTCCCGGACCGGATCGTCCTCGGCAGCGACGACCAGGAAGCGGCAGAGAAGGTCGCCTCATTTTACGACGATATCGATGCGCCGATCCTGATCACCGACCCGGCCTCGGCAGAGACGATCAAGTACGCGTCCAATGCCTTCCTGGCGACCAAGTTGTCGTTTGTGAATGCGCTGGCGGCGGTTTGCGAGGGTGTTGGTGCCGACGTAAACGACGTTGTCAAGGGCCTCGGTTACGACAGGCGCATCGGGCACCAGTACCTACAGCCCGGTCCGGGTTGGGGTGGCAGTTGCTTTCCGAAGGACACAATGGCGCTATTGCACATTGCCGAGAGTGGCGGCTACGACTTCCGGTTCCTGGGCGGGGTGATTGCCGTCAACGAGGAGCAGTTCAACCGTGTGGCTGACAAGGTCAGCAAGGCGGTCGGCGGTGACCTCTCCGGGCGCACGGTGGCTGTCTGGGGCCTGACGTTCAAGGCCGGAACCGACGACATGCGGGATTCGCCCTCTCTCTCGGTGATCGACAGGTTGTTGGCAGACGGTGCGACCGTCCGGGCGTTCGACCCGACGGTTGCCACCCACCGTGGGGGCCTCGACGAGCGGGTGGCTGTTGGTTCCGATCCGCTCGTCGTGTGTAAGGGTGCTGATGTCGTGGTGGTGCTCACCGAGTGGGACGAGTTCGCCGACATCGATCCGGCCGAGGTAGCCACTCTGATGGCGGGAAGGAGAGTTGTCGATACCCGCAACCTGTTGGATCGGGATGCCTGGGCTGGCCACGGCTTTGACTACCACGGGATCGGGCGATGAGGGTCCTCGTAGCCGGCGGTGGCGGGTTCATCGGCTCGCACCTGGTCGACAGGTTCCTCGATCGGGGTGACACGGTCGTAGCGATCGACTCGTTCGTGACAGGCCGGCGTCAGAACCTTGATCATGTTGACGTCGGCGACAGGTTTGAGTTGGTGGAACACGACATAACCCTGGAACTACCCGACCTGGGGCGGTTCGACGCTGTGCTCAACTTCGCCAGCCCGGCCTCGCCTGACGACTTCGCGACGATGCCGATCCAGATACTCGATACCGGAAGCATCGGCAACCGGCGCCTGCTTGACCTGGCAACGGCCTGCGGGGCCCGATTCCTGTTGGCGTCTACAAGCGAGGTCTACGGAGATCCCCAGGTCCACCCTCAAAGCGAGAACTATGTGGGGTCGGTGGATCCTGTCGGCCCTCGCAGCTGCTACGACGAGGCCAAGAGGTTCGCTGAGGCGATGACCGTCGCCTATGGGAACCACCGCGGGACCGATGTGGCGATAGCTCGCATCTTCAACACCTACGGCGAGCGGATGGCGCCGTTCGACGGCCGGGTGGTGAACACCTTTATCGTCCAGGCACTTGCCGGCCTCCCACTTACGGTCCACGGTGACGGCACTCAGACCAGGAGCTTCTGTCACGTCTCCGACCTTGTCGAAGGGCTTGTAGCGCTGCTTGACAGCGACTGTCGTGGACCGGTCAACGTCGGTGAGCCAACGGAGGTCGCGGTTACGGCATTTGCCGAGATGGTCATCGACGTTACGGGATCTTCCAGCTCGGTCACCTACATGCCGCTGCCCGACCAGCGCGGAGGTGACCCTCAGCGCCGCTGCCCGGACATTGGGCTGGCTCGTTCGGTGCTCGGTTGGGAGCCGAGGGTGCGCTTGGTCGATGGCTTAACGGCGACCGTGGCGCACTTCCAGGGCGTCGAGCAGTTGGGCTGACCGGCTCTTCCCAGGTACCCGGCCCTCCCTCACCGGGGGGCATGCCACCCCTACACTCGCCCCTGGGCGGAGCAGGGCCTTTCCGGCGCGTCGGGTGGCTGGGCTGAACAGGCCCGCTGCGGGTCTTGCACGTCCACAACCGGCCGATGAACACACAGACCTGGAGATCTGACGGGAGTGGATGACCGCATCACCTCTGATGTGCCCGTTTCTCCCGGCACGCCTGCCCGTCGGTCCCGCCCGGTGCGGTGTGTGGGCCTTGTCGTGGCTCTGCTGGCGGCTTCCCTGGCTGCGGTCGGGCCGGCTGCAGCCGAGGCCGTGGTCATGGTCGGTGCCGGTGACAGCCTCTCTGAGATAGCCGTCGAGAACGGTGTGTCGCTACTCGACCTGATGGTGGCCAACAACATCACCAACCCGGACCTGGTCTTCATGGGCCAGAGGCTCGTCATCCCCGGTACCGGCTCGTCGTCCTCGTCGGAGGCAACGGGCATCCGAGTCGTGCAGTGGGGCGACACCCTCTCGGTGATCGCCGAGGACTTCGGCACTACCGTGTCGGAGTTGATGGCCCTGAACGGGCTCTCCAATGCCAACTCCCTGTTCGTGGGCCAGGAGCTGGTTGTCCCCGGCGGTGTGGGCACGGTCTCGACGCTGGGGCCGACGATCGTCACCGTAGAGTCCGGCGAGAGCCTCTCCCTCATCGCCGGCCGCTATGCGGTGACCGTGGCCGACCTGATGGCCGAGAACGGCATCACCAACGCCGATCTGGTCTACGTGGGCCAGCGCCTGACCATCCCGGGTTTCGTGATGGCCTCTGTCACGACTGCTCCGCTCGCTGTCACTGTGCAGTCGGGTGAGAGCCTTTCCATCATTGCCGGGCGCTATGACGTGACCGTCTCGGCGATCGTGGAGGCCAACGGGTTGACCGACGCGAACATGTTGTCGGTGGGCCAGTTGCTCATCATCCCGGGGGCCAGCGCTCCGGTCACTGGCCCGGTGGCGTCCACGGACTACGGGTCGGTTGTAGTGGACGGCCGGGGCTGGGGTCACGGCCGGGGAATGGGCCAGTACGGGGCTCTCGGCTATGCGGTTGACGAGGGCTGGTCCAGTTCCCAGATCCTGGACCACTATTACGGCGGAACCGTGGCGGGCACGGTCGCCGCGCAGGACATTGGCATCAGGTTGTTGTCGCGTGACAACGAGGCCACCATCGTTTACGTGGAGAACGCGGTGTTGCTGGTGGCCGGTCAGGACGGAAACTGGACGGCCCTGTCGGGGAAGTCCGTGCGGGTCACGCTGGATGGTGACGTCGACCGGTACCGGGTAGCTGTCGGCAACGGCTGCACCGGCTCGTTCAGCGACACGGGCATCGTGATCCAGAGCCCCTTCGCCCGTATCCGCGCCGGATTCAACGGCACGCCGTCTGCGGCTACGACCACCACGTCGACGACGACCACCTCAACGACGACGACGACCGTGGCCGGAGCCACGACGACCTCGACCACCGCGGTGCCGCCTCCCACCACCACGACCCCACCGGCGACCACCGCGGTGCCGCCTACCACCACCTCGACGCCCATGGTCACCTCCGGTGGCCTCACGGTCCTGGGCTTCGGCGACGACGGTCTCGACCAGACGCTGCAGCTGTGCGAGGGCTCCAACGCTGCCACCTGGTACCGGGGCGAGATCAGGGCGGCCCGCTACGAGCACCACCAGCGCACCGTCAACTTCCTGCCGGTCGAGCAGTACCTGCGCTCCGTGGTTCCCCAGGAGATGCCAGCCAGCTGGGCGTCCATGGGCGCCGGCGCCGGCGCCCAGGCTGTGCGGGTTCAGGCGGTGGCGGCCCGGTCCTACGCCCTTGCCGAGCAGCGCTACGACTACGCCAGGACGTGTGACACCACCAGATGTCAGGTCTATGAGGGCCGACGCAGCTGGTCGGGCAGTTCGGTGTGGAACAACGAGGACCCGGCCTCTGATGCTGCGATTGCCGCCACGGCCGGCCTGGTGCGCATGAGCGAGGGCGAGATTGCCCGCACAGAGTTCTCGGCCTCCACTGGTGGCCACACGATCACCGCCGATTTCCCGGGCGTGGTCGACGACGGCGACGACGTCTCGATCAACCCGGTGCACCGCTGGTCGTCTGAGTTCGATGCGGGCACGGTTGCCGATACCTTCGGCCTGGGGCAGCTCTACGAGATCCGGGTGGTCAGCCGTGACGGTTTCGGCGACGACGGTGGCCGGGCCGAGGAGATCGAACTGCGAACCCGGTCGGGTGAGTCGTTCGTGGTCACCGGCAACCGGTTCCGGCGCGAGTTCGGCCTCATGTCCAACTGGTACGGCATCGCGTACGGTCCGCCGAACGCCAGCTCGGCGTTTCCCGAGAACCTGATCGACGAGTACAGGGTCACGACCGGCTACACCGAGGAGGAGTGGAACTCGGTGCTCTCGGCGGCCGAGTACCTGGAGATGTCGCCTGCCGAGCTGCACCTGGCTTCGATGGCGGTCATGTCGTTCCTGTTGCTGCTGCGCGGTGACGGCCCGCCGCCGACCCCGCTGGATCCGCCGCCGTCGGTGGGCGGCCCGAGGGAGGTCACCACGGCCTACTTCTCGACGAGGGGCGACCAGTCGGCTGTTGAGGCGGTGGCCGCGGCTTTCGGGATCAACGGTGCTCAGACCCAGAAGGCGGCGGTAACGGTGCTGGTGTTCCTAGTCGGGTTGGCGAGGGCCGCTGCCGGGCCAGGTACGTAACAGCGGGGTGCAGGGCCACACGAAGGGGACAGCTTCGGGCCTACGGGTACCCTCGCCCCCTATGAAGGGCCTGATCCTGGCCGGTGGCAGCGGGCGACGGCTGCGCCCCCTCACCCATACCAGCGCCAAGCAGTTGGTGCCGATCGCCAACAAGCCGATCCTGCACTACGTGGTGGAGGACCTCGTCGGGGTCGGCGTGACCGACCTGGGCATCATCGTGGGCGACACCGCGGCGGAAATCCGGGACTCGGTCGGCGACGGCTCCCGTTGGGGGGCAACGGTCACCTACATAGAGCAGTCGGCACCTCTGGGCCTGGCCCATGCCGTGGTGGAGGCGGGCGTGTTCCTGGGCGACGATCCCTTCGTGATGTACCTGGGCGACAACATGTTCGAGGATTCCCTGGAGGCCGTTGTCGAGGGCTTCGCCGAGGGTGGTGGGGTTTCGGCCCGGCTGCTGCTGTCACGGGTGGACGACCCGGGTTCGTTCGGCGTGGCCGAACTGGGTGACGACGGTTCCATCAGCCAACTCGTCGAGAAGCCGGAGAACCCCAATTCCGACCTGGCGCTCGTGGGCGTCTACCTGTTCGGGTCGGCCATCCACGAGGCGGTCAGGTCCATTCAGCCATCGGCTCGCGGTGAGCTTGAGATCACCGATGCCATCTCGTGGCTGTTGGAGAGGGGCGACACCGTCGAGCACCACCTTCTCGACGGGTGGTGGATCGACACTGGCAAGAAGGACCCGTTGCTCGAGTGCAACCGCCTGGTGCTCGACGACCTGACTGCCGACGTGGCCGGTTCGGTCGATGCTGCCAGCGTGCTGGAGGGCACTGTGCGCGTTGAGGCCGGTGCCGAGGTCGTGGGTTGCACGCTCGTGGGCCCGGTCGTGGTCGCCGCAGGTGCCCGCATAGAAGACAGCCGGGTAGGGCCCTATGTATCGGTTGGGGCTGACTGCACGGTCACCGATGCCACCGTCGACCATTCGGTGCTCATGGAGTCCAGCCGTGTGGCCGGTGGTGCACATCTGAGCGACTCGGTGCTGGGCCACCATGCCGAGGTTTCCGGCGGCGGTTCGGCCAGCCTGCTCCTGGGCGACCATTCGGTTGTGGAACTGGGCGAGAGCACCGGGGGAGAGGGTGTCTGACATGGCCGACGTGAGGGCTTCCTCGCTGATCGACGGCGTGGTGCACGTGTCGCCGGCTGTTCACGCCGACCCCAGGGGCGTGTTCGTGGAGTCGTACCGCCAGGAGTGGGTGCCGGGCAGCCGTCCCATGGTCCAGGCCAACAGGGCCGACCGTGTCGCCGGGAGCGTCGTGGGCCTCCACTACCACCTCGGCCAGGCCGACTACTGGTATGTGCCGTCGGGTCTGGTGCGCGTGGTGCTCCACGACCTGCGGGCCGGGTCGCCGACCGGGGGTGCCACCGCCTGTTTCGACCTGGGCGGTTCGGGTGATGGCTCGGGAGCGGCTGCCCACGATGGCGTCTACATACCGCCCGGGGTTGCACACGGATTCGCTGCTCTCACCGATGTCACCATCACCTACCTGGTTGACGCCTACTACGACCCGGCTGACGAGTTGGGCGTGGCATGGGATGACCCCGTGATCGCCGCCGACTGGGGCCTGGGCTCCCGTGCTCCGGTCCTGTCCGAGCGGGACCTCGCCAACCCCGGGGTGGCTGACATTCCCGATGGGATTCGGCCGGGTTGGGCATCTGCCGACGGGATCGGCCAGTGAGGCTGCTCGTCACCGGCGGCGCCGGTTTCATCGGGTCCAACTTCGTGCACCGCGCCCTGGGCCGGGGCGACGAGGTCACCGTGTACGACGCCCTCACGTATGCGGGCAACATGGCCAACTTGGCGGGTCTTGACGACGCCTACAGAGGTTCCGCCTACCGGTTCGTGGAGGGCGACGTCTGTGACGGCGACCTGCTGGCGGCCACGATGGTCGATCACGATGCCGTGGTGCACTTCGCCGCTGAGAGCCACGTCGACCGCTCCATCACCGACCCGGCTAGGTTCGTCGTGACCAACTGCCAGGGGACCGCCACGGTCTGTGAGGTGGCGTTGCGCCTCGAGGTGGGGCGGGTGCTGCACGTGTCGACCGACGAGGTCTACGGCTCCATTGACGTGGGATCGTTCGTCGAGACCGATGCGCTGTCGCCCAACTCTCCCTACGCCGCCTCCAAGGCATCTTCGGACCTGATTGCACTGGCCTACCACGCCACCTTCGGCCTGCCCGTTGTGGTCACCCGGTCCACC
>CAJXKL010000020.1 GCA_913055915.1 uncultured Candidatus Nemicrothrix sp. | reverse complement strand
CAACCTTCTTCTTGGCAGACACCTTCTTGGCCACAACCTTCTTCTTGGCAGACACCTTCTTGGCCACAACCTTCTTCTTGGCAGACACCTTCTTGGCCACAACCTTCTTCTTGGCAGACACCTTCTTCTTGCTCTCAGCAGCCATTGATCTCCCCGATCACCTGTTCAGCCCTGCACCAGACCCTTCCAGCCAGGCACCGGGTGAGGCGGACCTGTTGTGGTCTGCCACACCCGGCAAGTGCGGGCGCGCATCGTATCGGGAGGTAGGGACAACCGGTTGGATCAGGTCGTCAGAGCCCGCGCCCGGACTCACTGGCTCCGGCGGGGTCCCAACCGTCGACCCGGGTGGTGTCGCCTGACTCAGCGCCCTGTTCACGGGTTCCCGCGCCCAGGGACTCGGCCAACCTGGTCAGGTCGAATACCGCAGAGAGAATCCGGTCACGGTGGGCAAGGACCTGCCGCTCGTCCATGTCCATGTCGTCACGCGCTGCATCCCGTGCCATTATCAGGTCCCGGGTTTCAGCAAGCAACTCCCGTCGCCCATCGTCTACAGCCTTCCGGAGTTCAACCTCGGCCGCTTCCCTTATCCGTTCAGCTTCTTCTTCGGCCTCTGCGCGGATCTGACGTGACTCTGCACCGGCGGCCGACAGTTCACCTTCAGCCTCGGTGCGGGCCTCGCGCGCCGGTTCCAGCTCGGCTTCAAGCCGCGCCTCAGCCATGTCGGCCCGGTCTGAAGCGGACTTCAGGTCGCTCCTCAGTGACTTGATCGCCTGGGCCGCCCTGTCCAGCAGTTCGTCGACCTCAAACGGGTCATAGCCGCGCATCTTGGCGCTGAAGTCAGCGTCGTCCAGCGCGTGCAGGATGTCACCGGTGTCCATGCACGGATCGTAACCCTGGGTCTGGAGCGGCGGTTGCACCCCCGGCGGATCCTCAAGAACAGATAATGCCCATCAGAAAGGAGATGGCAAAGAACGCCACCAGCGGCGACAGGTCCAGCGCCATTGCACCCATCCGGACCGGGGGTAGGAACCTCCGCAGTGGTATCAGGATCGGATCGGTGACCGTGTAGAGGAGCCCTGCGACGGTCGCCATTGCGCCGTGTGGCGAGATCGGGAACCAGGAAAGCACCACCCGTACCAACAGGACAAAGATGTACAACTGCAGGAGCGTGCAGATCAGAGATGCCATGGTGCAGATACCGGCCGAGCCCGTGGCTCAGTTGGTGGAACCCATGTCTTCCAGCCGTCTTCGGTCCTCAGCCGAGATCTCCACATCCGACGGCGTGAGAAGGTATACCTGGCTGATGACGCGCTCCATCTGTCCCTCCTTGCCGTAACAGAGGCCGCTTGCGAAGTCGATGATCCGACGGGCGACCTTTCTTTCGACGCCCTGGAGGTTCACTATCACAGGTTGATTGGCCTTGAACCTGTCGGCGAGCTCCGGCGCCTCGTTGAATGACGCTGGCGAGATCGTGTGCGGCTTCACCGCTACAGCGGGTTGGAGAGGACGAACCGTGCCGCTGGGCTCCATCGACCGCGCCCTCACCGAAGTGGATGACCCGTCGGTGGCCCTGAGGGGGTGCACATTGCCCGGGTTCTCGGCAGCCGCACGGGCTTGGACAAACTCGCCCGACGAGAGAGGACCGCGGTTCACCCAGGGTTCGGCCGCGTAATCCTCATATGCGTCGTCTGGTCCAAGACCCAGCCACAACAGGGCTCTTCTCATAATGGCCATCGGCTACGGCTTCCATCCCTGGCTACATGGGCCACGGAGCCCCGTGACCTGACGAGGATGGTACCTGTAGAGCCGGCCAACATGCTGACACCCTGTGGTTGGGCGCCGGTGCGCCGCGTGTCACGACGGTCCTTTGGCCGGACCCGGTCTCGCCCGATCCTCGTGTCACCGTGGCTGCCTCTCACCGAAGATCGCCCTGCCCACCCTCACCAGGGTCGACCCCATGTCCACGGCCAGATCCATGTCGTCGGTCATTCCCATCGACCGCTCAGGAAGGCCCAGGCTGTCGGCAAGACCGGCAAGCACCTTGAAGGCGTGTCTCGTTCCTTCCTGGTCTCCAGCAGCACCCACGGTCATCAGGCCTGCCACCTCGAGACCCAGGTCAACTCCTCGCGCAACCAGCGCCTCAACCTCAGAGGGTGGGCATCCGGCCTTTCCAGGTCCGTCGAGGGGATCCACCTGTACCAGGATCCTCGCTCCGGGGTCGCGTTTGGCAACTTCGTCGAGAAGTGAAGAACGATCTACCGTCTGCCAGAGGTTTACGACGCCGGCAAGGTGCCTGACCTTGTTCCTCTGGAGTCCCCCGATCATGTGCCAGCCGACCCGCCCCTGAGGCAACTGGCTGTTCTTCTCGAGAAGTTCCTGGGCGTAGTTTTCGCCGACCTCGTTGATTCCTGCTGCCAGTACCGATAAGACAGCCTCGACGGAAAAGGCCTTGGTGACCGGAAGCAGGCGTGTCCTACCCCCGCTCCTGTTGTCAAGATGGCTTCGTATCTCCTCGATCCGATCCAGCACCAGGTTCACTGGTGGAAACGACGGGCCTAGCCGATTCTCAGGCAACATCCGAGCCGGATCCCTCCGTCAGCACTGCCACCATCGCCTGACGGCTGCCCGATCCGGTGGCCCTGTGCGACCAGTAGCGGTCATCACATGACGTGCACGCTCCGTCGATCTCGAAGTCGTTTACCCCGGCCTTCTCCAGTGATGCCACGACCGCCGCCGACAGGTCCAGGGCCGGGTGACCATCACGGGTCACTGCCTCGACCTCACGACTGAAAACTCCAACCACTCTCCTGAGGTCTTCGCTTCCGAACTCGTAGCAGCACGGGTGTATACATGGTCCGACCACAGCCCTCTGTGGACCTCCAACCAGGCTCCTCAGCGCTTCAGATGCCTCCTCGAGGATGCCTCCGAGAACTCCGCGCCAACCTGCGTGGGCCACAGCCAGGCCCCCGTTGTCGGCAATGAGGGCCACCGGGGCGCAGTCGGCTACCTGGACGCTCAGGACGCAGCCCGGATACCGGGTAATGGCGGCATCGGCCTCCGAGCCGGCGGCTCCACCAGGCTCTTCCACGGTGACCACCGAGATACCGTGTGTCTGGTTCAGCCAGGTCCAGGAACTCTCCCCGCTTTCGGCACCTTCGAGCGAGCAGCGTCGCTCCTCCAGGAGCCCATCAGGGTCATTGACGGCGAGGTCCCCGTCCACAATCTCCGACATCCGAACAACTACGACGTGGCCCGACGGAAGCACCCGTCGAGCCAGCGCCCTGGACATCAGGGCTACTTCAGGAAGCTCGGAACGTCGAGGTCGTCATCGATGTTGGAATCGGCGAACACGTCGACGATCGGCGCCTCGGCAGTGACTGTGGTACTCCGGGTGGCACCAGACGGGCGGTCACCGTCCCAGCGGTCAAACCCAGCAGCGATGACTGTGACACGCACATCGCTTCCCATCTCATCGTCGACGACAGTGCCGAAAATGATGTTGGCGTCGGGATGGGCCACACCGTGAATCACCTCGGCGGCCTCGTTGACCTCGAACAGGCCAAGGTCGCTGGGGCCGGAGATGTTCAACAGGATTCCCCTGGCGCCCTCGATTGAGGCTTCTAGCAGGGTGCTTGAGATGGCCTTTCGGGCGGCGTTGAGGGCCCGGCTCTCACCGGTTGCCTGGCCAACACCCATGAGGGCCGATCCGGCGTCCTCCATGACAGTCTTCACATCGGCGAAGTCAGTGTTGATGAGCCCGGGTGTGGTGATGAGCGAGGTGATTCCCTGAACCCCGTGGAGGAGCACCTCGTCAGCGAGTTGGAATGCCTCCAACAGCGGCGTTGCCTCGTCGGATATCGAGAGCAGTCGGTCGTTGGGAATGACGATCTGGGTGTCGACCTTGTCCTTGAGTTGAACGATTCCGTGCTCGGCCTGCACGGCCCGGCGACGACCCTCAAAGCCGAATGGCCTTGTGACCACTCCGATGGTCAGGGCTCCAACTGCCTTGGCGACCTCGGCCACAACCGGCGCCGCGCCCGTACCGGTTCCGCCGCCCTCACCTGCCGTGATGAAGACCATGTCGGCGCCTTCGAGGGCCTCCTGGATGTCGCTGCGGTGTTCCTCGGCTGCCTGGCGTCCAAGTTCCGGGTCGGCACCTGCACCCAGGCCTTTGGTCAACTCACGTCCGATGTCCAGCTTCACGTCGGCATCGCTCATGAGGAGCGCCTGTGCATCGGTGTTGATCGCGATGAACTCCACGCCGCGCAGGCCAGCATCGATCATCCTGTTGATGGCGTTTACCCCACCACCACCGATGCCGATGACCTTGATTACGGCCAGATAGTTCTGTGGATTACCCACCATCAATGTCTCCTGATCTCCGGCCACCCATCGGGCAGCGCCTGCGAACGGCCGTCGCCATTGTCATACCCTCAGGTTGACCTTGAGGGTATGAAGGTACCGACCTCGTTTAGTGGTTGGGAGACTACGGGGAGTAGTCGACAAACGTCAACCCGTAGGGAAACAAGATCCCACGATCAACAACGGGCCTCGTCACGCACGAGAACCGGATTGTGGTGGATTGACACGTCAATTGTCACGAGACACGCCAGCACAACCCACGTCAGGACCGTGGCGAGAGACCTCATCTCGTCGCGGTAGTCCTCACCAACCCCGAGTTCGGCATCAACCCCACCGACCAGTTCAGCCCGCACACCGTCACCCGTCGGGACGAGAGCCTCGATCCAACTGCCCAGGTCAGGAGTCACGTCAGCTGCTGCCCTCAACAGGAGGTCGACCCCGGGCACGATCGTGCCGGGCTGGCCAAGGGTGTCCACCCGGACTGTCGTAAGGCCTACACGCGGCTCGACAACCGCATCCAGAACGGTTCCGCTTCCATCCAGCAGGGCTCTCCGACCAGTTAGGTCAACGGCGTTGACCACCGCTGTCCGTTGCAGAACCGACATCCGGATCGAGTCGGGCCATTCCCGCACGACCTCCACCGCCTCCACCCACGGCTCAGCCGTAACCCTCCGGTCCACTGCGTCCGTGTCGACGGTGATCATGGGTTCGCCGAGTCGGACTGCGGCAACTTCCAGGATTCGTGCATTGCTCAGGTGTCCGGCCACACCCACGACCTCAACTCTGTCTATGTCCAGAAAGCCGCTGCGCGTGGCAGCAAAGCCACCCGCTCCCACAACCACGAAAAACAGCAAAGTCCATGCCCACCAGAGGCTCCTACTCCCCTCCTCTGTGACAGTCTCCCCGCTCACTGCGCCTCGCCGAATCCGACCAGGATGGTCTCAGGAATCAGGTCGAGGCCGTGGCCCTCCAGCACCAGGCGCCTCACCTCGGCCATCAGGGCGAAGATGTCATCGGCAGACCCACCCTGATCGGCCTGAATGAAGTTGGCGTGCCGTTCAGACACCGCTGCGCTTCCTATCCGGAGCCCCTTCGCTCCAGCCAGTTCGATGAGGCGACCCGCTGAGTCACCTGGCGGATTGGCGAATACCGATCCCGAGTTCTGCCCGCCGGGCTGGTTCTCTCTCCGCCATCGCACAATCTCTGCAAGCAGTTCCTCACCCTCTGCCCTCTCCCCCTCCTTGAGGTCTAGGGCGGCAGAGGTGACCACCTGACAGGCCGAAACAGCTGACTGGCGGTACCCGAGGTGCAACTGCGCCGCAGGTACCTTCGTAACGACAGCCTCTTCCAGATCCAGGAGAGAGACCTCTGTCAGCACCGCTGCCATATCCGAGCCATGCCCACCGGCGTTCATCCGCACCGCGCCTCCCATGCTGCCAGGAACCCCTACCGCCCACTCGAAACCCGTCAGGCCCTCAGCCACCGAGAAGCGCGCAACGACAGGCAGGGCTGCAGCTCCCCCGGCCGTGAGCCGGTTGCCCCGAACACGAGTCGTCTCGAAGCCGGGCCCAAGTTGGATTGCAAGGCCCTCGAACCCGGCATCGGCGATAAGCATGTTGGAGCCCCTGCCAACGACCAGGCTCGGCACCCCGGTGCCGACAAGGGCCTTCGCAACGCCCATCAATTCGTCTTGGTCGTCTGGGCGCACAAAGAGCGCAGCCGGACCACCGACCCGGTAGGTGGTGAGATGGGCCAGACCATGGCCGGTCCCGACCCCATTGGCCAGCGGCGTCTCCCCGAGGCGTTCCCTCAGCAGACCAATGCCCTGGTTGTCAGCCACGGTCCTGACCCTCCAGGGCCGTGCGGACCTCATCGGGTACAGAGGTGAGGTCACCGGCTCCCATTGTGAGACAGAGATCCCCGTTGCCGAGCTCAGCGGCCAACTGCTCTACGAGTTCCTCCCTGCGGACGACATAGCGGATGTCCTGTTCGGGATGTGCATCCCTGACGGCGTCGACGATGAGGCGGCCCGAGACCCCGACCCTGGGAGCCTCTCCGGCCGGATAGACGTCGGTCACGTAGAGGATGTCGACTCCGTTGAACGCTTCGGCGAACCCGTTGCAGAGCTTCTCGGTGCGGCTGTAGCGATGGGGCTGATAGACGGCTACCAGCCGGTTCCACGTTCCGCTCCCGGCTGCCCGGACCGTAGCTGCCACCTCGGTGGGCAGGTGTGCGTAATCGTCGACGAAGACAACGCCTGCGATCCGACCTCGTTGTTCGAAACGGCGTGCAACCCCACCGAACCTGGCGAGCGAACTCGCCACAGATTCAGGATCGGCACCAGCCATCATCCCCACGGCAGCAGCGGCTGCCGCGTTCCTGGCGTTGTGTGCACCGGGTAGGGGCAGTTCAAGCTGTAGTGCGGCCCCGTCCGGTCCTCGAAGAGCGAACCGTACGCCTTCCCACGACTCTTCAAGGTCCTGGATCCGCCAGTTGGCCCGTGGATCGCCTCCGATCGTGAGAGTCCGGGCCTCGGCAGCCAACCCCCTCCCTCCCTCGTCGTCCACCCCGACCAGCACCGGCCCGTCGGTCTCAGCCACGAAGCGAAGGAATGCCTTCTTCAATTCGGGGAAGCCGCCGTGGTGCTCCAGGTGGTCAGGCTCAAGGTTCGTCACCACGCCGTACTTCCTGGGAAGCAACAGGAACGACCCGTCGCTCTCGTCGGCCTCAACGACAAGGAGGCGGCCGGCATCCCATGCCGCTCCGGTGCCGATCTCGTTCACGTCGCCACCGATGATGAACGACGGCTTCAGACCGGCTTCGCGTAGGACCAGCGCCAGCATTGACGTGGTCGTGGTCTTGCCATGGGTGCCCGCAACGGCAATGGCGTCCCGCTCACCACAGATTGCCGCCAGGATCTCTGCCCGACTGGCAATGGGAATCCCAGCGTCCCTTGCAGCCACACACTCGGGGTTTCGGTCAGGCACGGCCGTTGACCGCGTGATCAGGTCGGCACCTTCAATATTGGCTGCGTCGTGGCCAACGGTGACCGCTACACCAAGGGCTCCCAGCCGATCGAGTCCCGCCGAGGCCTTCAGGTCGGACCCTGTCACGGTGTGCCCCATCGACGCCAGAACTTCGGCGATGGCACTCATGCCCGCTCCCCCGACACCGATGACATGGATCCGACGGGGAGGCGAGATCACCGGTACGACCTCAGCCACGGTCATGCTCCCGGGTGGCAGCCTCACCGGAGGCGACGCGCCCGACCAGGTCGGCAACCAGATCGGCGGCATCGCCACGGCCCATCGTGCGCGAGCTCTCACCCATCTCCTCAAGGGCAACGGGGTCCTCAAACAGGTTCTGGACCTCGGCTGTCAGTCTGTCTCCATCCAGGTCAGCGTCCTTCACGAGGACCGCAGCACCCGCATCAACGAGACCTTTCGCATTCAGCGTCTGGTGGTCCCTCGGTGCACCCGGTAGAGGAACCAGAACAGCCGGTCGGCCGATGACGGTCAGTTCGGCCACGGTGGTGGCTCCAGCCCGGCAGAGGACCAGGTCTGCAGCCGCCAGAACCGCCGGCATGTCGCTCTCGTACTCGACAGGGCGGTAGTCGACCCGGTGAGGAACCTCAGGCGGGTTGGCAAGGTGGCCCGGCCAGTCCCGTCTGCCGACCACGTGGTGGACAACGATGCTTGCTCCATCCCAGCGTTCAACCATGTCCGCAACTGCGGTGTTGATCCGCCTCGATCCGAGGGAACCACCAAATGCAACAAGAACCGGTGTCTCGTCGAACCCCATCCGCTCACGCTGGACCAGATGCGAGTTCGAGGGTGAGAGGTCCCGGACCCTGCGACGGACAGGGTTGCCAGTAAGCACAGAGCGCGGTAGGCCGGTATCTGGGAAGGCCACGATCGCAGCCACAGCAAAGCGCCCCAGAAGCCTGTTCGCCTCGCCGGCAACCGCATTCTGCTCGGCCACCAACAGGGGGATGCGGAGCAGCACCGCCGCAAGTCCACACGGAATACTCGCATAACCACCTGTCGCCAGCACCACAGACGGCCGGTACCTGATGAGCAGGTGGAGAGCCCTGAGTAGCGCCGCCAAAAGGCCGGTCAGCGCCAGCAGGTTGGCAGGGGTGAGGCGGCGTTGGATTCCGCGTCCCGATAGCACGGTAAGGCCGAAGCCGGCCTCAGGGACCAGGCTGGTCTCGATTCCCCGGCGACTACCCACAATGTGAACGAACTCCGGGCCAGACACAATTGTTCTCTCGACCAGCGCACCGGCTACCGCCAGCCCCGGGAGGAGGTGGCCTGCGGTTCCTCCACCGGCGATAACCACGCCGCCCCGCCGGGGGCGAGCGGCAGCCCTGGCGGCAGGTCGCCTTCCGACTGTCACGAGGCCTGTCGGGCGATATTCAAGAGGATCCCGTAGGCGGCCATCGTCACGACCAGGGCGCTCCCGCCGAATGAGACAAACGGAAGCGGCAGTCCCGTGATCGGCACCACACCCAGCACCGCTCCGATGTTCACGAATGCCTGAACAACGATCCAGCAGGTCACGCCGGCCGCAAGTAGTTGGCCGAACGCATCCGGCGCCCTCAGGGCCGTCGAGAGGCCAATCAGGCCAATCACGAGGAATGTCAGGATCACGATTCCGGCTCCGACCAGGCCCCACTCCTCGGCAACGATCGCAAAGATGAAATCGGTGTGCGCGTAGGGAAGAAAGCCCCACTTGGCGCGACTGGCTCCGAGCCCGATTCCGCTGATCCCACCGCTGGAGACCGCAACGCCGGCCTGGATCGCCTGCCACCCGGTGTTCAACGGGTCGGTCCACGGGTCGAGCATTCCGAAAAGGCGTTGCCTGCGGTAGTCGGCGCTGAGACTCAACCCGGCAACACCGGCTATCCCCACCACACCCAACCCTGCGAGTACATCCAGACGGGTCCCTGAAAAGAACAACAGAGAACTCACGATGGCCAAAACGATGACCAGGGTGCCCAGGTCAGGCTCAAGCATCAGGAGCACTCCGATCGTGGCAGTCACCACCAACACGGGTCGAAGGGTCAGCCTCAGCTGGCTACTCGGGCGACCTGGTCGCGAAAGCAGGTCGGCGCAGTAGAAGAGGATTCCCAGCTTGGCAACCTCGGAGGGTTGAAAGGTGATGGGGCCAACACCGATCCACCGGGCAGAGCCATTCGCGCTGATGCCGATTCCCGGTATGAGGACCATGACCAGCAACCCCACGGCCACGATGATCGCCGGTTGGGACAGCACCCTCAGGCGTCGATAGTCGATCCGCATCATCATGGTGAGTGCGAACAGGCCGATGGCGAACCAGATGACCTGTCGTTTCAGGTGGTACCAGGCGTCGCCGTAGGACCGCAGGTCGTTCACAGACGAGGAGGAAAGGACCATTACGACCCCCAGCAGGCCGAGGAGCATCGCCATTGCCCCGAGCAGCACAAAGCGTGCCGAGCGTCGGCCCGGCGGCTTACGGGGGACCTGACCGACCTCGCCAGCAGGGTGCCTTGAGCGGGTCCCAGCCCTGCCACGTTCCCGGGTGTCGCTCACCGGTCTGCCTCCATGGCGGCAACGGCCCGTGCGAAATCGAGCCCCCGTTCGGAGTACGAGCCGTACCAGTCAAACGATGTGCAACCGGGCGAGAGGAGCACGGTTCCACCACCGGATGCACACTCCCCTGCCATTGCGACGGCTGTCGTCATTGAGTCGGCCACCTGCAGCGGAACCCGGCCTGCGAATGCCTCCTCGATCTCACCGGCCGCCTCTCCGATGGCAACCACACAGCAAGGGTTGGAATCGCCGAGGATTGAGAGGTCGAGCCCCTTGTTTCGGCCGCCGGCAATCAGGACGGACCCCGGCAGACCGGCCAGAGCGGCAAGGGTTGCGTGGGGGGTAGTGGCCTTGCTGTCGTCCACGTAGCGAACCCCGTTGTGCTCGGCTATCAGGCTCATTCGGTGGGCCAGACCCCTGAAGTCGGCGAGCACGGTCGCGCACGCATCAAGATCGGCCCCTGAACGAACGGCTACCGCCGTCGCCGCCTGAGCGTTGAGGAGGTCGTGGGGAAGGTGTCGTGGCATGGAGGCAACATCGATGACCTCATTGTCGCCATGTAGCAGCCGACCACCGTGGACCCGGCAGAACGAGTCTGACCGACCGAAGCCGGTCGCTCCCACCGGAGCGTGGGCTGCAACAACGGGGTCCGCCAGGTTCGCCACCGCGTCCTCAGCGTTGTCGACTCCCTCCCAGATACGCGCCTTGGCAGCCTCATAGGACTTGAGGTCCGAATGGACATCAAGATGATCGGGACTGAAGTTGATCCACGCCGCCGGCGAGGCTGAGAACCGGTGGACATGGGCCAGCCTGAAAGATGATGCCTCCACGACGAAGACCTGGGTTTCAGCGTCCTCAATTGCTGCGACCATTGGAGTGTCGGTGTTCGCTGCCGCCGCTGCCTGGATACCGGCCTGTTCCAGCATTGCGACGATCAGGGTGACCACCGTTGTCTTGCCGTTGGTCCCAGTGACGGCACATCGACGGCGTTCATCCCAACGGGTCGCCAGGTCGTACTCATCCAGCAGAGCCAACCCGGTCGCCGTTGCAGCTGCGAATACGGGGTGTCCGTCAGGGACCCCTGGGCTGACCACGGCCTCGCTGCAGTCCTCCAGCAGGCGAATCCAGTCGGATGGCTCTGGCGCCACGACCAGTTCCACTCCAAGCCGCTCGGCATACTCCAACGCTGCCGCTTCGGGGCTGTCATCGACGGCCACCACGTCGTGTCCACGTGCACGCAGCGCCCCTGCAACTACCCGGCCTGTCACTCCCAGGCCCAGAACCAGCACCGTGGAGCTCATGGCCTGGATGCACCGAGAATGTCGATGAGACCGGCATTTATCGAGTCGGCGTAGAACAGACCGAGGCCCGCTGCGGTGCACATGCCCGACAGGATCCAGAAGCGGACGATGACGGTCGTCTCGGGCCAACCCTTGAGTTCAAAGTGGTGATGGATCGGCGCCATACGGAACACGCGCCTTCTTCCGAACATGCGGAACCCGATCACCTGGATCATCACGGAGACGGTCTCGAATACAAACAGACCAGCGACGATCGGTAACAACAGCGTGGTGCTGGTCGCAAGGGCCAGTGCCGCCAGGCCACTCCCGATCGCCAGGGAACCGGTGTCACCCATGAAGATCCGAGCGGGAGCAGCGTTCCACCACAGGAAGCCCAGGCACCCACCGGCCATTGCGGCTGCGACCACCGCGAGATCAAGGGCATGTCGTATCTCGTAGATCTCGGGTAGGCGGAACTGCCAGAAGGCGACGACCGTGAATGCCCCGAATGTGAACACCCCGGCACCGGCGGCGAGGCCGTCAAGGCCGTCGGTGAGGTTCACAGCATTCGATGATCCGACTATCAGGAGTACAGCCCAGACCACCCACAGGACGCTGCCTATCCGAATGCCGGGCTGGTCGAAGCGGGCGAAGGAGACCACCGAATGGGTCGGCGTGTGCTCGATCATGAGAACCGCGAAAGTAAGCCCGACGGCGAGAAGCCCGACCATCTTGGCCCGCTTGTTGAGTCCCAGATTGCGTTCCCTGACAACCTTGATCCAGTCGTCGAGAAGGCCGACCGCTCCGCCACCGACAATTGCCAGCATCACAAGGATGCCCGATGTCGTGTAGATGCCGTTGTAGAAGTCGCTGACGATGTAGCCGAGTACCGCTCCGGAGACAATGGCCAGACCTCCCATTGTGGGTGTTCCGGCCTTGATGTTGTGACCCTCAGGGCCATCATCGCGAATGGGTTGGCCGATGCGGTAGCGGGTGAGCGACCTGATCAGGAAGTGCGTTCCGAGCAGGGACACTACCATCGCCACTGCTGCGGCTATGAGGACCCTGATCACGAGGCGGTACCCGCTTTGCTTCCTCGGCCCTGGAGCAGGTTGACGGCCTCCTCGCGAGCAACGATCCGGTCGTCAAATGGCCGCCCGACGTCGCCAGTCAGCTGGGCCGTTTCGTGTCCCTTTCCGGAGATCACGACCATGTCGCCGGCGCGGGCCAGTGTCAGGGCGGTGGCAATCGCCCGGCGCCTGTCAACGATCGTGTGTGCGGGTGGTCCTGCCATACCCGTAAGAATGTCCGCAATCACCCCCTCGGGTGGTTCACCCCTCGGGTTATCCGAGGTGACAACGACAAGATCTGCGCCCTTTTCGGCCACCTGCCCCATTTCGGGGCGTTTCCCTGCGTCACGTTCTCCGCCACACCCGAACACGGAGATGACACGACCACCGCCGGCTACAGCGCGTGCCGATGAAAGCAGTTGCGCCAGCGAATCTGGTGAGTGTGCGTAGTCGACGAGCACAGTCAGCCCTCCGTCAACCTCTACCAACTCGAACCTGCCCGGAATCGGAGCGGCAGCGGCCAACCCCTCAACGATTACTGTCGGATCAACCCCCGACAGGATCGCCAGTTCAGCCGCAACGATCGAGTTGACGACGGTGAAGTCGCCCCCGACAGGGACCTGCACATCAAGGCCCGCCCAACGAAATGCGACCCGATCGACCCAGACCTTCCGGTCGACATCAGCGACGGACACCTCGACAACCTCAAGGCCCTCTTCAAGGGCCCTGTCGGCCACCCTCCTACCGGCCGCACTGTCGACAACGACCACGGCGCGACCGGTGAAAGAGGATGTGAAGAGGCGTTCCTTCGCTGCGGCATATGACTCCATTGTCTGGTGATGATCCAGATGGTCGCGTGACAGGTTCGTGAAAGCCACGGCAGAGAAGCGGGTTCCGTCGACACGATGCTGGTCCAGGGCGTGGGATGAGACCTCCATCACCACTGCCCCGCGCTCTTCGGCTACCCAGGCAGCGAGTTGTCGTTGAAGGCAGGGGGCTTCCGGCGTTGTGAGGGTGCCTGTGAGTGTTCCGATGGTGGCCGGGCTGCGACCTGCATGCTCGAGGATTTCGCCCAGCAAGTGCACGACGCTGGTCTTTCCGTTGGTTCCAGTCACCCCGATGACGTCAAGCTCCGCTGAGGGCCTCCCTGTAAGCTCTGAGGCCAGCAATGGCATCAGGCGCCGCACAGAGGGGACGACAATCAGCGGAACGTCGAGTTCGAGGGGCCGTTCCGCCAGGACGGCCACAGCTCCTGCCTCTACAGCCTCCCTGGCGTGTGCGTGACCGTCGCTGTTCTGCCCGGGGACGCAACAGAAGAGATCGCCAGAGCTGACAACGCGGGAATCGTGGACGATTCGCCCAATGTCGGGATCTTCGCCTGGTTTTGACGAGGCCGAGACGGATTGTTCGGTGGCCGCCAACAGCGCGGATAACAGCATCTCACCCGACGACCGCCAGAGCGGTCTCCTCGGCGGCCTGGAGGTCGAACGCCCTTGCCGGCGTAGTAGCCATGACCCTTCCAACCTGGTCGAGGCCGGTCCGCTCAAACTCGGACGGTATTCGAAGTTGCCTGACGGCGAACTGTGCATAGTCGGAAAAGATCGGCGCGGCTGCCCGGCCACCCGAATAGGTCTGGCGAGCCGGTTCGTCGACAACCACGAGGATCACCAACTCGGGAGCCTCTGCCGGCAGGAAGCCGGCAAAGCTGGCAACATAGCGGACTTCGTCTCTGTCCTCGCCGTAGCCGCCCTTGGCAAGGGGTTTCCATGCGGTGCCTGTCTTGCCGGCAACCCGGTAACCCGGCACCTGGCCTTGTGTCCCTGTTCCATCAGAGACGACAGCCTCCATCATCGAGACGACGCTGCGTGCGATACCCGGCGAAACCACTTCGATCTGGTCACCGGTCTGGGTTGGGGTGAACACTCCCCCATCATCCAACGAACCCCGCACCAGGGTGGGCGCGGGTCGTCGACCGTCGTTTGCCATGGTCGCGAATGCGGTGAGCATCTGTATCGGGGTTGTCGAAACGCCCTGCCCGATGGCGATTGTGGGAAGGGAGGTACCGGACCATTTGCCCACCGGAGTGAGGATGCCTCGGGCCTCGCCCGGAAAGCCCAGGCTGGAGACCGAGCCGAGGCCGTAGTCCAGGAGTTGCCTGTACAACGCCTCCTCTCCCAGTTCCTGTGCCCAGAGAATCGTTCCAACGTTTGAGGACTGGCGAAGTATGTCTGCTACCGACCACTGCTCTGTCCCGTGTGGGAAGGAGTCCTTGAAGTCCGAGTCGTGCACGAACACGCTGTCGGGAACCTCTCGAACCGTGTCCGGTGCAGC
The DNA here is from genome assembly GCA_913055915.1 of uncultured Candidatus Nemicrothrix sp. Classification (GTDB taxonomy): domain Bacteria; phylum Actinomycetota; class Acidimicrobiia; order Acidimicrobiales; family MedAcidi-G1; genus UBA3125. The sequence continues at coordinate 33,477 of CAJXKL010000020.1, read as the reverse complement.
GGTACCGGTTTCAAGGATCGCCGACATGGTGAGGGGCTTCATTATCGAGCCGGGTTCGAACGTCCAGGTGGCAACCTTGTGTTCGGTAGAGGGGCGGACCACGCCGTCATCACCTCGTGTGACGGTCGCTGAGGCGAGTATCTCACCGCTTTCAGGCCTCATCGCCACGAGGACGCCGCCCTTTCCGCCTGCGGCCTCAACCCCATCTGCGAGCAGCCGCTCAGCCTCGAACTGAAGAGCCCTGTCGATGGTCAGCACGAGGGTCAGGCCCTGCTCGGCCGGTTCGACCCTGTATTCGCCTCCCGGGATGGTGGACCCGCCCAGACCCGCCTCGACGATCATCTCTCCGTTCGTTCCCGACAAGAGGCCGTCGTAGATGAGCTCGAGGCCGCTGATTCCATTGTTGTCGATATCCGTCCTGCCGAGGAGTGCCAGTGCTGATCCGTCACCAGGTCGCAGTCGTGCTTGCTCAGGTTGGGCATAGACGCCTGAGAGGTCGAGGGCCATTACGTTGTCGGCCACCTCATCCTCAACCTGTCGATCCAGGTAGACGAAGGAGCGTTGGCTGGACAGCCGTGCCTCAAGGACATCGATGTCGGTGCCCAGGACTCCGGCAAGCGCCATCGCCGCTCCCGCTGGATCTTCAATCATTCCGGGATTGGCGACCACGGATCGTCGGGGTACCGAGAGGGCCAGGTCGACTCCGTTTCGGTCGACGATCGCGCCCCTGACAGCGGGGAGGGTCACGGTTCGTATCCGCTGGGCAAGGCCCCTCTCTAGGTAGCGGTCGGGCTCCATTACTTGCAGTTCCACAAGCCTCCATCCGAGCAGTCCGGACAGCACCGCGAATATGAGGCCAACCAGCAGGATCCGTCGCTTCAGGCGCTTCTGGGCGCCCAGGCGCAGGAGGTCCCGACTGGAGCCCCGGCCGGTGCCGGTTGCCACCGTAGGTGCGGTGCTCAACGAACCCGGAGTGAGAAGGGGTTCTCGGATGGACCCGGGAGCGGGCGCAGGGGGTCGCCGGGCACTACTGCCGGCAGGTAGAGGCGGTTCGGCGGCGGCGTCATCCCCAGGCGACCGGTGGCGGCACTCAGGATCCGGGATGGGCTCTCGAGGCGTGCTACCTCCTCCCTGAGCACCTGTGAGCGTTCCTGGCCGTACTCCAGCCGATCCTGCAGGGCATCGAACTCGAACTGGCCGCTGACGAGCACGCTGTGCAGTGACGCCATTGCCAGCAGGGCAACGAAGAGCCCGAAGACCGTAAGGGCTCCCATGGCCCCGAATGCAGGCCTGCTGCTGGTCGCGACCTTGGACGTTGCACTGCTGCGGGTTCCCCTGTCTGGGTATGCCTCGCTACGTCCAGCCGGTCTGACTACTGCAGTCATGCCCGCTCCAGAATCCGCAGGCGGGCACTGGCAGCCCTTGGGTTGCGCTCGATCTCAGTTGCACTGGGCCGGAGCGCCCTTCTCCTTAGAGTGACCGCCTCGGGCCGGGCGCCACACCCACAGGGCAACTTTGGGGGACACTTGCACCCACCGGTCACGGCACGGTCGAACCGGACCTTGACGAGGCGGTCCTCGCCCGAATGGTAGGAGATGACAACGCCCCGGCCGCCGGGCCTGAGGCGTTGAATCGCCGCATCGAGGCCTACTGCCAACTGCTCCAGTTCAGAGTTCACCTCGATGCGTATGGCCTGGAAAGTCCGCTTGGCCGGATGCCCGCCCGTGCGACGTGCCGGAGCGGGAATGGCCGAGCGAACCAGTTCAGCCAACTCTGCGGTGTCGACGACTGGCCTCGCAGCCACGATCGCTTCAGCGATTCGTCGGGCGTACCGTTCGTCGGAATTCCGGTAGATGAGATCGGCCAACGTGCTCTCGCTGTAGCCGTTTATGACCTCTGATGCCGTTCGTTCCCGTGTCCGGTCCATTCGCATGTCCAGAGGCCCTGCGTCGCGGTAACTGAACCCACGCTCGACGCGGTCGAGTTGGGGCGACGAGACACCCAGGTCAAAGAGGAAAGCTGAGATCTGTCGGGTGTCGGCCCTGTCGAGGGCAAGGCTGAGGTCCCCGAAGTCCGAGTGCTGGAGTGCGACGCGGTCTCCGAACGTTGAGAGGCGTCTGGATGCGACTGCGATGGCATCGGTGTCCCTGTCAAGACCGATGAGGGTGCAGTCCGGGAGGGCTTCCAACAGGGCTGTGGCATGGCCAGCACCACCGAGAGTGGCATCAAGGATTGGTCCCGCTGGCACGTCAGACAGTGCTTCGATGACCTCGTCGAGCATCGCTGGCTGATGCTGGAAGCTATCTGCCGGAGTTGGTCTGTCTTTATCCATCTGTTCATCTGTTTCCGCGGTGGTGTTGACGTCGCAGCGGTGCGCCCTGCGGCGGCTACGAACGGTCGTCAGCCTCATGGTCTCCCCTGTAGCGGGCTCAAATCCCGCTCCCCCGGCGGAAGGCCGCGTCGATTGAACGGTCAAGCTCATCGGCCATTCCCCCCCAGTCGGGGGCGTTCCATATCTCGATCCGGTCGATGGCGCCGCAGACGACCACGTCGCGTTCGAGTGCTGCGAACTCCCTGAGCCTCGGGGGGACGATGATTCGCCCCTGGGGGTCCAACCTGACCTCCTTGGAACGAGCTGCGAGGCCCCTCAGGACGGCGGGATCGGTCTCGCCTGAGCGCTCCTCCTCCTCGAGGCGGCGGACCATGGACTTGAAACGGTCAGCGGTCCAGAGGGCAACGCAACCGGCCCAGGGAGAGAGGTAGGCCGGCCCGTCGAAATGGGTGCGGAATTCTGCCGGCATGACCAGACGACCCTTGTCGTCAAGGGTGTGGTCGTGCGTCCCAACAAATGGCATTGCCACATCTCTCTTTCCCTCCATAGCGCACCACTTTATGGGGATTTAACCCACATAGCAAGACAAGGGGCCCACTCTCCCCCAATTAGAGGGGTTTCTGGCATGGAAGTGGGGTGCGAATCAACCCGGCGGGGCATCTCCGGGAAAACAGGGTGTAAAGCCGGTGCGCCCCAGCGATAACCGGCGGATCTCAGGGAAGTTGGTTCAGGAAGGCCTCGGAAAGGCTCCCCGGGTCAACCTCAAGGCCCTCAGCCGACCCTGCCAGGTCGGCGGACGCCACATCTGCCGGCTGCAGATCGAACAACCGGACCATCTCGCTGGGCCGCCACCGGAGCAGGGCGGCACACTGGAAGCGGGCACCCCTTCTGTTGCGGCGCTGGCTGATACCGACGACCTTGCGGCCGCCCACCAGGACCTCACTCGGACCTACGCCGGCGAAGCAGACCGTCTCCGACCACCTTGTCGTGACCATGGGGCCGAAGTGAACTGTTGCCCCGACATCCATGTCGGTGAGAGCAGCACGCCAGGCAGCACCAAGCCAGTTGCCCGACCGGGAAATGTCGTCATTCCAGAGCGGATCTTCCCGCGGCAACAGGACGTCGATCCAGAGGACCTCGTCGGGGCCCACCAGAACGCCTCCACCACCAGACCTTCGCCGAACCACCTGAATGCCCTCGACTGTCGGCATCACCCGCTGGGCACTACCAACCACTACGGCAACGTCTGGAACGTCATGGAGCAACACCCGCCGCGCATCGAGGGGCGGGTCGATGTTGTGGCGCTCGGCGATGCTCCCAGCCGGACGCTCCACCACCCAGCCGGGTGACATCAGACGCCCCTCTCCATCTCCCTGCACCACTCCAACCAGACGAGCACGTCTGCAGGACCGGGTTCATGGTTGAGATCTCCGTACTGGGTTGTCGCACGGAACCCGGCGTACGATCCGTCCGGTAGCGGCACAAACGGTGGTCGACGCCACCAGCCGCGAGCAGCGAGCCGATGAGCCTGTCGAACGGCAACGGGCCAGAGACCTGGCCGCCGCACCAGGGCCAGGCAGAGCGCTGCCACCCAACCGACCCTCACAGGGAGAGCACCGTTTCGCCCAATGACATCCACCCCACCGCCGCCGCTCCCACAAGTGGGCCATCGGGGCCGAGCCCGGCTGGAACGATCCTGGCACCGTGGGTGAACTCCAGGCCGCAGTGCCCACTCAACTCCGTCTGGGCGGCATCAAAGAAGTCCTCGCCGAAGCCGAGTGCCACCGACCCGGCCACCACCGTGAGGGGAAGGTCGAGGAGGTTCACCACCGACGCCACCGCTCTTCCCACCAGTTTGCCGGTATGCCTGCGCACCTCCACAGGCGCGTCCTCCACCGGATAGCCCAACTGGCGGCTGATGGCAGGACCCGACGTCATCGCCTCGAGACATCCCCGGCTGCCGCATACACACGGAGGGCCCTCCAGGTCGACAATGACGTGACCGATGTGGCCGGCGTTACCCGCATCACCATCTAGAAGGTGTCCATCCACGACCAGCCCGCCGCCGACTCCGGTTGATACGACCATTGCCAGATAGTTCCGGCACCCGACTGCGGCACCCAGCCACCCCTCACCCAGAGCAAGGGCCTTTGCATCGTTGTCTACCGCCACCGGCACTCCCAGAAGGTCGGCCAAACGCCGCCTGAGCGGGAACTCCCGCCATTGTGGGATGTTCAGGGGCGACACCGTCTCACCGCCGGCCGTCATCGGCCCACCGGATCCGACGCCACAGACGTCCAGATCTCCATCGGCTACGAGCGGGGCCACCAGATCCCTCAACTGGCCGAACAGAGTCTCAGCATCGGCCCCCGCTGTGGGTGCGCGCCTACGGCCAAGAATCGCCCCGTTCGGATCCACCAGTGCAACTTCCAACTTTGTGCCACCGATGTCGATGGCAAGGGCATGGGCCAAGATCTGTCGCCTACGCCGGTTCGTCAATACCTGTCGGGGCGGTGTTCTTCTCCGCGACGAAAACGCTCCCGCATCCGCTGGCGACTGTCTCCGACCGCTGCCTTGAGAGCTGCCCCACGGCCGGACTGTGTCACCTGCTGCATGCCCGTCCTGCCCAGGTGGCGTGCGTTGCGCTCAAGCGCCAGGGCTGATGCGAGCATCACAAGAAAGCCGAGGAACGACAAGAGGAACGACGTCGAGAGGCTCACGACCATGATGGTCACCCCGAGCAGGAAGCCCAAAATTGACCACTTGAGGTACTGGATCGACTGCGTGTAGACCGTCGTCTGCGAGACCTCACGCACCAGGCTGGGGTCGGTCTCGTAGAGCTGTTCTTCGATCTCGCTGAGGATCCGCTCCTCTTCGTCGGACAACGGCACCGGGTTCTCACCTCTCCTCACCAGTTCAACGGTCCGTGACCAGACCGGTTCGTCAGCCTCTAAGCATCGCACAGCCACACCCGCGCAACAACGCACAACGGCATTTGTCGCCCACATGAACGCCCTCGGAATCTGCACCTCGGCAACTGGGCCACAGGGAAACAAAGCACATGACCGCTCTGGCTTCATTCACGGCGACCCCTGGCACCTACGAATCGGGGCCCCAGCGCTGCCTGTCTACCGGATCCTCAGGCCCCTCACCTGGCCCTGCAGCACCGTGGCCAATGGCCCTGTGACCAAATCGCCTCCTTATCCGGTCGACAACACCTTCAGCCTCACGCCACCTCGGCAGACGATCCCCACGCTCCTCAGCGTCCCATCCGTCACCGGGTAGTTCGTCAAGTCGAAGTTGGCGCACCGACCCCTCGCGTAGACCACTCAGCGACACCCCGAGCAGCCTCACTCCCGGACTCGGATCGATTCTGTTCAGCATGGCGCCAGCCACATCGACGATTCTTGCACTGCTGTCGGTCCCGTCGGCAAGGGTCGACGCACGGGTGATAGTCGTGAAGTCGGCAAAGCGGACCTTTATGTTCACCGTCCTACCCGTCACCCCGGCCGCCCGCGCCCTACTTGCAACGGCATCAGCCATCCCGCCCAACTCATGGATCAGGGATTCAGGATCCATCAAGTCCACTGAAAAAGTCTCCTCGTGGCCGATGGACTTGACGGACTGAGCGGGTTCCACCGACCGGTCATCCATACCCCTGGTGAGCCGCCACAGTTTCCTGCCAGCGGCATCGCCCAGTAGGGACACCAGGGTTGCCTCGGGCACGACAGCAAGGTCGGCGACGGTTGCGACACCGAGTCGCTGCAGGCATTCCATGGTTCGCGGGCCGACCCCCCAGACGGCCTCTGCGGGAAGGGTCGCCAGAAAAGCCTCAACCTCATCAGGCGGGACCACGTAGATACCGGACCCCTCTTCGGGGCCCGACGCTGACACCATCGGCTTGGCTTGCTCGCTTGCCAACTTGGCCAGGAACTTGTTGGGAGCCACCCCTACCGAACAGGTCAGGCCTTCCTCGAGGGAGACCAGACTGCGGATCTCCGCGGCGATTTCTACCGGTTCTCCGACAGTTCGCACGGCTCCCCCGACATCAAGAAACGCCTCGTCCAGAGACAGGGGCTCAACAAGCGGTGTGAACCGGTGGAAGATTGCCATCACCCGGCGGCTCACCTCGCGGTAGTGGGCGTGGTCACTAGGCAGAAATACCAAATCGGGGCAGAGGCTCCGAGCCCTCAGGGAGGGCATCGCCGAGCGGATACCGAACACCCGTGCCTCATAGGAGGCGGCAGCCACCACCCCCCTCTCCCCACTTCCGCCGACGACAACTGGTCTGCCACGCAGGCCAGGATTTCGCACCACCTCCACGGATGCGAAGAACGCATCCATGTCAACATGCAGAATCGGGGTGGCCGGTCTCACCTCCGCTCGACAGTCATGTTCCCCGGCCTGGTGCCCTTGGCCATGTACTCGAACCGGGCTCCGGGTTCGATCGCCCCTCCCAGCCAGACGCCGACGGGTTCCCTCACCCACGCAGGGGCCGAAACCAACAGGGCGGCACTCTCGCCGAGATCAACGAAGCGCCCTTCCTCGACAATGCCGTCAGGGTCCTCAAATACCATCGACCCGTGCCAGGACTCCGCGACGAACACCTCCACTCCGAGCCGCATGCCACGGTCTGGAAAATCCACAGATACCTCATAGACAGTGGACGTCCATGACTCAACGATCAGGCCGGTCTCCTCGCGGACCTCACGGGTCAGTGCTCCGGTGCTCGTCTCACCTGGGTCGATCACCCCTCCCGGAGGGGTCCACTCCAACTGTCCACCCCGTCTGCGGTTGGCTACGAGCAGGAGAAGCCCATCCTGTTCGATGAGGGCCCCGGCGACCCGCCACTCACGCCACTCACGCTCTTGTTGACCGGCCATCGACACAGTCTGACACCCTCACCGGAGACCGGAGCGGGCGGTAGCCTCACCCCTAGTGACAGACACCGACACCTCTGCAGGCGCTCCAGGGCCACGATCGGCAACCCCGTCGCTGATGGCTCGACTCCTGGCATTCATCGCCGTGTTGACCGGTGGCGCGTCGGGGGGTCTCGTCGGGTACGCGGTCACCGATCTTCAGTGCGAGTCAGGTTGCCCCAACCTGGCCGGCTCAATGGGGGTGGTTAGCGCAGCCCTGGCAGCCGCCGGGGTCGGAATCGTGGTTGCTCTGACGCTGCGGGCAATGGCCGAGTGGCGTACCGGACAGGTCCAACAGGCCGCCCGCGACCACCATCCTGTCAACTGACCGATCGTGCCCAACCTCCTGTCTCTTCGGGACCTGGCCCTCAGGACCGCACGCTCGGTCGCACCTGAACTCGCCAGATGGGCAGGCGTCTCACTCGACTCGGCAACCAAGAGTTCGGCCACCGATCTGGTCACCGACGCCGACCTCTGGTCTGAGAAGCAGATTGCCGAGATGCTTCACGGTGCCCGACCCAACGACGCCATCCAGTGTGAGGAGGGAACCACCGTTTCGGGAACCTCCGGAGTCCGGTGGGTAGTGGACCCGATCGACGGTACTACCAATTTCGTGTACGGCCATCCGGGATATTCAGTTTCGATCGGCGCCGAAGTCGACGGCGAACCTGCAATCGGCGTAATTCTCGACCCGGTCCTGGGAGACGAGTTTGTGGCAGCACTGGGTCACGGTGCGACACGCAACGGAACCAGCATCAGGGTCAGCAACAGCACCATCCTCTCAGAGGCCCTCGTCGCCACAGGTTTCGGATACCAACCCGACCGACGCCACCGACAGGCAGAGGGGCTGGTCGAGATCCTCCCCCGGGTACGCGACATCCGAAGGATGGGTGGGGCAGCGCTTGACCTCGCTTCTGTTGCATGTGGCCGGGTGGACGCCTTCTTCGAACGGGGTCTGGCGCCATGGGACATTGCAGCCGGAACCGTTATTGTCCGCGAGGCCGGAGGCCGGGTCTGTGATCTGTCAGGAGACAGTCCGACCGGAGACTTCGTGGTGGCCGCACCAGAGGGACTCCTCTCCGAATTGCTCTCCCTACTGCACAGCGTCGATGCCGACAGGGCCTGAACTGGGTAACTATGGGCGTAGAGGCCCGATGACTCCTAGGATCAGGTGAAGCGCCAGCAGACCCGGAGCAGCATTCAAACAATGATGGGCAAGAACATCCTCGTCGTCGAGGACGACGAACGAATCCGAACAGCAGTCCGCCTGGTCCTGGAAGAAGAGGGATACGTAGTCGTCGAGACCGACAGCGGCGAGGCAGCCCTGGAGGTGTTCACCCCGTCGCCGAGTGATGTGGTCCTGATCGACATAATGCTTCCGGGCATCGACGGTTTTGAGGTCTGTCGCAGGATCCGACGGCTCAGCGAGGTTCCGATCATCATGGTTACGGCACGTGATGACAGCCACGACGTTGTCGCAGGACTCGAGGCCGGAGCCGACGACTACCTGAGCAAGCCGTTTGACGCCAAGGTCTTGTCGGCACGCATCAGGGCCCTCCTACGCAGGTCTCGGCCATCTGAAACGACGCACCCCCATCTGGTCGTCGACCAGTTGGAACTGCTCGCAGATGAGGGCACCGTCCGGGTCGCCGGAAACGAGGTGCACCTGACCCACACCGAATTCCGCCTCCTGGTCGAGTTGGCATCCAACCCGAACAAGGTCTTCAGCAGAGAGGACCTCCTCGAATCTGTCTGGGACTACGACTACCTCGGAGACGGTCGGCTCGTCGACGTCCACATAAGACGGCTTCGCACCAAGATCGAGACGGATCCCGCCAACCCCCGCTACGTCATCACCGTGCGGGGCATGGGTTACAAACTGCAGACCTGATGGCCGGGGACTCCGGAATAGGCGACGAACCCTCAGAGCTCTCTGCTCCCGACCAGGGCGCCCCCCGTCCGGCACCCCTCGGCCTCCGGGACAGAATCTCCCTGTCCTTCGCCGTCGGAGGCCTCCTGGTGTCGGTGGTGCTTGCGGGGGCGACCCTCGTTCTAACCCGCAGTCAACTCATCGACAGCAGGGAGAGCGCTGCAGCGGCTGTCGCCGTGAGCAACGCGACACGGCTGAGCAACCAGCTGACCCACGACGCCACAATCGAGGACCTTCCGGCCATTGCAGATTCCCTGACCAAGATCGAGGGAATCCAACGTCTGATCAGGCTTGGTGATTCATGGCTACCGACACCCGAACTGGACAGTGAGGACCTGCCTCCGCTACTCCTCGAGCAGTTGGCCCACAGGAAGGCGGGCCAACAACGATCCTCCCTCTCGGGACAGGCCCACCTGGTGGTGGGCATCCCCCTGGTCGCATTCGACGCTGACTACTTCGCTGTGGTCGACCTTGCCGATGTCGAGAACACCCTTGGGAACCTGCAGATTGTGTTGTTCGGCGCCAGCATCTTCGCAACCCTGATCGCCGCCGTATTCGGCGCCTGGGTCAGCCAGAGGACGCTCCGTCCCCTAAGGAGGGTCCGTAGTGCCGCTGAGGCAATTGCCGGTGGGCGCCTCGATACTCGTCTCGAGCCCCAGTCAGATCCCGATCTCGACCGCCTCGCTGACTCTTTCAACAAGATGGCCAGGGCGCTCGAAGAACGCATCCTCAGGGACGCCCAATTCGCGTCGGACGTGAGCCACGAGTTGCGCAGTCCGTTGACAACGCTCAAGGCCAGCGTGGGCGTGCTCGAGGCACGCCGCCAGGAGTTGTCGGAGCGCTCCCAGACGGCCCTGACCCTGCTGTCAGACGACCTCGAGAGGTTCACGAGGCTGGTCGTCGACCTGCTGGAGATCTCGGGATACGACGCAGGAGCAGCGGCCCTGGACCTCTCCGAGGTGCAGGTGGCCCAGTTCCTCAGCGCAACCACCAGGGGAATCGGACCCGTCCCACTGCACATGCCACCCCGCTCGGAGAACCTGATGATCCGGGCCGACAAGCGACGACTGGCGAGGCTCATCTCCAACCTCTTGGACAATGCTGACCGGTACGGCGGCGGAGCCACATCAATCGTTGTCGAAAACGATGGCCCAATCCTCAGAATCGCCGTCGAGGACGGTGGGCCGGGAATCCCTGAAGAGGAACGGGGAGCGATTTTCGAACGCTTCTCCCGTGGCTCCGCAGGCGGCCGCCGTGGCGGAGACAGTGGCACCGGGCTGGGCCTCAGCCTCGTCATCGAGGACGCAAGGATTCACAAGGGCAGGGTCTGGGTCGAAGACCGTCCCGACGGCCTGCCGGGCGCACGCTTTATCGTCGAGTTGCCCACCGACACGGAGGATGAACTGTGAATGCCGAGTTGTCCCGGCACCGCCTGAGAGTTCCCGCTCTGGGGATCCTTGTGATGTTGGCCGCAGCGTGCAGCATTCCCCTCGATGTGGCACCTCGCGAACTTTCCGCCGAGTTGCCCGACGCTCTCCTGCCAGCGGGCTCAACCACGACCGAGGCACCTGCTGCAACCGAGTCTGTCGAGATCTACCTCGCCAGGGCCATCGCTGACGGACCGATGATGCTCGAGGCCGTAGGACGCGAGATCGCATCCGACGGCTCGGTAAACGTGATACTGGACCGGGTTTTCGCGGGCCCGACGGCGGCTGAACAAGAGGCCGACCTAGTATCACCCTTCGCCGAGGGAAGCTCGGTCGTCGGCACGATACTCACCGAAACCCTCCTCGAGGTTCACCTCGACAGCCTCGACGGCTTTCCCCAGGATGACTCGATCGGCAACCGGCTCGCCTACGCCATGCTCGTCTGCACGGCAACAGAGCTGATTGTGGGAGCTGACATCGAGGCAGTCAGAATCCTGGTTGAGAGCGACGGCTCCCTGAATCCCATCAGTATCCCGGTCAGCGATGGTGACCCTCCGACAGCCGGTAAACCCGTGAACTGTTCGAGCTACGAGAGCTTCATCCCCGAGGACAGCTAGATCTCAGAATTCAGGCGAAGAAGACCTTCGCTGTATCCCAGAGGTCGGAATCCAGTTTCTTGACCTCGGTGACCGCCTCCGAGAGGGGCACCAGTAGAATCTCGCCTGCGGTCAGGGAGGTCATCATTCCGAACCCGCCCTCGTGGATGGCGTCGACTGCGGCAACCCCGAATCGTGACGCCAGAACCCGATCGAAGGCAGTAGGTGTGCCACCCCGCTGAACATGGCCGAGGATCGTGACCCGTGTGTCAAAACCTGTCCGGTGTTCTATCTCGGCTGACACCAGGTGAGCGATACCTCCGAGGCGGACATGACCGAAGGCGTCAACCTCTTCCTCGGGCATCTCCATCGTCCCCTCAATTGGTCGGGCACCCTCGGCTACGACGAGCACCGAGGCAAAACGCCCACGCTTATGCCTCCTTCGCACGACTGCACAGACCTCGGCGATATCGAAGGGCTCCTCTGGCACGAGTGTCACCGTTGCACCACCCGCCATACCGGCCCAGGCGGCGATGTGTCCAACGTGTCGGCCCATGACCTCAACCACCATTACCCGGTCATGTGACTCTGCGGTGGTGTGGAGGCGGTCTATTGCCTCGGTTGCGATCTCGATGGCTGTCTCGAAACCAAAGGTCATCTCGGTTGCACTGATGTCGTTGTCGATGGTCTTGGGCACCCCGACCACGGGGAAGCCAAGCTCATGGAGACCTCGGGCACAGGAGAGGGTTCCCTCCCCGCCAACGACCACCAGGCCGTCGAGCCCGTGGCGTTCGATCGTTCCACGGGCCCGCTCGACACCGTCCTGCATCCCGAAGGGCTGTAGGCGCGAAGTGCCCAGAACCGTTCCTCCCCTGGGGAGGAGACCCCTGCAGGCATCAACGTCGAGGGAAACCGTGTCGTCCTCGACGACACCACGCCACCCATCAAGGAAACCGACCACCTCGTCACCGAACCCGCGCTCAGCACGCCTCACTACCGCACGTATCACCGCGTTTAGGCCGGGGCAGTCTCCACCACCGGTGAGCACACCTATTCGCATCTGTCCACCTCGCTAATGCCGTTGCTCCACGCAGTGAACGTAACCTCTCTGAATGGCAGTTGTGCTGGCAATCGATGCTGGAACCACCAGCGTCCGGACCATTGCCGTCAACGAGGGCGGGGCCGTGGTCGATTCCGCTCAACAGGAATTCACTCAGCACTTCCCCAGGCCGGGTCTCGTCGAACATGACGCCGTCGAGATCTGGGAGGCGGTGGCAGGCACCCTTGCAGAGGTCCGTGGCCGACTGGATGAGGCCGGAACCTCAATCGCCGCAGTAGGAATCACCAACCAGAGGGAGACGATCGTCGCCTGGAGCGCCGACACGGGGCTTCCACTCCAAAGGGCGATCGTGTGGCAGGACCGTCGCACGACTTCACGCTGCGAAGCCCTCCAGGACCAGGGCCACCTTGGAATGGTCCGCCAAACCACGGGCCTCGTGCTGGACCCCTACTTCTCAGCAAGCAAGATCGAATGGCTCCTGACCGACGGTGAAGCCGACGCCGACGCCTCACTCAGGTTGGGCACGATCGACTCCTGGCTCCTGTGGAACCTGACTGGAGGCCGGGTCCATGCCACCGAGCCGTCCAACGCCAGTCGTACAATGCTCCTCGATCTGGCGACCGCGGCATGGTCCGAGGAGATGTGTTCCCTATTCGGCGTTCCCGTGTCCTCGCTACCCGAGGTCCGACCCTCGTCGGGTCGCTTCGGCATGACCTGCGACGGAGGCCCGCTGCAACCCGGCACACCGGTCAGCGGTATCGCCGGCGATCAGCAGGCTGCTCTCTTCGGCCAGGCCTGTTTCGAGGCCGGCGAGGCGAAGAACACCTATGGCACCGGGTCCTTCCTGCTTGCCAACATGGGATCCGAACTCCCTGATCCCGTCGACGGGCTGTTGACGACCGTGGCATGGACCCTCGCAGACGGCGGACCGGTCACGTACGCCCTCGAAGGATCCATCTTCGCGACGGGCGCCAGCATCCAGTGGCTCCGCGACGGGTTGGGAATCATCGACTCCGCCGCCGAGGTCGGGTCTCTGGCTGCTTCTGTGGACGATGCCGGCGGTGTGTACCTGGTTCCCGCCTTCGCCGGACTTGGAAGCCCCTGGTGGGATCCCCGGGCCCGGGGCACCATCGTCGGCCTCACACGCGGTTCCGGTCGGGCGCACCTGGCTCGTGCAGCAGTTGAAGCCATGGCCTTCCAGACACGCGATGTCATTGAGGCTGTCGGACGGGGCGGCGGCCCGGCAATCACCGGCCTCCGGGTGGACGGTGGTGCCTCCGTAATGGACCTGTTGCTTGAATTCCAGGCTGACCTGTTGGACATACCCGTAACCCGGTCATCGGTTCAGGAGACCACGGCCCTGGGAGCCGCATGGCTGGCCGGGCTAGGAGAGGGCGTCTGGTCGTCTACCGGGGAGTTGGCCGACCTGTGGCAGGCGGACACCACCTTCTCACCCTCAGTAGGAAACCGGCGAGCAGTGGAGGAGGCCTACGGTCGGTGGTTGGTAGCGATCGAACGGAGCCTGACCTGGGAACAGGCCGGCTGACGTCGAACCCTCAGATCTCCAGGTCCACGAGGACGTTGCGCATGTGGCGGACCGCCTGGGCAATCCTCTGCTCGTTCTCGATGAGGGCAAAGCGAACGTGGTCCTCGCCACCGGGACCGAACCCGATGCCCGGAGAGACTGCCACGTTTGCTTCGCGCACCAGCATGCTGGCGAACTCGATCGAGCCCATAGCGCGGTAGGACTCGGGGATGGGAGCCCAGGTGAACATCGTTCCCTTTGGAGGCTGGACTGGCCAGCCGATGCGGTTCAGGCCGTCACACAGAGCATCCCTGCGAAGCTGGTAAGTCTCGCGCACCGCGACTGGATGGTTCGCAGCCTCGTTCAGGGTGACGGTGGCTGCGATCTGTATCGGCTGGAAGCTCCCGTAGTCGAGGTAGGACTTGAGCTTCGTGAGCGCTGCGATCACGCCTGCGTTGCCGACCATGAAGGCAACCCTCCAGCCGGCCATCGAGAAGCTCTTTGTCATGGAGTAGAGCTCGACGGCCACCTCGTCGGCGCCGGGAACCTGCATTATCGATGGTGGTTCGTAGCCGTCGAAGCCGAGGTCTGCATATGCGAAATCGTGGACCAGGATGACCTCACGCTCCCGGGCGAACGCGACCACCTCCTCCATGAACTCCAGATCCACGCATGCGGTGGTCGGGTTGTGGGGAAACGACAGGACGATCACGCGGGGCCTCGGCCATGAGTACTCCCAGCCCTCTCTAAGCATTCCGATGAAGTCGCCGTCAAGGGTGAACGGCATTTCGCGGACCTCAGCACCGGCGAACAGCGGCGAGTAGCGGTGGATCGGGTATGAGGGAGATGGAACCAGGGCAGCGTCTCCCGGCTGCAGGAGCACCCACATCAGGTGGGCAAACCCCTCCTTGGCGCCGATGGTATTGAGGACCTGTGTATCGGGGTCCAGGTTCACGCCGAACCGACGCTGATACAGGGCAGCGACCGCTTCACGCAGTTTCGGGAGACCTCGACTGGAGGAGTAGCGGTGGTTCCGCGGGTTGCGCGCAGCATCAACTAGCTTCTCGACGGCAAGATCGGGTGACGCAAGATCAGGGTTGCCGAACCCCAGGTCGATCACATCCTCGCCTGCCCGACGTGCCTCAATCTTGAGGTTGTCAATGACGGTGAACACGTACGGGGGAAGGGAGGTGATTCGCCGGAACTCCATGACGGGAGCGTACTTCTCGAGACTTCAAACCGGAGGCGGATCTGTGCGCTCTCCAGGGCAGGTGGAGCGCCGTTCAGGCGGAGCGGGTGCCCGCCTCGACCCTGAACTTCAGGTCGTCGATCGCCGTGTGAACGATCTTGGCCTCAAGGCGCCGTTTGACGAAGCCGGGCAGCCTGACCAGCAAGTCCACGTCGAGGTCGTAGGCGAGCAGGGTCGAGTCGGGGTCGCCCTCGACGGGCATGAACTCGTAGTCGCCGGTCATGCGCGAGATGACATCACCCTCGACCAGGCGCCACGAGATGCGAAGGGGATTTGATCCGTAGGTGTAGCGGAGTGTGTAGGAACTGCTGCGACCCATTGCTGCCGCCCGAAAGGCCACGTCGCCGGGGCGTCCGTCCTCGTCACGGGCAAGCACCCTGGCCTCTTTGATGTCGGGCGCCCACTCGGAAAGGCGTTCTACATCGAGGACCGTCTCGTAGCAGCGCTGTGGGGGCGCCTGAATCGTGACGTGCTGGCTGGCGTGCTCTGTCATCGCATCTCTCCTCCTTCCCGACCCTACCGGAACAACCCTCAGGACGGGGGGAGGTGTTTCGGCAATCATTGCAGCCTTGCTGGGAGTCAGGTCCGGAGTGCTGCGTTATCGATTCCGAGGCGAAGATGGTCTGCCAGCACGTCGTAGGAGAACTCACGGACGGCACGGTCACGGGACTCAAGGGCCATCTGGCCTCGAGTCTGCTCGTCAGCGAGGATCTGGCCGATGGCGTCGGCAACCTCCCTGTCAGACTCCGGTTGTTGCACGACAAGACCGGTCACACCGTGTTCGACGGCTTCGGCGGCGCCACCGCTGTCGCCTGCAACCTGGGGTACACCACAGGCGGCTGCCTCTACGAAGACGATTCCGAAGCCCTCCTGTTCGAGACCACGCCATCTTGACCGGCAGGGCATTGCGAAGACATCTCCGACGCCGTACACGCCGGACAAGAGACGATCGGGTACCCGGCCCAGCAGGCGAACCGGTGCAGCGGTGTGCTCGATCAGGCCGACAAGACGCCTGTGGTCGCGGCCTGAGCCGGCGATGGCGACTACCAGGTCAGGGAAACGCGAACGCAGCCGACCTGCTGCCCGGATGAGGGTGTCCATGCCCTTCCGGGGTACGAGGCGGCTGACCCCCACCACAACAGGGGCATCGGTAGGCAGACCCAGTTCGGTCCTGACGGAATCCCTCTCGGCCCCGTCGAGGGGTCGGAAGCGCTCGGTGTCGACTCCGGGAGGCACGATCACGGTGGGCAGTGGGCAACGAGCCGCTCGCTCTGCCTCGGCAGCGGCATAGCGCCCCGCACAGATGAGCAGGGATGCCCCGCGCAGCACCCTTCCAAGCAGGCCCCGGGTAACCGGAAGGCGACCCGGGATGGTCACCTCGGCGCCGTGCAGTACGACCGCATAGGGGCGGTCGGTACGCAGTGCCGAAAGGCCAACGGGTACAGCCGGGTCCCAGATGACCATGTCGGCACCAGCCTCTTTCGAGAGCCTGTCGACCCGGCCGGGCAGCCACGGATATGGCAGAAGGAACGGCTCTGGCGACCGGGTCACATCAAAGCCCTGGGCGGCGTCGAACTCATCGGCGCCTCTGTGCGGGGTGGTGTGGACGGTGAAGTCTTCCGAGGGCAGTCGACGCCAGAGTTCCCAGAGATACGACTGGATTCCACCCAATTTGGGTGGGAAGTCGTTGGTGACGAGGAGGTGGCGTCTCATTGGACGGTCCCGGCGAGCAGGTCAGTTCGACCCAGTTCGAGGGCAGCCCATTCGGCGTGGCTGCGGAGCATCGGGTCAGAGGCGGCAAGGTTCTCCTGGAGCGTCTGGGCAACTGAATTGTCGTAGGCATCGGCTGTGTTCCCGAGAACCACGAGGGCGTTGCGTCGCAGGTAGCGGGGGTCTCGTTTGGCGATGTACCAGCGCCCAAACCTCTCAAGGAGAGCATCGTCTGAGGCCGCCAGAACCTCGACCGCCTCGACATCGGCCGACGGATCGGTATTCCCCTCGGCAAACCGGTCTGAGCGTCCTATAGGACAGACCTCCTGGCAGTCGTCGCAACCGTAGATGCGCCCGCCCATTGCCCGTCTGAACTCCGGGGGAATATCACCGGGCGCCTGAACCAGCCACGCGAGGCAGCGGCGGGCGTCGACCACACCGGGTTCGACTATCGCCCCTGTTGGGCACCCGTCGATACAGGAGCGACAGGTTCCACAGCCATCGGCAACCACCTCCTGGTCAGCTAGGACCGGCGCATCGGTTACCACTGAACCAAGGACGAACCAACTGCCGTGTCCGGGAAGCAGGACGTTTCCGTTGCGGCCGAACCAGCCGATTCCGGCACGCACGGCTGCGGCCCTGTCGACGAGGGAGTTGTCGTCTGCCACGACCCTGGCAGCGAAGGCGGCAGCAACAAGGTTGTCGGCAACCACCTCAAGGGCCTCCCTCAGATCCCCGTAGTGGTCGTGTCTGGCATAGGCGGCGATCCGGGCCATTCCCGAACCTGCATCGGGTAGGTGGGGCGCCGAAACGCGCATCGCTCCGACGATGATGGACCTTGCTCCGTCCAGGATGCGTCCCGGGTCGGTGGAACGCTCAGGATTGCGGAACGTGAACTGCATGTCGGCGTGCAGACCTGCTTCGCGACGTCGAAGAATCTCTGCGAGGGTCGCTTCGAACGGCTCCGCAGTGGTCACCCCAACTGCGTCAAGGCCCGCTGACAGGCCGATCGACTTCAGTTCAGCGACCCCGGGCGGAATGTCGCCGACGGTGCCGGCCACCGGTGCCGGTCGTATCTGCTGTGACACACCGCCATGCTCGCACGCTGCGAGCCCGGAGCGTCGGCTCAGCCCTGATCGACATGCCTGAGGGGCGGAACAAGGCCGGCCCCTGCAAGCAGCGAGATCGCCCGGTGTTCTGCCAGGTCAACCACAACGGCTTCTCCAGGTTGTCGGCTGCACAGATAGGTGACCATGCAGTCAGAGCACGCATCGGTCGCAAGCAGGCTGCATGCGTTGCAGTCGATCAGCAGCGCTGGTTCGGATGGGTTGGGGTGTGAAACTGCGGGTAGACGGAGCATGCGCACATCATGCAGGCAGGGTGAGACAATCCCCTAGTGATTACCCAGATTTAATACATGACCTGCTATTTCAGCCAGATATCGACTGAAGTGCCCGCTCAGCAGACCCGGAGTCGATGGACTCACCTGCTGCCTCGACCCCCGCTGCCAGGTCCCCTGCTGCACCAGCCACGACAAGGCCCGCTGCGGCGTTCAACACCACGATGTCCCGCCTGGCACCCCGATCCTCACCAGCCAGGATCATCTTGAGAATTGCAGCATTCTCGTCGGGGCCACCTCCAACCAGGTCGGTCGGGTCAGCGAGCCGGAAACCCAAGTCGGTCGGATCCAGCTCCCAGCGGCTGATATTTCCGTCGCGGAGCTCGACCACCCGCGTGGGCCCACTCGTAGCGATCTCATCCAGATGACCGTGGCCGGTAACAACCCACGAATGGATGGAACCTTCAGCCATGAGCACCTCGGCCATCCGGTCGGCGAGGCCCGCCTCGGCCGCCCCGATCACCTGTCGTTTCACACGACCGGGGTTGGACAGGGGGCCGAGAACGTTGAAGACGGTCGGTACGCCGATGCCGGCGCGAACCGATCCGGCGAACCTCATTGCGGGATGGAAGGTACGTGCATAGGCGAACCCGATGCCCTCGCTCGCCACCTGGCTCTCCAGTTCAGCCGGGGTAAGATCGATGTCAACGCCCAGGACATCCAACAGGTCAAAGGCGCCTGAGGACGATGAGGCCCGCCTGTTCCCGTGCTTACACACGGTCGCACCGGCCCCGGCGGCGACGAAGCAGGCCATGGTTGAGACGTTCAGCGCTCCATGCCGTCTGGCCGGTGATCCGCCGGTTCCAACGATGTCGATCGTTCCCTCGGGCAGGCTCAGGGGTTCGGCGGCCGCCATCATCGCCCTGACGAGACCTGTCGTCTCCTCGGCCGTCTCACCCTTGATCTTGAGTGCCACCAGAAAGGCGGCAATCTGCACGGGATCCGCCACCCCCGCCAGGATTTCAACAAGCACCGATTCCGCCTCTGAGGCACTCAGGTCGTCGCCGTCGCAAAGGCGCGTCAGAAGGCCGGGCCAACCGCCTAGGTCATCAAGGGGCACAGACCACTCCCTCAGGCGCTACGCCGGCGGCGTCTGGTTATCCGACGCCGCTCCAACTCGGTTGCACCACCCCAGACACCGGTTGGCTCACGTCGTGACAGGGCGTGTTCAAGGCACGCCTCCCGGACCTCGCAGGCCTCGCACACGGCCTTGGCCCGGTTGGCCTGGGGATCGTCGTCGGGGTCGGGGTAGAAGATCGACGCGTCAAGGCCCCTGCATGCACCTCTCTGGTGCCAAACGACCACAACGGTCCCGGTGTCAGTAGTTGCTCCCATGACCCCGGCATTTGCTACCGCGCTGCACGCAGCGACGCAAGCCCAATTGTCATTAGCCGAAGAGGCTTCACCCCCTCACCTGTGCAGCATCGGAATTTCGTTGGATATGGGACCTCTCCCGCGCCACACTGGTGGAGACGGTGAGCCGGCCGGGTGGCCGCGGCGTGGTCCGCCACGCTGAGGAAGGTCGGGGCTCCAGAGGACAGGATGCTGGCTAGCGGCCAGTCGGGGCGACCCGCAGGAAAGTGCCACAGAGAACAGACCGCCGATGACCCGGTTCCTCTCCCCACGGGGTGAAGATCCGGGTACAGGTGAGGGTGAAACGGTGCGGTAAGAGCGCACCAGCGGCCGGGGCGACCCGGGCGGCTAGGCAAACCCCATCCGGAGCAAGGCCGAACAGGGAGAGGGCGGTCCGCCCGTTGACACTCCCAGGTGGGCCGCACAGATGGATGGCCACACAACCGGAGTCCCGCAAGGGTCCGGTGGACAGAACCCCGCCTACAGGCCGGCTCACCGTCACACCAACAGGCCGTGTCAACAAAACCACCGTGGCCAACACCTAGTCTCCAGACAATGAAGGTCAACGGGTACGAGATTGCGGCCGGAGCCGACCTGGCTGGAGCCGACCTTACCGACAGCGACCTTCGGAACGTGGACCTAACCGGGGCGTGGCTGGGGGGCGCCGTGCTGAGCGGGTCCGACCTGACCGGAGCCAAGTTGGTCGGTGCAGACCTAAGGCACGCCATATGTCAGCGAGCCGTCTTCGTCGAGGCCGACCTCCACCATTCCAACCTCTGGCACGTGGACCTGCGAGAGGCCCAGATGCGTGGTGCGCTGCTCAGCCGTGTCTGGCTGGGAAGTGCACGCCTGACCGGTACAGACCTGAGGGGGGCTGACCTAAGCGGTGCGTGGCTGACGGCAGCCGACCTCACCGGAGCCCGCATGGGAGCCGTCACTCTCGCCGGTACCTCGCTCATCAGGACTTGCATGCGGGAGGCCGATCTGACCGGTGCCTTCGCCGGCGGCTGCGACCTACGCGGTGCAATTCTCAACGGCGCTGTACTGCGCGCTGCCAACCTGACCGGTGCGGTCCTCAAGGGAACCGCCCTGATATCGGCCGACCTCAGCCTGGCCGACCTGGTTGATGCCGACATGTCAGATGCGCAGTTAGAGGGAACCGACCTGACAGGAATCCGTCACGACGGGAGCACGATCTGGCCTGAGGGCTTCACTCCCCCGCTCTCGGGTGGAATCAGCGATCACGACTAGCTTCGACTCTGCCCTCCGACCAGAGTTTCCGCAGCCTCTCGGGCTGTGAGAGTCCGAAATGCCTCCAACCCCAGAGACAGGCCAACAGGCCCAGCACCTCGAGCCCCAGGGTTCCCGGGTAACGGTCGAACTCGGGAAGTGCGGATCCACCCAGTTGGTCGATCCCGCCTGCGGGCCACCAGAAGAGTGCCGTGTACCCCCAGGTGCCATCCATGACCAGGTGGGTGAAGATACCGATCGGCACCCCGAGCCAGCGCCGGCGCTGGCTCCTGCGACCGGCGGTGCCGAGCATCACCACGACCATGACAAGTACGGCCCCAGCGAGGGTGTGGAGCAGCCACGGGCCTCCGATCAGGCCCTCGGCGATGGGGAGCAGTGCAGCAACAGTGACGATTCTGACGTCAAGGTCCGGGCTCTCGAACACCATGGGGACGGCCACCAGCGCACCGGCGACGAACCAGATGAACACCTGTCAGCGCGCCACCAGCCGGCCGCACTCACTGCACTCAGCCAGAGTCCCCTCCGGAAGGGCCCGTACACGGTCAGCCTCGACGGCGGGCATCGAGTAGGGACAACCGGTGCAGTCGGAGCCGACAAAGTGGACGACAGTGCTGGCCCCCAGGCCACCGGCAATACGGTCGTAGCGGGCAAGCACATCCTCTGAGACCTCGTTGGCCGCAGAGCGGCGCCGCTCCCTCGCCTCATCGACCTCGGCATCGACAACGGATTCAGCCGCCAGGAGTTCCTGCCTGCGCTCCTCGACAACCGTGGCCTCGGCCACCCCGCGGGCGTCCAGTTCGGAGACCAGGCGCTCGACAGGCTCCAGTTCCTCCATGACCTCGAGGACCGTTCCCTCGAGGCTGTCGAGGCGTTGTCGAAGGTGTCCGATCTCGGTCTGGATCGCCACCGCCTCCTTGGGAGAGGTGATGGAGCCGCCGTAGAGCAGCGTGTCGAGTTCTGTCAGGCGATCCTCGACGGCTGCCGCCTCGCCCTCATAACGGCGCTGGCGCCGGAAGAGATCGAGGTGCTCGACCTTGTGCTCTTCGATCTGGGTTGCCGTTGCGGCTCTGGCCTGTTCGGCTTCGGCCAGTACCCGGCGCTCGGGGAGGTTGGCGTGGCGATGATTGAGTTGACGGACAATCGTGTCCTCGTCCTGAACCGTGAAGAGGGCGTCCATCGCGCTCATGCTACGTCGGCTTCCCCACCGCTCCTTCCCGTAGTCGGGCAGTTCATCCCAGCCTGGTGTGGTCCCAGGAGATGACCCTCTCCGGTTCGACGACAACCCCGGTCCGTTTGAGGGCGAGCTGGGTGGCTGCAGCATCGAGAAGGCCCGGATCCAGGTCAGGTTGGTTGCGGGCCACGATCGCCCGCGCAATCCGGTGAAGGCCATCACCGTCGTCTACAAGGGTGGCGATGCCCTTGATCATCACCCCTCGCAGGCGGTTGTACTCAACGCCGTCCTCAAGGAGGACGGTGATCCGCGGATCACGTCGCAGGTTCACGATCTTTTGCGAACTGGTGTAGGTCTCAAATGCCAACCTTCCATCCAGAATGGCAAACCAGAGTGTCGACAGGTGGGGAGATCCGTCAAGGTCCAGGCAGGCCACCTGGAGGTTCTTCTGCTCCTCAATGAATGCTGAGATCTCGTCCTCGGCCATCCGGATCTGATCGCGTCGATTCGGCGCCATGTCCATGTCTCCCTGACATCCTTCGGGTCAGCAGGGAGCCTAGATGGGGCACAGTGGGGCTGACGATGCGGACATCGAGAAACCCGCTGCAGGCCAAAACGTCGCATGTCCCACCTGGGGGAGGCGGGACATGCGGTATTTCTCTCGACCGGAATCGGGAGGTGATCCCGGTCAATCAGCACAGGGTTCCGGTGGGGGAACCGGTACCTGTTGTGCTGTCCACAATAGTGAATCCAGACTGCTCCGGCGCCTCAGAGTGGTCCATTTCCTGGTGACATCCGACACCTGTGACAGGTGTCGCAACATCACCTCACGGCTAGTCTCGACAGGGCCCACACCCCTACCGTCGGACAATGACACACGTGTCCGACCAAGCCGCCGAGGAGGGCCGGTGACCATTCCGTCAGACGCCCAGTTGAGAGAGATCCTCGTCGACATGGTCATGGCCCGAACACAGTCGAGCCGGTTGTGGAACCTGCAGCGTCAGGGCCAGGTCGGAACCGTTGCGCCGATCGACGGCCACGAGGCAACCATCGTCGCCGCTACCCATGCCCTCGACACCGATCACGACTGGGTGATCCCCCAGTACAGGGAACCCCTGGCACTGCGCCGGTACGGCCCCGAGATCCTGGAGCGCTTCATGCTCTACAGCCTCGGTCACCCCGCCGGCGGCCACATCCCCGATCCGATCCGGGTCCTACCCAACCAGATATCACTGGGAACCCAGATCCCCCACGCAGTGGGCATCGCATGGGGCATGGCCCTGCGCAGCGAGCCCGGTGTCGCCCTGGTGTTCTTCGGGGACGGATCCAGTTCAGAGGGAGACTTCTACGAGGCCGGCAACCTGGCTGGCGTACTGAATGCACCCGTGGTGATGGTGTGTGTGAACAACCAGTGGGCCATCTCCACCCCGGTCCACCTGCAGACGGCAGCCGACTCCCTTGCCGACAAGGCTGCTGGTTTCGGCATCCCGGGCGTGAAAGTCGACGGCAACGACGCTGCCGCTGTCTACGACGCCGTGGACGAGGCCAGGAAGCGTGCCCTGGCCGGAAGGGGACCCACCCTCATCGAGGCCGTGATCTACCGGTTGGGTGCCCACACGACCGCCGACGACCCGACCCGCTACGTCCCCCCCGAGGATCTCGAGGCAGCCCAACGAAACGACCCTGTCCTGCGGCTTGTCAGCCAACTGAGGGACCTGGATCTGTGGGACGACGCTGCCCAGGAGAAGACCGAGGCCGAGGCACTGAAACTAATTGATCGAGCCGTCGAGGCCGCCAGATCCGCTCCACTGGCAGCCGACGCTCTCCTTGACCACTGTCTCTCGGCTGATTCGCAACGGCTTGCACGCCAGCGGTCCCAACTGCTTGATGCCCGCTCCCCCGAGGCTGGTGGCCATGGCTGACACGTTCAACGGTGGCGGGGTGAGCGACCTCACGATGCTCCAAGCCATCAACGAGACCCTCCACGCAGAAATGGCCCGAGACGACCGCGTAGTCGTGCTGGGCGAGGACGTCGCCCGAAACGGCGGGGTGTTCCGTGCAACCGAAGGCCTCTATGAGAAGTTCGGGGAGCACAGGGTCGTCGACACCCCGATATCTGAGGCGGTGATCGCAGGTGCAACCGTTGGCCTGGCGATCGCTGGCCTCGTTCCGGTCGCTGAGATCCAGTTCCTGGGTTTCTCATACCAGGCAATGCACCAGCTTGCCGGCCAGGTGGCGAGGCTGCGCTACCGCACACAGGGGCGCTATGAGCCAAGCATCACCATCAGGGCTCCGTTCGGGGGCGGTGTTCGCACACCCGAGCTGCACTCTGACTCCCTCGAAGGCCAGTTCGCCAACGTCGCTGGCCTCAAGGTGGTAATGCCTGCCACAGCATCAGATGCCAAGGGCCTCCTCGCATCATCGATCAGGGACCCCGATCCGGTCCTCTTCCTGGAACCGCTACGCGGTTACCGGGGCATCCGTGGAGAGGTACCTGACGGCGACCACCTCGTTCCCCTGGGGGTTGCACGGACCGCCCGCGATGGTGACGACATCGTGATCATCACCTGGAGCTACCAGGTGGAGTTGGCCTGCCGTGCTGCCGACAGCCTTCGATCCGAGGGCCTGTCGGTCCGGGTGCTCGACCTGCGGAGCATCGTGCCACTCGACATCGAGGCGGTCGCCGAGGCCGTCAGCCACTGCGGTCGGGCCGTAGTCGTACAGGAATCCTGCGAGACCGGCGGCTTTGCCTCCGAGGTTGTTGCAACCATCAACGATGAGTGCTTCTGGTCCCTTGAGGCTCCGGTGGCAAGGGTGTCGGGCTACGACGTTCCCTACCCGGTGGGCATGCTCGAGGACCTCTACGTTCCCGATGAGTCCCGCATAATCGCCGCCGTGCGTCGCACGCTCGAGTCGGACTGACCGGCATGGCGTTCGAGTTCCGTCTACCCGACATCGGCGAGGGCCTCGAAGAGGCCGAGATCGTCGAGTGGCTCGTCTCGCCTGGCGATGCGGTTGTGAGGGATCAGCCGCTGGTCGAGGTGCTAACCGACAAGGCCAGCTCTGAGCTTCCTTCGCCCGTCGCCGGCACGGTGCTTCGCCTCGGCGCATCCGAGGGCGACCGGCTAGACGTGGGCGAGATCCTGATCGAAATCGACGACGGATCTGCTCAGGTAGCCGACGACACCAAACCCATCGCACCTGTAGTGAGCGCTCCGTCGGCCGACCCCGGGCCATCGCCCCTGGGTCATGTGTCCCGACCAAAGGCCTCCCCCGCCACTCGGAAGTTGGCCCTCGAGGAAGGTGTCGACCTGGGCACCACGACAGGAACAGGCCCCGGCGGACGGATCACCTCCGACGATGTACGGGCATCAGGCACCCAACTGCCCCCCGCTCCGGCAGCCTCTGCCTCTCCTCAGATCCACACGCCCACGGGAGACCTGGGCCAGATGCCCTCCGGGCGCCACCCCCTGCGCGGAATCCGCGGCGTGGTCGCACGCAACATGGAGAGGTCATGGGCCGAGATCCCCCATATCCACTCCATGGACGAGATCGACGCAGCCCTGCTTGTCGACTTCCGTCAGCGCCTGCGTGGCATGGACAGGCCCGGGGCCTCCGCCGTAACGGCCCTCACGGTGGTCGCTGCAGCCGCTGCTAGGGCCCTGCGCCGATTCCCGATGGTGAACGCCTGCATCGAGGGAAGCCCCGGTGAGTCGATCGTCGTGCACGACTCGGTCAACCTGGGGATTGCTGTCGCCACCGACTCCGGGCTCGTGGTGCCTGTTGTCCGCGATGTCGACCGCCTCGACCTCTTCGCCCTGGCAACGGCCATCGCCAACCTGGCTGCCCGCGGCCGTGACGGCACACTGACCGCAGCCGACCTCTCGGGGGCGACCTTCACCATTACCAACTACGGGTCGATGGGCGGTCGCTGGGCCACCCCGATCATTCCGCCCGGCCAGGCAGCCATCCTCGGCCTTGGTGCTGTCGCCGATCGACCAGTTGTGGTCGACGGGCAGGTCGTGGCCAGGCCCACCCTTCCGATTGTCCTCGGCTCCGACCACCGCCTGATCGACGGAGACCTGGCCTCAGCGTTCAAGGGATCCATCACGGCCGACCTCCTGGAGCCGTTGAACCTGCTGGTAAAGGGCTGAGGGGCACACCATGGTGGTCGGCGAAGTCGCCGAGGCGGTCGACATGCTCGTAGTTGGCGGTGGCCCAGGTGGCTACGCCACCGCCCTGCACGCAGCCCGCCTGGGTCGACGGGTGACCCTTGTGGAACGTGGCGAACTGGGTGGCACCTGCCTCAACGTCGGCTGCATCCCGTCCAAGACACTGATCGAGGTGGCCGACACCATGGTGGCACCCGACCGGGTGGCTGCCTGGGGGGTTGCGGCGACGGCAGACCTCGACATGTCGGCGCTGCAGGCCCATCTGAGAGATGTCGTGGAAGGACTCACCAGAGGTGTGCGGCACCTGTTGGATCGCGCCGGGGTTGTCGTGCTGGCCGGCGAGGCGCGTTTCGTGAAGCCGAACCGCGTGGTCGTCGAGCATGGTGCGACCGTCGAGCATCTCGACTTCAGGCACGCCATCGTCGCCACCGGCTCGCGCCCGATCGAGCTGGCCGGCGTTCCCCTTGACGGCACACGTGTCGTCGGCTCAGCGGGCCTCCTGTCCTCGGACACCCTTCCGGAGGAACTTGTGCTGGTTGGTGGCGGCTACGTCGGCGTCGAGTTGGGTTGCGCCTTCGCAAAGTTGGGTAGTCGGGTAACGATCGTGGAGACAGAGGCCTCGATCCTCCCAGGATTTGATGATCGCATCACAAGAACCGTGACACGGGGGTTGCGGAGCCTGGGTGTGGGGATCTGCTGTGACACGACCGCTGTCGACATTGAAGACGCCGGCCTTGTCGTCTCGGGGCCCGACGGCAGTGCCGTCCTGCCTGCCGACAGGGTGGCGGTGGTTGTCGGCCGGCGTCCCAACAGCGACATGGTCGGGCTTGTCGAAGCTGGTGCCAATGTCGACGAGGGCGGTCTTGTAGTTGTCGACCCCGCCAGGAGGGCAACTGAGACGGTGTTCGCCATCGGAGACCTGACCCCTGGCCCGGCCCTTGCCCACAAGGCAACGGCAGAGGCCGAGGTTGCCGCCGATGTCGCCTGCGGACGTGCCAATGCCTTTGACCCGACCTGCATTCCGTTGATCGTCTTCAGCGACCCGCAGGTGGTGGTCGTGGGCATGACCAAGGCTGACGCGTCATCTGCCGGTATCGCCGCGACATCCTCGCGCTTCCCCCTGGCCGCATCGGGTCGGGCCCGTACTCTCGGCACGGGTGACGGCTTCGTGACGGTCGTAGCCGATGGTGACGGCACGGTCATTGGCGTGCAGGCCGTAGGCGCCCATGTCGCTGAGCTTGCAGGCGAGGCAGCCCTGGCCGTCGAGACGGCTGCCACGGTCGAGGATATGGCTGGAACCATCCACGCCCATCCGACCCTCGGAGAGGCGCTCGCCGAGGCCGCCATGGGCCTGGCCGGTCGCCCGCTGCACGCCGGCTGAGACACCTGGCGCCTCGACCTCAACCGCCTGTCGACACACCTGTTCCTAAACCACTCCCCTAGCATCACCACGTGTCCGAACCATCCCAGCCCACAGTCGACTTCGGTTTCGTGGACCCGCAGGAGCGCCGAAGTTCCGGCGTTGTCAAGTGGAACCGCTACCCGGACAGGGTGATCCCGGCATGGGTTGCAGAACACGACCTGGGGCCGCCCCCCGCCGTCGTGGAACGCCTGCGTGACCTGGTAGACCTGCACGCCTTCGGCTACCACTCCGCTGGCGACAACGTGGGGCCCGCCTATTCCAGTTGGGCCACGCGGCGGCACGGCTGGACACCGGACCCCGACCTGATACTCCTGACAGCAAACGTGCTCCAGGGCATCTGGGCATGTGTAGAGGCGCTGACCGCTCCCGGTGACGGAATCATGTACACGCCACCCGTGTACCCGCCGTTCCTTGACGTGCCGCCCACTAC
This sequence comes from uncultured Candidatus Nemicrothrix sp., assembly GCA_913055915.1. GTDB lineage: Bacteria > Actinomycetota > Acidimicrobiia > Acidimicrobiales > MedAcidi-G1 > UBA3125. The sequence goes on along the minus strand of CAJXKL010000020.1, from coordinate 5,530 downwards.
GGACAGGCGGGCCGTCCACTGGCCGATGACGCTCACCGACACGGGTTGGCACTACGACTTCGACGCCCTTTCCGGACTGCTAGAGGCCGATCCCGGGATCAGCCTGCTGTTGCTCTCCCATCCCCACAACCCGACTGGTCGCGTCCTGACTGCCGAAGAACTGATCCACATAGTCGACCTGTCCCACGAGCACGACCTGACCATCGTGTCTGACGAGATCCACAGCGACCTGGTGTATGCGGACTCCACCCATATTCCGATGCTCACGGTTCCCGGTGCCTCCTCGCGGACGGTGACCGTCACATCGGGCGTGAAGACGTTCGCTCTCGGCGGCATGAGGTGTGCCGTCGCCATCTGCGGAGATGACCGACTCCGGTCAGCCATCCGTTCCATTCCCACTGAGTTGCTCGGCGCTCCCAACCGAATGGGTTGTGAGGCGTCGATCACCGCATGGGAGACGGGGTCTGACTGGACCGACCAACTGCTGGCTCTACTGGACCGCAACAGGCGACACCTGTTCGACCGCATCAGTGCCGACCTGCCCGAGGTCAGGATGTTCCTGCCAGAGTCGACATTCGTGGCATGGCTGGACCTGTCAGCATTCGACACGGGCGACCACCCCGCAAGATGGCTCCGCCACATGACGGGCGTTGCGAGCGGCAACGGACCGAACTTCGGACCTGCTGGTGAGAAGCATGTGCGGATCACCTTTGGCACGTCCGCAGAGCTGCTCGACGAGATCGCAGGCCGGATCATCACCGGCCTGAAGGGTTAGCAGGGTCGGGGAGGGCAACATGACCACAGACGACATGGTCCACGTGACCCGCTGGCACTGGGGCGAAAAGGAGTGGTCGCCGTTCTCGGCAACCGAGATGGACCGCCGCCAGGGCGACCTGAGGGCCCACATGGAGGCCGAGAAACTAGATGCCTGCCTCCTTACCTCGTTTCACAACATCTGCTACTTCTCGGGGTGGCTCTACTGCTACTTCGGACGTCGCTACGGAATGGTTGTCGACTCCGACAATGCAACGACCATCTCGGCTGGAATCGACGGCGGGCAGCCGTGGCGTCGGACCCACGGGGACAACGTGGTCTACTCCGATTGGCGACGGGACAACTACTACGAGGCGGTACGCCGCCTCACAGGTGGCGTCGCGAGGCTCGGAGTCGAGTTCGACCACCTCAGCGTCGAGCGCTTCAGGGAACTCGAGGCCGCCCTGCCGGGTGTCGAACTGGTTGATATCGGCGCTGCGACCATGTGGATGCGGACGATCAAGTCCACAGAGGAGCACGACCTGATCCGCCACGGTGCCCGGACCTGTGACCTTGGTGGTGAGGCATGTGTCCAGGCTGTCGCTGCCGGCGTTCCCGAGCAGGAGGTCGCCCTGGCCACGACCACCGCAATGATCCGCCAGATCGCCGCCGACTTCCCCTTTGTGGAGTTGATGGACACATGGACCTGGTTCCAGTCCGGCGTCAACACCGACGGCGCCCACAACCCCGTCACCAACAAGGAGGTCGAGTCGGGCGACATCCTGTCGCTGAACACCTTCCCGATGATCTTCGGCTACTACACGGCCCTGGAACGCACGCTGTTCTGCGACCACGTCACCTCCGACGAGCACCTGCGCCTCTGGGAGGTCAACGTCGAGGTCCATGAGCGCGGCCTGGGCCTGATCCGACCCGGGGCCCGGTGTTGTGACATCGCAACCGAACTGAACGACGTGTACCGCTCACACGACCTCCTGCAGTACCGCTCCTTCGGCTACGGCCACAGTTTCGGGGTGCTCAGCCACTACTACGGCCGCGAGGCCGGTGTGGAACTACGCGAAGACGTCAAGACGGTGCTCGAGCCCGGAATGGTCGTGTCCATGGAGCCGATGATCGCCATTCCCGAAGGCCAGCCGGGTGCCGGTGGCTACCGGGAACACGACATTCTCATCGTCACAGAGGATGGTTCAGAGAACATCACCGGGTTCCCGTACGGACCGGAGCACAACATCATCGGAACCTGAATAGTTCCAAGTTGACCAGTCGCCTCCGTACGGAAGCGGACAGACAGCCGCTAGGGAGCGGCGGTTGTAGTGGTGGTAGTCACCGCTGTGGTCGTGGTTTCAGCGGCTGCAGTCGTGGTGGTTGTCTCGCCGACAGCGGTCGTGGTGGTCTCGCCGGCTGCAGTTGTCGTTGTCTCGCCGGCAACGGTCGTGGTGGTCTCGCCTTCGGCCGGAGCCTCTGTCGTGGTGGTGTCAGGCGCAGAGGGGACACCATCGGTTGGTAGGGCGAGGTCCTGCAGGGCAGCCACGTGAGCAGCACGGGTGTTGTTGCCGTACCAGCCGTCGGCCACTACGCCCAGGACCTGCTGAAGGACCACAGTTGGGTCGCTGGGACCCCACTCGTAGGTAGCAGTGAGGACAGCTTCTTCGTCAAGTGTGCTCACGTCGACGGTCGTGGTGGGCGCAGGTGGCGAGGTTGCAGGCGTACCCGAAGCTCCTGAAGTGGTCGTGGCCACCGGGGCTGACGACGAAACTCTCGTGGTTGTGGTGACGGTTGACGTGGTCGGGGGTACGGCAGCCAGGAGCGACACCTCGGTCTGCAGGTCAAGGACGTCTTCACGCAACTGGATGATCTCGGCCCGCAGCGTGTCCACCTCGTCGGCATTCGACTCGAGGAGACCACAGCCGGCGCCGACAAGCGTCAGGGCCACGATCAGGGCAAGGATGGTTACGGGCGTTCGCATCTGCATGGGGGCAGTATTCCAGAGGATCGGCCTAAAGACGAGTCACCTGACAAAGTTCTTGTCACGAACCCAGCGAAAGGACCCAACCTGCGGGTCCTGCAGGTGGCCTCAGACCAGCAGTGGATCCGTGCGGGCGTGTACCAGCGATGGCCCGTCATGGGCGAAGGCTACGGCAAGGATGTCGGCACCGATCGACTTCGTTACGGCCCGGCCGTCGTCAAGTTCTCCGGGCTCGAGCACCTTGTGCCAAGCGTGTGGGCCATCAAGGGGTGGGGAGGGGTTGGGTGACGGCTCCTCGGGCTCTCCTCCCACCTCAGCGGGTCCATCCGTATCGCTCAAGATGCTCCCCCTGTTCAGCTCGGTCCTTGTCCCGGTTTCGGACCTGAGGGTAACCCCGAGCCGGTCTCTGGCTATTCCCGGGGTGAACCCCCTCAGGACCGAAGGGGATACCGACCGAATTCCTCTACCGCATCGACCATTGCGAGGAGGTTCTCTGCGGGAACGTCGTTCATGATTGTGTGAACGGCCCCGATCATGAAGCCTCCTCCCGGCCCTAGGAGGTCGATGACGCGACGCACCTCGCTGCGCACCTCGTCGGGTGTGCCAAACGGGAGGATCCGATGGGTGTCGATGCCACCGCACAGGACTATGTCGTTTCCGTGGCGTTCCTTCAGAGCGGCAAAGTCCGACATCCTTCCTGAGGAGGCCTGAATCGGGTTGAGGATGTCCACCCCGATCTCGATGAAATCCTCGATGAGCAGGGCCACGTCGCCGCAACTGTGGAACAGCACCTTGGCGCCCGTGCGCTCCTTGATGAACTGGATGAAGTCGGCGTGGACGGGTTTGAGGATGTCCCGGTACATCTTGGGGGAGATCATGAGGTTGTCCTGGGTCCCGAGGTCGTCGCCGATCTTGATGATGTCGACGTTGTCGCCCAGTTCAGCCAGGAAGCGCCCCATCAGTGTCTTGCACTCTTCGGCTATCCGCTCAAGCAGTTCACGGGCGAAGTCGGGATGCAGCGCCATGTTCATGAGGAAGGCCTCCATGCCCTGCATGGCATGTGCCCGTTCGAAGGGGAACAACAGCCAGGGAGTGGCCATGATGGCGAACTGTCCGTCCTCGGCCAGGCGTCGGGCCTCCCCTTTCACGTGGTCGATTCGGCTGGGGTCCGACATGTCGGGCCAGCCCTCGTAACGTTCGAGGTCCGCTGAGCATGTGGCATCGGGTATCGGGTGTATTCCCGGGAACCAGTCGCCGGGCGTCACCTCCATCTGCCCACCGCCCCACGAGTCGAAGCAGTCGCTGTGGGGATCGCGGGCCCTGTTTCTCTCCCGTACTGCCGCAGGTTCCAGGTCGGTGACACCACGGACATCGCTGTGCAGGCGAAGCATGGTCTTCTCGTCGACGAGTGCGGTACCCAACTCGGGCCAACTGTACATGTAGTCGTCGAGGGCCTCGATGCCCTCCAGCTTCTTGACCTCCCGGTAGGGCTTCATCTTGATGCCGGTGGCGTTGCTGGCTCCGATCACGATCGGCACCCGGTCGGGCTCCTCGTGGTTGAGGGTTGCGAGCACGCGTTCCCTTGGGGTCATCGGCACAGCGGACCTCCAGATGGATGGACAGGACCCCTCTCATGACTACTCATCCAGGCCGAACCTACACAGGTCGCCGCCCACTGTTCAGGGCCAAAGGTCCGTGTGAGAGGATTAGTGCCCTGATGTGCGTCGATGCTGCCTGAGCATGTGTACTCGCATGTCGGAACGGATGGATTCACGAGCGGAGGCAGACATGGGCGAGTTCGAAGGCAGGGTCGCGATCGTCACGGGTTCGACCAGCGGGATCGGGGAGGCGACCGCCCGATCACTTGTCGCGACCGGAGCGAAGGTTGTCGTGAACTCCTCGTCGTCCATCGAGGCCGGTGAGGTGCTTGCTTCAGAGTTGGGTACCTCAGCCTGTTACCACCGTGCAGACGTGAGCAGTGAGGAGGAATGCACCGGTCTTGTCGATGCAGCCCTTGAGGCGTTCGGTCGCCTGGACATTCTCGTCAACAATGCCGGCTACACGCAGGTCATACCCCACCGCGACCTGGATGCCGTGACCGAGGAGGTGTTTCGGCGGATCATGGACGTGAACGTGTTCGGCACCTGGTACCTCAGCCGGGCCGCCGTGCCGGCCCTGAAGGCCAGCGGAGACGGCAACATCATCAACATCACGTCGATTGCGGGCCTGATCGCCGGCGGCAGTTGCATCCCGTATGCGGTCTCCAAGGCCGGGCTGAACCACCTAACGCGGCTCATGGCCAACGTGCTGGGGCCCGAGATCAGGGTAAACGCCGTGGCCCCGGGCCTCGTCGAGACACCGTGGACGGAGACCTGGGATGCGCTGCATGCGGCTGTTGCCGACAGAGCCCCGCTGGGTCGTTCCGGAACCTCGGAGGACTGCGGCGAGGCGGTACTTGGGATACTGCGTGCCGGCTACCAGACCGGTGACGTGGTCGTGGTCGACGGGGGCCTGACCCTGGGGGCGATCGGCTGAGGTCCAAGTCTGGTTCGTGGCTACGGGCCTGACACGGCCACCAACCGTCAGTTCACCCCATCCGTGGCTTCACTCGTCAAAGACATGATCGTCCACTACCAATTGAACTCTCGGCTAAACAGTCAACCTGGCGTTTCTGGTGGGCGCGGAGGGACTTGAACCCCCGACCCCCTCCTTGTAAGGGAGGTGCTCTAGCCAGCTGAGCTACGCGCCCGGGGGCGGACACCCTACCGGTGGCCCACCCGTGGAGGGACGGGG
>CAJXKL010000019.1 GCA_913055915.1 uncultured Candidatus Nemicrothrix sp. | reverse complement strand
CTACCAGGGCAAACCACCCCAAAAGGAGCAACAGGACTGTGAAGTCCACTGAACACAACCGAGAACTCAGGCCTGTCGTAACTGTCAAGGAAGCAGGTGACTACCTGCGGGTTTCCAAGAGCACGATCTACCGCCTCTTCAATGAGGGTCTCCTGCGAAGGCGCAAGGTCGGCAGTCGGACACTGATCGACCGCTCTGACATCGAAGCCCTAATCAGCTAAATAGCTATCGTCCATTTACCAACCAAATCCTCTATGTAACACACCAAAGGACTCGTATATGCCGCTTAATCTAATCCCGCAACATGTATCTACTTCCTCCATAGGAGATGCACTTGGGTCTATGGACTTACTAGTTGGGATAGACATGGTCCGATGTCGATTCCGATTCACAGCCAAGGTCCAACAGAGCCTTGAGGACTGGTACAAGGTTTCCGCTACAGGCCGGGACAGGGCCACTCTGGAGTCCAGTGTGACCATCCCGGTCAATGACCAGTGCAGCCTCAGGTTGGGGCTGAGAGAGGGGCTGATAGAGGGGTCTGAGGGCTACTACGCCCTGCTGGATGTAAACCCCTCCCGGATCGTTGATCCTTCAGGAACCCGGGCCGTGGGTACTGGAGAGGCCTTAGGTGCTGTTGAGGAGATCTGCCCCCTTCTCGAGGAGTGGATCGTCTGGGACGTCCAACCTGAGAACTGGGACCTTTACCGCCTCGACCTCGCAGTCGACGTGGAGACCCCGGGGATCACCCAGCAGGTGCTAGCGGTCGCCCAGAGGGGCCTCCGCTCTCCGAGGCAGAAAGTCAATACCTACCGGGGCCCGTCTGGCGACCTTGAAACGGTGAGAGTGGAAAGGAAGACAAAGCCGAACCTGAGCATCTACGACAAGGCCAAGCAGTCCCACACCGGGCCGCCCAGGGTTCGTTTCGAGGTCCAGTTGAATCGCTCCTACCTGCGGGACAACATCCCGACATTGGGTGATCTCACGGAGCGGACCGCACGGATCAGTTTCCAACACCAGATGAAGCCGGTCATCAACGCCCTCAAGGGCGACAAGCGCCGATTGGACGACCTGGAACTTGACCGGGCCGGGATGAAGACTTTGAGGGAGTTGGGTGGCCACGAGTGGCTACGTGACCACGGCTACCACGACACCCCCACCAAGTCAGAACAGAAGCGGTACCGGGACTTCGAGAACAAGTACGACATTCGCTGGGTGGGTGACCTCTTCTAGCCAGTAGTTGCTATCCGAGACTCAACAAGGCCTGTCTCCTACCCCTTGTAGCGACACGACGGCCTCGTAGTCGGGGTAGGCCCAGTCACTGCAGTGACGGTGCCCTGATCTGGAGGGACGTCTTACAGGAGTCGCTAGGCGCCCATGGTCAATCGCTGGAACGAGTCGGATAGCAACTATCTGTGCTGTGCAGCTACCGACTGAGGGGCGGCACGAGCGTTTGAACTCTTGCTACCGGAGTGCTGTGGCCGGGCTCCTGCGGTGAGCGGCCCAAATGCGGACCTACCCGAAGAGTTCGTCCATCGGTCCGGTCGCTGCGCCAATCGACGGTGTCACCAAATGCCGGTACACCTGCGAGGTCATCTGAGTTCCTTTGTGGCCCATCACGTCTGCGATCTGTTCAAGTGGTACGCCTTCGGCCGACAGGAGCGACACCGCTGTGTGCCGGAGTTCGTTCGGGGACCAATGGCCTAGTCCGGCCGCCTCGGTCAACCGGCTGAAGTCCCTTCGGACATTTGATGGGTCGAGTGGTGTTCCGGTCAGGCTGGTGAAGACCAGTCCATCCCAATCGGTTGACCAGGCGGGCCCTGCTTGCTTGCGTTCGAGGTCCTGGTAATCCCGGTGGGACCGGAGCGCCTCGACCAGGGGTGGCGGAATGTCCAGAGAGCGGCGTGAGCGCTTCGTCTTTAGTTCGTCGCTCAGTTCGAAGACGGTGTCGACCTTGCGGAGATTCTTCCGGACGTGAAGCACCAGGATGTCTAAGTCGACGGCGTCCCATTGAAGAGCCGTTTCCTGTCCTGGTCGCAGACCGAGCATGAGCATGGTGGCCCACAAGGCGTGGAGACGATCACCGGACGAGGCCTTTAGGAGTGTCGTTGCCTGATCAACGGTGAGCGAGCGCTGCGGCTTTCGTTCCGGCAGGTTGCCGGGCAGTTCAACTATGGAAACAGGGTTCTTTCTGAGCAGGCCACGGCGCTCCCCAAAGACGCATAGTTGATTCAGCACCGACTTGATCTTGTTGAGGGACTCGCGACTGAGACCTTCAGCGGCCATCGCCTCAAAGGCCCCTTCGATGCGTTCAGCATTCAGATCGACGAGTTTGACGTCACCCAGGAGGGAGTCGAGTCGGTCTAGGGCCCAGCGCTTCATCTCACGAGTCTTTGGAGCCATGACCTTCGCCTCAACGACCTTGGCCCTCCAAAGCGAAGAGAGCTCTTGGAAGCGACTTCTCTGATCGAACACTGCGCCATGGTTCTCGAGGTCGGCGAGCATCTCGACCAGTTTGAGTCGCGCCTCTTTCTGGGTGAGTGCCGAGGCCTTCTTACGCCGTCCGTCTGGTAGGGAGATCAGAGCGATCCAGCGACCTCGCGACTTGTCTAAGAAGATCGTGCCCTCGCCGTTCGACCGCCGCTTTCTCGTTGCCATGCTCCCAAGATTCTATCGCAACGCTGGGAGCAACGCTGGGAGCAACGGCACATTTCTGTTGCTCCCAATGAGAATCAGGAAATCAACAAAACAGCTGTTTAACTGGTCTTATTGGCACCCTGAGGATCCCTATGAAACTGTGTGGCGTTCCATGGCATGGAGGAGGTCGAGGGTTCAATTCCCTCTAGCTCCACGGACTACCCCTAGGCGGGGGGTGTCAACGTCGGTGTCGGGCAGTCGGCCCAGAGGCGTTCGAGGTCGTAGAAGGCGCGCTGTTCGTCGGTGAACACGTGGACCATGAAGCCGCCGTAGTCCATCAGCACCCATTCGTAGTAGTCGGTGCCCTCGACGTTCACGGGCTTGATTGCCGCACCGTGGGTCAACTGTTCCTCTACCTCGTCGACTATGGCACGCACCTGACGGGTCGTGGAGCCGGCGGTAACGACGAAGTAGTCGGTAACGCCAATGACATCACCGACATCGATGATCACAGAGTCGTGTCCGAGCTTTTCGGAGGCTGCGGTGACAGCCATGCGGGCCAACCCAAGGTAGTCGGCCGTCGCCGTTGGATCGTCGCTGATTAGAGAGGCTTCGCTTTCCACGTGGCGGCGATGCTATCCGGCCCTCGCCGTGAAGTCGGCGCCGATGACCACCGTCAGGTCGGCTGCGGAGCTTACGGCCTCGTCAAGGATCACACCTGCATGGATTGCAACGGCGAGTGCTGTTGCTTTCTGCTCTATCCGGGGGTCCCTGTAGACAACCCGGGTCTGGATCACGTTGAAGTTCCTGAAGTTGCCGACAACAGCGATGTCGACGCCTGCGGCCCTGACGACCTCTCTGGCGTAGGCGTCGATGGCGAAGTCGCCTGTTCCGTTGAGAAGCCGCACCGTTGGGCGGGATCCGCCCTCGGTGGGAATGGGGAATGGGAACATCGCATCTGCAGCCTGCTCAAGTGCCATCGGGTCGGCGGCCATCGAGTTGCCGGACACCAACCATGGCGAGGTGTCCACCCGGATCTCGCCGCGGGCCAGTGTGTCGATGAGCCTCACCAGTTCCATGTCGACAGCGGGGAGGTTCGCCAGAGGTTCGCCACCTGCGGCTACGGCTGACAGCCATGACTCCCAGAACATCCCGTGCCTACGGAGGATCCCGATTGAAGCGCCCCGGTCCGGCAACGACAACAGGTCGACCACATCTGCTGCAAGGAGCAAGTTCTCTTCCACCGAGAACCTGATGGTGCTGGTCCCATCATCGGCCGTCTGGACAAGATCGTGTTTGAGCCCGATCGACAAGGGGGAAACCGGTCTGACGAGGTTGTTCCAACTGGTCGGGGTCAACAACACCACACCGGTGAAGTCGCTCCCCAGCAACGACCCCATAAAGGCCCGCTCGCCATCGACCCCTCCCGAGGCGTGGAGGTCGGCCAGATCACAGCCGTCACCACCACAGGCATCGACATGGAGGTCCGGCGGCACCATCAGGGCGGTTCCACCTCCTGATGCCCTGTCCGAGGCCGTCAGCACAGCCATCCCAACCAGGTTCGCTTCTTCGTCCTCAGTCACGACGAGCATCGACCAGGTCTGTTCCACGAACGCCTCAAAGCCCGGCGCGGTCGGATCCGTCACCGCCTCACGGATCTGACCCTCCTCGCTGTTGAGGATGGTTCGCACGCCGTCCAACATGAGCGTCCCCGACCAGACGACGGCCACCACGAGGGCGATGGGGAACCCCCATCGCCATGCCTGTGCAGCCAGTGTCGAAGCACTGTGCCTCCGGGGTCGCTGGTCCTTTTCCGCCAGTCCATCGACGGCCGGATCAGTGTCGGCTGTCGTCAATCCATCGGGGTCCCCGAGGACCTCCTCTTCGCCTGTCACCTGACGGCCCCGTAGAGGTCGTAACGGTCGATCAGGTCAACAACCCCGGCTGGCACCTGATCACCAATTGGACGCCCGTACCGGACCTGGCCTCTCAGGTCGACGGCCGACACCTCCAGTAGCGGCGCCTCGAGCAGTTCATAGTTCCATCCGTTCGGAGGGCGGCCTCCATCGTGGCCGGGTCGGTCCATGACGACGATGGTCGCACGCCTCTTGACCTCGTCGGGCCGAATCCAGCTGTCCAGCCCCGCCGCCACGTCGCTTCCGATCAACAGGAGCAGGTCAGCTCCCGGATAACGCCCCTCAAGTTCGAGAAGAGTGTCAGCCGTGTAGGTAGGACCTCCCCGCTGCATTTCCAGGTCGTCCGCCTGCAGGCCCCTGAGGCCTTCGACTGCTGCCTCAACCATGGCCAGTCGGATCTCGACTCCTGTCAGACCATCTTCGCGAATACCGCCGGCCCCGGTCTTCTGCCACGGATCGTTTGCCACCGTAAAGAGGACGAGGTCAAGGTTCAGGCGATCGCGCGCCTCGAGGCCCGCCAGTACATGTCCGTTGTGCGGTGGATCGAATGTTCCGCCGAGAACGCCGATCCGGCGGGGGTTGGGGCCGGGCACGTCGGTGAGGCTACCGGCTGGACCATTCCACCGGCTGACACCTGCCCGACCTGCGCATTCCTGGCGCATTGCCCAGGTTGACCGCACCGTTCTCGTCATATGACATATGTCATGTAATAGCCCCTTCACACAGCGCTCTGGATGTGCAAGAATGTCCCCTAGGCGAAGGCACCGAAACAAGCATCTGCGCGGTCCGCCCTCGAATTCCCCCCGAAAATCATCTATGCGGCGCCGCGCGGCGGTGCCGGCCCAAAGGCATGTGAGCAAACAATGAGTGATTCAGTAGGTCAGTACCTGAACGAGATCGGAATGGTTCCCCTCCTCAACGCGCAGGAGGAGCGTGAGCTTTCCCAGACGATTGAAGCCGGTGCAACAGCACGGGCCAGCAAGGAAGAGGGAGAGACCGGCCGGGAGCTCGACCGTGCAATCCGCCTCGCTGCGCGAGCCAAGGACCGCTTCATCCGCTCGAACCTTCGCCTGGTCGTGAGCGTGGCCCGTCGCTACCCGTTGCCTCCCGGCATGGAACTGCTCGACCTCATCCAGGAGGGCAACCTGGGCCTTGAGCACGCCGTCGACAAGTTCGACTGGCGCAAGGGCTTCAAGTTCTCCACCTATGCGACGTTCTGGATCCGTCAGGCGATCGGCCGTGCCCTCGACCAGAAGGCCAGCCTGGTTCGCCTTCCCGGTGACCGCTCAGCGAGCCTCAGGGCCGCCCTTCGCAACGTGTCGGGCAACGGCGACGAGTTGGACGAGGAGCATGCACGCCTCCACCGCCTCACCACCCCCACCTCCCTCGACCGCACCATCGGCGACGATGACAGCAACGAGCTGGTCGACCTGCTCCCCGACTCCAAGCCGGGCCCCGAGCACGAGGTCATGGCCATGGCCGAGAACGAGATGGCGACCCAGTTGCTCGACGTTCTCGACACGCGTGCCCGCTACGCCGTCGAACAGCGCTTCGGTATCGGCGATGGCCGCAAGCGCAGTTACCGCGAGGTCGGCGAGGATCTCGGCGTCACAGCCGAGGCCGCACGCCGGCTGGTGAAGCGTGCCGTCAACACCGTGCGCGACCGCGCCACCGAGGTCATTGACGCAGCCTGAACATGTATCCCAGCGGGGACACCTGCGATAATCACCACACCTGTCGACAACGCCTGCTCGTAGGCTCTACTTCGTGGACTCCACCGGTACCACCGTTCCAGCGGCTTCCCCAGCCCCCGTTGCCTCCTGGGCGCCCACCTCCTGGCGTGAATGCACGGCTCACCAGCAACCGAACTGGCCTGATTCCGACGCCCACCAGGCCGTTGTGGACAGGCTGTCGACCATGCCACCGCTGGTGTTCGCAGGTGAGGCCCGCGAGCTGACAGATCAACTGGCGGCAGTCGCTCGCGGCGAGGCCTTTCTGCTCCAGGCCGGAGACTGCGCCGAGTCCTTTGAGACCTCTGCCGACTCCATCCGCGACCGGCTCCGTGTGATCCTCCAGATGGCGGTCGTGCTCACCTACTACACCGGCGTTCCTGTGGTGAAGGTCGGGCGCATAGCCGGGCAGTTCGCCAAGCCGCGCAGCAGCGACACCGAGATGGTTGACGGGGTGGAGTTACCATCGTTTCGCGGCCACATAATCAACGACATCGGCTTTTCCGAGGGCGACCGCCTTCCTGACCCTGAGCGCCTGATGACCGCCTACAATCGGGCGGCAGCGACATTGAACCTCCTACGTGCGTTCACCAAGGGTGGTTTCGCCTCGCTTACGAGCGTCCATCAGTGGAACAGGCAGTTCATTGCCGACAGCCCGGCTGGGCAGCGCTACGAGGCCATGGCCGACGAGATCGACAGGGCGATCCAGTTCATGAAGGCCTGCGGCATCACCGGCGACACGCTCGCCGACCTGCGCCAGGTCGACTTCTACACCAGCCACGAGGCACTTCTTCTCGGCTACGAGGAGGCCCTCACCCGCGAGGACTCCCTTACCGGCGGCTGGTACGACTGTTCGGCCCACATGCTCTGGATCGGTGAGCGGACCCGTCAACTGGGCGGTGCCCATGTCGAGTTCCTGAGGGGTGTCAACAACCCGATCGGTTGCAAGGTGGGCCCCACCGCCACCGCTGACGAGTTGCTCGCCCTGTGTGACGCCTTGGACCCCCACAGGCGTCCCGGGCGGCTCACCTTCATTACCCGCATGGGTGCCAACAAGGTCGTCGACCTGCTGCCACCGCTGCTTTCGGCGGTGTCTGACGCCGGCCACCAACTCGTCTGGACCTGTGACCCGATGCACGGCAACACCTTCACCACCGACGACGGACACAAGACACGCCACTTCGAGGATGTCCTGGCCGAGGTGTCAGGCTTCTTCGCCGCACACCGTTTCGCTGGAACCAATCCCGGCGGTGTCCACCTTGAGTTGACCGGCGACGACGTCACCGAATGCCTGGGGGGCGGTGCTGAGGTGCTGACCGAGGACCTGTCCAGCCGCTACGAGACGATGTGTGATCCCCGTCTGAACGGCAGTCAGAGCGTCGACTTGGCCTTCAGGTTGGCCGAGTTGCTCCGGGCCACATTCGGTTCGGGTGCCTGAGCGCCCTTAGACCAGCTTCTCGACGAAGGCCTCCAGTTGTCGGAGGTTGCGCACCTCAAACGTTCCCTCGCAGTGGGTCGAGTACTCCCCCACTATCGAGTCACCGGTGTCCCAGTAGGCACGCGGTTCAGGGTTCAGCCAGTAGACCTTGCGGGCCTTGTGCTGCATCTCCTTGAGTAGCCATGACTGTGATGCGTGGTAGTTGTTGCGGGCGTCACCCAGAATCATGACCGTTGTCTTGGGACCGACGTCGCGCCCGAAGCGTTCCCAGAAGACCCCAAAGGCGTGCCCGTAGTCGGAGTGTCCGTCAACCCACACGACGTCCGCCTCAGTGTTGACACGGTGCACAGCCTCACCGATGTCTTCGACACCTTCAAAGAATCTGGTCACCTCGTCGAGCCCGTCAATGAACACGAACGACCTGACCTTGGAGAACTGTCCGCTGATTGCGTACACGAGGTGCAGGGTGAACCTGGCAAATGCTGCCACGGAGCCGGAGATGTCGGCCACGACCATGATCTCGGGTTTTGCCGGCCGCGGGAACCTGAACTTGGGTTCGGCGGGGACACCGCCGTAGCTGAGGGAGTGACGGATCGTGTTGCGGAAGTCGAGGGACCCCTTGCGTCCGTGGCGCCGTTTGCGTACGAGGCGTACGGCCAGCTTCCGGGTCAGCGGATGGATCGCCTTCTTCAGGTCGGCCATCTCCTCGCGTGAGGCGTGCATGAAGTCGACATCCTCGGGCAGGGGCTTTCGCAGTGTCCGTGCCATCGCCTCGACACCACGATCGGCCACCAGGCGGCGCCTGATCTCGGCCTCTATCTCCTGTTTGAGTTGCTCTATACGATCGCTGAACTCGTCTCGCTCAAGGCGCTCCTCGAGTGGGGTGAGGTCTTCAGGTGCCTCTTCTCTGGCGGCATCCATGAGGCCCTCGAGCACCCCGTCAAGGTCCAGGTTTCGAAGCGTGCGGTAAAGGTAGTAGGTGCCGCCCACGGGCCGGCCCGGTTCCATGCCGGCGTAGCGCATTACAGCCTGGCGGGCGAGGGCCCGCAGCATCGCCTGGTCTCCGTTCATGAGGGCCTTCATGAGCATCTCGGCCAGTTGCTCAGGGGTGAGGCCGGACATGGCCCCTCCGCCACCCTGGGGTGAGCCCTCGCCGGGGGGTCCGGGCTCGCCTTCCGGTCCTTCCCCCTCGACGACCTCGTCAAGCGTGTACTCGTCGCCCCTCATCGAGAAGTAGACCTCGAACACGACCTCAAAGGCCCGCCAGTGGGAGTGGTTCTTCACGAGCGTCGCTCCGAGTGCGTACTTGAAGGCGTCGCGGTCCTCGATCGGGATGTGTGTGACGGCCTCCATTGCGTCCAGGTTCTCGGTGAGGCTCACCGGGAGGCCAGCCTGGCGGAGTTCGATTATGAAGCCCGACAACAGGTCAAGGAGAGGGGTGTCCTCGTGGCTACCTCCAGCTGGCGTTTCTGCCTGTTCGGTAACGGTCATCGGCTGGCTGCGGGTTGGCTCAGGTGCCGTCATCGACCAGGTCGTCGGGCCGGTCGGCGAACTCCTTGACCGCCTTGTCGATGTCTGTGCGGTACTTGAGGAGGATGTTGACGGTATCGGTCGCCGACTGTGCGTCGACCTTGTTGATTCCGAGAAGCACGAGGGTTCGGGCCCAGTCGAGGGTCTCTGACACCGACGGGCTCTTCTTGAGGTCCAGCTGGCGAATGGATCGCACGATGCGGGCCACCTGGTCGGCGAGGTTTGCGTCGACACCGGGCACCTTGGCCAGCACTATCTCACGCTCACGCTCAAGGTCGGGATAGTCGATGTAGAGGTACAGGCAGCGACGTTTGAGGGCTTCGGAGAGTTCCCGGGTCGCGTTGGAGGTCAGGAACACAAGCGGCACCTGAGTCGCTGCGACCGTTCCAAGTTCGGGAATTGACACCTGGTACTCGGAGAGGATCTCGAGGAGGAGGGCCTCGGTCTCAACCTCGAGGCGGTCAACCTCATCCACGAGGAGGAGAACCCGGTCCTCGGCACGGATGGCCTCGAGCAGTGGCCTCGTGAGGAGGAACTCCTCGGAGAAGAGGTCGTCTTCGATCTCCGACCAGCCGCTGTCGTCTCCGCTGGCCTGGATGCGGAGCAGTTGCTTCTTGTAGTTCCATTCGTAGAGGGCCTTGGACTCGTCGAGTCCCTCGTAGCACTGGAGGCGAATGAGGCGGGCGTCGGTGATCTCGGCAACGCTCTGAGCAAGCTGTGTCTTGCCGGTTCCGGCGGGCCCCTCAACGAGGATGGGCTTTCCGAGGCGGTCGGCAAGGTAGACGATGCCCGCTATGCCATCGTCGGCCAGGTAGTTGGCATCTGCGAGTGATCTGCGAACGCCGTCAACATCCTCGAAGCGAAAACCCATCGGGTGAGCGTACCGACGAGGTGGATCGCAGCCACAACCGGGCGGTCCCGGTCAGGCGCGCACCTGGCCCGTTCCGTGGATTACGTACTTCTCGGTGGTCAACTGTTCGAGACCCATGGGGCCCCGCGCATGCAGTTTCTGCGTGCTGATTCCGATCTCGGCGCCGAAGCCGAACTCGTCGCCGTCGACGAACCTGGTGGAGACGTTGACGAGAACGGCGGCCGCGTCGACCTCATTGGTGAAGCGATCGGCCGCCAAGGCGTCCTCGGTGACGATTGCCTCGCTGTGGCCCGAGCCCGTCCCGTTTATGTGCGCAATCGCTTCGTCAAGGTCGTTGACAACCCTAATTGAGAGTTTCAGGTCCAGGTACTCGGTTGACCAGTCCTCGTCGGTGGCAGCGGCGATGTAGGGAAGGACCTGGCGGGCGCGTTCATCACCAACCAGTTCCACACCTGTGAGTACTGAGGCAGCCAACGGCAGGAAGTCACCGGCGACCGCCTGGTGCACCACGAGGCTCTCGGCGGCATTGCAGACCGATGGCCGCTGCATCTTGGCATTGACGATGATGTCGGCTGCCATCTCAAGGTCGGCTGCTGCATCCACGTAGACGTGACAGTTCCCATCACCGTCGATTACGTATGGAACGGTGGCGTTCTCGAGAATCGAACTGATCAGGGCCGGCCCTCCCCGCGGAATAAGGCAGTCCACGAGACCACGCTGCCTCATGAAGTCGACCGCAGCCTCGCGGCTAACGTCGTCGACGAGGACCACTGCGTCCTCGGGAAGGCCGTTCTCAAAAAGAGCCCTACGGATTGAGCGCGTGATCGCCAGGTTCGACGACAGCCCACCCGATGACCCCCTCAGAAAGGCCACGTTGCCGGACTTGAGACAGAGGCCGAAAGCGTCGCTTGTGACGTTTGGTCGGTTCTCGTAGATGATCGCCACCACGCCGAGTGGCACCCTGACCTTGCGCATCATCAGGCCGTTGGGGCGGCTCCACTCGGCCGTGACGGTACCGACCGGGTCCGGCAGGTCGGCCACCTGCCGCAGTCCATCGGCCATGGCCACCAGGCGGTCGTTGTCAAGGAGCAGGCGATCAACCATCTGCTCTGGTGTGCCGACTGTCCTGGCACGGTCAACATCAACCTGGTTCGCAGCCATGATCTCTGCGGCATCACGAAGGAGTTGGTCAGCAGAAGCCAGGAGCGCAGCGTCCTTTGCCCCGGTCGAGGCAGCGGCGACTGCAGGTGCTGCCGCTCTTGCCCGCAGGGCCAGGCCTCTCACCGCCCCAGGCGCTGTTGCTTTCATGGAGGCCAAGGCTATCGAGGCTGCCGGGGTGGCAACCTGCGCAGATGGCCTTACGACTAGCCTCGCCGCAATGGACAGGTCCCAGCCACAGGTCTGCCGGTGAGTGGCGAGGGGCCACAGCAGCCACCGGCGACGCGTGGCTCTTCAGCGGTTGCTGGTGGAATCTTCCTGTCGCGAGTAGCCGGACTGCTCCGTGAGGCTCTGTTGAGATCCGTACTGGGACTCGGGCCGGCGGCCGATGCCTTTGCTGCGGCACTTCGGATCCCCAACGTGCTCCAGAACCTGCTGGGCGAGGGATCCCTGTCGGCCTCGTTCATTCCTGTGTACAGCCGTCTGCTCAGCGAGGGTCACGAACGCGAAGCTGGCAGGGTCGCTGGCGCTGTCGCAGGCCTGTTGACTGCGTTGGCGGGAGCACTGGCGCTGCTCGGCATCCTGCTTGCACGTCCCCTGGCGCTTCTCCTGGCCCCGGGGTTCAGCGACGAGACGCTGGACCTGACCGTGGACCTGGTTCGCATAACCACCGCCGGTGTCGGCTTTCTCGTCCTCTCCGCCTGGTGCCTCGGCGTCCTCAACAGCCACCGACGCTTCTTCCTCTCGTATGTCGCACCGGTACTCTGGAATGCTGCACAGATTGCCGTGCTGGCCGCAGCCATTCTCGGGTCGTGGGACCCCGCCGACGCCGCCAGGGCACTCGCCTGGGGTCTTGTCGCCGGCGGGGCTCTCCAGTTCGGGGTTCAGGCTGTGGCTGTTGCCCGCCTGGTACCCGGTATCCGTGTGTCCCTTGGTGCCAGGCTTCCCTCCGTTGCCGAGATCCGCAGGCGGTTCGGACCGGCCGTGCTGGGTCGGGGCGTGGTCCAGTTGTCCGCCTACCTAGATCTGATTCTGGCTTCGCTGCTCGTGACGGGTGCTGTGGCCGGCCTGTTGTCGGCCCAGATGCTCTATGCACTGCCGATCAGCCTGTTTGCGATGAGCGTGGCCGCCTCTGAACTACCTGAGATGTCAAGGGCCGGGGATTCGGCACTTCTTGTCTCACGATGCCGCTCGGCCCTGCGGCGGACAGCGTTCTTCGTGTCCTTCGCAGCGGTTGCCTATGTGGTCGCGGGAGAGGCGATCGTGGGCGCCCTCTTCCGCTGGGGCGCCTTTGACGCTGATGACACCCGTGCGGTGTGGTTGGTCCTGGCCGCCTATTCGCTCGGGTTACCTGCGATCGGTGCGTCTCGCATCTTCCAGAACACCCTGTACTCCATCGGTGACACGAAGGGGCCTGCCCGCATTGCTGCGACGAGGGTTGTCGTGGCCGGCATTGTCGGTGTCGTGTTCATGTTCCCTATGGACCATGTGAGCGTGGTGGCCGGTTCCCTCTCGGGGCTCGAGAACGTCTTCTCCCCGGATGGAGCCCATGTGGATATACCGGGTGCTCTCGGTGCACCCCATCTGGGGGCTGTGGGCCTTGCTCTCGGATCCGCGGTGGCGGCGTGGCTCGAACTGGCGTTGTTGACGCGTCTCGGCCGCCGGACTGTCGAGGGCTTTCCGTCTGCTCTAGAGGCACTTCGTCAACTGCTGCCGGCCGTGGCAGTGGCAGCGCCTGTGACGCTCCTGCTGGCGACCACGACCGCCGGGCTGGCTCCACAGGTGTCTGCACCGCTGATCCTCGGAGTTGCCGGCGTGACCTACACGGCCATCGCGCACCTGACCGGGGTTGACGAGGCGCAGTTGCTGTTCAGACGGGTTCTGCGTAGCCGTCGGGGCTGAGGCTCCCGGGACAGCCTCGACTGGGAGGCCTCAGGGAAGGACCACGAGGTCATCAGCGTGTATCACCTCGTGTGACATTCCATCAGGCAGTTCGCTGGTCCTGGCTCCCAGATTCGCCTGGAGCAGCCTGGCGTCGTGCCTCACAATGCCCTTTGCGAACACCGCTCCATCCGGGTCGACGACCTCGACTGCATCGCCGACGTCAAACGGCCCGCTCACCCCGACCACCCCGGCCGGAAGCAGCGATACGCGACGTTCCTCCATGGCCCTTCTGGCCCCGGCGTCAACCTGGATGCGTCCCGAGGAGCCGACTGCAAAGGCGATCCACAGGCGACGTGCGCTGAGGCGGCCGTCACGGGCGCGGACGACAGTGCCGATACCGGGGGTGTTTCCGCATGCATCAACGACCACGCCTGAGCGTCGCGCATCGGCGATGACCGTGCGCACCCCGGACCAACTCGCGATCTTGGCGGCCGCCAACTTCGAGGCCATTCCCCCGCTGCCCCGGACAGAGCCCCCTTCACCGGCCAGGCGCTCGAGTTCGTGGTCGATCTCGATGATCTCCTCGATCAGGGATGCATCGGCGTCGAGGCGCGGGTCGGCGGTCAGGAGCCCGGGGGTGTCGGTAAGAAGTACCAGGACGTCGGCTTCAACGAGATGTGCGACGAGGGCTGCGATGCGGTCGTTGTCTCCAAAGCGGATCTCATCATCGGCAATGGCGTCGTTTTCATTTACCACCGGTACAACTCCGAGTTCGAGGAGACGAGTAAGGGTTCCCCTGGCATGCAGGTACTGGGCCCTGACGAAGAAGTCCAGGGGCGCCAGGAGCACCTGGCCTACGATCAGGTCGTGTTGAGCCAATTCCCGTTGGTAGGTGCCGATCAGGTTTCCCTGCCCCACAGCTGACACTGCCTGGAGCGTCACTGCATCTCGCGGGCGTTTCTCGCCTCCGAGGCCCAGGTCGGGAAGGCCGGCGGCGATGGCCCCTGAGGTGACGACCACCACCCAGTGGCCCTGTCGACGCAGGTCGGCGACCTCGTCGCAGAGCTTTGCCACGAGCGATGAGTCGATCACACCCTGCTCGTCAGTGATCGACGATGTGCCCACCTTGACCACTGCTGTGATCCGCTTGCCTGATTCCATGGTCATTCTTCGTAGTCGAACTCGAGCCGGCCTATCCGCACAGTTTCTCCTTCACGGACGCCGGCACGTGAAAGGGCCCTGTCGACACCCATGTTCTTGAGCCTCTCGTGCAGGTAGTCGAGGGCCTCGAAGTTCGTCAGGTCGTTGAGGTTCGTGACAAGCTTCACCCTCCGGTCGTTGATCTCCCAGGTCCCGTCCTCTCCCCTCTCAACGGCGACATCGACCGGCTCTGGCCGGTGCACGACAATGGCGGGGCGCCGCACGACAGTTTCCCTCGCTTCGACAACTAGGTCTGCCATGCGGTGAACCAGTGGGTCGAGGCCCTCACCGGTTATCGCTGAAAGGCGGTCTCCGCTATAATCCTCGCTGGCCTCGGCAACGTCGGCCCTTGACCCGACTACCACGCGTGGCCTGTCGAGCAGGTCCGGCCTGTACGCCTCCAGTTCACCCAGGAGCACACTGAGTTGTTCGTCCGGTGGGCGATCAGCGGTCGGAGCCAGGTCCAGCATGATCAGGAGGACGCGGGCCCTCTCAATGTGACGCAGAAAGCGGTGCCCGAGGCCGCGCCCGTCGCTGGCACCCTCAATGAGGCCTGGGATGTCAGCGACGACGAACTCCGTCCTACCCTCGGGCCGGACCACGCCGAGGCTGGGCTCAAGGGTGGTGAACGGATAGTCGGCGATACGGGGTCTGGCCGCTGAGATCCGTGAGATGAGGGTGCTCTTTCCGGCGTTCGGAAACCCGACGAGGGCCACATCGGCCATCAGGCGCAATTCCAACCTGAGCCAGCGTTCCTCGCCCTCCTCTCCCTGCTCGGCGAATGACGGCGCGCGCCTCCGGTTGCTCAGGAACTTCGCATTGCCGCGGCCACCATGCCCGCCGTCGCCACCTAGCCAGCGATCTCTGCTGACCAGCAGGTCTGCGAGCACCTGGCCTGAGTAGAGGTCGTGGACCGTGGTGCCCTCGGGGACCTTGATCACCAGGTCATCACCTGAGCGACCATGGCGCTTGCCCCCAGAGCCGTGGGTTCCGTTGCCGGCCCTGCGGTGGGGGTGGTCACGAAAGGCCAACAGGGAGGCGACGTTGTGGTCGGCCTCGAGCCACACGCTGCCGCCGTTGCCTCCGTCACCGCCGTCGGGACCGCCCTTTGGCACGTGAGCCTCCCGGCGGAACGACACGGCACCGGCTCCACCGTCGCCTCCGCGCACGTTCAGCCCGCACTCGTCCACGAACTGCGACATTCCATCAGCCTACTTTGGGCACCGGGCGTCCCCTGATGTCAGTTCGGCTCCGTATGGTGTCTCCATGGCGATGCAGGAGGTCAGCCCCGGGGCACAGGACGGGACCAAGAGATCGGAGCGGTGGGCATCCACGATGGATGGCACTGCAACGGCAGGCACCCCTGAAGGCGTGCGCACCGCCCATTCCGACAGCATCGCAGCCGCCGCCTCCGACTGTGTCCTAGACCGCGAGGAGCGTGAGGGTGACGACGAGACCCAGTTGTCGACCGACGCAACCAGGATCGCCGGTGCTGGCAACCGCCTGTTCGAGGAGCCTCCTGACCACCTGCGTACCTGTTTCGAGCGCGACCGTGACCGCATCCTGCATTCCACCTCGTTCCGGCGACTTGCCGGCAAGACACAGGTGTTCGTGTTTCCCGAGGACCACCAGCGCTCACGTCTCACCCATGCGCTCGAGGTGGCCCAGGTTGCCACCTCGATTGCCAGGGCACTGCGACTGAACGTGGCCCTTGCCGAGGCCATCGCCCTGGGCCACGACTGTGGCCACGGACCCGGCGGACACGCCAGCGAGGATGCCCTCTCGCCCTACCTTGAGGGTGGCTACGACCACGCCGTCTGGGGGGCCGATGTGGCCCTCGCCCCCCTCAACCTCTGCATCGAGACACTCGATGGCATCCGCAACCACTCCTGGTCGAGGCCTGCTCCCTCAACCCCTGAGGGTGAGGTCGTCAGCTGGGCGGATCGCATCGCCTACGTCTGCCACGACTTCGAGGATGCCGAACACGCCGGTTTGGTGAAGGTCGGCGACCTTCCCCTGCTGGTCCGCGAACGCTGTGGTACGACACGCCGTGAGCAGTTGGCAGCGTTCATCAACGGCCTGTTGTCGGCTACCACGCGAACCGGGCGTGTTTCCATGGAGGAACCTGTGGCTGAGGCACTGGCGGCATTTCGTGCCTTCAACTACGAAGACATCTACCTTCGCCCCGCCTCGGTTGAACAGGCCCGGCGGGTGATCGAGATGCTGCGGGCGCTGGTTGACCACATCACCGTCAATCCCCAACACCTGCCTGACGATGCCGACATGTCGGGCGTGGATGCAACCCGTGTTTCCGCCGTTGGATACGTGGGTGGCATGACCGACAGGTTCGCGTGCCGGAGCGCCATACGACTCCTGGGCTGGCCTGCCGATCGGCTACCGGCAGGCCTGGACCTACGCCCCTGAGACTCCGTGACCTCCAGCGAGGGCGATCGGAGAGTTCTCAGTCGGTGAGGATGTCGACGAGCTTGCGCCCGCCGCGGTAACCGAACTTGACCACACCATCGGATGTGGCAAAGAGGGTGTCGTCGCCACCACGGCCCACGTTGGTGCCGGGATGGAACTTGGTGCCGCGCTGGCGCACGATGATGCTGCCAGCGGTAACTGCGCCGCCGTCGAATACCTTCACACCGAGGCGCTGAGCATTGGAATCGCGTCCGTTGCGGGTCGAGCCGCCGCCCTTGGTCTTTGACATGTCGTCAGCCCCTCTTGATTCCGGTGATCTCGATCTCGGCCAGGTGCTGGCGGTGACCCCACCGGCGACGCTGGTTGCTCTTGTTCTTGTAGGTGAAGGCGTTGATCTTGGGCCCGCGGGCATCGGCGACGATGCGTACGGTCACAGCTGATCCTGCGAGGGCCTCGGGGGTTGCAAGGACGTCCCCGCCGTCGACCAGCATGATCGGCTCCAACTCAATGTCGGTACCGAGATCGCCGAGGCGCTCAACGACGACACGTTGGCCCTCTTCGACCCGGTACTGCTTTCCGCCTGTGGCGATTACTGCATACATAGAGCCTGCAGGCTATCTCGGAGGCGTATCGACACCACCGTGACCAATGGCTCCCTGTTCACACAGACTGAGCTTCTCCTCACCGCCTGCCAGCCCTCCCAGAGCCGGCCAGGAGGTTGTCGTCGAGTTCGACGCCATGGCCTCCGCAGTCGTCGCATATCGACGAGAAGGACTGCAACAGTCCCTCGCCGATGCGCTTGCGTGTCATCTCGACGAGACCCAGGTCGGAGATGTCAAAGACCTGTGTGCGGGTCTTGTCGCGACCCAGCGAATCGCGCAGAGTCCGGGCCACGTTCTCACGGTTTGACTTGACCTCCATGTCGACAAAGTCGATGACGATGATTCCGCCGATGTCCCTCAGGCGCAGTTGTCGTGCAATCTCCTCGGCCGCCTCAAGGTTGTTGCGATACACGGTCTCCTCGAGGCTTGACTTGCCGACGTTCTTACCGGTGTTCACGTCGACGACGGTGAGTGCCTCGGTGGTTTCGATGATCAGCGACCCACCTGACGGCAACCAGACCTTGCGATCCAAGGCCTTGCGAAGCTGTTCGTGCACATGGTGCAATTCGAACAACGGAAGGGTCTCAACCTCGGGGTCGTGGTAGGTGATGCGGTCAGCAAGGGCCGGGTTGATGCTCTCCACGTATGAGCGGACCTTTTCGTACATTTCGTGGTCATCGATGACCACGCCGCGAAAGTCCTTGTTGAACTCCTCCCGGATGAACCGGAAGGCCATCTCAGGCTCCCTGTAGAGGAGGCTCGGCGCCTTGGCACTCTTGGATAAGGCCTCAATTTCGTCCCACTGCTGGGCGAGCCGGCGCAGATCGCGTGCGATCTCCTCCTCGGTGATGTTCTCAGCAGCTGTGCGCACGATGATGCCGTGCTGCTTGGGCTTCACCTTGTCGAGGATGGATCGGAGCCTCTTTCGCTCGGAGTCGGGAAGACGCTTGGATATTCCGTAGGTGGTGCTGTTTGGCACCAGCACCACGAACCGGCCCGCCAGGGAGATCTCCTGAGTGAGCCGCGCCCCCTTGTGTGCAATCGGGTTCTTGGTGACCTGCGCGATGATCGTCTGTCTGGCCCTCAGGACCTGCTCGATCCGGGGGCGTTGCCCACCCTCGAGGTCCTCGGCGTCGAACTGCAGATCGCCCCTGTAGAGCACGGCATTCTTGGGAGTACCTATGTCTACGAAAGCCGCCTCCATGCCGGGTAGAACGTTTTGGACCTTGGCCAGGTACACGTTTCCGTGGATCTCGCCGACGTCATCGGCTGGACGAGACAGATAGTGCTCGATGAGCGCCCTTCCCTCGAGGATCGCCAACTGGGTGAATCCGTCAGAGGCACTGACGCACATCAGGTAGCGGCCGATTGGCCTGCCCCTGCGCTCGCGCCCACGACGACTCTTGAGGGTGGCCTCGTCCAACTCGATCGGACCGTCATCGGTGACGGCCTCTACCGGTTGGCCCCTGTCGCTGTTCTGGCCGCCACCCTGGCCGCCACGACCCCTTCCGCGTCCACCACGCCGGCGACGACGCTTACGGCCACCACCCTCCCCGTTACCGCCGCCGGAACCGGACTGCGAGGTCCGGTTCTCTCCGCCAGATCCCTGGGGTGCAGGTCGACTGTCGCCGATCTGAGGCTTGGGTGCAGGTCGACTGTCGCCGATCTGGGGCTTCCTGTCAGCCGTTCCGGCGGATGCCGGTTGGCCCATTTGTGTGTCGGCTGGGGAGGACGCTTCCGTTTCGGCCCGTCCTTCGCCGCCTGTGTTCTGTGACATTTTCTGTTTCCCTTCTAGTCACGCTCGCACCTCGGCGAGCGGGGCAGGGGCGGCATCGACCGATAGCGGCTCGATGCGATCGTCTCCCTGCGACATCCATTGGTTCATCCTGCACACCGATCGGGCCAAAAGTGGCGGATCCATTGCCGCCAGCATCTCGTCTGGTCGAAGTGCCCGGGGTTGGGTGCCAAGATCGGCTGAGAGCCGAACCCCGTCACCTGCCTCCCCTGTGACGTCGAGTGCCAGCACCTGGTGCCGGATGTCTTCGGTGACAACCTTTCCCTTGCGCTCGCGTTCGACGACGATCTCGTTGCGTTCCAGCAGGTCCGCCACCCCCGTTGCCACCTCGTCGACACCTGCTGGGTCGACGAGGATCTCCCACGTGCACGACGTGACGGCCTGTTGGAGGGAATCTGCCCGACGGTCCGCTGGTGCAACCGCCAGCACGTCAAAACCTGCTGGAAGGACAGCGTCGATCCGGACACGCATTGCCTCAGCATCAACCGGACTCCAGGTCGAGTCGTCGGCCGGCTCCAGCAGTTCAATCTCGAGATACTCGGCGTTGGACTCGTAGCCGGTTGACAGCGCCAGGCCGAACGAGAGCTTCGGACGCGGCGAGAAGCCCTCGCTGTAGGCCACCGATAACGAGGCCTTTCGTAGCGAGCGCTCCCAGATCCGAGCAACGTCACGGTGGCCGACGAAGCGAACCTTGCCGGTCTTGGCGAACCGGACCCGGAGGCGCATCAGGACCCCGCCCCGGCCGGAACCCTCGGCCCTATGGTCAACGACACTGGCACACCGGTGCCGTTGACTGCCTGCCCGGTTCCCTGGCTTCCACCGGCTGGCGGCACAGCCGAGGCCACGATGTGTTCGACTCCGTAGCTGGTGCAGGCTCCACAGTCATAGCAGGGGGTCCAGCGGCAGTCCTCGAGCCCGACCTCGTCAAGGGCGTCACGCCAGTCCTGCCAGAGGAAGTCCTTGTGCAGCCCGGCTGACAGGTGGTCCCAGGGAAGCACCTCGTCATGGGTGCGGTGCCTGTACACGTACCAGTCCAGCGAGAGGTCGTTCCGGGCCAGGGCATCCGACCAGAGGGTGATGTCGAAATGCTCACTCCACTCCTGGAACACGCCGCCGTTTCTCCACACATCCTCAATGACTGCACCAAGGCGGCGGTCCCCCCTGCTGAACAGGCCCTCGATGACCGATGCACGCGCATCGTGCCACTTCAACTTCACGCCGTTGAGAGTCTTGCCCCCGCTCCGGAGCTCGTCGCGGAGAAGGCCGATCTTGCGTCGTAGCTCGGTCTCGGTGTTCTGCCCGAACCACTGGAATGGTGTGAACGGCTTGGGTACAAAACCGCCGAGTGAAATGGTTACAGAGGGGTTGCGGTGGTACTCACGCCCGACGTCGATGCAGTTCCTCGCTAGATCCAGAATCGCAAGGGTGTCCTCGTCGATCTCGGTCGGGAGTCCGGTGAGAAAGTAGAGCTTCGCCCGGCGCCACCCCTGGGAAAAGGCTGATCCGACCGCTCCGTAGAGGTCCTCTTCCTTGACTAGCTTGTTGATGACCTGGCGTAGGCGCCACGATCCGGCCTCGGGGGCGAAGGTGAGGCCGGTGCGCCTTGCCTTTTGGATCTCGGCGGCGATTCCGACCGTGAACGCGTCGACCCGTAGGCTCGGCAGCGACACCGATACCCGGCCGCAGACATCGTCTGCAACGGCTGTTGCCACAACCTGTTCAATGCCGCTGAAGTCGGCTGTGCTGAGCGAGGTGAGGGCCACCTCGTCGTATCCGGTTCGGCGGAGGCCATCGGTGACCATGGTCCTGACCTGGCCTGCTGGCCGCTCCCGGACCGGTCGGGTGATCATTCCGGCCTGACAGAAACGACAACCGCGTGTGCATCCCCTGAAGACCTCGACGTTGAGGCGGTCGTGGACAACCTCGGTGAGGGGGACCAGTTGGTTCTTCGGGTACGGCCAGGAGGCCAGGTCGGCAACAGTTCGCTTCTCGACCACCTCGGGTATCCCGGACAGGCGCGGGGTAAACGACACGAGACGGTCGCCGTCATAATCGACCTCGTACATGGAAGGCACGTAGACGCCCTCGATTCGGGCAAGTTCCCTCAGGATCCCGTCACGAGATGTTCGGCCCGAGACCTTCCATGCGGCAACCACCTCCGAGATCTCTGAGACGACCTCTTCACCGTCTCCCAGCACCGCTGCATCTATGAAATCGGCAAGGGGCTCGGGGTTGTACGCACAGTGGCCCCCAATGATGACAAGCGGATCCTCGGACCGACGCTCGGTCGTGTGGAGCGGCACCCCGGACAGGTCGAGGCACTCGAGAAGGTTCGTGTAGACCAGTTCGGACGAGAGGTTGAAGGCCAGGATGTCGAACTCTCCGGCTGCTCGGTGGGTGTCGACCGAGAAAAGGGGCAGCCCTGTTCTGCGCAACACACCCGCCATGTCTGTCCATGGCGCGTAGGAGCGCTCAGCGACCGCATCGGGCCGTTCGTTGATGATCTCGTACAGGATCTGAAGACCCTGATTGGGGAGCCCCACCTCGTAGGTGTCCGGGTAGATCAGGAGCCAGGCCGCCTTCTCGGGACGGTGCTCGGGGATGATCATCCCGTCTTCGCAACCGATGTAGCGGGCCGGCTTCTGGACCTCGCCGAGAACACGCTCGAGCTCGGGCCAGAGCGAACTCATGACCCCGTAAGCGTATCCAGCGGGGACGCCAACGGTGCATCGCCGCCCCGCTCCCCTACAGGGCGGACCGGACCTTGTGGTGGTGGCGCCTCATGTGAACGCTCTCGACGAGGCCCAGCGCCATGAAGGTGGTCAGAATTGAGGAGCCGCCGTAACTGACCAAGGGCAGGGGAATGCCTGTGATCGGCATGATTCCAGTTGACATGCCGACGCTCTGGAACACCTGGAACAGGAACATCGAGAACACACCGGCGGCGAGTAGCATGCCGTACCTGTCGTCGGCCAGCCTCCCGATGCGCCAGACCCTGGCCAACAGCAGGGCGATCAGGCCGAGAACAACCGCGCTTCCAACGAAACCGGTCTCCTCGGCGACCACCGTGAAGATGAAGTCGGTCTGCTGCTCGGGGACGAGGTCTGAGATGTTCTGGGTGCCTTCAAAGAGGCCGGTGCCGGTAAGGCCTCCGTTGCCTATGGCCACCTGTGCCTGCTCGAGGTTGTATCTGGCAGCGGTATTGGCCTCATCGTCGACGAACACGAGGAGGCGCTTCACCTGATAGTCGGCCAACAGGTCGGACTGGAGGACCATGACCATCCCGGTCAGCAGCATCAACCCAAGAACAAGCAGGTGACGCCCCCTGGCCCCGGCAACGAGGATCATTCCAGCAGCGATTGCCCCGTAGACGAGGATCGTCCCCAGGTCGGGCTGCATGAGGATCGCTCCGACAGGAACGCCGACTAACAGGACCGCTACGCTGAGACGGGCGGCGCCGACCTCCTGAACTGCGCCCAGCCATGCAGCCAGGGCCACGATCACCGCAACCTTGCCGAACTCTGACGGCTGGAACTGGTAGCCGGCAAACTGGAACCAGGCACGCGCACCCTTCACCTCGGTGCCGACGATCAAGACGCCGGCCAGCAGGACCAGCAACCCGATGTAGGCCGGCAGTGCAAGGCGCTGTGCCCAGCGATGGCCGATCCAAGCCGTTACCAGCATGACGGCTGCGCCAATTCCGACGTAGACCATCTGCCGATTCAGGAAGGACGTGTCAGCCGGGCGCAAATCCGTGGCAGGACCCCGCGTTGCCGAGTAGACCATGACGATTCCAACTGCAGCGACTACGAGTGCAAGCACCGGCAGAAGCAGGTCGATGTGCCGGAGGACTGTCGGCCTGTCAAAGCGGGGCTTTCGCAGGTCGACCATCAGTCGCCCTTGAGGCTGGAGATGAGCTCTTCTACAAGGGGGCCGCAGTCAACCCGTTCACCGCGTACCCGGACTATTCCGTCGGCGTCTAGCACGGGTCCGCTTTCAGGGTCGGCAGTCGGGTCGATTCCCTTGAGGCGTTCGAGAGTGTCGCCTGTGATCCACTCGTGCCACGAGACGCACAGTGGTAGCGCAGCCGACCGTGCGTACCTGACCGCCGCGGTGGGGGCCTCGACTACAGCTCCGGTCAGCACGGGTTCAAGTACCCGCGCTACGAGCGGTGCCGCAACCTGACTGCCGAAGCCGGCTTCTTCCATGACTGCAACCATGACGTGTGTGGGCGCCTGGACAGGCCCGAACGCGGCGAACAGAGAGGTGTCGGCCTTGCCGCGGACCTCGGCGGTTCCTGTCTTGGCGGCTACCGGAAACTCCTCAAGCGGGAAGTAGACGCCGTTTGTGGCCTCGGAGTTGAAGGACCAGTAGGCGGTTCCCTCCGGGTCTGCGGTAACCCCCGAGAGGCCTTCTAGGGCAAGTTCGCGGAATACGGGATCGATGTCGACCTGGGAGACGGCCCGTGCTCCGATAGTGCGGATGGTCTCGCCGTCTCTGCCTACCACCTGGCCAACGACCGTGGGAGCCATCCGGGTGCCGCCGTTGGCGAAGGTGGCGTAGGCGTTGGCCAACTGGATCGGGGTGACGAGAACGTCACCCTGTCCAATGGCGGTGTTCACGTTGTCTCCGGAATACCACTCCCCGTAGGGGAAGGCCACAGGATTGTCCTCGTGCCTCTGTTCGCGGTTGGCCGGGGTAGGCATGAAGCCGGCCTGTTCGAACGGAAGCGGTACGCCACTCTTTCGGCCCAGGCCGTACCTGGTGGCTGCATCTTGGATCGCTGTCTCGGTGTGCATCGGGTTGATGTAGACCGATTCGCCGATCGTGTAGTAGTAGACGTCGCTGGAAACCGTCAGGCTCTTGGGCAGGTCTACCTTCTCGTAGGTCTTGTTGCCGGCGTTCTTGAAGACGCAACCGCTGGCCTCCTCCTGGTCCTCGACATCGGCATCGGCCCTGCAACTCTGCAGAAAGTAGAAGCCGGGGTCGTCCCAAAGTTCGTCGGCCTCGGGAACGCGCCCGACGCCGAACACCTCTTCGTGCCATGCTGCATGGGCCGTGAAGAGCTTGAACGTGGATCCGGGTGCGTATTCACCCTGGATCGCCCGGTTGAACATCGGCAGGTCGTTTGCCGTGTCATTCAGCTCAGCCCACTGTTCGAGCGAGAACCCCCCTATGGACTCGTTCGGGTCGTAGGAGGGATAGGAGGCCATCGCCACGACGCTTCCACTTATCGGGTCCAGGATGACGACGGCACCGCCGGGCACCTCGAAGTCGGGCGGCTCCTCTGTTGAGCCCTCCTCCTTTTCGGGAGTCACCGCACGTGCCAGGAAGACGGACCGTTCCAGCTCGGTCTCGGCCAACCACTGGATGTCGATATCGAGCGTGAGGATTACGTCATCGCCTGGCACCGGCGCCTCAAAGAGGTCCTTGCGTTCGCGCACGATCTCACCGCGTCGATCTACCTCTACGACGCGTCGGCCGGCGATTCCGCGGAGGTCGTCCTCGAACATGAGCTCGACTCCGGCCTTTCCGACCTCATCCCGAAGCCGGTACTCCTTGCCGGGCGACGGGTTCCGTGAGGCCAACTCGGCATCGTTTACGGGACCCACCCAGCCCAGTACGTGGGTGGCGAGGTCTCCGTAGAGGTAGGACCTGACGGTGCCGTCCACGACAGTCACCCCCGGGTACAGGCCGCCGCGTTCGCCGAAGAAGACCAGGAGGTCCTCGCTCACATCCAGCGCGATGGGAATGTCGTCGTAGTAGCCGAAGGCCCGGTTGGCAAGCGACGACTCGATGTCGCTGACCTTGAGGAGTTGCCCGGAGCGGTTCACCTCGACGGCGATTCTGGTGAGCATCTTCCGACGCTCAACGGCATCCAGGTCTGCCTCTTCGAGCTCACGGGGATTGATGGTGATCATCGTCGTAAGGCGGTTTCCAACGAGGGTCCGACCCTTTACGTCGAGGATCCGCCCCCTGGGGGCCGGCACGTCGATCACCCGGGTGATGTTGCTTGCCGCCGCTGCAACCGCCTGTTCGCTGATCATCACCTGCAGGTACCAGAGCCTCGCTCCGAGGGCGCCGAACAGTGAGATGGCCACCACGGCCAGCACACGCATCCTGTATCGGGCGATTTCGTCCATGGCGTTCATAGACGGTTGTCAGGAACCGACGGTTCTGAGCTTGATGTCGGGTGGCAGGCCCCCGAGAACGGCCCAGCGGACCGCCCGGTTGACGGGGGCTGCGATTGCCGTTGTCATCACGGCCGCAGTGAGGATCCGGACCAGGAGGGTTTCCGGGTCGTATGGCGACAAGCCGAACAGGAGTCCCACTCCTGCAACGGTGAAGATTCCAGCCGTTGTGGCCAACAGCAGGGCCACGGCGTCAGTTGCCGGCGTTGACCGGACCATCCGCTGTTCGAGGCTGCTGACCGCCACCGCAAGGGGCGGAAATACCAGGGCGTGGAGTCCGAGCGGGACTGACAGGAGCGAGTCCTGCAGGAGACCGGCGAAAAACGCCACAAGGGCCCCCCTTTCGGGGCCACCGTGGAAACCGGCGAGGATTGCGATCACCATCATCAGCTCAACCGTGGCTCCCTGCAACCGGATCTCGGTCAGGAGGGTCGCCTGGGCCACTAGCGCTGTCAGAAGCACGGCAACCACCCGGAGCCTGCTACTCACCGCATACCTTCAGGCTTCTCGGCTGGGAGGACCACCTTGAGGAAGCTCAGGTTCTCGAGGTCCGCTGCCAACCCGATGATAATGGACCGTCGGTAGTCGGCGTCCGAGTCGGGGTCGAGCACCTTCCCGACCGGGATGTCGCCCGGGAACAGGCTGCGCCCGCCTGAGGTGACGAGCACCTCGTCGTTGTCGACCTGCGCGTCGAGGCGGACACCCGATTCGATCCGGAGGATTCCCTCGGTTCCGGTTCCCTTGGCCAGGCCTTCGTCCTGGGATGTCACGAGGCGGACACCGACCCTGAAGTCTGGGTGGGTGGCGAGCTGCACGAGTGAGCGTGACCGGTCGACCTGTTCGAGGCGGCCAACCAGGCCGGCGCCAGTCACCACGGCCATGCCCTCTTCAATGCCATCGTCGGTGCCCTTGTCGACCTCGATCATGTGGGAGGAGAAGTTTCCGGGGGGCTGACCGAGAATTCGGACCACGACGGCATCGAAGTCCGAATAGGCGATGTCCACCTCGCTCAGCAACCTATTGAGTAGTTCGGTGTCTGCCTCGGATGTCAATGCGTTTCCGCGCATTCGTGCCAGCTCAACTTCGAGGCGCTCGTTTTCCAGCCGCAGGGCTTCGAAGCCGAACACTCCGTTCCATGCGGTCTGGACGGGATCGGTAAGGCGGTCGCTGAGACTGCGTACCGGTTCAACGATGTCTCTCACGCCCTGCTGGAAGGCATCGAGTGGCTGGAGGCCCCGGAACTGGAGTGTCAGCAGGGTGAGCGCTGCCGCCAGGATGATGAGGAGCGTGGGGCGGGGCCTGTCGACAGGCCGCTTGGCCGCCATGGGTTACCGGCTGCCGTCGCCGAAGATGACGCTGCCGAAGATGTCGAACTCCTCAAGGGCCCTACCGGCTCCAAACACCACTGCCAGCAGGGGGTCTGGCGCCAGCCTGACCGGCATGCCGGTTTCGGCGTTGATCAGTTCTGGAAGGCCGACGAGCAGCGCTCCACCACCGGCAAGGGTTATTCCGTGTTCCATGATGTCGGCGGCCAGTTCTGGTGGGGTCCGGTCGAGGGTGACCTTTACGGCGTCGACAATCGAGGCGACCGGTTCCTCGAGGGCTTCGCGCACCTCGGTTGTCGAGATGGTCAAGAGGCGCGGTAGGCCGGTCATGAGATCTCGGCCCCTCACTTCGGCCCTGTGGTCACGGGTGAGGGGGACGGCGGATCCGAGGGCGATCTTGATCTCCTCGGCTGCACGCACTCCGATGCTCAGGCCGTGTTCCTTCTTCATGAACTGTCCGATGGCCTCGTCGAGTTCGTCACCACCGATCCGCGAGGACTGGCTGGCCACCACTCCGCCAAGGGAGATGACCGCAACCTCGGTGGTTCCTCCGCCGATGTCGACGATCATCGAACCACTGGGAGCGGCGATGTCGAGGCCTGCGCCGATCGCAGCTGCGACGGGTTCCTCAATCACATAGGTGGGAGAACGGGCTCCGGCGTACTCGGCTGCCTCTTGTACAGCGCGTCGTTCAACGCCGGTGACTCCTGAAGGCACGCAGATGACCATGCGGGGCTTTGACCAGCGGCGGCTGTGGACCTGCTGGATGAAGTAGCGGAGCATCTTCTCGCAGACCTCGAAGTCGGCGATCACGCCCTCTTTGAGAGGCCTTGAGGCCTGGATGTGTCCTGGCGTGCGTCCGATCATTCGTCGGGCTTCGGAGCCAACCGCCAGTGGGGTTCCGTCGATCACGTTGACGGCGACCACGGACGGTTCGTCGAGAACGATTCCCTCGCCACGCACGTAGACCAGCGTGTTGGCGGTACCAAGGTCGACGGCGATGTCGCGCCCACCGAAGATGGGGTTCCTCGCTATCCGTGCTCCGCTGACGACCATCGCCTGATTCCGTTCGATCACATGTTCAGATGGCTACTTCACCGTACGCCCCCACCGACCACTCAATGTGGGACGCACGCTGTGGAACCTGGGAAGACTGGTTCCAGATGCCCCACGCGCCATATTTCGGACGGGAC
Organism: uncultured Candidatus Nemicrothrix sp.; assembly: GCA_913055915.1. GTDB lineage: Bacteria > Actinomycetota > Acidimicrobiia > Acidimicrobiales > MedAcidi-G1 > UBA3125. The sequence continues at coordinate 21,413 of CAJXKL010000019.1, read as the reverse complement.
CGTAACGCGTTCTGTGCGAATTTGCCACTTTGGGCGCATGCTCGGCCACGCAGGGTGGACATGCTCACCGCAGGCTCTCCGGATTCAGACTCCGGCTCCGAGTTCCGGGAAGAACATTCCGATCTCCCTGAGCGCCGACTCGACGGCATCGGAACCATGGACCAGGTTCTCGGTAACAGCCAGGCCGAAGTCTCCACGGATGGTTCCAGGCGCTGCCTGGGTCGGGTCGGTGGCCCCCATGAGGGTGCGGACGACGCCGACGGTTCCCTCCGGGCCACCAACCACGAGCAACATGGCCGGCGAACGCGACATGAAGGCCACGAGGTCACCGAAGAACGGCTTCTCGGTGTGCTCTGAGTAGTGGTGCCCTAGGACCTCGCTGTCGAGCAGGCGCAGGTCGCTTGCCAGGATGGCCAGGCCCTTGTGTTCGAATCGGCCGATGATCTCGCCCACGAGACCTCGCTCGACGGCATCAGGCTTGCAGATGACAAGTGTTTTCTCCATGCCCGCAGGCTAGGCCCCACCGTCAGCCTTCGAACTCCCCGTCGCTGGATCCGGCGAACGCCTCAACCGCACTCCTGGCGCCGGAGAGCACGTAGAAGGAACCCGTCACGAGAACAATGTCGTCCTCGTCTGCCAGAGCCACCGCCCGCCTGACTGCCTCCGTGACATCTGGTGCCGACTCGACGTCGAGGCCCTGGTCACGACAGGCCGATTCCAGGACCTCGACCGGGATCGCCCGCGGGGAGGGAGCCGTAAACACAATCACCAGGTCCGGAGCGAGATGGGCAAGCTCGGCCAACACAGGTCCGGGCCCCCTTGGTCCGAGCATTCCAAGAACCAGGATCCTGCGTGCTGCGGGAAATACCTCTGGAACGGTGTCAACAAGCGAGCGCGCAGCCTCAAGGTTGTGTGCAGCATCGAGCACCACAAGGGGACGGTTGGACACCACCTCGAGTCGCCCCGGTATCGACAGGCCGGCGAAGGCCTCTGACACCACGTCGTCACCCAACGAGGTATCCAACAGGGCCTCGGCAGCGGTCACGGCCACAGCTGCGTTGTCGGCCTGGTGCGTTCCGTGGAGGCACATGTAGACCTCGTCGTGGCAAGCGTAGGGCCCGAACAGGTCAACCACCTGTCCGCCAACGGCCGGGTTGGACGCCACCACACCGAAGTCTGTGCCGCGTACGAACAGAGGATCGGGGCCCTCGGCCACGAAGAGGTCAAGCAGGTCGACAAAGGTCTCCCCCAGCACTAGCGGACGACCCCTTTCGATAATTCCGGCCTTTTCCATGGCAATGTCCCTGCGCCAGTCGCCCACACCGTCGGTGTGGTCAAACCCGATGTTGGTGATCGCCGACACGCTTGACTCAATCACATTGGTTGCATCAAAGCGACCCAACAACCCAACCTCGACCACGGCTACGTCCACGGCCTCGTTGCTGAACCAGAGAAAGGCCGCAGATGTGAGCAACTCGAAGTAGGAGGGCCGTTCGGAGAGTGTTCCGGCGTACCGAGCGAGGTCGGCTACGAGGTCTGCGAAGTCCTCTTCGCTGATCAGGTCACCCGAGATCTTGAGCCTCTCCCGGATGGTGTCGACATGGGGACTCGTATAGGAGCCCACGCGGAGTCCGGCCGCTGAAAGGAGGGAGCTTGTCATGGCCGCGACGGAACCCTTGCCGTTGGTTCCGGTGACATGGATCGCGGCAAGGTCGGCCTGCGGGTCGCCCATCGATCCGACGAGGCCACGGATGGCATCCAGGCTCAAGCCATGGATTCGGCCGGCTGTGGCCTCGAGGTTTACGTACCCATCGAGAAAGTCGAGGGCGTCGCGGTAGTCCACGATCGCCGGGTGGGGTTAGGAGGCGGCGCGGTTGTGGCGCTCGTCGTCGCGGGGCAGCACCATCGGCATCTGACGCTCGCGCACGGTGTCAATGTCGACGACGACCCTTCCGGCTTCTTCGTCACCCGGAAGGTCGTACATGACGTCGAGCAGGACCTCTTCGAGGATTGCTCGCAGGCCCCTGGCACCGGTACCTCGCTCAAGAGCCTGTTCGGCAATTACCGCCAGAGCCTCTCCGCTGACCTCAAGTTCGATATCTTCGAACTCGAAGATCTTCTGGTACTGCTTCATGAGGGCGTTGCGTGGCTCAACGAGGATCTTCACGAGGGCATCGATTTCAAGTTGGGAGACCGTGCCGACCACGGGCAGACGACCAATAAACTCAGGTATCAGGCCGAACTTGATGAGGTCTTCGGGGCGGACCATAGAGAACAGGGCACCGAGGTCCTTTTCGCCAGGGGCCCGGACATCGGCACCAAAGCCCACGCCCACCCCACCAAGGCGGTTCTGGATGACCGTTTCGAGGCCTGCGAACGCTCCACCGCAGATGAACAAGATGTTCGTGGTATCAATCTGCAGGAACTCCTGATGGGGGTGCTTGCGGCCTCCCTGGGGCGGCACTGCAGCCGTCGTGCCCTCGAGGATCTTCAGGAGGGCCTGTTGCACGCCCTCACCTGAGACATCTCTCGTTATGGAGGGGTTCTCGCTCTTGCGTGCCACCTTGTCGATCTCGTCGATGTAGATGATTCCGGTCTCGGCCTTCTTGATGTCGTAGTCAGCGGCCTGGATCAACTTGAGCAGGATGTTCTCGACGTCCTCGCCGACATAACCGGCTTCGGTGAGGGCAGTTGCATCCGCGATTGCGAAGGGGACGTTCAGCATCCGGGCCAGGGTCTGGGCCATGAGGGTCTTTCCGCACCCTGTGGGACCAATGAGGAGGATGTTGGACTTGGCCAGTTCGACGTCGTCGCCGGGGCCACCCGCTGCCTGCACCCGCTTGTAGTGGTTGTAAACGGCCACCGAAAGGATCTTCTTGGCCTTGTCCTGGCCGACGATGTAGTCGTCGAGGAAGGCGAATATCTCCCTGGGGGTTGGAAGCTCTCCGACTGAGAGGTCGGCCGGCTCCGACAGTTCCTCGTCGATGATCTCGTTGCAGAGGTCGATGCACTCGTCGCAGATGTAGACACCGGGGCCCGCGATCAGCTTCTTCACCTGCTTCTGGGTCTTGCCACAAAAGGAGCACTTTAGGAGTTCTCCCCCATCACCGATCTTCGCCATGTCGCACCCCCTGTCCTGTCTCTGTAGCCATGTGAACCACCTAGTTCAGCACGAATCCGACCGTGATCAGGTGACCGCCGCAATCGCACCGCTGTTGTCGACCATGTCACGTGAGTCGATTACGTCGTCGATTATCCCGTATTCCATAGCCTCTTGTGCAGTCATTACGAAGTCGCGGTCAGTGTCGGCATGGATCTTTTCGACATCCTGGCCCGTGTGGTTCGCCAGGATCTCCTCGAGTTGGACCTTGAGGCGTTGTATCTCGCGTGAGGCCAACTCGATGTCGGACACCTGGCCCTGGGCTCCGGCGTAGGGTTGGTGGATCAAAACCCTCGAGTGGGGCAGCGCAAGGCGCTTCCCCGGTGCCCCGGCGGCCAGCAGTACCGCTGCGGCCGAGGCGGCCTGTCCGAAACAGATCGTGGTGAGATCGGGCTTGATGTACTGCATGGTGTCGTAGATGGCGAACAGTGCGTTGATGTCGCCACCTGGCGAGTTGATGTAGAGGCTTATGTCACGGTCGGGGTTCTCGGATTCAAGGTGCAGCAACTGTGCACAGACCAGGTTGGCGATGGTGTCATCGATCGGTGTTCCGATGAAGATGATGTTCTCCTTGAGGAGGCGCGAGTAGAGGTCGAACGCCCTCTCGCCGCGGCTGGTCTGTTCGACAACCGTCGGGACCAGGTAGTTGTGCACGTTCAGGTCCGCCAGCGACATCAGAAGCCCTCCTCCTCGGTTGTTTCCGCCGCTTCGCCCTCGGCATCGGCGCCCTCAGACGCATCAGTTTCACCCATTTCGGCCTCTTCGTCGTGGACCGCTTCGGTAGCTGTCTCTACCGGATCGGGAGTTTCCAGTATCGACCGGTCGACCTCGTTGCCTTCCTCGTCGACGATCTCGACCCTCTCGAGCAACCACTCGAGCGCCGCCTGCTTGCGAAGATCGGCCCTGACCTCGATCATGCGGCCGGAACCGGTGAGCATTTCGATGACAGTGGAAACGTCGGACTCGGCCTGTGCCGCAAGTGCCTGGAGGTAGTTGTCGAGGGCCTCCTGGTCTGCGTCAAGGGCCTCTGCCTCTGCCACGGCCCGCAACCCCAGATCGACCCTTGCTGACACCTCGGCAGCATCCCGGTACTCGTTTCGGAGAGACGGCACGTCTGTTCCGATGGCCTCAAGGTATTGCTCGAACTCGAGGCCCTGGGAGTGGAGGCGCATGGCCATGTCGCGAATGCGACCGTCGATCTCGGCCTCTACGAGTGCCTCGGGAATATCGACCTCGACAAGGTCGGCTACCGCCTGTGCGGTTCGGTCCCTCACGAGCATTCCGGCCTGGCTCTGTTTCATTGTGTCAATACGCTCGCGGAGGTCGGCGAGCAATTCACCGGCTGTGTTGAACTCGGAGGCCGCTGCCGCAAATGCGTCGTCGACCTCGGGGAGGATCTTCTCCTGGACCTCTTTCACCTCGATCCGGAAACTGAGGAGACCTTCGCCATCGGGGTGGTCGGCGTCGAACTCGACGATGTCGCCTGTACTGGCTCCTCTGAGGTTGTCGTCGATCTCGGGTACGACAGCCCCGGCACCAACCTCGTAGAGGTAGTCGGTGGTTGTGAGCCCGTCTACGGCCTCGCCGTCGTGGGTTCCGTCGATGTCAATGGTGACCTGGTCTCCGTCGGCGGCGGGTCGATCTACGGTCTCGAGCGAGGACTGCTGGTTACGAAGCATCTGCACCTGGCTGTCGACATCTTCGTCGGTGGCACCAGGTGTCGGTATCTCGACACGCAGCGAACCATGGCCGGCTACCGATGGCCGGGGCCGCACGGGGACAACGGCGTCAAACGTGAGGTCGCCTTCTTCGGCGCCACCGGTGATCTGGATCTCGGGCGAGTCGATGACATCGACCTCGAGTTCGGCGACGGCCCTGCCATAATAGTCGGGAAGAGCCGACTGAAGGGCCTCCTGGCGACCGGCTCCGCTACCTATGCGGGCTTCAAGGATCTTGCGTGGCGCCTTGCCGGGGCGGAACCCGGGAAGCCTGATCTCCTTGGCCAGGCGCTTGAAGGCGGCGTCGACCGCTGTGTCGAACTCGGCGGCGTCGACGGCCACGGTCAGCTTGACCCGATCACCGTCCAGGGTCTCCATTGTCGTCTCCACAGTGCCCGGAGTGTAGCGGCCTCCCGGTCACGCCAAGCCGGTGATTCATCCGTCCGATGCGGTGTAGACGACGTGAGGATGCTGGCTCACGCCAGGCTCTCGACAATCGCAGCTATGTCACCAATTCCCGTCCGGGGGTTGACGATACAGAGCCGCAGGGCGGGGACGCCGTCGACCGTGGTGGGCATGACGAGTGCCGATCCCTCTGCCAGAAGTGAATCTGACCACGCCGCGTACTCCTCTACGGTCCAGCCATTGCGATAGAAGGCCAGGATCGAGAGGGTCGGCTTCGTAACGAGCTCGAGGTGGGGCGTGGACTCGATCAGAGCGGCACCGGCACGGGTCACGGCGAGGGTCTTCTCGACTGCCTCGGAGTAGGCGCGTGTGCCGTGGACTGCGAGTGAAAACCAGAACGGGAGCCCCCGAGGCCTGCGGCTCAGGTGGTGCGCGTAGTCGCTGGGGTTCCAGTCGCTGCGCTCGTTGATCGAATCGAGGTATCCGGCCTGTTGGGTGTGTGCGAGCCTCGCCCCGGCGGGGTCCCGATACACGAGCGCCGCACAGTCGTAGGGAGCGAACAGCCACTTGTGTGGATCCACGATCAGGGAATCGCAGTGCTCGATTCCATTGAACATGTGGCGAACCGACGCTGCGGCAAGGCCGGCTCCGCCGTACGCACCGTCGACGTGGAACCAGAGCGAGTTGGCAGCTGCGACAGAGGCAATCTCGTCGAGGGCATCAACTGTCCCGAGGTTGGTTGTTCCTGATGTGGCGACGACGGCGAACACCTCGGTCCCCTCGGGTCGTGCCGCAACCGCATCGGCCACTGCCCCGCCCCGGAGCCTTCTGTCCGAATCCGTCGGGGCGAACAGGACGTCGACGTCCATCACCCGTGCCGCTGAACTGACCGAGGCGTGCGCGCCCTCTGATGCCACGACGGCCCAGCGGACGGGCCTGGCTTCAGGACCGCCACGACGCCTGATAGCGGCGTCGCGGGCTGCAACGAGGGCCGAGAGGTTTCCCATGGTCCCACCGGGCACGAAGCACCCTCCAGCCTGTTCCGGCATGCCCGCCAGGTCGGATATCCATTTCAGGGCCTGGTTCTCGGCGTAGATCGCACCGGATCCGTCGAACCACCAGGTTGCCGACAGGGCGGATGCACCCACGATGAGGTCGAAGAGGACAGCGGTGTCGGTGGGCGCGCACGGAACCCAGGCCATGTAACGGGGATGGTCGACAGAGATGCAGGCCGGTGCCAGGTGGTCGGTGAAGGTCGCCAGGGCGGCCGTCCCGCCCAGCCCCTCCTCGGTAATCGTCTGTCCGACAGCCTCAGCCAGTTGGTCGGCACCCACGGGCCCGTCCATCGGTGGTTCCATGCGGATCCGGTCGAGCGCGTACTCAAATACCGACCGTGCCAGCTCGCCTGTCGACTCGTCGTAATCGTGCATCCCCACTGGCGCCACCTCCCGGAAGGAGGCTACGTGGCGGTTCACCTGGCGGCTCACCGGTGACGGGCTCCGATACGCTCTTGCCCGCCGCGGGTGTAGTTCAACGGCTAGAACCTCAGCCTTCCAAGCTGATGATGAGGGTTCGATTCCCTTCACCCGCTCATTTCCGGACCGGCTGCCGGTGTCGTCGTGGACTGGTTGCCGACCGGTTCCCCTATCCTCGTTCCGGTGCTGATCGCCCAGATCTCCGACTGCCACATCCGTGACAGCATCGGCATGTTCGGTGGACTCGTGGACACCTCTGAAACCCTTGCCCGGGTCGTGGAGCACCTGAACGGCCTGAACCCTGCGCCCGATGTCATCCTGGCGACAGGTGACCTGACCGACGACGGCACCGAGATCCAGTACTCGATGTTTCTGGACCTTGTGGCTGATCTGAAGATTCCGCTGCTGCCTCTTCCGGGCAATCACGACATCTGGGACACCTTCCGAACGGCCTTCGCTGACCACCTTCCCGACATGCTCGCTGACGGTCACTGCAGCTACGTGGTCGATGCCCATCCGGTACGCCTCGTCGGCTTGGACACCCTCATCCCGGGCAGGCACGACGGCCGTTTCCACGAAGAGCACGAGGAGTGGCTCGACGCCGTGCTGCAGATGGAACCCGACAGGCCGACGCTCGTGTTCACACACTTTCCACCGTTCAGGTCGGGCCTCACGTTCATGGACCTCTCGGGTCTCGATGGCGCCGACCGCCTGAGAGACGTCCTGGAGCGCCATCCCCAGGTGAAGCTCCTTGTCGCAGGCCACATTCACCGGCCCATCCAGACGACCATCGGCTCGACGCTGGTCTCGGTGTGTCCCTCGACCGGCAACCAGTTGGGCCTCGAACTGGACCCCATGAGCGGATCGGCGGTCGACGAGCCGCCCGCCTACCAGCTGCATTGCTGGGACGGCAGCCGCTTCGTCACCCACACGGCGACCGTGTGGGATGGAAGGCGGATGGACCTCTCTGACTTCATCGCCGACGTCCACCGCCGGGCGGCTTCCGGCGAAGGTTCTCCAAAGTCCTGACGCGGCGGCTGTTCAGTCGGATCCGTTCTGGCGATCAAGGAACCGGTAGACGTTCAGGAGGTCGATGCCGGGGAACGGCGTGAACTCCTGGCTCGCCGGCGGAAGGGCCGCCAGCACGAAGCTGCGTTCGGCAGCCGAGGGCCATGCGACGCCCTCCCAACGTTCGAGAATGCCGGGATCAACCAGGTCGTCGTCGCTGCGGACGCTGACCCTCCTGAGGGTCTCCCCTCCCCTGAACCACCTGGAGTCGCCTGCACGGCACCCGAGGGTGACCGCGTACGGGGTGCGCTCGGTGGCGTTTTCGATGTAGGAGACGCACCAGAACTCGCCGGCCTCGGTGTTCGTGAACTGGTAGTGGAGGATCTCGGACCCGCCCCATGCCTGGCGTGCGCCCCACCGTCTGCCCAACCGGGCACCTTCGAGGGCACCGTCGGGATCGCACGGAAACTCAATTCCGTCGTTTTCGTAGGCCTTGGTGATGGTTCCCTCCGGATCGGTTCGAAGGAAGTGAACCGGTATGTCCAGCTTGGCCGTTGCAAGGTTGGTGAACCTGTGTGCCGCCATTTCGTAGGACACGTAGTACCTCTCCTTGAGGTCCTCGATGGAGAGGTCGTGGTCTGCTTTGGCTGGCTCGAGAAAGCCAAGCGCTGCTTCTTCGGGAACCAGCACGGCGGCGGCGAAGTAATTGGATTCGATGCGCTGTCGGAGGTAGCCCTCGAAGTCGGTCGTCTCGGCATGTTCGAGCACGAAGTGTCCGAGCGTCTGGAGGATGACCGATCTGGCTGCCCGTACGGTCAGGTCGTCACGCTGTGGGATGTAGATGACGCGTTGGTGGGTGTCGGTGACAGAGCGTGCTGTCCTGGGCATGCCCTTGACGCGTTCGACCGTGAACCCGTAGTGGGTTGCGAGGTCGGTCAGGTGCCTTTCTGATGGTGGGCCCTCGCCGGCGTAGCCGACGGCGGCGAGGCCCTCTGCGGCCACCTCTTCGATTCCTGCGAAGTAGTTGTCCCTCGCCCGCATCTCGGTGCGCAGGGCCAGGTTGGCGCTGCGTGCACGGTCGCCGGCCTGCAGGTTGGCAAGCCCTGTTCTAGTCACGGCAAGCTCGGGCAGGGCCGCGTATAGGCCGACGAGTGCCTCCAGGACGTCATCGTCGAGGCGGGCTCCGGCCCTTACCTCGGGCAGGTCGAGGGCAGCTCTCCAGTCGCCGGTCTGGAGACGTTCGAGGTCGATTTCGAGGGCAGCCCGCCGGGTCGGGGGTGTCGGATCGAGGAGGTCTGCGGTTGCGCACTCGAGTGCGCTGGCGAGCCCGGCCAGCACACCCAGCTTGGGTTCGACGCGGCCGTTCTCAACCTGGGAGAGGTAGGAGGCTGGTCGACCGATCAGATCGCCCAACTCAGCCAGGGTCAGTCCGGCGGTGCGTCGCTGGTGCCGCAGGCGGTGGCCGAGTACCACCGGGTCGTAGTTGCCGACATCAGGTCTGGTCTCGAGCATCTTCTTCCCTCCAAGGCTGGCTGGCAGTGCGCCTGCCGGGACGAAGTCCACGGTATCCGAACAGGCGGAATATCTCCAGATCTTCTGGCTAAGGGATATCTGGAGCGAACTTCACCTCTCCCAGAGTCGATCATTATCCGAATACTGGCGAATACTCGTGCCAACGAGACTTTGTAGGGGGGTTATTTCGTGGGCGACACACCAATTCTTGACGGAGTACAGATCAGCGACCACCCCCGGCGTGACGAGGTGTTCACCGCCGAAGCCACCGCATTCATCGCCGACCTGGTCCGGACCTTCGGCTCCCGACGGGGCCAACTGCTTGAGGACCGACGCCATCGCCAGGACCGCCTGAACTCCGGCCAACGGCCCGACTTCCTCCCGGAGACCGCCGACGTCAGGAACGGCTCATGGAGCGTGGCCCCACCGCCTCCGGACCTGCTGGACAGACGGGTCGAGATCACCGGCCCGACCGACCGGAAGATGATGATCAACGCCCTCAACTCCGGAGCGCGGGTGTTCATGGCGGACCTGGAGGACTCCACCAGCCCCACCTGGGACAACGTGGTCGAAGGGCAGGTGAACCTGCGCGATGCGGCCCGGCACCACCTCAGCTTGAGCACCGGAGACAAGGAGTACAACCTCAACGACGAGATCGCCACCCTCATGGTCCGGCCCCGCGGATGGCACCTCGACGAGGCCCACGTCATTGTCGACGGCCGTACCGCCCCTGCCAGCCTCGTTGACTTCGGCCTGGCTTTCTTCCACAACGCACGTGAGGCCCTGGACCGTGGCACTGGCCCCTACTTCTACCTCCCGAAACTGGAGGGCTACCTCGAGGCCCGCCTCTGGAACGACGTGTTCTGCCACGCCCAGGATGCAATGGGCATTCCAAGGGGGTCTGTAAGGGCGACGGTGCTCATCGAGACGATCCTGGCTGCCTTCGAGATGGAGGAGATCCTCTACGAGTTGAGGGAGCACTCGGCAGGCCTGAATGCGGGGCGCTGGGACTACATATTCAGCGTCGCCAAGAAGTTCGCAAACGACCCAGGGTTCGTGCTTCCCGACCGCGCTGACGTGACGATGACAGTTCCGTTCATGAGGGCCTACACGGAGTTGATGGTCTCCACCTGTCACAGGCGTGGGGCTCACGCCATCGGCGGCATGGCGGCGTTCATCCCGAACCGACGCGACCCCGAGGTGACCGCCGTGGCCCTGTCGCAGGTGACCGCGGACAAGCGACGCGAGGCAACCGACGGTTGCGACGGAACCTGGGTGGCACACCCTGACCTGATCTCCGTGGCCAAGGCCGAGTTCGACGCAGTCCTCGCCGATCAGGCGAACCAGGTCGGCCGACAGCGTTCGGATGTGTCGGTGACAGCCGAGGACCTGCTCTCGGTCGATCAAACCGGTGGTGCCGTCACAGCCGGCGGCCTCGACACAAACGTCTATGTGGGACTCCGGTACCTGGCCTCATGGCTGGCAGGGGCCGGTGCGGCCGCCATCAACAACCTCATGGAGGACGCCGCCACCGCCGAGATCAGCAGAGCCCAGGTCTGGCAGTGGATCCGACACGGCTCCGAACTCGAGGATGGGCGCACCATCACACCTGATCTCGTGAGAGGTGTCATCGACACCCAGATCGCCGTGATTGCCGAGGACCTCGGGCCCGAGGCCTTCACCGACCTCCCCTTCGATTCGGCTCGCGAGGTGTTCGAACTGGTGGTCCTTGCCGACAATTTCATCGAGTTCCTCACCCTGCCCGCATACCAGCTCCTCAACTGAGGGGACACGCACAGTTCATCCCTGACCAGCCCCGACAAGAACGACCCATCTCCCACAAGAACAACAACTGAGGATCCGCCATCCGGCCGGGCACCAGACCAAAGGAAAGAGAGCACCAGATGCGTAACAGCTTCCAGGAGCAGGTCGAGGACCTGGAGAAGGACTGGGCCGAGAACTCCCGCTGGGCGGGCACGGCCCGCGACTACAGCGCAGCCGACGTGGTGCGCCTCCGCGGCTCCTACCTTCCAGCGTGTTCGCTGGCCCGCCACGGTTCAGAGCAGTTGTGGGGGCAACTGCACGACATGGACTACGTGCACGCACTTGGGGCCATGAGCGGCGGCCAGGCCATCCAGTACGTCAAGGGTGGCCTTCCCGCCCTCTACCTTTCCGGCTGGCAGGTTGCCGGTGACGCCAACACCGCCGGCCACGTGTACCCGGACCAGAGCCTCTACCCGGTCAACTCGGTGCCCGCCCTCGTCGAACGCCTCAACAACGCCCTCAGGCGTGCCGACCAGATCGAGTGGTACGAAAACGACGGTGAGGTCCTGCGTGACTGGCTAGTTCCGATCGTGGCAGACGGCGAGGCCGGCTTCGGCGGCGCCCTGAACGTCTACGAGTTGATGAAGCGCATGCTGCGTGCCGGGGCTGCGGGCGTGCACTTCGAGGACCAATTGGCGTCTGAGAAGAAGTGCGGCCACATGGGTGGCAAGGTCCTGATCCCGACCCAGCAACACGTTCGTACGCTCACCGCGGCCCGCCTGGCTGCAGACGTGCTGGGTGTTCCTTCGATCCTGATTGCACGCACCGACGCCCTGACGGCGACGCTCATAACGAGCGATGTCGACGAACGCGACCGTCCGTTCCTGACCGGCGGCCGCACAGCCGAGGGGTTCTTTGACACCGAACCAGGAATGGCCACACCGATTGTGAGGGGCCTCGCCTACGCCCCCTACTGCGACCTCATCTGGTGTGAGACGGGAACCCCCGACCTGGATCAGGCCCGGGAGTTCGCCGATGCCATCCACGCCGAGCATCCGGGCAAGATGCTGGCCTACAACTGCTCGCCGTCGTTCAACTGGAAGGGTGCTCTCGACGACGCCACCATCGCCACGTTCCAGAAGGAGCTCGGTGCCATGGGCTACAAGTTCCAGTTCATCACCCTGGCCGGTTGGCACGCCCTGAACGCATCGGCCTTCGACCTGGCGCGTGGCTACTCGAAGAACGACATGAGCGCCTATGTGGAACTGCAACAGAACGAGTTCTCCATGGAGGGCGACGGCTACACCGCCACCCGCCACCAGCGTGAGGTGGGTGCCGGCTACTTCGACCAGGTGGCGACCGTCATCTCGGGTGGTTCAGCGTCGACCCTGGCCATCACCGGGTCCACCGAAGAGGAGCAATTCTAGGGCTGCCGGCCCTGCCGTAGTAGTCCTGCTGGAACGCTTTCAGGCGCCGATCCCCGACACCTTTCGGGGATCGTTACGCGGTGCCTGTCCCTGTTCTACGGTCACGCCGTGATCCCGTTGATGTGGCGACGCTGCTGGCCCTTCCCACTGGCAGCCATGTTGGTCCTGACTCTCACGACGGTCGGTGCCTCTGCGGACGATGGCGCCGGCGCTGCGGGCCAGGACATTGTGCCCCTGGGGGTCGTCATGTTGGACGGCATCGCCTTTCCCGTCGTAGAGGAACATCCGGTTGCGCCGATTGTGAGCACGCCGTGTGCCAACCAGATCCGCCTGATGGCCGGCACCAGGCTCGACACGGTCGACATTGTCATCGACCCCGGCCATGGTGGCCCCGAGACAGGCTCGGTTGGTGCCAACCGGCTCTACGAACGGGACCTGAACCTCGAGGTGGCGCTGCTCACCGAACAGGCACTGGCCGAGCTCGAATACTCGGTGACGCTTACCCGGCGGACCGACCTGCACATGCCGATCCGCCAGCGCACGGCTATTGCCAGAGCCCTAGCGCCGCGGGTCTTCATCTCGATTCACCACAACGGTGGCGCTGTACGGCCATCGAACGACCCCGGCACCGAGACGTTCCACCAGGTGAACAGCCCCGATTCCAGGCGCCTCGCAGGAATCCTCTATGAGGAACTCCAGGAGACCTTCTCTGCCTACGAGGTCGCATGGGTCGACACCGTCCACCAGGGGGCGTCATCGCGTCTGAAGGTGTCGGGTGAGGACGCCTACGGGGTGTTGCGCTTGGCACCTGAGGTGACCTCGGTGATAACCGAGGCCCTCTACATGTCCCACTCGCCCGAGGCCAGGCTGATGGCCGACCCCGAGGTCAAGGCCGCCGAGGCCGCCGCCCTGGCCAGGGGCATCGACCGCTACCTGACCACCGACGATCCGGGATCTGGTTTCCGAAAGCCCTTCGTGGATCCGGCCATGACCGGTACCGGCACGGGTGTCGGGTGTGTGGACCCCGACTACGCCAGTTGGGCCGAGGTCTCCTCAGGCTACACCGAAGCCGAACACGAGGCCCTCGTCGCAGCCGCCGACCGTCTCGGCAGGTCACCCGACTGGATGCAGCGCTTCGGGGTGCGCACGCTTGACTTCTTCAGCCGCCTGGATCGACGAGCCTCTGACGTGTCCAGGCCGTCGCTGCGAACGCCTGACGTGTCGGGAACCGTGGCGGTCACATCTTCGTGGACGGAGAGGGAGCGCACCGTCCTGAGGCGCGTGGCCGACCTCTACGGGGTCACCGAGGCCGAGGCCCAGAAACTGGGCGCCGAACTCATGGTGCTGCTGGCCGGTCGCCTCGGCTGAGGCCGGCCCTCACTCGTCGCCCCAGCCGCCCCTTCGTTCAGACTTGCGCTGACCCCGCTGACGCTTGGCTTGCAGCCTTCGCTCCACGGCTCCCCTGCCGGGTCGTGTTGGTCGCCGCTCAGGCGGGGTCTCGCGTGCCTCCTGCATCCGCATCTCGAACATGTCGAGGGCGCGGTGCCTGTTGCGGGTCTGTGACCTGCTGGCGTCAACGACGACACGGATTGTCGAGCCCAACTTCTCGACAAGGAGCGTTCTGACCTCGTCGTCGATTCCGCGTGCTGAGGCGAGATCGAGTTCGGCCTCGACACGGGAGTTGACCCTGTTGGCGTGCTGGCCGCCCGGCCCGCCCGAGGGGCCGAAGCGCCAGGTGACCTCTGATGCGGGAACTCTGCAACCCGGACCGGCCGAGAGGACCCGATCGTCTGGCCGTGACATGGCCCAAGGGTAGGTCTTGCGACCGAGTGTGCCGGAGTACCACTGGTGGGTCCCTACTACCCGTCCCCAGAGCCCGGGTCGACCGGGATTGCTCCGGCGTGCAGGCCGACAGCCCGCCGCAACCTGAGAGAACCTCTTGGGCTGGCGGTCCTAACCGTCAACCAGATGACCGCTGCGAGGGCCACTCCCCCACCCACCAGGGTGCTCGTAGTGGGAACCTCACCGGGCCAGATCCACAACCACAGTGGTGCCAAGACGATCTCGCTGATCAGGAGCAGAGCCGTGTCGGCAGGTGGCACGAACCGGTGTGCGTAGTTGAAGATCGGCGTCGCTACACCGACGATCAACCCACCGCCGATGAAGCCCAGGGCCACGTCCCTGACAGGAAGGACGACTCCGGGGCCAGCCAGCGACACGGCACCGGCCGCGATCGCCACCGCAAGGCCACCCACGATCGTCGGAACTCTGGGGTCGCGGTTCGGCGAGCTGCGGATCAGGACCGTGTAGCCACCGAGGAACATCGGAAGCAGCAGTGCCAGGAGAATTCCGAGCGCGTCGCCAGTTCCGAAACCTGCCCCGACCATGATGCCAACCCCTACCGCGGCGACCAGCATGGCTATGACCGTGTCGCGGCCCACTGACTCGCGCAGGAAGATCCGCCCAAACAGGGCTGCGAAGAATGGGCTTGTCACCTGGAGCAGCAGGATGAAGGCTGCGGTGACCCGGCTGAGGGCAACGATGAAGAGGGTGAACATGGCCCCGAGCACCAGTCCGGCCAGGATCTGTCTGACTCCGGCTTCAGCGACGGACCGGAGGGGGTTGCGGCCGACCATGACGATCATCAGGGCGGCCACGATGCCCGCTGAGAGGCCCCGGTAGAACAGGTACTGCCATGCATCGGCCTCGCCGAGGGCCCTGAAGGTGAGTGCGCCGAAGCTGAACATGACACCCGAGACCAGAACCATCAGGGAACCCTGCAGCCGGGTGACCGTTCGTGTCATGTCCACCCCCTCGGTACTGTCCGGACCGGGCATCATGCCCGCACGGTGTCAGAAACAGCCAAGCCGGAATAGGTGAAGTTGCTCAGAACACCAGCCGGTGGTGCCCCCGGGAGGATTCGAACCTCCAACCTTCGGTCCCCCAGGACACAGAAATCTGTCCGAGGTGCCCATCTAGACCCTTAGTGCCCGTGGAATCAGGCTTGTGTGTCTGTCGGGTGAGTCTGTGCCCGTGTGGTGTTGTGCATTCTGTGCAATGAAGTGTGCAACGCGATGGGCCAACCAGGAGGGCCTAGTCGATGATCGCTCCGGCGGCTTCCGGGTCGAAACCCAACGGCCATTCTGTTTCCTTATCGACTTCTACCTTGCTGAGGTTCGCACCGGCAAGGTTCGCACCGGCAAGGTTCGCACCGGCAAGGTTCGCACCAAAGAGGTCCGCTCCTTTGAGGTTCGCCCCTTCGAGGTCCGCGCAGAAGAACTTCGTTCCTCGGAGTTGCGCTCTCTCAAACTGTGCCCATTTAAGGAGCCCATAGCCAAATACCGCCAAACAGAGGTTTGCTCCGTTCAGATTCGCCGAAACAGACTCTGCCAAGAAAAGGTTTGCCCCGTTAAGGTCCGCATCGACAAGGTTCGCCCCTTCGAGATTTGCCCCTTCGAGATTTGCCCCTCTGAGATTCGCACCCTTGAGGCTCGCCCCTTGAAGGGTCGCACCTTTGAGGCTCGCGTCTTTCAGGTTCGCCCCTTCGAGTATCAGGCCTTCAAGAAATGCCCTGTTGAGGTTTGCTCCGTTCAGGTTCGCACCGGCAAGGTTCGCACCGGCAAGGTTTGCGCCTTCGAGATTTGCCCCTCTGAGATTCGCTCCTGGTTCGATCGTGTAGCCGTTGACCTCCACAACAAGCACAGTACGGGCCGACCAGCAGAACTGCCAGAAAGGCCTAGTCGAATTCCACCCTGGCGAAAAGCGGACCAAACCCCTCCGGCCAGGTCGTCTGTGAATCTGCAAACGCCTCGGAGAGACTTGCCTCGGCGAGGTTCGCCCCTTCGAGATTCGCCCCTTCGAGGCGCGCCCCTTCGAGGTTCGCCCCGGTGAGGTACGCCCCTTCGAGGTTCGCCCTAGTGAGGTTCACCCTGGTGAGATCCACCCAGGTGAGATTCGCCCCGGTGAGGTTCACCCTGGTGAGATTCGCCCTAGTGAGGGTCGCCCTAGTGAGGCTCACAAATGTGAGGTTGGCCCCGGTGAGGTTCGCCCTGAAGAGGCAAACCCCTTCGAGGCGCGCCCCTTCGAGGTTCGCCCCGGTGAGGTACGCCCCAGTGAGGTTCGCCCCTTCGAGGTTCGCCCCTTCGAGGTTCGCCCCTTCGAGGTTCGCCCTAGTGAGGTTCGCCTTGAATAGGTACGCCCCTTTAAGGTACGCCCCTTTAAGGTACGCCCCTGGTTTGATCTCGTATCCGTTGACCTCCACGGCCTCAACGCTACGGGCCGATCAGCAGAACTGCCAGTCGCCTCCCTCGTAGAGCGCCCCTAAGCCCCTCAAATACTTCAAATGAGAGGCATACATCAGATCTGGCGGGTGCTCAAGTGAGTGAGCCAGCCAGCCCACGCCCGACGGTGAAGGGGTCCCAAAGGGGGGGGCTACCGTTGAGACCCACAGTGGCGACCTAAGGGAAATCATGGCCATCCTAAGTAGAGACATAGCAGCCGACCGCGGCACTGATGTGGCCTTGGTTGATGACGAGGGAACACGCACCTGGGCTGAGTTTGACGAAAGGGTCAACCGCCTTGTCAACGGGTTCAGAGAAGTCGGTTTGACCGCTGGCCAAACCGTCGCCATCATCGCCGGCAACCGTCGCGAGTGGTACGAGGCGTCGTTTGCCTGCAGCCACGCCGGATTGATCTTTGTGCCAGTCAACTGGCACTGGGTGGCCGACGAAATCGCTTACGTGGTCGAGGATGCAGAGGTGGTTTGCGTAGTGGCAGGTCATCGCTATGCCGAAGAGGTGGCGGCTGCCTTGGAAGATCAGCGTTGCGCTGGAGTGAGACTTGCCTTGTTGGCCGGAGGAGGGGCAACCGATCACTTTGAGAACCTTGAGGAATTTCTTTCCGCCCAGTCGCCAGCCGAACCTGACAACCAGGTCTTAGGTGGTCCGATGTTCTACACGTCAGGCACCACCGGCCGACCAAAGGGCGTCAAGGGGGCGTTGATCACATCGGCGGAGGCATTGCCGCCTGAAGTCATGCAGTTGGTGAGTGCCGGGTTCAACCAAGTAGTCCCTGTTCCGGGCACCACTGCACTGTGCGGTCCTATCTACCACTCGGGCCAGTGGGCATTTTCGTGGTTGCCAATGGTGGAAGGTTCCTCTGTGGTCATGCAGCACAAGTTCGACCCGGCGGGCCTCCTAGAGATGATCGATCAACATCAAGCCACCAACATCCACTTGGTTCCTACCCAGTTCAAACGACTTCTGGACCTGCCTGACGAGATTCGGAACAACTATGACGGAGGCTCAATGGAAGTGGTGATCCACGGAGCTGCACCCTGCCCTCCAACAGTTAAACGGGGAATGATCGACTGGTGGGGTCCGAAGGTAATCGAGTACTACGGAGCCACTGAAGGGGGCATCATTTCCTACATAGACTCCAATGAGTGGCTGGGACGGGGAGGGAGTGTCGGTCGTCCCCAACCCGATGTTGAAGTCATTGTCGTCGATGACGACGGTCGTCGCCTCGGTGTCGGCGAGGAGGGAAACCTCTATTTCCGGAATGCCACCAGCGGATCCTTTGAGTACCACAATGCACCAGAGAAGACAGCTGAAGCTCATCTGGAACCTGGGGTATTTACCTCAGGGGATGTGGGATTTCTTGACGAAGAAGGCTACCTGTGGTTGAGCGATCGAAAAATCGACATGGTCATCTCTGGCGGAGTCAACATTTACCCTGCCGAGATCGAAGGTGTCCTTGCCGGGCACCCGTCGGTGGCTGATGTGGCGGTCATCGGGATCCCCAACGAGGAGTACGGAGAAGAATTAAAGGCCGTGGTAGTGGTCCAACCTGGTGTGACACCCGACCAAGCGCTAGTGGGCGAACTGATCCGCTTCTGTCGAGAACACCTAGCAGGTTACAAGGCGCCCCGATCGGTGGACTTCACTGATGCCCTACCCCGCACAGAAAGCGGAAAGATCCGCAAAGGCCCCCTCAGGGAGCCACATTGGGAGGGTCTGGAGCGTCGCATATGACAGCCACCGCGTATCCGGTGAAGATCAGCGGCGGGTACGGGTCGCCCTACAGCATGAAGATGCAAGCTGTATTGCGATACCGCCACAAAACAAGACCCGCAGACTCTCCATTACCTGGCCCCCGTGGGCTTCCGCTTCTGGTCGGGGCGGAAAGAAACTGATCGATAAGAACATCAAGGGTGGTGTGAGACAACGGGGTCAAACAGTGGCTGTGTTCGACCCTCAACTCTGCAAGAGCCAGTTCGGCATCCCGCCTTGAACCATGGATGGTTCTGGAAGGCTGGCTGCCGAACGGTAGCCCTCGATGCGCTGAATCGATTTGGCCGGTGAACCGGGAACCACGGTTCCGAGTTCTGTGGTACGCCCCCCAGAGGGCGCCATCAAAGCCGGAATGGGCCCTTGGCCATCTGTCCCGGCACCCCCGATGATAGTCAGGACAGGGCGCCGAGTCAGGTCCAGGGGCGCCGCTCAGGAGGGTCACGGCCGGTCGTCGTCTCTGGCGCCCATATCAGATTACCTAACTGTGTCCCTTCAGAGGCGGTATGAACGGGAAGGTCGGCCCGTCAGAGGAGGGTTCTGATTGTGCGGGCCAGGATGGTTGCCATGTCGGCTCGGGTGAGGGTGTCACCTGGCGAGAACGTGGTGGCTGTGGTTCCGGTGTCGATGCCGAGCCCGTAGACGCAGGCGATGTCAGTTGATGCCCAGTTGCCGGTCGTGTCTGTGAACGGTGGTGGCGTGGTCGGGCAGGTATTTGTTGACAGGTACCGGTAGAGGCGGGCCCCGGGGGGAGGTGTCTCGGCCCGGGGGGCCGGGGGTGGTGAAAAGAGGAGAGGCGGGGGGAACTTACCAATACCCGCCTCTCGGCGCGCCGGCGCGAATCAAAAAGCGGCGGCGAACCTCGCGAGAAGTTGCCGCCGCATCGTGTTTGTGTATCCGTGGTTGGTGTTACGTGTGCCCCTGACAGACGACTGACTTCGACGGATATACTGACAGACTCTAGACTACCGAGACATTGATGGCTTTAGGGCCTCTGTCGGAAGGTTCAACTTCAAACTCAACATGTTGTCCTTCAGCGAGATCCCTGTAGCCATCGGCATTGATGGCGCTGTAGTGCACGAAACAATCGTCGCCGGATTGGCGTTCGATGAATCCAAAACCTTTGGATCCATTGAACCACTTGACAGTGCCGTTTTCACGTTCGGCCATGAGAATGGATTCTCCTTTTTGAGATTGATACTCTTACTCTGTGAGCTTAGGTGTTGCTGGGGTGTCCTTCTGAGGTCCTACCAACAAATCGGTCGTCTGCCTGCTCCTAACTCAGGGGGTAATGGTACTATATCTTTCCAGTTTGCGCAAGGCCAAGTTTCGAGGCGAGAATCCGTGCGATTGCCAACCCCACTCGCACACGGGGCTGGCCCGTTGAAATGGAATAATCCGCTGCATATTGAAGCGGGTCAGGCGTCTCTCGCCGCCGGTCACGTCGCGGCAGGGGTAGGGGGATTAACATTCCAGCTAACGTATCGTATATTGAACAGATGCCCAGAAGTCACTTATTGAGAGGAGTAACCCAATGACGGCATTCACAAAACGGAGCATGGAAGGTGAGGTGGTTCTCCTTACAGGAGCCACTCGCGGAATAGGGAGGAGAGCGGCGCAGGAAATCGCCACCACCGGGGCCACTCTCATCGTTGTCGGACGGAGTGATGAGCGCACTGCTAAACTTGTGGCTGAACTGCATGCGGTGCCAGGAGCGGGGTCAATACATGGAGAGATCTGTAATCTGATGTTGCAGTCTGAGGTGCGGAATCTCGCTGACCGGGTCCGTACCAAACATAGGCGGCTTGATGTACTCATAAACAACGCCGGAGCCATCTTTTCGCAGCGGGAGATTACAAGTGAGGGTTTCGAGAGGACCTGGGCACTCAATCACAACGCCTACTTCCTGCTCACCACCCTACTTCAAGACCTGTTGGTTGGGAGATCCGTCGCAAGGGTTGTCAACACCGCCTCGGATGCCCACCAAACAGGCAGGATGTATTGGGATGACTTGCAGTTCTCCAAACACCAGCCTTTGTGGGGATGGCGTTCTTACAGTCAGTCGAAACTGGCCAACGTCCTTTTCACCCGGCAATTGGCACACTGCCTTAAAGGCTCTAAAGTCACCGCCAACGCCGTCCATCCCGGTTTTGTTAATACCGGTTTCAGCCACAACAATGGCCTCCTTGCTAGCGCCATGATGGTTCTCACGCGTCCCGTCCAGCGTCAAGACACCAAGGGAGCAGAGACGGTGGTCTGGGCGGCCGTCTCGGAGGAGGCGGAAGGCGTAACTGGTGAGTATCTGTACGACTGCAAACCGAAGGAACCATCGAAGAGAGCTAAGGACATGGCTGCTGCCGCCAAGTTATGGGACCTCAGCGAGGATATGACCGCTACCAGAGGTGACTGGGATTGCCACTAAGCTCGGTGCGGCGGAGCTGCTCAAGCAGAGGCGGCACTCGTTGATTGCAACCACCGGCCTCACATGCTAAAAACGCTGTAATTTTGGCAGTTATTGTTATTTTTATAGGGTTGAACATATCTATAGGATACATAGCTTTTGCGGCCGAGCCAGATTACATTATCTCTATGGTGCCCAACGTTAACTCTGTTTATCGAGGAAATTCCCTTTCATATGATTTAACTCTCACTTCCATAAGGGATTTTGAGTCCAAGATAGATGTAAAAGTTAATGATGTACCTGAAGGCGTTGATGTGGTTGTTGAAAGTAAAGGTGCCATGCTTTCAAGTGAAGAGGATCTAATTTTTAAGGTAAATGTAAAAGTAGATTCAGAAGCTCCTGCGGGCCTTTATGATATTGTAATTGAAGCAAATGGCAACGGACTAGTTCGTTCTGCTACATCGCAGTTAAACAT
>CAJXKL010000018.1 GCA_913055915.1 uncultured Candidatus Nemicrothrix sp. | reverse complement strand
GTCCGGGAACTGCTCGCCCGGTCCACCCATTCCGAAGCCCTCGTCGGGCGAAGTCATGCCCGAGAAGAGGTCGGCCGGATCCGGCGTCCGGCCGGGACCCCATCTCTGGACACCGCCGCGGCCGTCGACCCATTCGCCGCTGCCGTCAGGGCAGAGCTGGCCGCGGGTGCCGTTGGCATACACGACCCTCGAGCAGCCACCGTTCGGGTCGACGAACTGGTCGACCGGGTTCCCCCCGAAGAAGTCGGCGGCAATGGTCTGTTCGGTGGTCCGGTCGCGGTTCGGGTCGAAGTTCTCGAACCCGAGGTCGACCACCTGTGCCTTGAACTCCCAGGTCTCGAGTTCATTGGCGTCGACCCTGTCGAGCACGTCGTAGAACGAGTCGCCTTCGTCACTGACCACCACCTGGACGAAGTCGTCGAGGAACAGGTCCTTGGTCTCGGTCTCGAGCTCGAGCTCCTCCGCACGAATCTGTTCGGGAAGTTCGATCGGCGCGCTGAAGGCGACCTCGAAGCTTGTGTCGATCTGCACGTCCTGCTGCTCGGTGCCGCGTTCCACCTCAACCTGCTGGGTGATGCTGCCCGCCTCGTCCACGTAGTCGAGTTGCGTCGATTCCTTCGTGACGGCCACCTCGATCTGGAGGTCGGCCGCCTTTTCGACGACAATGTGCTCTGTCGCTGTGGCGATCGAAACGGTGGCATCCGTACCGGTGGCGACATCAAGTGCCAGGTCCTGGGTCTCCTCCGAGATCTCGAAGCCGACCGAACCGGCCGCGTCCATCTCGACGGACGCGACGCCCGTCTCTGTCTGAACGGCAACGAACGCCTCGGAATCCGTTTCGATGTCGATTTCGGAAGCGTCGACCCGGATAATGGACGTCGAGACACCGAACGATCCACGGATGGAGGCGACGACGCCGCCTTCGCCTGGTACGGCCTCGCTGCCCTGCAATGAGGTGCCGTCGGCTTGCGTGATCGTCCAGTTCCGGTCGGGGCTGGTGATGGCGAGAAGGAGCCCGCCCGTGCCGGAGCCTGCACCGCTGAACGGCTCGGGGAACGGCGCAGCGCGGGAGCTGATGGGGGTCAGGTCGATGGTGCCCTGCCCACCGGCCCAGGCGTCGGCGGCCTCGTCGGGGTTGGTCGCAGCAAAGGCGAAGACCCAGGTGCCCTCCTTGACGTCCATGTCGATCCAGCGCAGCTCCCCCGGCCAGTTGGGGTCGTAGATGTAGACCCGGACGTTGGTCTGGTCGACCCACTCGAGTCGGTAGGGGAGGACGCTGTGCCCTCCATGCGACGAGTAGATGCCGATCGTGTACTGCTCGTTGCGTGGATCGGACAGGGAGCGGCCCAACTCGGCGACGATCGCCTTGATCGGCTGTTCCCGCCACTGGGCCGTGGCATCGATGACATCGCCGAGGAACTGGGTGGCGAAGAGGCGGGAAAGGGAACGCTCGACCACACGGTCCCTGCGTATGTCGAAGGCAAGGGGTTCCGTGCGGACCAGGAAGCGGTCGAGGAGTGCGACGGTCATGCCCTCGCAGACACCGCCGGACATGGCCTGGGCAACCATGTTGATCCATTCCGTGGCGGCCGGGGTCGGTGTGCAGGATCCTTCGGCCGAGCCACAGACGGCCTCAGCGCCGAACAGGGCGATTGCGTCGGCGGTGCTGAACTGCTGTCCGGTGTCGGCGGCGTAGTTGACGAACGACCAGCCGTGCTGCTCGATCTCGAATCCGAGGGAACGCCCGCCGTCGTCGGTCTCGGCGTTGGACTCGGTCTCAACCCAGAGTTCCTCGAGGAATTTGGCGGCCTCCTCCTCGTCCATGACTTCGATCGTGGAGTGTCGGGCCAGGTCGCCTCCACCCCCGCCACAAGCGGCAGCCACAAGGGCGCATACGACCAGCACATGCCGTGTCGGGCCCCACGCTCCGCCCCTGTGCACCTTCGCCTCCCCTGGATGTCCGGAGGAAGCATCCTTGCAGACAGAGACGGCCGTCGCCAACGATGCGGATCGGGCGGAGTCTCGCCGAGAACACAGCGACTGTGACGGCATTCACCACCACTTCGTGGGAAAGATTCGAGCCGGGCGTGTACATGGGTAGGATCATGGAGACGTTCACGAGACGGTCGTGACAGATCGCTGCAGTGTGCAGCCACCGATGTCAACCGAATGAACCTCATGCCCCTGATGACCCTTCTTCGCCCAGTAGCCGCGCTGACTGCCGTGCTGGTCCTCGCGACCGGTTGCCGGTCGACGGACCTGGGCGCCCCGGTTTCCGGTGAGTTCGCAGCGCCCACCACGACGACGGTCGTGCCCGCCACCACGACCGCGGCACCCACCACGACGACGGTCGTGCCCGCCACCACGACCGCGGCACCCACCACGACGCTTTCTCGGACCACGACGACGCTTCCCAGGATGGAGTTCATCGCACATCCCCGGGTGGAGGATCCCGTCGAGGCCGACACGGACACGGGACCCCCCACGCTGCGCGAGTTGATCGAGACCTACCTCAAGCCCGAGGACCACGCCTGGGCCGAAGAGGTGGCGTTCTGCGAGTCCAGCGCCCAGCCCGACGATGTGTTCAGCTTCGCCGTCAACCGGTCGAGTCGTGCCGCCGGCTGGTTCCAGCACCTTCCCAAGTTCTGGGAGGAAAGGACCGAGGCGGCGGGCATCGCCGGTGCCTCGATCGCCGACCCGGTCGCCCAGGTGCAGGTGGCCGCCTATCTCCTCTACGAGACCTCCGGCGGCAGGTACCACTGGGTCCAGTCGAAGGCCTGCTGGGGCTGAGTCCCTCCACCGGCTCGGGGCCCTGATCCGACCTGAGCCGTCGAGCGTCGGACGTTAGGGTGCCCGCCGTGACCGTGTTCGAACTGACGGGGCTTCGCAAGGAGGTAGGTGAGTGAATGCAGGAGCACAGCCGTTGGTTCGGTTGTCGTCGCTCACCAAGCAGTACCCGGAAGTGGCGGCGTTGCGTGGGATAACACTCGAAGTTCCGCATGGCGTGGGGGGCTTGGTGGGACCAAACGGTGCCGGCAAGAGCACCTTGATGAAGATCCTCCTGGGTTTGGTCGAGCCGACGAGCGGAACCGCAGAGGTACTCGGTTTTGACACACAGGCCGAGGGGCTGCGCATTCGTGAGCGGGTCGGCTACCTGCCCGAACACGACTGCCTGCCCACCGATCTGTCCGCCACCCAGTTCGTCATCCACATGGCTCGCATGAGCGGCCTCCCGGTGACTGTGGCACGGGAACGGGCGGCGGAGACGCTGCGCCACGTCGGCCTGTTCGAGGAGCGCTATCGCCACATCGGTGGCTACTCCACTGGCATGAAGCAGCGGGTGAAGTTGGCCCAGGCTTTGGTGCACGATCCAAAACTGTTGTTTCTCGACGAGCCGACCAATGGTCTCGACCCGGATGGGCGGGACGACATGTTGGGCCTGATCGAGCGCACCGGCACGGACTTTGGCATTTCGGTGATCATGTCGTCGCATCTACTCGGAGAAATCGAGAGTGTGTGTGACTCTCTGGTTCTCATTGAGGAAGGCAAGTTGGATCGCGTCGGAGCGGTGACTCAGTTCACCGGATTGGGCAATGTTCTGGCCGTGGAGGTCGATCGAGATCCGGAACTTCTTGTCAGCCGAATGATCGCTCATGACGTGAATGCCCGGGTTGACGGGCGAATCATCGAAGTTGAGATGCCGGATGGGAGCGCCACGGATGAGGCTGCGCTCATGCGGCTGGTGGTCGACTCGGTGGTCGATCTGGGCCTGCCCCTGGTGCGCGTTGCTCGGCAACGTCACACGCTCCGCGACATGTTCCGCAACGATGATCCCTCGGCAAGCGGCAACGGGGAGGCGGTCTGATGGCGAACCTCGACGAGGCACCTCAGTCGCGAGGCGTGGTCTACGACCTGGGCTACCGCAACTACGACGGACCCCGTCTGGGGCGCCGCTACGCGATTCGTTCCCTCTATGTGTTGAGCCTGCGCAACACATTTGGACTCGGACGCGGCACTTTGCCCAAGGTCCTCGCGTTCGGTCTCGCCCTCGTTGCCCTCCTGCCTGCCATCTTCACAGTGGCCTTCGGTGCGGTCGCTGGAGAGGGCTTCGAGTTTGTCGAACACCACGACTACTTCGAGCTCATCCAGATCGTCATCGTGTTGTTCGTAGCCGCCATGGCGTCAGATCTGGTTGGCAACGATCGCAAGAACAACACCCTTCCTCTCTACTTCTCACGCCCCATCGAACGCGACGACTACCTGCTCGCCAAGATCGCCGCCTTGGCAACGGCCCTGATGTCGCTCACGCTGCTTCCGCAACTCCTTGTATTCGTAGGCAATTGGCTCGGTGCCACCGACGGCACCGAATGGTTAGGTGACAACATTTCGGACGTATGGCGCATTGGAGCAAGTTCGACGCTTGCGAGCTTGCAACTCGCGGTAATCGGTTTGGCCATCGCGATGTTCACGACTCGACGGGCATTCGCGCTCACCAGCGTGCTTGCCGCACTGTGGTTCTCGGTCGTCTTCACTGCCTTTCTAGTGACAGTTCTGGGTCCCGGATGGGCTGCAGTCGCCATGCTCGCCACTCCGGGCTATGCAATGAACGCCGCCACATATGTCATCTTTGACGCTGTCCCAGCGCGTGCGGATCGGATGGGCGAAATGGCCGATCAAGTCGCCTACGCCGACCTTCCTGGCTGGACGTGGATTGCGGCGTTGGTCGCTCAGACCGCCGTCGCGCTGTTCTTTGCCATCCGCCGCTATCGCAAGGTCACGCTGTGAACTCCGCTGCTGCTCCTCCATCGCCGGCACCGCATGCAGCGATCTCGGTACGATCGGCATCTCGTTGGTACGGAGACCTGGTGGCCGTCAACGACATTTCCTTCGAACTTGAGCCCGGGATCACGGGCCTGCTCGGCCCCAACGGCGCCGGCAAGTCGACACTGCTGCACATGATGGCGGGCCTTCTCGAGCCTTCCGCAGGCCAGGTCCTGGTCAATGGCGAGTCATCCTGGAAGAACGCCGCCATGTACGGCCACATCGGTCTCGTCCCGGAACGTGAGGTCACCTACCCGTTCCTTTCGGCCTGGGAGTACGCCCTGGCTAGCGCCCGACTCCACCAGCTTCCCCAACCTGAAGTTGCAGCCCAGACAGCGATCGACATGGTTGAGCTCGGCGACGCCATGCATCGCAAGATGCGCGGTTACTCGAAGGGCATGCGTCAACGAGCCAAGATCGCCGCCGCTCTCGTCCACGACCCCGACATCCTGATCCTCGACGAACCGTTCAACGGTACTGATCCCCGTCAGCGACTCCAGATGAACACGATGCTCAAGGAACTAGGGGACTCTGGCCGAACCATCGTCTTCTCTTCCCACATCCTCGAAGATGTTGAAGACCTCGCCGAAGACGTCATAGTCGTCATCGGTGGCCGCCTGGGCGCCGCCGGCAACTTCCGTCAGATTCGTCGCCTCATGACCAGTCGGCCCCATGCCTTCACTATCAGGTCCAGTAACAATCGCGCCCTTGCCGCCGCACTGGTTGATCGGCCCTATGTCACCCTTGTTTCGTTTGACAGCGACGTCATGGAAGTCCAGACGACCGACTTCGGTGCCTTCACCGAATCCATCGCACCCCTCATCCGATCAAGTGGCGTCGCGCTCCAAGAGCTCCAACCCGCAGATGATTCCCTCGAGAGCGTCTTCGCCTACCTGGTGGCCCGATGAACAACGTCCTGATCTCCCTCACCGCACGCCAACTTCTAGGAAGGCGCCGCACCCTGGTGATCGGATTGTTGCTCGCGCTTCCGATCCTGATTGCAGTGATCTACCGGTTCTCCGACGAAGCGGGCTCAGGGGAGGCCACCGGGGAGTTCGCACTCGGCTTGGTCAGCGTGATGATCTTTACCCTGTTGCTTCCCTTGGTGGCCCTTGTATTCGGGACCGCCTCACTGGGTGCCGAGATAGAGGATGGCACCGCCGTCTTCCTGCTCACCAAACCGATCGAACGATGGCGCATCATCGCCATCAAGATCGGAGTCGCCTCGGTGGCTGCAGCCCTATTTGTCGTGCCGACCACCATGGCCACCACCTGGATCATCCACGAGAGCCCTACCGCTGACGGCCTCATGCTCGGGCTCGGACTCGGTGCCCTAGTCGCGTCTGTCCTGTACTGTGCCGCCTTCGTCGCCCTCAGCGCCGTCACCAGCCGAGCCCTCATTTTCGGCCTCATTTACGTCTTCGTTTGGGAGACGTTCGCCACCCGTATTTTCGACTCCCTGCGTTGGGTCTCCATCCGTGAATACGCCCATGGCTGGAGTGACGCCGTCATCTCCATCAACGACAAGGGCGTCTTCTACGACCCCCACCTCGGCGTCACCACCGCGATCGTCGGCACCATGGTCGTCCTCGCCACAGCCTGTGCCGGTGGTACCCGGGCTCTGACCAGATTCGAGATCGGCGAATGAGCTCAAGACTGGTTAACGGACCGTATAGAGGCGCAGCGCAAGGGTCGTTGAGGTCCCCGCAGGGCCGGTCCTTTGGGGCCGGTCCTCCGTGTAGCGAGTTGCTTGGGATCGACTTCGTGCCGAGACACTGTTCGAAGATCACCTTTCTGTGATCTGGGGGACCGAAGGTCCCGAGTTCAAATCTCGGCAGCCCGACAAACAATGTGCAGGTCAGGTGGTGTTTCTTGAATGCACCGTCTGGCCTGTTGTTGCACTGGGGGCCTGAAGGATTCGGCTAGGCGGCCTTTCCAAGGCCCCATCCGACCCCCCATCGTCAACTTGAGGCTGTCTGAGGAAGAGGAGGAAGGCGACATTTGCCAGGCACTATTGACCCGGCAGGTAGCCCCAGTCGGCGAGGGCCTAAACAACTACACGAAGCCTCACCCAACAAACCTGACACACCCCCCTGACAAACACACGGGACCAAAGTCCTCGCTCCCACCCCTCCCTGAGGTGGGGTGGGAGCGACATCGGAGCCCCTAGGTGCCTACCAGTGCTGACAACTGCGCCGTTCAACTCTCAGAGGTGGAGTTCCCATTCGCCTCCACAATCCCCCCTGGGCATCGACCGTCGCCGGGCACAGCACCGCAACTCGGAGTAGTTGTGGAGCCTCCCCCACTTAACAGGTGAAGCCTCCCCTACGAGTCCCATCGGACCCCTGTGGTCACACGGGGTAACGAGAACTGCGAACACCCCTCGGTGATCAACGGCGATGGAACCAGGTCAGATTCAACCTTTTCCCTAGCAAAGCAGCATTTCTGGCCTTCGATTCTGACCCGGATCGCCTCCAAGCGCAGAAGGTTCATTGCAAACAGGCGATTGGTGATATCTACACGATGATCGTTCGACCGACGATCAATCGGCTCAACGAATCTGCACAGATTTAGGTCTCGTCCCGAACCTCGGGGAAACGCTATTAGGTGTCCTGGTGGGCCCCGTACCAAGGTCATCGAAGTCCGTTGATTTGGGGTCACTGTGGCAGTTCCACGGGGGTTTTCCTACGATCTAGCCATGACTAGCAACGATCGTCGATCCTTTTGGGCTTGGTGCATGGAGTCAGAAGAACCCACCGACGGTGAGCGGAAGGTACTGGCCCAGAAGCTTTCAGAGCAGTACGGCACGGCGATCACAGCTGGGCCCATACCTCGTGCCGAAGATGCTGACCTGCGACCTCCCCGGATCCTGCCGCCAGATGCTCTTGCCGAATGGTGCTCAACTAGTACCTATGAGCGGGCTAGCCACGCCTACGGGGCTCACTTCACCGAACGGATTCGGGCATTCAACTTGGACTTTCCCAACCCGCCGGATGTGGTGGCGCACCCGCGAAATGAGGACGAGGTTGTCACAACCCTCGATTGGTGCAACGAGCACAGCTACGTGGTCGTTCCCTACGGTGGTGGGTCATCGGTGGTCTGGGGTCTAGCACCGCCTGAAGACCTTGGACCTACGGTGATCGTCTCTCTTGACCGCCTCGACCAGGTCCTTGAGATTGACGAGGTATCGCGGGCGGCCCGTATACAAGCTGGTGTATTTGGCCCCCACCTGGAGGATCAACTGCGACCACACGGATACACGCTGCGTCATTTCCCACAGTCATTCCGGTTTTCAACCCTTGGCGGGTGGATAGCCACTCGCTCTGGTGGCCACTACGCCACCAACCAGACCCACATAGATGACTTCGTTGAATCCACTCGCATGATTACCCCGTCGGGCTGGTGGGAGTCTCGCCGACTACCTGGTTCGGGGGCAGGTCCCAGTCCCGACCGTATGGTCATCGGTTCGGAAGGCATCTACGGAATCATCACCGAGGCTTGGATGCGTGTGCAGGTGCGTCCCACGTTCAGGGCGACTGCCGGCATCACCTTCTCCTCTTGGGAGGCCGGTTACGAGGCAGTTCGCCGCATCGTCCAATCTAAGCTCTGGCCTGCCAATCTTCGAATCCTGGATCCTGATGAGGCCGCCCGAGCTGCGGGGATGGACGGCGATCGATCGTTTGTGATTGTGTCCTTCGAGAGTGCCGACCTGACACAGGCTCACAACATCGCCCAAGCGGTCGAGATAGCCCGCGACTCTGGTGGGCACGTTCTCGATGACGACGTCATCGTCGACGACGGAACAGGGAAGCCGACTGGCCGAGGAGGGGCTGTGGGTGCGTGGCGAGATGCATTTATCGGTGTCGGCAACGGAGTCGAGACCTCATTGGGCGTGGTCGCTGACACCTTCGAGACCGCTATCACCTGGGATCGGTGGCCAGAGTTTGATGCCACCGTGCGTCAACGGGTGGGCGAGGTATTGGCAGACACCTTTGGCGACCACCACTCTTTGTCGTGTCGTTTCACACATGTTTACACGGACGGCCCAGCCCCCTACTACACGTGGTCGGGGATGGGCAGACAGGGTAGTGAGATTGCAATGTGGCAGGCCGTAAAGGATGCCGCCAACGAGGTGGTTGTGGCAGCTGGTGGCACGTGTACGCACCACCACGCCGTAGGCCGGATGCACCGCCCTAGTGCCTACGATGCGCAGCGACCCGACTTGTTCGCAGAGTCGATCCGCTCCGTCAAACGACTACTTGACCCAAACGCCATCTTGAACCCAGGAGTCCTCATCGATTCGTGAGCGGCCCCCAGAAAAGCGAACCCCTGGCAGGGCGAACCTCGGCAGGGCGGACCTGACCGGCGCGGTCCTGCGAAACTTCTCATGGGGGGAGATCCTCGATTGGGCACGGCAGCGAGGATCTCCCGCCCCAAGAATCGAATGCAATTCACATTTTCGAAAGCAGACAAAGACACCCGGTGGCCGAAGGGTTTCGATCCGGCAGCCGCCGGTGTGACCTTCGCGTAGGCAGCCACAGGGTGACATCGCGATCTGGTAGAACAGGTTGGGCAAAGGAACTTTCGACTGACCTGGGGCCGTGATGGCGTTGACTGGGGGCGTTCAAGTCCCCCTCCGACACCACAGGCCGCGCGTGTTCGGCGCGTGTTGTAGACCTTCGTGAATGGCTGTTGACGGTGCGTCCAGGGTTCGGAGGGCCGAAAATGGCGACTATGGGCCTGCCACAGAAGTTCTCTTGCGCTCGCGCCATGCGTCGGTGCCGGCGATTCCCCCTCTTGTGCATCTCGACGAGGAGGTAAGGGCGCACTTTGTGGGAACCGTCATGCCGGTTGCAGAGGTATGGGTGGCTGAAGTCGACGAAACAGTTTCCGGTGTGCTGGTCCTGAACGGGAATTGGATTGAACAGTTGTATGTCGACCCCGATTGGACCAATCAAGGACTTGGCACCGCATTTATAGAACGAGCGAAAGTCGAACGCCCGGAGGCCCTTGACCTCTGGACATTCAAAAGCAACCAAGGGGCACAACGCTTTTATGAACGTCATGGGTTCCGGGCTGTCGGTGGAACCAACGGCGACAACGAAGAGGGAGAGCCAGACATCCACTATCGGTGGGCCAGGTGAGCAGCATGCGTTGTGATTCAGTGATGACTAGGGGCGTTCAAGTCCCCCCTCCTCCGACACTCGTGTAACCCCACCGGTAGCCGTTCCGGCTGCGCGTATCTGAGGTTCGTACCTAGAGGCTCCAGTGGTCGCCCTAGTACCCCTCAGGGGAAGGTGACATACTGAGGGGTATGAGACGGTTCGTTGGGGTGCTGTTGGCTTGCGTGCTGCTGGCCGGGTGCGGCGGTGGGAGTGAGGACAGCAAGATCGCCTTTCATAGCGACCGGGACGGCGCTGACGAGATCTTTGTGATGAACGCTGATGGGACCGGGGTGACCCAACTCACCGACAACGACGGCCGGGACCGGTTTCCGGCGTGGTCGCCGAACGGCAAGAAGATCGCCTTTCATAGCGACCGGGACGGCGACGAAGAGATCTTTGTGATGAACGCTGATGGGACCGGGGTCACCCAACTCACCGACAACGACGGCCGGGACGGGTTTCCGGTGTGGTCGCCGAACGGAAAACAGATCGCCTTTCAGAGTTTGCGGGACGGCGACAACGACGTCGAGGTTTTTGTGATGAACGCTGATGGGACCGGGGTCACCCAACTCACCGACAACTACGACTATGACGTGTCGCCGGCGTGGTCACCGAACGGCAAGAAGATCGCCTTTCATAGCGACCGGGACGGCGACTTAGAGATCTTTGTGATGAACGCTGATGGGACCGGGGTCACCCAACTCACCGACAACTACGACTGGGACTGGCATCCGGCGTGGTCGCCGAACGGCAAACAGATCGCCTTCATGGGCAACCGGGACGGCGACAGCGAGGTTCTTGTGATGAACGCTGATGGGACCGGGGTCACCCAACTCACCGACAACGACGACGGGGACTGGCATCCGGCGTGGTCGCCGAACGGCATGAAGATCGCCTTTGAGAGTGACCGGGACGGCAACAACGAGATCTTTGTGATGAACCTCGACGGTGGACACGTGGTGTCGCTTGGTCAGCAGGGTATTCCCAGTAGTTGGGGTGGATGATCGTGACGAGTCTGTTGGGATGATCGCGTTGACTAGGGGCGTTCAAGTCCCCCCTCCGACACTACGAAAGCGCAGGTCTGGGCCCGAAGATCATCACACCGTCGTCTAAGCCGTGAACGCTGTGGAGGCTCCCCCACTTATCGGGTGAAGCCTCCCATCAGACCCCAGTCGCCACACGGCGCTGGCAGAAATGCGAACACATGTTCGCAGTTTTGGAGAGGTAGCGCTCTTGGCGCTGCCGTTTCGGGTTTTCGGCCGTTGTGTGGTCTCTAGTGGGCTCGAGTCAATGCTGGCGTTTATCGCCCTCAGAAGCAACAAGGGCGACCGATCTGAATCACGGACCCGTACTTGCCACTACGTGTAGGGAACTTACCGCTACGTTCACAGGCATGCGATTCTCGTATTGGGCAAATGCGGGCCAGACCTGGTCGGAACTGCTCCAAGGTTGCCAACACGCCGAGGCAACTGGTTGGGACGGCATCTGGGTGCCCGACCATTTCATGCCCCCGCCAGAGGGTTATGGGCCAGAAAAGGACTACGGCTCACCCGAGATGGGCACCATTCTGGAGGCGTGGACCATGTTGGCCGCCCTTGCAGTCGCCGTACCCCGGCTTCGACTAGGCGCCATGGTCTCGGGCAACACCTACCGGCATCCGGCGGTTCTGGCCAACATGGCCGCCACGGTCGATCACATTTCGGGTGGACGCCTTGTGGTCGGGATTGGTGCTGGTTGGCAGGAGAACGAACACCGGCGCTACGGCTTGGAGCTGGGTTCGGTGACCGAGCGCTCAGACCGGTTCGAGGAGGCCTGTGAGATTCTCACCATGTTGTTCTCACAAGATCGCACCACGTTCCGTGGCGAGTACTACGAACTAGACGAGGCACCTATGGAGCCCAAACCTCTTCAAAGCCCGTTACCGCTTCTCATAGGAGGTGGGGGCGAGAAGCGGACGCTGCGAACCGTGGCCCGGTTCGCTACCGAGTGGAATTGTTGGGGACCTCCTGAGGAAATACACCACAAGATCAGTGTCCTGGAGCGGCATTGCGAGGATGTGGGGCGTGATCCTGCCGAGATTCAGAAGTCCGCGGTGGGAGTGCTTTTCTTCACCGAGACCGAAGAGAAGGCTGCCGAACTTAAGGAGCAGATGGGCTACCGGTCTGGCCTGGTTGGTACCCCAGCACAACTCCGTCAAGTGGTGGCCGAGTACGCAGCCGTGGGTGTGGACGAAGTGCTGGTTCCAGACTTCGCCTTCTCGACCGGGGAGCGAAACGACAACCTCGACCGCTTCCTGGCCGAGGTTGTCGACTAGGGGCATTCAAGTCCCCCTCCGACACTACGAAAGCGCAGGTCTGGGCCTGAAGATCATCGCACCGTCGTCTAAGCCGTGAACGCTGTGGAGGCTCCCCCACTTAGCGGGTGAAGCCTCCCGTCAGAGTCCCATCAGGCCCCAGTCGCCACACGGCGCTGGCAGAACTGCGAACGCGTGTTCGCAGTTTCGAAACGACAGCGCTCTTAGCGCTGCCGTTTCGAGTTTTCGGCGGTTGGCGGGCTCGTGTCGAAATGGCATGTGAATGCATGCCAAAGACAGTCCAGAGAAATGCCCTAGGGGCAATGATTTGAGAACTGCAATCCGCAGGTTCAGGGTTCGAGCCCCCCCGGGGGGGGTACCACATGTTCTCTAACTTGCGGGCCCCGGTCGTTAAGGGTCCAATTCTCCCACACCGGCAATCCTGAACCGGTTTGGCCCAATACGGTTAGGGTCAACGTGAGGCCTCCGGGACTAAGATGGGGACTTATTACCCTGCTAGATCAAGAGACCTGTGGCGATAATTGTTCTCAGACTAGCAACGGTTACAGCGCCCCCATTCTGCACATGATCGTGGAAAGCGAAAGATGAACGAAAAGCGCATCGACATTACGTTCCTGTCCCAGGAAGACTTGTTGAGGGCAGGTTGCTTCGACATGAAGATGGCAATCGACACGGCAGAGAAGGCCATGCTCGCCTTCAGAGGAAACAATATTCTGTTTCCGGAAAAGACCGTTCAAATATTCTCAGATGACACCCAGGATCGAATCAACTGCCTTCCGGCCACACTTCTGTCTGAGAAGGTTTGCGGGGTGAAGTGGGTATCGGTGTTTCCCGCCAACCCAACCAGACACGCCAAGCAGAACCTTTCAGCGGTTTTCATTCTCTCCGAAATCGACTCCGGTTTTCCGATCGCCTTCATGGAAGGAACGCTGGCCTCGAACATGCGGGTTGGTGCCATGGGAGGGGTAGCGGCCAAGTACCTTTCTCGCGAAGACTCCAAAGTCATCGGCCTCATCGGTGCCGGAGAGCAAGCGAAAATGAGCCTGGCCGCCATCAAGGCGGCCCGTCCGACCATTAGCGAGTGCCGGGTGTCTGCGAAAACAACCGAGGCAGAAGAACAATTCAGTGTCGAAATGCAGGCTCTCTATCCCGACATCGACTTTGTTCAGACCAACAACAACGGTCAGGCGGCGATGGATGGCGCGGACATTCTGGTGACCGCAACGAGTGCCCAGGCACCCCTCCTGAAAGCGGCCTGGATGAGGCCAGGTGCGTTCTATAACCATGTCGGCGGATGGGAGGACGAGTATGCGGTCGCCAAGCAGTGCGCAAAGATTGTGTGCGACGACTGGGAAACGGTGAAGCACCGCACTCAGACCATCAGCCGCATGTATAAGGATGGCGAGCTCACCGACGACGATATCTACGCTGACCTTCCCGACGTGGTTGCCGGCGATAAGCCCGGCCGCGAAACCGACGATGAAATGACCTACTTCAACGCCGTGGGTCTCGCCTACATCGACGTAGCGATCGCTCTCTCCATGTACAACAAGGCTAAGGATGCATCAATCGGCCAAGATCTGACGCTCCAGGAACACATGATCTTCGAGCACAAAGAGCTCAAAGACTGGCTCCAACGGTAGCTGGGGGTGGGCCAGTTCCCAGTGGCTCTCGCTCTCTGACCTAAGCGAATCGATCAAAGAGACCGCCGCCTAGGTACTTCAAGTCACTGTCACAAGCCAAGGTCACAACAGATGAGCCTCGCCCAAGTTCCGCAGCAATCTTGATCGCAGCACAAACATTGAGGCCCGTCGGGACGGGGCATTTCCTATCCATGACTGCCTCCTCATCGATCCTGACGTTGCCACCGATGCCGCACAGCGGCCGGTTGGCGGACCGTCACAGGGCCAGACCCCTCAGATCCTCTGGATGATTCACCCCCATTATCCCACTGGGGTGTGACAGCTCGACTGCGCCTAGTCCTCGTCGTCCTCTAAGAGTTCCCCGAGAGTCGTGACCTCCGCCGCCTTCAACATGGCGGCAGCGGCCTCCCAGAACTCGGCCATCTTCTCGACACCCTCGGTGGCGGCAGTCGTGCCTCTGAGCCTAATCACAGTGGCTTTTTCCGCATAGTTGGCACTGACCATTTCACAGTCCTTGGTGTTCATATCGATGATGAGGATGGCCAGGCCGTCCAAGTGGAGACGCTTCGGCAGACCGCTCTTCCCACGGGGGGCTGACTCCCGAACATAGGCCCTGACGCTCTCGGCCATCGCTTCATCCATCTCCCAAGTCTGCCAGAGGTTTCGATGCCGAGCACCCTGATCTACGGCCCACCCTGCGGCGGCCAGGAGTCCTAGGCTCAGTAAAATGGCGTGTTTGCAGTTTCGAAAAGGCATCGCTTTCAGCGCTGCCTTTTCGGGTTCTCGGTGGTTGTGTGGCCTCTAGTGGGCTCGTGCCGCCGTGTTCAGGGGCTCTACCTTCTTTGCTTCGGCAATCGTGTCGAATACGGTGAGTGCTCGGCAGGCGAT
Source organism: uncultured Candidatus Nemicrothrix sp. (assembly GCA_913055915.1). Taxonomy (GTDB): domain Bacteria; phylum Actinomycetota; class Acidimicrobiia; order Acidimicrobiales; family MedAcidi-G1; genus UBA3125. Next base: position 35,191 of record CAJXKL010000018.1, on the reverse strand, counting down.
TCGGCCCGGTCGCTGGCAGTTTGATTCAATCGCTATCGTCCTGCGGTGTTGGGAATCAAGTCCCCCCAGCTACGCGAGGAGAGGGAAGCCAAAGGATGCAAGTACCGACACGGCAGGATCAATACATCGAGACCACCAAACAGCAGAGTTTCGAGAAGGACTTCCACCTCGACTGGGAACACTACGAAACGTGGGAGGAGGCAACGGTCGGTGAACGGGCGTCCGCCTCTCACACCTTTACGGTCGTTGCCGAAGACGCTGGCGGATGCGCATGATTCGTAAGCTCCTTGTTGCCAATCGTGGAGAGATCGCCATACGGGCCTTCCGGGCGGCGACACAACTTGGCATCTCGACCGTCGCGATCCACACCTACGAAGACCGCAACAGCCTCCATCGGATGAAGGCGAACGAGGCGTATGAGATCGGCGTTCGCGGGCATCCAGTACGCGCCTACCTCGACATCGATGAACTCATTCGCGTCGGTCGTGACTCCGGTGCCGACGCGGTCTACCCGGGCTATGGATTCTTGTCGGAGAATCCGGAGCTTGCTGAGCGATGTGTTGAGGCTGGCCTCACGTTCGTTGGCCCGACTCCCGACGTGTTGACCCTCACTGGGGACAAGATGCGGGCGCGGGAGGCGGCGCAGGCAGCTGGTCTCCCGGTACTGCAGCAGTCGCCAGCGCTGGACGGCCCAGCGGATGCACTGGATCATGCCAAGGCAATCGGGTTCCCGCTGTTCGTCAAGGCTGCGGCTGGGGGCGGAGGGCGCGGATTGCGGCGTGTGGATCGGACAGATGACCTTGCTGAAGCTGTTGCTTCCGCGATGCGGGAGGGCGAGAGCGCTTTCGGCGATGCCACGGTGTTTCTCGAGGCAGCGATGAGCGATGTCCGTCACATCGAGGTACAGATTCTCGGGGACGCCCAAGGTGAGGTGATTCACCTCCATGAGCGCGACTGTTCGATGCAGCGTCGCTTCCAGAAAGTCGTTGAGATCGCTCCGGCTCCTCGGTTGGATGCAGCAGTGAAAGCGGTGCTGTGCGCCGATGCAGTCGCCTACGCACGCTCGATCGGCTATCACAGCGCCGGGACGGTCGAGTTCCTCGTTGACCCCTCCGGCCGCCACGTGTTCATCGAGATGAACCCTCGAATCCAGGTGGAGCACACCGTCACAGAGGAGATCACCGATGTTGACCTCGTCGAAGCCCAGCTGCGAATCGCGGCCGGTGAGACCTTCGACGATCTCGGCCTGTCCCAAGAATTGATCGAGCCGCGGGGCTTTGCCCTTCAGTGTCGAATCACCGCCGAGAATCCCGCCAATGACTTCCGGCCTGACACTGGCCGCTTGATCGCATATCGCCCGCCGGGGGGAGCAGGCATCCGCCTCGACGACGGGATCGGCTATGTGGGCGCGGAGGTTTCGCCCTATTTCGATTCGCTCATCGTCAAGCTCACCTGTCGCGGTCCCGACTTTGATACTGCGCTCCGGCGGTCCGAGCGCGCTCTGGCAGAGTTCCGAGTCCGGGGAGTAGGCACCAACATCGCGTTCCTCCAAGCCGTTCTGGCCGATGCCGACTTCCGTTCAGGGAATGTGACCACGGCGTTCATCGACCAGCGGCCCCATCTCACAGCAGCGTCGGTGGGTACTGATCGGGCCACGCGGTTGCTTCGGTATCTCGCTGACATCACGGTCAATCGCCCGTACGGCCAGGCCCCGTCATCTGTCGAACCAGCGTTAAAGCTTCCGCAGCGTCTCGACGCCGACCCACTGGCCGGCAGCAAGCAGCATCTCGATCGGCTCGGACCGGTGAAGTTCAGCCGTTGGCTGCGAGACCGAGTTGATATCGGGGTTACCGACACCACGCTACGAGATGCCCATCAGTCCATCCTCGCGACACGAGTCCGCTCGATTGATCTTGTCGCTGGAGCGCGACATCTGGCCCACCGGCTACCGGCGCTTCTGAGCCTCGAATGCTGGGGGGGTGCCACCTACGACGTCGCCCTACGCTTCCTCCATGAGGACCCCTGGGACCGACTGGCACAGATTCGTGAAGCTGTCCCCAATATCTGCCTGCAGATGCTCTTGCGAGGCCGAAACACTGTGGGGTACTCGCCGTACCCCGATGTAGTCTGTCGTCGATTCGTCGCCGAGGCCCACCTGGCGGGGATCGACATCTTCCGTATCTTCGATGCGCTCAACGACATTGAACAGATGCGACCGGCGATCGAGGCCACGCTTGAGACCGGAGCCGTGGCGGAGGGCACGGTTTGCTACTCGGGTGATCTGTCCGATCCGAGAGAGACCCTTTACGACCTCGACTACTACCTCCGTATTGCCGAGGGGCTGGTCGAGGTGGGCGCACACATACTCTGTGTGAAGGATATGGCTGGGTTGCTGCGAGCCCCTGCAGCACGGACCCTCATCGGCGCTCTGCGAGAGAGGTTCGATACTCCTGTGCGACTCCACACCCACGACACGGCGGGTGGGCAACTCGCCACCTACCTGGCAGCCATCGAGAGTGGAGTCGATGCTGTCGACGGCGCGGCACCGCCCCTCTCCGGCATGACCAGCCAACCGTCACTCGCTGCCATCGTTGCCGCCACCGATCACAGCGATCGTCTGACTGGCCTCGACCTCGATGCAATCGGTGAACTCGAGCCCTACTGGGAAGCGGTACGCAACCTGTATGCGCCCTTCGAGGCTGGTCTCCGAGCCCCGACGGGAACCGTCTACCGACATCAAATCCCTGGTGGGCAGCTCTCCAACCTTCGTCAACAGGCGATCGCTCTCGGGCTTGGCGATCGTTTCGAGGAGGTTGAGGAGCTGTACGAAGCGTGCGACAAGATCCTGGGCCGACCGATCAAGGTCACCCCGAGTTCCAAAGTCGTCGGCGACCTGGCTCTCCATCTCGTCGCCAGCGGAGTTACTCCCGAGAAACTCACCGCTGACCCCGAGAGTGTCGATCTGCCCGAAAGTGTCGTAGCGTTCCTTCGGGGCGAGCTCGGTACTCCCGAAGCAGGGTTTCCCGAGCCGTTTCGCACCGCTGCGCTCCGCGGCCGGCCTGCCCCGCCATCCACCCAAGAGCTCACCGCCGACGACCTTGCCGGGTTACACGGCCACGATGCCCGTCTCACCCTGAACCACCTGCTCTTTCCCGCACCCGCGGCGTCTCGAGACGAGATGCTGGAGCGGTACGGCGATCTGACGGTGCTCCCGACGCGCCTGTTCTGGTACGGGCTCTCGGAAGAAGATGAGGATGTTTCGATTGGCCTCGGTCGGGGAGTTCGAGTGCTCGTCGGTCTCGAGGCCATAGGAGAGCCGGACGAGGACGGGATACGGTCCGTCATGTTTCGCCTGAACGGTCAGTTCCGGCCAATCGATGCGATCGATCGGTCGGTTGCGACCGCGACGACCGCAACCGAGAAGGCCGACTCGAACCGCGCTGGCCATGTGGCCGCACCTTTCCGGGGCTTGGTCAGCGTGAAGACCGAGGTCGGGGCGGTGGTCGAGGTCGGTCAGTTGGTTGCCACAATCGAGGCGATGAAGATGGAGTCGCGCATCACGGCGCCAATCGCCGGGGTGGTCGAACGGGTGGTCGTCGGCGACGCTGCGTCGGTCGAACCCGGTGATCTGATCCTTGAGATCCGCGTAGCCGGCACCCCCGCCTCCCCAGTCATCGATGTTGATCACAGTTAAGGCATTGCAGGGAGCGGTTAGAAACTGCAACCGTTTCCTTCGCAGTTTCTGACGGGTACACCATCTGGCCCGACAGTTTCGACCACATCCAGGCTGGCGTCTGGGAGATGTCTCCCTGGGAAAGGCACCTCAGTTTTTCTACTCGGCCCGCTACACGGGGTAACGAATGACCGATAAGAAGGTCGGATGAATAGGAGCGTTCAAATCCCCCCCTCCGACGCTACGTAAGCGCAGGTCTGGGCCTGAAGATCATCACACTGCCGTCTAAGCCGTGAACGCTGTGAAAGCTCCATCACTAATCGGGTTGAATACGATGAGTGCTCGGCAGGCAATTCGAACCGGTCGTCGGCAGTTTGATCCAATCGCTATCGTCCTGCGGTGTTGGGGCTCAAGTCCCCCCACCTATGCCAGGAGAGGGAAGCCAAAGGATGCAAGTACCGACACGGCTGGATCAATACATCGAGACCACCAAGCAGCAGAGTTTCGAGAAGGACTTCCACCTCGGCTGGGAGCACTACGAAACGTGGGAGGAGGCAACGGTCGGTGAACGGGCGCCCGCCTCTCACACCTTTACGGTCGTGGCCGAGGACATCGTCTCCTACAACCGGGCGTGCGGCGAAACAGACCCTCTGTACACAGACCCGGAGTACGCCCTCGAGCACTCCCCGACCGGGGAGGTGCTCCAGCACCCGATCTTCGCTACGACGGTCGGCTTCTACTCGGTGGGATCGTCTGGAATCGGATCTTGGATGCGGACACCCGGCGCTCGCAATCCTGGCCAGTTGATCGAAATCAACGAGCCGTTTCGTGAGGGCGAGGTCATCACCACCACCGTGACGACAAGACAGAAGTTCATTCAGCGGGACAAGCACTACTTGACAATGTTCATGGAATTTCACAACCAAGACGGTGTCCTCAAAGGCACATGGGATTGCTCCCTCATCTTGCCGGCCAACAAAGCCCTCATCGCCCAGTTCGTGAACGCTTGAGAAGGAGAAGACCATGACTGCTTCGACCTCCCGGGCCCCAAAGGCCGCCCCTCCGGTCGCCCCCTGCTTCAGTGAAATCGACACAGGAGCGGAGCTCCCACCGGTCGAACTCTGCTGCGAGCAGCAGGTCATCGACCGTTACGCGGTCGCCTCACTCGACATGAACCCAGTACACACCAACGAGGAGTGGGCGGCCAGGGCCCAAGTATTTGGTATGCCCGAAACCGTGGTCCACGGGATGATGACGATGTCGAGCCTGGCCTCGGTAGTCACGCGATCGTGGGGCCCAGTAAGCGCCAACGGCGGTAGCGTTCGCTTCGTCGACGCAACATTCACCAAGCCCGTCAGGGTCGGAGAGACGGTCGTCTCGACAGGCGTGGTCAAGAAGAAGCACTATCACGGCGACGGCAAGAACTGGGTCGAGGTAAGGGTCGAATCCCGAGACACAGCCGGTGACGTCATTGGCGTCGCCAACGTTGGGTACAACCTCCCCGACTAGTCGGAGAAATACAGGGCTCGAGGTGGTGATGTGTTAGGAGTCGTGGGCTGACTCCAACGAAGTGCCACACCCCCATGACACGATTGGGAAATGGCCGCGTTGAACTTGGGCGTGGGCGTTCAAGTCCCCCTCCGGCACACACGGAATCTCTGGAGTGATCTTCGAATAGGGCCCTTCTGCAGGCCGCGTACAGGCCGCGAGACATCGCGAACCAGCGCGAACCAGTGATCAAGCAGAATGGCAGGCCACAGACAGTTTCCTGGCGTTTGCGCAGGTCAACGAAACAGGTCGGCATACCTTGCTGGTTCTGGCCATCTACACCTAGGGCTGGGGTTGGCGACCGTGGAGCCTCCCCCACTTATCTGGTGAAACCTCCCCCAGGAGTCACATCACACCCCAGTCGGTGCACGGAGCAGGAACAACTGCGAACACGACGCCACGGCGTGTTCGCAGTTCTTGTGTGCACGTGTTCGCAGTTTCGGAGATGCAGCGCTGCGGATATCTCCAACGATATGTTGCAATAGGGAGAAGGCATCGGGTCGGAGTGGGGACGGCCCATCAGCAAGCAATACCCAGCTGGAGTCAAGCAGACACATGGAGACAGTCCGAACACCTGATGATCGATTCGTCGATCTGCCCGGCTACCCGTTTGAACCGCACTACGCCGAAATACCCGATGGTGACGGTGACACGCTAAGGGTCCACTACCTCGATGAAGGCCGATCTGACGGCTCCACTGTGTTGTTGATTCACGGTGAGCCAACTTGGAGTTACCTCTATCGCCACATGATCCCACCACTGGTTTCGGCCGGCCACCGGGTGATCGTCCCTGATCTCGTCGGCTTTGGTCGAAGTGACAAACCGACGGAGACGACTGACTACAGCTACGCCCGCCACGTTGTCTGGACCTCGTCACTTATCTTCGATCATCTTGATCTGCTTGACATCACATTGTTTGGCCAGGACTGGGGTGGCCTCATCGGCCTACGCCTCGTGGCCGACCAGCCCGACAGATATGAACGAGTGGCTATCGCCAACACGGCTCTACCAACTGGGAAAGGCTGGACGGAAGCCTTCATGGCCTGGCAGAAGTTCTCCCAGGACTCGCCAACATTCCCAATAGGCAAGATTGTCAACGGTGGGTGTGCCACCGACCTGCCAGTTGAAGTAATTGCTGCCTATGACGCCCCCTTCCCAGATGACTCCTACAAGGCCGGAGCCCGGATCTTTCCATCGTTGGTGCCCGTTACCGCCGATGACCCGGAAGTGTCCGCCAATAAGGCGGCATGGAAGGTGCTCGAGCAGTTTGAGAAGCCGTTCTTGGTCGCGTTCAGCGACCTTGATCCGGTGACCAATGGCAGCTATGCGCCCTTCTTGGCCAGAGTTCCTGGGACTCAAGGCCAACCGCATACGACAATCGAGGGCGCGCACCACTTCCTTCAAGAAGATCAGGGGCCGGTGTTGGCTGCGCTGCTTGTCGACTTCATGGCCTCATGACCACTGTTGAGCAGTCCTGTCTGGTCGAGGCCACACCGGTCGGAGGTTGGCCTTTTCCAGATCTACTTGGTTTCTGCATTCATGATTTGTCCATGTCCCCTGTGTGATCAACTTGTTCAAGAGTTTCAAGGAGCTCCAGCATGACTGAACCGATCATCAACAAGCCGCCAGAGGATTGGCGCAAGACCGCGTGTGTGCTGTGCAGCTCAAACTGTGGGATCGAGGTCAAACTCGACGAGCGAGCGATCACCCGAGTGCGGGGCAACAAAGCACACGTCACCTCAGCGGGCTACACATGCGAAAAGGCCCTGCGTATCGACCACTACCAGAACAATCACAGTCGATTGACATCTCCGATGCGGCGCCTCGACGATGGCACCTACGTAGAAGTCGACTGGGATACGGCAATCGCTGGGGTCGCCGAGGGTCTGCGTTCGGTAACCGAGCGGTACGGCGACGACCGCATCCTTTATTACGGAGGAGGAGGGCAAGGCAACCACCTTGGTGGAGCCCACTCCACCGCTACCCAACGGGCATTCGGCATGAAGCGGCGATCCAACGCGCTTGCACAAGAAAAAACCGGGGAGGCCTATGTCGAAGGCCTCATGTTCGGAACCCACACCCATGGCCAAATCGAGGAGGCACAAGTTGCTGTGTTCGTAGGAAAGAACCCGTGGCACTCTCACGGCTTCGATGCAGCCCGCCGGGTCCTCAAGGAGATCGCTGCAGACCCTGACCGTCAACTCATCGTGATTGACCCCCGCCGCACCGAGACCGCCGATCTGGCCGACTACTGGTTACCCGTTCGCCCCGGCACTGACGCCTTCCTGCTTGCCGCCATCGGTGCAGTGTTGGTTGATGAGAGGCTGACCTCTGAGAAATGGCTAACAGATCACGTAGTCGGCGTTGAGGCCGCCACCACTGCCTTGGGAAAGGTGCCGATTGTTGATTTCGCGAAACGGTGCGGTATCACTGAGAGCCAAATCCGAGAGGTCGCTCGGCTCCTGGCGAGTGCCACGAGCGTCTCAATGCTCGAGGACTTGGGCATAGAGATGGCCCCCCATTCGACACTGGTGTCATACCTTCATCGATTGGTGAGTGTGTTGACCGGAAACATCGGAAACCCCGGTGGGTTGACCCCGCACACATCAATCGCTGGGCTCTTCAACTATTCCGCAGCTGGCAATGAGCCCGTCGATCCGGTCACCGGGGGGCGCATCATCTCGGGTTTGGTGTCCTGCAACGAAATCGCCGAAGGCATCCTCTCCGACCACCCTGAGCGAACCCGCGCCATGTTTATCGAGAGTGCCAACCCGGTGCACTCGTTGGCTGACTCCGACACTTTCCGGCGAGCCATGAGGGCCTGTGAGTGCACCGTCGTCATAGACGTCGCTATGACCGAAACTGCCGAACAGGCCAACTGGGTATTGCCGGCAGCCTCGCAGTACGAAAAGGCTGAGGCCACCTTCTTTGCCAGCGGATTTCCCGACAACCACTTCCACATGCGGCCCGGCATTCTTGAACCATTGGAAGGCACGCTGGCGGAACCCGAGATTCACGCTCGGCTGGTACGGGCCAGTGGAACTCTTGACGCCGCTGAGGAGGCAGGGGTACTTGACGACCTGAGAGCCGCAGCAGCTGGCGGAATTGATGCCTTCACGACGACATTTACCACCGCCGTGCAGCATCATCAGGAATTGAGCAGTGTGGGAGCGGTAGTGCTATATGAGACTCTCGGTAGGACGCTTCCGGCCGGCAGTGAAGGTGCAGCAGCCACATGGTTCCTCGCTCAGATGACTGCGATGCAGCACCCTGAGGCAGTGCGGGCAGCTGGCCACGAGGGCGACGGTCCAGCACTTGGCAACGCTTTGTGGCAGGCCATCATCGACGGTGAGGACGGGGTGGTATTCACTCGCCATGACTACAGCGAGGCCCTTGATTTGCTGGGCACTCCCGATGGCCACATCAATCTTGACCTGCCCGAGATGTTGGCCTTGCTTGGCGCCCTTCCCGAAGCGCCCGAGCGCTACACCTCCAATGACTACCCGTATGTACTTTCAGCCGGCGAGCGACGGAGCTTCACCGCCAACACCATTATCCGTGACCCGTCTTGGCGAAAGAAGGACGCCCAGGGCGCCCTACGATTGAGTTCAGCCGATGCTGAGGCGCTTGGCGTCGATGATGGAGGCCGAGTGCGGATCACCACTCCTGGCGGTGTGGCGGTCGCCGTCGCCGAGATCAACAACACCATGCAGGAAGGCCACGTATCCCTCCCGAACGGTCACGGTTTGGCCTATTCGCCGGCCGGGGGCGATCCCGAGATCTACGGCGTGGCCCCCAATGAACTGACCACCCTCGACTGGTGTGATCCGATCGTCGGCACCCCTTGGCACAAGCATGTCCCGGCGCGCCTGGAAGCGGTGTCCCCCTAGTAGGAAGAACCCCCACCACTGTCTTGGAGTGTTCGCCCTCGAGAACTCCCCTTAGGCTTTGGGAAATGGAGGAACAGCAGAGGTTCCGCGACCAGGCGCTGACCCTGGCCGGAGTGGTCGGCGAGAACGTCGAGATCACCAGCGCCAACCCACTCAACTACCACCAGGCCATAACCGACCCGGCGGGGTGTGAACCGGTGGTAGTGGACGGAAAGTTATTCCTACCCAGTTCGGAGGAGCCACTGCCCCTGGTGCTCGTCGTGCCGGGGAGTCTGGGGGTCGCCGACAGTCACGTGGGCCATGCAGAAACCCTGGTGGCCGCCGGCTACGGGGCGTTCGTTCTCGACCCGTTCGGGGCTCGGGCAGTCGAATCGACGGTGGCCGACCAGACGCAGTATTCCTTGGCCTCAAGCGCCTTCGACGTCCTGGCCACCCTCCGTACCCTCTCCCAGCACCCGGCCGTCGACCCAGAACGGATATCTGGCCAGGGTCACAGCAGGGGTGGTACGGCGGTATTGGCCGCGTCCATGCGCCGTTTCGCCAATCCCATCGTGGGAGAGGGGTTGTCCCTGGCCGGGGCCTACAGCGTCTACCCGTGGTGCGGCCACCAGTTCGCCTACCCGGATGTGGGCCCGACCCGGATACGGGCCATCGTCGGCGACCTGGACGACTGGGTCTCCGTCCAACAGGCTCAGGCTCAGATCCAGGCCATCCGTCTCATGGGGGGCAACGCCTCAATCCGGGTGGTCGCCGGAGCGGCCCACAGTTTCGACCGCCACGAACCGGTACACGAGATCCCTGAGGCCACCGTGGCCCCCGGTGCCTCCACCGTCTATCTAGACGATGATGGGACGATGGTCGATCCGTTCACCGGGGTTGCCGACCCGGCCTCGGTCGACCTCGACATGTTCCTCGCCGTGGCCGATTCCGGTCTGGGTCGCCTGGGCGCCCATATCGGTAGCGTTGGCGACCAACCGGCGTTGTTCACCGCTGACATGCTTGAGTTCCACTCAGCGGTGCTCGCCACCTAGGTGTTCCGAGCCTCCAGCCAGGGCCTGGTGAACTCGTTTGTAATGCACGGGCCTGGCGACTCGGGTGGAGTAATGCCCTTCTAGTTCAGTCCGAAAGTTGCCGCGTTGACTATTGTGGCTGAGGCAGGGGTGGCCCCTTTTTCAACTCAGGATGATGCCGCCATCGACCTCTATGGCCTGGCCTGTCAGGTAACGGGCGTCGTCGCTTGCCAGAAAGGCGATCACGCCGGCTATCTCAGATGGATCGGCGAGGCGCTTGACGGCAGTGTCGGCGGCACGCATCTCCAGCCACTCGGCCCCCGTCATGCCGAGCCTCTCCCCGACCTCATGGGCGACGTCTCTAACCATGGCTGTGAGGGTGTTGCCGGGACACACGGCGTTGACGGTCACGCCCGACGGTCCCAGTTCCATCGCCGCAGACCTCGTAATACCGATAACGCCGCTCTTTGTTGCGGAGTACTCAGCTGACTCCGGCCAACTGGTCTTGCCGGCCATCGAGGAGATGTTGACTATCGACCCGCGACCCTGCGCTGCCATGGTCAACGAAGCAAGGCTGTTGGATATCAACACCCCCGTCAGGTTCACCGCCACGATGTCATCCCAGTGCTCAGCCGAAATCTCAGACAACGGTCCGCCCACATAGACGCCGGCACTTGTCACGAGCGTGTCAATGCGACCCCAGCGCTCCACGACCACTGCGAAGGCAGCCTCCTGATCGCTACGCGATCGGATGTCGCAGGCCAGCGCCACGGCGTCTACGCCCAATGTCTTCACAGCCTCAGCAGTGGCCTCATTCTCCTCGACATTGATATCCAGACAGGCCACAGCGGCTCCCTCAGAGGCGAACCTGAGCGCGGTCGCCTCGCCGATACCGGTCGCTGACCCTGTGACCACCACGACGTGCCCGTCAAACCTTTGTGTCATGGACCCCATCATCACCCAGGTTGCCGTTCGTCCAGCCATCGCAGAACAGCATCGGCCACGACGACAGGCTGTTCAGGAAGCAGTGCATGGCCGGCATCTGTAACGTTCACCAGCGTTGCACGCCCACCAAGGCGCTCGATGATGTCGTGTGCATTGGCGGGCAGGGCCACCACATCGTCTGCGGGTTGCACCACCAGAACGTCGGCGCTGCCGGCCGTCCACCAACCGCTGGGATCGTCTGCCTCCACCGCCCTTCCCTGGAGTTGGGCCACAGCCGGGAACCAGCCACCCGTCCACACCGATGGATCATTCCCAGGTGCGAAAAAGGCCATGCCCACTGCAGCAAGGTGTTCCTCGGGTGATGTGCCCGTGTCGAAGACACGCCTGAGGGCGGCCATGTGCTCAGGTGCCGGCCTGAAGCGGCCACCGCAGGCCAGAAGCACAAGGCCGGAGACGAGGTCCGGTTGCCGGGTGGCCACAAGCCTCGCCAACCGGTTGCCGAAGGCGTGACCCACGACCGTGGCCGGAACCAGGCCAAGGGCCTTGATCACGGCAACCGCATCATCGGCAAGGTCGCCCATGGACACACCCTCCAGCACCCCGGTGCTGCCACCTATCCCCCTCGGCTCAGGTGCAACTGCCCGGTAGCCCGTGACGGCAAGACGTTGCGCTAGGTCCTCGAAGTCGGATGCGCCGCGACCGAGAGACGGAAGCATCACAACGGCGTGCCCTGTGCCGATCGACCTGACGTGGATTGGACCGGCAGGTCCCTCCACCAGGAACGTTGACCAGACCCCGGCAGAGTTGGGCGAAGCGTTCTCGTCCACTGCTGGATCGCCGCTCTCGCTCATCACGAACCGATTGTCGCGTAAAGGTCCGACGCCCCTGACACCGGGCTGGTACCTCCGTTCGGCGGGTATCGAAGTCTTATTGCGCTCCCGTCTGAAAGTGCTTCTCGGTTTCCTGTCGGTTGAGGACGTACGTCGCATCCGGGTCGAAACGTTCTTCCCAACCGTCAACAACCCATTCGGGCATGACCCAGTAGGTGAACCCGTCGGGTAGGTCAACGTACTTCCACACCCGATGGCTCTTGAAGAACGGCCTGATGATCCCGGTGGTAGCGACGAGCTCTCGCATGTCAAGCCACAAGGACAAGTAGTCCTCCCTGAAGTGGGTCATGAGGTATTGATGCTCTAACGGCCCGGTGTACTCAACGGTGGTACGGAAGTCAGCTGCCGCTAGCCGTGACATGACATCCTCGACGGTCACCATGTCGACTGGCCGACGCCCCATCTCATAGGCAACAGTCTCTCAGACCGCTATGGCTTTCAAGATCCTGGTCAAACCACTTCTGGAAGACTGGTGGTACGAGGAGTTGAGGGTCTGAGGTGTTACACGAGTGTCGGAGGGGGACTTGAACTCACCTCACCCACCCGGCATCTGGCGTCGTCCTGCGGTAGCCAGCGCCCGACCAATACATCTAGCAACGGCTGAATCTGCTCCCTACAGCTAGATGCCGCTCCAAGGTGGTGGATGCCATTGGCAAACCATTAGCAACGCGACACCCCTACTCGGTTAGGGCCCCGACTGGCAAAGCGCTAGACGCTCAGTCATGACTCGCTGCTATTGGCCCTCAACCCGAAGAACGGGCCGGCGCCGATGCACACCTCATTGCACAGAATGTATGTAACTACATGGGCACAGAGTTACATGACAGACACACAGGCCTGAATCCACGGGCAGTAGCGGTCCAGACGGACACCTCGGAGAGATTTCTGTGTTTTCGATTCACCCCCGTCTGGGTGGCTAGTTGCAGATGCGCTAGACAGATGAGATTCCGAGTCCCTAGTAGGGGCCGGCCTCCACTGACGAACTGCTGGTTGGTATGAGCGCTACTTCGAACATCCAGACGATCCAGGATTGCTGGGCGCCCCTTAGGGTCCTGGGGATCTCTGACCAAGTGGATGTCGGCGTCCTGATCGACGACGAACTACTCGACAGCTCGCTTAGGGCGCTGCAGATCAAGTTCCACCCGGATCGGACCGGTGCCGACGCCGTGGACCGGGAGCTGCGCGAGGAGAAGTTCAAGGCCGTCAGGGCGGCCTACGAAACCGTCAAGTCCGCCGACTTCACCTGTGTGTGGTGCGGCGCCAACGCCGATTCACGATCAATTTGCTGGGAGTGGATCTCACGGGTGCTGTTCCAGATCGGGAGACGTGTTGGCCGGACAGGTTTGATCCGGTCGCCGCCGGAGTGATCATCGACTAGGCCGTTCGTCAGGCTGCCGGGGCCACCTCGTTGACGTCGGCAGTCCCGCTGGCATTCGATTCCACCTCTTGGGCTACTCCGCCTCCGGCCAGCAAGTTGAAGCCCTCGTCGTCTGAGTTGTACTCCTCGGACCCATCCGTATCCTCCACCAAGTTCGACGCAGCAGTCAGAAGCACCCCGTGGGCCTCTTCAAGCTCACGGTCCGCTTGATCGCACTCCGCGTCCAGGCGTTTCCGAGTCGCTAAGTGGCACTCATAGGCCAGATGCGCCTTTCCGGTCGGGTAGTCGTCCACCCCACGGACTTCCGATGGTTGATCGACCACTGTGGTGAACCCCATCGCCCGATCACCGGCTTTCAGATTGGCGGTGAGTTGTTCATTGGAGGCGTCGTGGAAGTCGCAGTCGGCCAGACGTTCGGCCTCGACGGCCAACGTTCGCTTCCGGTGAAGTACCTCGGCCCGGCGGCAAGCGTTGGCGTAGCATCGGGCGCTGTCCAGTACCTCAACCTCGGTAGATAGTTTCCGGGGTTCGGGGGAATAGGACATGGACTTTCTCCGTGTTCTGGTGGCGGGGGGGGTTGAGTTTAGAGAACTCGCGCCGACGCGCGCGCGGACCCTCCGAAGCCGCCGGAGTGATCCTCGAGGGCTAGACCCTCCTGGTCGGCCCTCGCTTGTCACAACCCGTGTCACAGAATGCAGACCACCACGCGGACACAGCCATACCCGACAGACACACAGGCCTGATTCCACGGGCATTAGGGGTCCAGGTGGACACCCCGGACAGATTTCTGTGATCGATTCCCCCCAGCTCCACCAGAGTTTGTGCCACTCCCAGGGACCAACCGTATTATCCCAGTCATCAGCGACCGGAACTCGACCACTCGAACCGAACGGCTCGCCGCTACCGGGATGGATGGGGCCGGCCTAACCACGATCCTTTGGCGGGGCCTTACCTTGGCCTGTGCGGCGTGTGGCTCCAGGGGCCTCTTCCATCACTGGTTGAGGATGCGTTCGACTTGCCCGGTATGCCATTTCCGTTTCGCCCGTTCGGAAGGGTTCTGGATTGGCGCCATCGGAGTCAACTCGGTTATGAGTGGATTCATCTGCCTACTGGCAGCAGTCGGGCTGCTTCTGCTTTCCCTGCCAGATCCGACATGGCCTACGGTGCTGTTCCCGTCAGCAGCGTTGGCCTTAGTCGCCCCCATCATCCTCGATCCAGTCACACGTACCTTGTGGACCGCGATCGTGGCCGTCGCCGACCCCCCAGCACCACCATGCGGAATTGACGACCGAACCTCTACATCTGTGGTCTCACCGAAATGCTGAACACCCTGCCTCCATGGAGGCAGGAATCAGTCGGTCATTTGTTCATCTGCTCTCGCATCTTCATCATGGCTACGTAGTCGCCAACCGGCTGGATTTTCGCACTCCCAGCAGAGACGATCGGGAACATTCCTGTAAAGATCTGCGCCACGTCATCGGCATCGACCACGAAGAAGAAGTCGTGCCCCGGCGGGTCTACCCAGGCACCAATCACCTCATTCACATTCTCTTCGAGAGTACCGAGCACGGCACCGAAGGTCTCGGCAATGACAGCGTCGTCGTGCGCCGGGCAAGTGGATTCGTCATGATGGTGTGTTACGTGAAAGAGCATTCTCTCGTCCCCTTGGTTACCAGAATCGACCCCTTCTGAGCCGATCACTCCCCAAATGAAAGCACAGCCCATTGCTTTGACCAGCAGTGGAGGCCGCTCCACAGTTGGGAATCGTTGCAATCGACTGTGCCGGGAAATAGGTCGTTTCGTTCGGCCGGCCGGCGTGTCAGACTCCCCCGCCATGAGCGAGAGTGGCGTCGGGTGGCAGTTCTGGATCGACCGCGGAGGCACATTCACGGACGTCGTGGCACGCCGCCCGGACGGTTCAATCACCACCCTCAAGTTGCTCTCCGAGAACCCCCGCCAGTACTCAGATGCTGCGGTTGCCGGCATCCGAACCGTGCTCTCCCTTGATGCCGATGACCCGCTCCCACCGCGGCTGATAGACAGCGTCAAGATGGGCACGACCGTCGCCACCAACGCACTCCTTGAACGCCAGGGCGAACCAACCCTGCTGGTGGTGACCCGGGGGTTCGCCGACGCCCTGCGCATCGGCTACCAGGCTCGTCCGGAGTTGTTTGCCCTCGACATCGTGCTCCCGGAGATGCTCTACAGCGGCGTCGTCGAGGTGGACGAACGGGTAGGTGCGCGTGGCGAGTTGCTGACTCCTCTCGACATTGAACAGGCACGGGCCGACCTGACCCGGGCCCACGAATCGGGCCTCTCCTCTGTAGCCATCGCCCTGACCCACGGCTACCGCTACACCGACCACGAGAAGCAGTTGGCCGCCCTGGCCGAGGAGGTCGGCTTCACACAGGTTTCGGTGAGCCACCTGGTCAGCCCGCTCATGAAGTTGGTGTCACGTGGGGACACGACGGTCGTCGACGCATACCTCTCACCGGTACTGCGGCGCTACGTGAACCAGGTGGAGGAGCAGTTGTCGGCCGGCAACCCCGGAGAAGACGCCCCCCTGCTCATGTTCATGCAATCCAACGGCGGGCTGACCGATGCCAGGCACTTCCAGGGCAAGGACGCCCTGTTATCTGGACCGGCAGGTGGTGTCGTCGGGATGGTCGCCACGGCCCGGGAGGCCGGCTATGACCGCCTCATCGGCTTCGACATGGGTGGCACCTCGACAGACGTCTCCCACTACGGCGGTGAGTTGGAACGCACCTACGAGACCGAGGTGGCGGGCGTGAGGGTGCGGGCCCCGATGATGCTCATCCACACCGTTGCGGCCGGTGGCGGGTCGATCGTCCACTTCGATGGTGCGCGCATGCGGGTAGGTCCTGACTCGGCCGGCGCCGACCCGGGACCGGCCTGTTACGGCAACGGTGGTCCGCTGACGATCACGGACTGCAACGTGATGCTGGGTCGCCTGCGATCTGACTTCTTCCCGGCGGTGTTCGGCCCGGGCGGAGACCAACCTCTCGACGTCGAGGTGCTCCAGCGCCTCTTCAATGCGTTGGTGCAGGAGGTCGCCGACGCCACCGGCAGGCCGGCAACTGCCAAAGACCTGGCAGAGGGCTTTCTCACGATCGCCGTCGAGAACATGGCGAACGCAATCAAGAAGATCTCGGTCCAGCGTGGCCATGACGTGACCGACTACGTGCTCGTCTGCTTCGGTGGAGCAGGAGGCCAGCACGCCTGCCTCGTGGCCGACCGTCTCGGGATCGAAAAGGTACTGGTGCACCCCCACGCCGGCGTTCTCTCGGCACTGGGCATCGGCCTCGCCGACGTGCGCACCGTCAACGACGAATCGGTGGAGGCGGAGTTGACCGAGGCGGCCCTCGACACCGTTCGCCGGGCCGCCGACCGCCTACGGGAGACGGGCCGGGCCACGGTCCTGGCACAAGGCGTTGGGGACGATCACGTCGAGTCCTTCGAGCGGGTGGCCGTGCGCTACGACGGCAGCGACACCGCACTGCATGTGCCGCTGGGAGACGTAGGAAACGTGGTTGCAGCCTTCGAGGCTGCACACCATGCACGGTTCGGCTTCACCTCACCGGGCAAGGCCATGATCGTGGAATCCACACAGGTGGAAGTGGTCGGCCACTCCGACACCGTTGCAACGACCGCTGCCCCCACTGCTGGGACTGAGGCAACTCCCCTCGGTGTGTTCCAGTCGGTCATGGACCACGGCACCCACGACACCCCGTTTATCGACCGCGAGGCACTCGGAATCGAAGCCAGCGTCGACGGGCCGGCGGTGATCATCGAGGCCAACTCCACGACGGTCGTCGAACCTGGATGGCAGGCAGTGGTGCTGGAGACAGGTGACCTCCTCATCTCGCGGGTTGCCCCCCGCCCCGACCAAGTACAACTCGGGATCGACCAGGCCGACCCGGTCCAGTTGGAGATCTTCAACAACCTGTTCATGAACGTCGCCGAGCAGATGGGCCTCGTGCTCGAGAACACCGCTGTCTCGGTGAACATAAAGGAACGCCTTGACTTCTCCTGCGCCATCTTCGACCCCAGCGGAGACCTCATCGCCAACGCCCCCCACATGCCCGTCCACCTGGGTTCCATGAGCGAAACGATCAAGTCGGTGATCGCCCAGAACTCTGAGCCTGGCGATCGCCAACCCAGCCGCATGTCTCCGGGCGACGTGTTCGTCCTGAACGCCCCCTACAACGGCGGCACCCACCTTCCCGACATCACCGTGGTCAAGCCCGTCTTCGAGGGTAACGACATCATCTTCTACGTAGCCTCCCGCGGTCACCACGCCGATGTGGGCGGAATGACCCCCGGCTCGGCGCCTGCCGACTCGACCTCTGTTGAACAGGAGGGGGTGCTGTTGAACGGTGAGAAGATCGTTGAAAGTGGCATTTTCCTCGAAGAGGACCTCCGGGATCTGCTGGCAACGGGGCCCTACCCGGCCCGCAGCCCCGACCAGAACGTCGCCGACCTGAAGGCCCAGGTGGCCGCATGCGAAAAGGGCACGATCGAGCTGCTGGGGGTGGTCGACCACTACGGCCTCACCGTGGTTCACGCCTACATGGCCCACGTGAAGCGCAACGCCGAGGACTCGGTACGGCGCCTCATCGGAACGCTCAGCGACTGCTCCTTCACCTACGGCACCGACGACGGCCACCAGGTGTCGGTGTCCATCACCGTCAACCGGGAGGCAGGGTCGGCAACGCTCGACTTCACCGGAACCAGCGACACCCATCCTGGCAACTACAACGCCCCGCGTGCCGTCTGCCAGGCGGCGGTCCTGTACGTGTTCCGGTGCATGGTCGACGACGACATCCCCCTCAACGCAGGATGCATGGAGCCCCTCGAGCTGATCCTCCCTGAACCGTCCATGATCAGCCCCGAGTACCCGGCGGCGGTCATCGCCGGAAACGTGGAGACCTCACAGTTGATCGTCGACACCCTGTTCGGTGCGCTGGGCGTGATGGCGGCTCCCCAGGGAACGATGAACAACTTCATCTGGGGCAACGACCGCTACCAGTACTACGAGACCATCTGTGGCGGAGCCGGCGCCACCGCCGGCCGGGACGGCTGCGACGCCGTGCACACCCACATGACCAACTCCCGGCTCACCGACCCCGAGGTGCTGGAGTGGCGCTACCCCGTCGCATTGGAAAGCTTCGCTATCCGACGAGGATCGGGAGGTGCTGGTGCCCACAGGGGCGGTGACGGCACTGTGAGACGTATGCGCTTCAACGATTCGGTCACAGTGAGCCTGCTCACCTCCCACCGCGTGGTCCCTCCGTACGGGATGGCTGGAGGCGAACCGGGTGAGACAGGCGTGAACATGGTCATCCGCTCAGACGGAAGCAGCGAGTCACTCAGCGGTACAGCCTCCTGTGAGGTCAAGCCTGGCGATGTGATGCAGATCTCTACCCCCGGTGGTGGCGGATTCGGTGCCCCGTGAAGTACCCGACCTAGATTGCTTCCCGATGGCATGGCGGGACTCCGCGTGCGACACTGAAACCTGACGACGCCGAAGGGAGATTGGTGGCAAAGCGAGCAGTCGTAACCGGATGGGGAAAGTGTGTTCCTCCCACCACCCTGACCAACGCCGACTTGGAAAGACTCTGCGATACGAACGACCAGTGGATCATCGAGCGCACCGGTATCCAGAGTCGTCGGATCTCCCACGTGGAGGGAACCGACTTGGCCGAACTGGCTGCTCGAAGAGCCCTCGCGTGTGCCGGCCTTCAAGCCACAGACCTGGACCTCATCATCGTGGCCACATGCACCCCTGAGTTGCTCTGCCCCAGCGTGGCCACCATGCTCCAGGACCGCCTGGGTGCTACCGAGGCTGCCGCTTTCGACTTGAACGCCGCCTGTTCCGGCTTCATCTACTCCACCGCCAACGTGACCGGGATGATCGAATCGGGCTTTGCCGAACGCGTGCTAGTGGTCGGAGTCGAGAAGCTTCATGTAGCCATGGACTACCGCGACCGGGCGACGAGCATCCTGTTCGGCGATGGTGCCGGTGCCGTCGTCTACGAGGCCACCGACTCAGGTGCTGGTGTGTTGTCCGTGGACCTGGGTGCCGATGGCAGCAAGGGCGGCACCATGGTCGTACGCGCAATGGGCACCAGGGGTGATCCTTACTGGGGCAAGCCACCCGAGGAGACTCGACTCCACTTCGAAGGCCAGGCAGTGTTCAAGATTGCCGTCCAGGGGATCGCCGCATCAGCTACTAGGGCCCTTGAGCGCGCTGGCCTCGATGCCGACGAGGTCGACCTGGTGATCCCGCACCAGGCCAACGCACGCATCATCGATTCGGCGACGCGCAAGTTGGGGATAGAGCCAGGACGGGTGTTTGTGAACATCGAAAACTTGGGCAACACCGCGGCGGCCTCAATTCCTATCGCAATCGCCGACGCTGCAGATGCGGGGCGACTAGAGCCCGGCGACATGGTCGTACTGACCGCCTTCGGGGGTGGTATCACCTGGGGGTCAGTCGTCATGCGCTGGGGTGACCGTGTCCAACCGGTCGGAGTCCATGAGGGCGAGTTGGAGCCCACAGACGCCACCATCTGGGACCTGCTTGAGTCGAACCTGGAGTTCTACGCGCCGCTCCACGCCGACGAACCGCCAGTCAACTGACTCGAACAAACCGTCAGGAGATGGTGACCACCAGGTTGCCCGTATGGTTCTTGGCAACAAATGCCTCCTGGGCGGAGTGGATGTCATCAAGTGGAAAGGTCCCGGCAACCACCGGACACACCTCACCCCTTTGGATATATCCGACAAGAGTGGCAAACACCTCAGGCTCATAGACCGTGCAACCATGAAGTTCGAGGTCATTCAGGTAGAGGGTACGAAGGTCCAGTTCGACGATCGGGCCAGCTATGGCGCCAGCAGTCGTGTAGCGCCCGCCGCGTCTCAGCAAGCCAAGGAGCGCTGCAAAGCCAGGGCCACCAACCACGTCGGCTAGGACGTCTACAGGGCCTCGTGCAGCGTCGACCACGGCCTCGTACAGGTCCCTAGTTGACCTATCCACCACGATGTCAGCACCGCATTCGACGACGTCGTCGAACTTGGCGGTACTCGTAACAGCCACCACCCGGGCTCCACGCAGCTTTGCCAGTTGGATCAGCGCTGTGCCGACCCCGCCAGATGCCCCGGTCACTACTGCGGTCTCGCCATTGGTGAGGCGTGCGCGGGTGAGCATGTGTTCAGCGGTCGACCACGAACATGGAAAGGAGGCCAACTCGACGTCGGTCAGGGCCGAGTCGATCGGGTAGACGTTGCGGGCAGGCACCGCACAGAACTGTGCATACCCTCCGTCCCGCTCGGACCCCAAGTAGTGGGCCTTCTCGCGGTCTGTGGGATCTGCCTTGTCGCGAACCCAGGCATCGACCAGCACCCTTTGGCCGAGTAGGGAGGGATCAGCCGACTCGCCGACAGCGACTACCTCGCCACATGGGTCTGCACCCTGGATTCGAGGGAAGTCCACACCTTCACCGTCCCAGGCACCATCCTCTCCTACCCCACTGAAGCCCTGTCCGTCGGTTACTCCGGTTACCGACTTGGAATACCAACCGACCCTGGTGTTGATATCGGTGTTGTTCATCCCACATGCCCTCACTCGAATGAGGACCTCGTTTGCAGCAGGTTCTGGAACGGGCACGTCGTGGCGGACCACAAGCATCTCGGGGCCTCCCGTACCCACGAGTTGGACCGCTGTCATGGAATCTGGAATGGAAACCATCAGGTTGGACTGACCTCGCTGCCCAACTCTTCGGGCTCGTTGTCGACCATCTCCGCTGGAAAACCGGGGGCGCGGATGTCTGCACCTGTGGCGTCCTCCAAGCGCCGAATGATGTTGGGTGACCACTCCCTGGGTCCGTAACGCTCCTGGCCGTCCCTGAAGATCTTGAGAAGTAGTGGCGACAGCTCGAGCGGCACCTCCGAGCGGCGGGCCAAGTCGTCAAACAGGCCTACGTCTTTGACGACAAGGTCCATCGTGAAACTGATGTCGCGACTCCCGTTCAAGATCACCTGACCTTCGGTCTCGTGTACGAACGAGTTGCCTGACGAGATCCGGATGGCCTCATAGGTTGTGGAGAGATCCATGCCCGCCATCGAGGCCGTGGTCAGTGCCTCGCAAAGCGACACCAGGTTGGCCGTGGCCAGGTAGTTGGTCACTACCTTCAGGATCGATGCCGAACCCAAGGGGCCGGTGTGGAGGATCTGGCTACCCATGGCGCTGAGCACCGGCAGGACTGTTTCGAATGCGGCACGTTCTCCGCCAGCGAAGATGGCTATGTTGCCAGTGGCGGCACGATGGCAGCCCCCCGAGACTGGGCAATCCACCGACATGGCGCCCGTGGCTTGGACCAGCGATGCCATGCGGCGCACTTCGGCCTCGTCAGTGGTGCTCATTTCGAGCCACACCTTCCCCTCCCCACCCCCTGAGGCAAAGCCGGCTATCAGACCGTCATCGGCTTCAAGCACCTGGGAGCACGCCGTCGGTGAGGGAAGGCACGTGACCACCACCTCGCAGGACGTCGCCATCTCCCTGGCCGAGTTGGCCCAGGTCGCTCCACCCTCCAGAAGTGGCTGTGCAACCCCCTTGTCGAGATCGTGTACCACTAGGTCGAAGCTGTTCCTGAGCAGGCTGCCTGCCAACTTGGCCCCTACGTTTCCGAGGCCGATGAATCCGATGCGCATGGCTGTCTCCGATCGGGATGCGGGTGGGCCGTGCTGGCCAACGCGGACGCTACTCCCCCGCCGACAGGGGCTGAGGGCCCAGTAGACACCCTTCGCACATGTTCCGTCGAACCAACAGGCCGGCCCGTAGCCGCCTGGCCAACGCCGCCGGACTGCTGCTCGCCGTCATCGGTGCCGGGTCGACCGGCTACATCCTGTTGGGCCTGAGCCCCGTCGATGCCGTCTACCAGACCATCGTCACGGTAAGCACAGTCGGCTTCAGGGAGATCGCGAACGGCGAACCGACGACAACGTGGAAGGCATTCACATCGGTGCTCATCCTGGTGGGCACCGGTTCGGTGCTCTACGGGGCGAGCATCGTCATCGAGAGCATTGTCGAGGGCCGGATTTCCGGCCAGTACCGGAGGTACCGCATGCGACGCCAGATCGATGACCTGAATGGACACCTGATCGTGTGCGGAATGGGGAGGGTCGGCCGTTCGATCACCTCGTTCGTGCAGTCGGTCGGACAAACAGTGGTGACGGTCGATACCGAAGAGTTACGCCTCGTCGCCAACGGAGGCATGTTCGTGCTGGGTGATGCAACAAGCGACGACGTCCTCCGCCGGACCGGCATCGAACAGGCAGAAACCCTCGTTACAGCCCTCGGCTCGAGCGTCGACAACCTCTACGTGACCCTCAGCGCCCGCGAGATGAACCCCGAGTTGTTCATCGTGTCGCGTGCCGACGAGGCCGAGAGCATCACCAAGTTGCACCAGGTGGGCGCCAACAGGGTTGTCAACCCGTATGAGATCGGCGGCTACCGCATGGCCAGCCTCGCCACCCAACCCAATGTCGCCGACTTCGTTGACGTGGTCGTCCACGACGGCACCTTTGAGGCAACGCTGCGCGAGTTCAAGATCCCCGCAGGGTGCAACTTCGAGGGTCAGAGCATTGATGACCTTTCCGTTCGCAGCAGCACCGGGGCCGTGGTTCTCACCGTCCGGGATGAGCTTGCCCGGTTCCACACCGACGACCTAGCCAAACGCCCGTTCGCCGTCGGGGATATGATCGTCGCCATCGGATCAGATGACAGCCTCGACCGGTTGGCCAAGCTGGTTGGTTGCTGATCGGGGCCGACACCTCGGAGATCCCGTAGCCTAAAACCATGGTTGAGCCAGACTTCACCCGTTTCGACACACGGGCCCTCCACGCAGGCCAGCAGCCGGACCCCACGACGGGATCGCGTGCCGTACCGATCCATCAGACCACCTCGTACGTGTTCGACTCGGTGGACCACGCTGCTGGCCTCTTCAACCTGGAGGTCAGCGGTCACATCTACTCGCGCATCTCCAACCCGACCGTCGCCGTCCTGGAGGAGCGCATCGCCGCCCTTGAGGGAGGTGTCGGAGCGGTCTGCACGGCAAGCGGCCAGGCTGCCCTACACCTGGCGGTGGCGACGATCCTCGAGGCCGGACACCACGTGGTGGCGAGCCGCAACATCTACGGCGGCAGCCACAACATGTTGAACCTGACCATGCCCCGGTTTGGCATCAACACCACCTTCGTCGATCCCCGCGATCCACAGGCATTTGCCGATGCGATCCGACCCGAGACTCGACTGCTCTTCGCGGAGACTCTCGGCAACCCGGGCATCGAGGTTCTCGATGTTGCCGCCGTGGCAGCCGTGGCCCATGCGCACGACCTTCCCCTGGCGGTCGATTCCACGTTCGCCACCCCGTACCTGATGCAGCCAATCGAACACGGCGCCGACATTGTGGTCCACTCGGCCACCAAGTTCCTGGGTGGACACGGCATCGCCATCGGTGGTGTCGTGATCGACGGCGGCCGCTTCGACTGGGCGGAATCAGGCCTGTTCCCCACGCTGTCAGAGCCCTATGCCGGCTACCACGGCATCACCTTTACCGAGGAATTCGGCCCCCAGGCAATGTCCATGCGTGCCCGGGCCGAGGGCCTGCGAGATTTTGGTGCCTGCATGAGCCCGGCCAACGCCTTCTACCTGCTCCAGGGGGTCGAGACCCTGCCACTGCGGATGGCGCGCCACGTGGAGAACACCAGGAAGGTGATCGACATGCTCGATACCAACGATGCCGTGGAGTGGATCAAACACCCTGAACACCCGAGCCACCCCGACCACGAGTTGGCAGCACGCCTCTACCCGAAGGGCGCCGGCGCCATGTTGAGCTTCGGTGTCCAAGGGGGTCGCGATGCCGGCCGCAAGTTCATCGAGGCTGTTCGCCTGGCCTCGCACCTTGCAAACGTGGGCGATGCCAAGACGCTCGTGATCCACCCCGGCTCGACAACCCACCAGCAGATGAGCACCGAGGACCTGGAAGCCGCCGGAATCTCAGAGAACCTCATCAGGCTGTCGGTTGGCCTCGAGGATGCCGACGACATCTGCGCCGACCTGTCACAGGCCCTGCGGGCCTCACAACGCTGAGGTAGAGCGGTGCGCCTGCTGGTCGACGGTAGAAGCGTCAACGCCGCCACGGGCGCCGTCCCCGTTGAGCCTGACTCCACCGACCCACTCGTGGTACTCCTCCACGGTGCCGGAATGGACAGGTCGGTCTGGTCGCAACAGACCCGCTTCCTGGCCCACCACGGCTACCGGGCCATCGCCGTGGACCTACCCGGCCATGGAGAGTCCGAAGGCCCCGCGCTCGGGTCGATACCAGACCTGGCTGCATGGGTCGCCGCCCTAGCCACCGAGTTGGGCGGGCCACTCCACCTGGTCGGGCATTCCATGGGCTCCCTCGTTGCCCTCGAGGCTGCGGCACACCAGCCGGCATCGGTGGCCTCCATCGTGCTCCTCGGGGTGGCTGCGACCATGCCCGTCCACCCCGACCTCCAGGCCGCAGCCAATGCCGACGACGTCAAGGCAGCCCGCCTCATCACCTCATGGGCACACGGGAGCCGTCAGCACGTCGGCGAGAACCCGACCCCGGGGCTCTGGATGCTGGGCGGAACCCAGGCCCTGCTGGAACGTTGCGCACCCGGTGTTCTCAGTTCGGACCTGTCTGCCTGTTCCGCCTACGGAAGTGGTGTTGAAACGGCGGCGCTGGTCTCGTGTCCGGTCACGTTGGTCCTCGGAAGCGGCGACAAGATGACACCGCGTAGGGCGGCTGAACCACTTGTCGGGGCATTCCCGGACAGAGCCGACGTGGTTGAGCTGCCGGGCACCGGTCACATGATGATGCAAGAAGAGCCAGGTGCCGTGCGCCAGGCGATCATCGAGCACCTGGAGAACACAGGCCTCCGCTAGAAAGCTGAGCCCCGGGGGGACAGGTCAGTTCTGCGGCAGATCCTTGAAGGGAGTCTCCTTGGCAGGGCCCGGCTCCTTGGGGAGGCCGAGCACCCTCTCGCCGACGATGTTGCGCTGCACCTGGTCGGTTCCGCCATAGATGGCGGGCGCAGGGCTGAACAGGGTGACCTCCTGGACGCCTCCACCCGTGGCGCTGGCAGAACCGGCCAACATGCCGTCTGCGCCGATCACCAGGTTCCCCACGTCGCGGCTCCGTCGGACCAGCTCGCTCATCGCCAACTTGGCAAGGTTTCCCTCGGCCCCGGTACGGCTGCCACCGGCCTTTGCCCTCAGGAGGTTCCAACGGTTGACCTCGCCCAGAATGTGCAACTTCACGATCTCCTGTCTGACCACCGGGTCAGCGGACCGGCCCGCATCGCATGCCAGTTCGATCAGCCTGTTGATGCTCATTCCCCGTCCGGCCTCGCCGTCGGGGCCACCCACGGTGCGCTTGGCCAACTTGCCGACAGTGTCACCGAGGCGACCGGTGCGTGGGCCTCCCGACAGCGACACGGGCTGCTTACCGCCGCCACCCAGGTTGGCCCGCTCGATCATGAGGGTGGTGTTGGCGACCCTCCAGCCGTTGCCGAGCCCACCGATGACGTTGGCGTCGAGAACCTTGGCCCCGTCGATGAAGACCTCGTTGAACAGGGCGTCGCCAGTCATCTCGCGTAGCGGCCGGACCTCTACACCGTCCTGTTCCATGTCAAAGGCGAAGTAGGTGATGCCCTGATGCTTGGGGGCGTCGAGGTCGGTTCTGGCGATCAGCATTCCCCACTTGGCGAGGTGTCCACCCGAGGTCCAGACCTTCTGGCCGGTGATGGTCCACTCGTCGCCGTCGCGGACCGCCTTTGTCTGGAGGCCTGCCAGGTCGGAGCCGGCATTGGGTTCGGAGAACAGTTGACACCATGCGGTTGAGCCGTCGAGGATTTCGGGTACGAACTGTTGGACCTGCTCAGGGGTTCCGTGAGCGGCAATGGTGGGTGCTGCCAACATCGGGCCGAGGCCGATGGGTGGGCCGACCACACCGGCTTCGGCCAGGCCTGCCGATATCGCTGCGCACAGCGATCTTCCGTAGCCCCTGCCACCGGCCTCCTCGGGCATGGCCGGGTGTGCCCAGCGGTCGGCGGCCAGGCGGCCCCACCACTCGGCGAGGGTCATGTCGGGGTTCCAGTTCTCCTCAAGCCAACTGGTCAGTTCGGTGGTGACGGCTTCGACGGTCGGTGCTTCAACAACTGTGGTGCTCATGGGTCTGATTGTTCCACGCGCGCGGCCACCGGGACACGCCGGGCGGCAATCCTCATCAACACGCCCTTGCTGCACTTGAGGGGCGTGTCTCGCTAGGGTGTCGGCGTCCCGACCGCCACCGAGGAGGACCGACCGGTGCGCTGGTCGAACCTGTTCATACCGACACTCCGCGAAGCCCCTGCAGAGGCTGACGCCGTGAACCACCGGCTCCTTGTGCGCGGTGGCTTCATCCGTCAGTTGCAGTCAGGCCACTACTCGATGCTGCCCCTTGGCTGGCGTGTTCACCAGAAGGTCGGCGAGGTGATCCGCCAGGAGATGGACGCCATCGGCGGCCAGGAATTCCTACTGCCGGCCATGCACCAGGCCTCGCTGTGGCAGGAATCTGGCCGCTGGGAGTCGATGGGCGACGAGATGTTCCGCCTCACCGACCGCAAGGGCGCAGACCTTGCGCTCGGCATGACCCACGAGGAGGTCTTCGCAACCTTGTCGCTGGAGTTGGCCTCGTACCGCGACCTTCCCCAGATCTGGTACCAGATCCAGTGGAAGTTCAGAGACGAGCCGAGGCCCAAGGCCGGCCTGTTGAGGGTTCGCGAGTTCGCCATGAAGGACTCTTACTCGTTCGACATCGACGATGAGGGCCTCGACGCCTCGTTCGACCTGCACCACGGGGCCTATCAGGCGATCTTCTCCCGTCTCGACCTTGATGCTGTTCCGGTACAGGCCTCGTCGGGGGCAATGGGCGGAAGCGCCTCAGTCGAGTTCATGGTGGCCTCACCTGCCGGCGAGGACGACGTGGTCCAGTGCGGTGGGTGCGACTACGCAGCCAACGTCGAGCGTGCGACAGCCGCCCTTGAGCCCGTTGAGAACCGCGTTGGCGCCAATGCCCCCGAGTCAATCCCGACCCCAGGCATCCGCACCATCAGGGCCCTCTCCGATGCTGGCCACCCGCCCGAACACCAGATCAAGACCCTCGTCTACCGCATTAACGGCTCACTGGCGCTCATCCTGCTGCGCGGCGACCACACATTCCTCGAACAGAAGTTCGTGGACGCAACAGGAGCCATCAACCTTGTCCCCGCCGAGGCCGACGAGATCAGGGCGGCACTGGGGGCGTCGCCGGGCAGCCTCGGTGCGGTTGGAGTGACCGACCTGACCATCTACGCCGACCCGGGTCTCGAGGGTCGAAGCGGCATGACCACCGGCGCCAACGAGGACGACGTCCACCTCACCGGCGTTGACATCGCACGCGACATCGCCGTTGACCTGTGGCTCGACATGAGGGGCATCGAGGCCGGCGAGTCCTGTGCCTCGTGCGGCGGCACACTGACCATCACCCGCTGCATCGAAGCCGGTCACATCTTCAAGTTGGGACGCAGGTACAGCGAGGCCATGGGGGTGTCGGTGCTGGATTCCGGAGGCGAGAACAGGGTCCCGACCATGGGCTCGTACGGAATCGGTGTCGGTCGGGCAATGGCCGCCATTGTCGAGACCCACCACGACGACGCCGGCATGGTCTGGCCCATGTGCGTCGCGCCCTTCGAGGTTGTCCTGACCGTTGTGAAGGTTGACCACGAAGGTTCCATGGCGGTCGCCGAGGCCGCCCATAACAACCTGCTCGCTGCCGGAATCGACGTACTGCTCGACGACCGTGACGGCAGGCCGGGAGTCAAGTTCGCCGATTCGGAGCTGATCGGCATCCCGCTGAGGGTCACCATCGGCCCCCGTGGCATTGACAGCGAAATGCTGGAGCTGACCGTCAGGGCCACCGGCGAGCAGGAGGACCTGCCCGTCGGCGACTTGGTCTCACGGGTAGTTGAGCTGGTCCACGAGGGTCGCTCCGCCCGGCTCTGAGCCTGTAACGTTCACCACCGGTCCACGACAGCCAAGAGCGGAAACCATGACCAGAACGATTGATCGCAGCCTTCCAATCAAGCGCCACAGGTCGGTCGTCGCCACGGTCAACCTTCCCGGGGTTCCAGAGGGGACAAGGGGCAGGGTCAGGGTTGCCAACGGCTTCTCCTGGTACCGCTACTGGGTGAGTTTTGACAACGGCGTCGACCTCGGCCAAGTCAGCCACGACCACCTCGTAAATGCTGGCGACTGGAAGCGATACCAGGTGGACCGAATCGAGGCTGAGCGCCTAGCGGCCGAGGCCCCGGAGGTCTCAGACAGCGGAGATCTGGAGGCTGACGATGATGGTGCAGGTGCTGCCGGCAACTCACACGGTGTTCCCGAGCACCTGCTTGAGCGGAGCCGTGCTGCACGTGAGCGGCTGGGCGCCTGACTCCCGCTTTTCCGTTTCACGCTCAGGCCTGCCTCCCACCGCGGTATCCTCAACCGTTCCCTTTCGGCCCTCGGAGGCTCCGTTGACGTTCAAGCCCGGCGACAAGGTCGTCTACCCGCACCATGGTGCAGCAATCGTTGAAAAGAAGGAGAAGCGAAAGGCGTTCGGTGAGAGCACCGAGTACCTCGTTCTCCGGATGACCGACGGAGACATGACCCTCTCCGTGCCGGTCGACAAGGTTGAAGACGTCGGCATGCGCTGGCCGATCAGCAAGGAAGACGTCGAGGACCTCTTCGAGGTTCTCCAGAAGCGCGACATCCGCGAACCCGCCAACTGGTCGCGCCGCTTCAAGAACCATCAGGAGAAGTTGAAGAGCGGCGACGTCTACCAGGTGGCCGAGGTCGTCCGGAACCTGGCGCTGCGTGACGCTGCCAAGGGCCTCTCGGCCGGTGAGAAGTCGCTCTACACAAAGGCGCTCAAGGTACTCGTGTCGGAGTTGGCCTTTGCCCTCAACACACCCGAGGAGAAGGCCGAGGCGAAGGTCCAGGACGCCCTCACCTGACCCCCGGGCGAGACGTGAAACCCGCCCCGATCGTGGTTTACAATCGCCTTGAGGGATGTTCCCTCGGGTTTCCCCCCTGAGTCGAGGTGAGCCGACAATGACGAAGAGACGCATCGTCGTGGGGGTTGAGGGTTCCGGCTACGCCCGGGCTGCACTCATCTGGGCCATCGAAGAGGCACATCACCGTGATGCCGTGGTCGAGGTGCTCACATGCTACTCCCCAACCTATGTCCCCGCGGCTCCAGACCTCGGCTACGTGCCACTCGACTCCTTTGACCTCTTGTCCGAGGTCGAGAAGATGCAGACCGAGGTCATCGAGTCGGCTGTCGAATGCGCCAACCATCCCGAGGTCGAGGTCAGGAAGATCGTCAAGAAGGGTCGGGCCGCTGACACCCTCATGGCCACTGCCGAGGGTGCGGACATGCTCGTGGTCGGCAACAGGGGTCGGGGTGGCTTCGCCGGCCTGCGTCTGGGTTCGGTCAGCCAGTCCATAGCCCACCACAGCCCCTGCCCGCTCGTGATCGTGCGGACGGGCCTCGCGGAAGACAACTGAAACCCGGGGCGGGCGCGGCACTGCCTACTCCCGATGATCTTCCTACGTGATTTCCCGTAACAAATTGATGCACGGCGGCCTTTTTTGCGCGAGAGTGAGAGGGTCACGACAACGGCACCAGGGGGTTGCATGAACGACGCCGGGATACCAGAGTTCGAAGACGAGGCGGTCGACGAGATAGTCAAGTTGGCCGGTCCGATTGGCGGGATGTGGGTTGCCCACAACTCGCACGGCATCTGCGGAAGTGGATTTGCCAACCTCGTCACCTTCGCCCGCTTCCGCGAAGAACTCCACGACCGAACCGGTAGGCCCGCAGCGCTGGCCGACGAACTTCCCGGCGACCTCTATGACCGCATCGAACAGTCCTTCAGCACCGGCCAGCGCGACGAGTTGACCTTTGACCTTCGTGGCGCAACACCGTTCCAGCAGTCCGTGTGGGAGGCCTGCCTGGCGATTCCACCCGGCGAGACAACCACCTACGGCTTGTTGGCCAAGGCCATCCACCGTCCAAACGCTGTGCGTGCGGTCGGTACAGCCCTGGGAGCCAACCCGATTCCGGTGCTCATCCCCTGCCACAGGGTGAAGCGCACCGACGGTGACTTCGGTGGCTACGCCTTCGGCCTGCCGATCAAGGAACGCCTCCTCGAGCGTGAAGAGGTCCGGGCCGTCGCTTGACCCCTCAGCGGCGGATTCTTAGATGAACGAGGTCGATGGGGCCGCCGACGCCTCCGCAGAGGGTGGAATAACCACCGAGGCCCGTGACCGGATCCTGTTGGTGGGCATTGACCGACCAGCCAAGATGAACGGCTTCACCCCAGCGATGATGGACGGGCTGGTCGAGGCCTACACCCGCCTCGACGAGGACGACGACCTCTGGTGCGGGGTGCTCTTCGGGCATGGTGAACACTTCACTGCCGGCCTGGACCTGCCGAAGTGGCGTGAACGCATGCAAGCTGACGACAGGAGGCGGGGAACCGGAGCGGTGGACCCGACAGCACTCGGCCGCAAGTGCCGCAAGCCAATCGTGACAGCCGTGCAGGGTGTCACCTACACGCTCGGAATCGAGTTGATGCTGGCCAGCGACATCGTGGTCGCAGCAGATGACTGCCGGTTCTCCCAGCTTGAGCCCCTCCGCGGAATCCACGCTGCCGGCGGAGCGACCATTCGCTTCGTTCAGCGCGGAGGATGGGGCAACGCCATGTACCACCTGCTCACCTCAGACGTGTTCGACTCCGCGGAGGCGCTTCGAATCGGCCTGGTGCAGGAGGTCGTTCCAGCCGGCACCCAGCTGGAACGGGCCATGGAACTGGCCGCGGTGATCTGCGAGGGGGCACCGCTGGCCGTGCAGGCCACCAAGGCGTCTTCGATGCGATTCGTTGAAGAGGGTGAGGCAGCGGCAATCACAGCCCTCGGCCCGACACAGGCCAACCTTGCCGCAACCGAGGACGCCGCCGAGGGAGTGGCGTCCTTCGTGGAGCGCCGGAAGGGTAACTTCACGGGCCACTGAGCCAAGTCTTCCGGGCTAGTCGGGGGGCTGTCCGCGCGGTATGCCCCCCTACACTTACGGCGACCCGGGATGTGGCGCAGCCTGGCAGCGCACCTGCTTTGGGAGCAGGGGGTCGGGAGTTCAAATCTCCCCATCCCGACCAGTGGTGGGTCTGTGACCTGCTGTTATGCGGGTCTGATGGCTTTCAGGCTGGTGGTCTGAAAGCCGCTGGAAGCCATTCTGGGTTTTCACGGATCAAAGCCTCTACGGCACCGTTGATTGTAGTTCCCACATCGGGGTTGGTGTTGGGGGTGGGAGGTACACCCGGGCACCTGCCGGGTTAGCGGATAGATGAGTCCAGTTTCATACCCGCATCGTCTTGGGACGGTCGAGTAGTCCTCCAACATGGCTTTCAAACGTGAGTCTTGGGCTTGTGGGAACCATGGACCGAAGAGGCAACGCTTTCGAGGAACCGGGTTCTCAAGGGATTCTCCTATTGGAGTTGCGGGCAGGAAATAACGCGACTAGAAATGCGATCAGTGAGTTGAGCCTTCGGGTATGAACCTTCGGGTCTGAACCCTCGGGTGAGGCTCACTCGGAGAATGCCCAAAACGTGGAAGTCCCTCGGGATGACCACACCTAGAACCCTTATGGGGGCTTAGGTCAAGCGCCGAGAGGTTGCTTGCGTGCTACCTCCGGGTGAAGGTCCCTTCGGGGGCCTTTGCCGCGTCTGGGACCGAAGGGGTCCGAGGCCGTTAGGTCCCGGACCCGATCAGGATGAAGGCACAGATCCGGGCATGCTCAGAGGACCCGACTATCGGTCTGAGCCGCAGGTGGGACACCAGGTTCGGCTGGGATCTAACCATTCACCGCACGCGTCGCAATGCTTGCCTTCCAATTCCTCTTCGTTGGTGGCCTGGCTATAGAAACCGGACATATCCTCGATCCTCCCTGAGGCCGTCTTCCACGGCCTCCACGCTACTGGCCGACCAGCAGGGCTGCCAGAAGGGCCTAGACCGTGATCACTCCGGTGGCTACCGCATCGAACCCTGGCGGAAAATCCGTGTTCCTGTCGGCTCTCGCCCCGGTGAGTTTTGCTTCTTTGAGGTTCGCCCATCCGAGGTTCGCCCCGGCAAGGTTCGCCCCGGCAAGGTTCGCCTCGGTGAGGTTCGCCCCGACAAGGTTTGCCTCGGTGAGGCCCGCACCTTCAAGGTCCGCCCCTTGGAGCCTCGCCCCTTCGAGTATCGCCCTTCTGAGGTTCGCCCCGACGAGGTTCGCCTCGGTGAGGTTCGCCCATCCGAGGCCCACCCTCTCGAGGTTTGCCTCGGTGAGGCCCACACCTTCAAGGTCTGCCCCTTGGAGCCTCGCCCCTTCGAGTATCGCCCTTCTGAGGTTCGCCCCGCTGAGGTCCGCCCCAACGAGGTTCGCCCATCCGAGGTACGCCCCTCTGAGGTCCGCCCCGACAAAGTTCGCCTCGGTGAGGTCCGTCCATCCGAGGTACGCCCCGACGAGGTTCGCCCGTGTGAGGTTCGCCCGTGTGAGGTTCGCCCTTTCGAGATTCGCCCTTTCGAGATTCGCCCTTTCGAGATTCGCCCCTTCGAGGTTCGCCCTTTCGAGGTTCGCCCCTTCGAGGTTCGCCCCGGTGAGGTACGCCCCTTCGAGGTTCGCCCCTGGTTCGATCGTGTAGCCGTTGACCTCCACGACAACCACGCTACGGGCCGACC
The DNA here is from genome assembly GCA_913055915.1 of uncultured Candidatus Nemicrothrix sp. Lineage (GTDB taxonomy): Bacteria > Actinomycetota > Acidimicrobiia > Acidimicrobiales > MedAcidi-G1 > UBA3125. Next base: position 1,966 of record CAJXKL010000018.1, on the reverse strand, counting down.
AGCAGGACTGCCAGAACGGCCTAGGCGGTTCCCATCACCATTGGAAGTCCTCGCACCCCATTCGCTTCCCGATCTGGTGCAGGTACTCCATGATGTCGGAACCGTCGTGGCCGAACCTCCGCTTGTAGCCATCCCGAGCCTCGTAGACGACATCAAAGTGGGTCTGGATGTCCTCACAGTTCGTGATCCACTGGTCGACCTGGGCCTTCATGGACCACGGGTAGTGCTCAAGCCAGTGAGTCGGGACCGCAGTTGTGGCAGCAGGCGTTTTCACAAACGCCTCCACCCGCTCAGCGATTGCTGCCTGACTCATGTCCAGTTCAGGTTCGCTGCTGCCACAAGCAGTCGCTAGCAGCAGGCACGCCATCACCAGTGCCATTACCACCGACATCATCCGCACCTTCACGCCCCAACCGTAGGGGAGGACCTTGTGGCCACGCGCCCCATCAAGATCGCCACAGTTGGCGACGACTCCAACCTCAAGAAAACCCTCAAGCGCCTTCTATGCACCCCAGCCCTACGGGTCATGGGCGCTGGACGAGAACTACGTCTGGCAGCCACCGACGCCGATGCCCGATGACGGCTCTCTCTACGAGTGGGACGAGCCCACGACCTCATGGGTCGAGGTCACCGAATAACACCCTGAACAGGCACATTGACTTGAGTTCCCTGGCCCCGGTGCCCTATAATCGGTGGTGCCGGGACAGATGGCCAAGGGCCCATTCCGGCTTTGATGGCGCCCTCTGGGGGGCGTACAACTAATCCTCTAACTTGCGGGCCTTCAGCGTTCGGCCGAGGGCTCATCGTAATCGACGGGACCTACCGGTTCGGCCAAACCAGTTCAGGCTCTTCCGCCCTCGGGCTATCGTCGCTCGACATCGACCTGAAAAAGACTTACCGGCCGCACTACACAGCAGGCGATGAGGTTGACATCGTCGATGTTCCTGTGCGCCCCTATCTGATGATCGACGGTGAAGGCGACCCCAGTACCAGTCAGGCTTACGCCGATGCCGTGGCCACCCTGTACCCGCTGGCCTACGCCCTGCGAAAGGCCATCAAGGAGGCCAGCGGAACGGCCTACACGGTGATGCCCCTCGAAGGCCTCTGGTGGGCCGACGATATGAGCGCCTTCAGGACTGGCGACAGGTCCGCCTGGCGGTGGACCGCCATGATCTGCCAACCCGGGGAGGTTTCAGAGGTCCCCTCAGACGAGGTGATTCGTGAGGCCATCGACCGAAAGGGCCTGCCGTCCGGTGGCCTTGAAAGGATCGAATTATTCGGAGACGGCCCGGCCGCTCAGATCCTGCATGTCGGGCCCTATTCAGAAGAGGGGCCAATTATCGCTCGGCTCCACGAGTTCATCGATTCGCAGGGGCTCCATTTGGTGGGCCGCCATCACGAGATCTACCTGTCGGACCCGCGCCGGACAGAGCCGGCCAAGAACCGGACCATCATCCGCCAGCCTGTAACGAGGACTGCGTAGGAAGACCGGCACTGAAGAACGACCAGCAGGGCTGCCAGTCGCCTCCTCCGTAGAGCGTCTCTAAGCCTCTCAAATACTTCAAATATATTGCCCTACACGGACAGCATTCAGAGGCCCACAGAGAGCCTATACGGCCCTCTAAGAGCATTCTAGAGAGTGCTATCTACCTAATCGCAGACTGATCATTTACGTGTTATCGCCGATAATAATCGACTTAATAGATCAAATCATCAAACCTGTCGGTCTGAGAGGAAAAAACATAATTCGTAACCATTCCGTCTGTCAATCTTAACCAGCATGATGGTGGAAGAGGCGATATCCGCCTCCTCCACCCCGGTGGAGCACAACCTCCAAAGGAGGCTCATAGTGAGACTGGACAGACTGACCTACTCGATCGAGGAGGCATCACGCCTGCTAGGTATATCGAGGTCACATGCCTATTTACTAACAGAGAAGGGGGAACTTCCATGTATACGCCTGGGC
>CAJXKL010000017.1 GCA_913055915.1 uncultured Candidatus Nemicrothrix sp. | reverse complement strand
GCCCAGAACCCCGCGCCGCCACCGCCTGGGAGTCACGACAAGGGCCCTCGGGTAGTCCTCGAACAACCACCGGGCGAACTTGCGCCTGGTCCAACCGGTAGCTCCCGCCACCCGAACTACCCCGCGGGCCGTAAGTGGGAGCGACATGAGGGGCTGGAGTGCCATCGACATGCGGTGGTCGGCAACGAGTTCCCGTCGCACAGCGTTCCTGTAGCGGAGGCCGATCGAGTCGGGTGGGCCACCGGCCAGGATCGACTCGGCCGCCAGCATCCCCGTGAGCAGCGCCTGTCCGATTCCCTCACCGGTGAGTGAGTCGGTAGCGCCGGCGGCATCGCCGGCGAAGAGAACGGGCCCGTGGTCGAGTACGGCCGAGTTGATCCGTGCGGGGATCGGCCACGCCGAGTGGCGGCCCTCGGGGGTTGCTCTCTCTCCCAGAACCTCCCGGATTGCCGGGCGCTCCAGCAGGCCAGACCAGATGGCACCGGTTTCGCCGATGGGGACGCTCCCGCCCCTGAGTATCCCGAAGCCCACATTCGCCCGACTACCCGGCAGCGGGAAACTCCATGCGTATCCAGGCAGCAGGTCGGGCTGGAACCAGACATGGAGGTCGGCGGCGGCTGGAGCGACGTCGGCCACATACTGGCGAAAGGCGTGCCACTCGCCCCTGTAGCCCTCCTCGGCGAGGCCCAGGGACCTGCGGGTTGGCGACCACATGCCGTCTGCAGCCACGACAGCGCCGGCTTTCAACCCGCCCATGCCATCCATGTCCAGGGCTGCCGAGGCCCCGTCGATCCGTATGCCGGTCAGTGCGCAGCTCTCACGGACGTCGGCTCCGGCCTGACGCGCAAGCTCAAGTAGCGCAGCATCCAACTCCGCCCGGGGCACGACAGCGGCGAACTGGCCCGAGCCCGTCGGGAGCGGGAAGCTGATCCTCGTGCCGGAGGGCGAATGCAGGACCGCCCCGCTGACCGGTTGCCAGTTGGGGATGTTCCCGGGGTCCAGGCCGAGTCGCTCACAGAGCCTCAGCGCCAGCGTGGTCAGGCCGTCACCACAGCACTTGTCCCTGGGAAAGGTGGCCTTGTCGATGAGCACCACGGACCGGCCAGCTCTGGCGAGGAGGGTGGCCGCGGCCGACCCGGCAGGCCCACCACCCACCACTACGACGTTTACCAGCCTGTCGGCTGGCCCAGCCATTGACATCAGAACAGCTTCAGCTCGTTCGACTCGATGCCACGCAGGTCGTCGTAGTCGACCTCCAGCCACTCGATGTCACGGTCGTCGGCCAGCACCCTCGCCTGCGGCCTGACCTCCTGGGCCACGAACATGCCGCGGACCGGCTTGAGCATCGGATCCCTGTTCAGGAAGTCCAGGTAGCGGGTGAGCTGCTCCACCCCGTCTATCTCACCCCGGCGCTTCACCTCGATGGCGACAGCCACACCGTCGGCATCACGACACAACAGGTCCACGGGGCCAACTGCGGTCGGGTACTCGCGGCGGACCAGCCACAGGTCGTCGGCCATGAAGGTGGGGTCGGCAGCCAGCAACTCCTGGAGGTGGGCCTCGACACCGTCCTTCTGCAGTCCCGGGTCGTCGCCGAGCGGGTATTCCGTGTCGCTGATCACCTCATGGAGGGTGATCGTGAGGGCCTCGCCCTTCGGGTTGCGGACGATCCAGCAGCCCTCCTCCTCGATAAGCGTGTTCGGTGCCGTCATCCAGTTGAGCGGCTTGTAGGCGCCGCCGTCGGCGTGGATTGCCACGCACCCGTCGGCCTTGACCATGATCAGACGGGTGGCCTCTGGAAGGTGGGCGGTGAGCCGTCCGTCGTAGTCGACGGTGCAGCGGGCGATGACCAGGCGCACGGGATCTCAGGAGCCGGTCGGGCCGGACAGGGTGGCGAGCACGGCATCGGCCAGTTCAGCCCGGCAGACCACAAGGTCGGGCAGGTACGGGTCTGCATGGTTGTAGGTGAGGGGCGAACCGTCGAGGCGTGACGTGTGGAGGCCCCGGGAGGCCGCCACGGCCACCGGCGCACAGTTGTCCCACTCGAACTGGCCTCCGGAGTGCACGTAGACGTCGGCCTCGCCACGGACCACGGCCATGGCCTTGGCCCCTGCGGAACCCATCTCAACGAGGACCCCACCGAGTGCCTCAGCTACAGCCAATGCTTCGGCCGGTGGACGGGTGCGGCTCACCACGACCCGGAGGGCAGGGGGGACAGGCACCGGGTCGGTCCCTTCCACTGATGAGCCCGTAGCCAGCGTCACCCCCAGAGCGGGCAGGGCAACGGCTCCGACCGTCGGCAGGCCGGCTTCGGTGAGGGCCACGTGCACCGCCCAGTCGGTTCGTGGAGGCTCGCTGAACTCGCGGGTTCCATCCAGGGGGTCGATGATCCAGACCCTCTGCGCCCCGGAGCGGGCCGGGTGGACTCCGTGGGCAGCCCCCTCCTCTGAAAGCACCGCGTCACCGGACCTCTCAGCGGCCAGCGACTCCATCAGGAAGGCGTGGGCCAGCCGGTCGCCCTGTTTCCGCAGGTCTTCCGCTTCGGCGTCTTCGCTGACCAGCCGGTCGCGTACCTCCAAGAGGAGTTCGCCGGCCTGAGTGGCGAGAGCCTCTGCCAGCACGTGGTCGTCGGGGGTGGCCATCTGGGTGTGTTTCCTGGTCTGTCTGGGGCGGTGTTGGTGGTGCCGGCAATGCCGGCAATACGCTTGGGGAACGAGTATCGCCCGTCTTCCGGGGAATCCATGACAGCAACCTTCTCCAGCGCCTCCTACGAGCTCAGCCACCTCGGGTATCTCGAGGCCGAGTCCATCCACGTGTTCCGTGAGGTGGCCGCCGAGTTCGAACGCCCCTGCCTGCTCTTCTCGGGCGGCAAGGACTCGATCGTCATGTTGCGCCTGGCGGTCAGGGCATTCGCACCGGCACACCTGCCCTTCCCGGTTATGCACGTGGACACCGGCCACAACTTTCCCGAGGTGATCGAGTTCCGGGACCGCTGCATCGCTGAGGCCGGTGCCCGCCTGGTCGTGGCTTCTGTTCAGAAGTCGATCGACGAGGGAAGGGTCACAGAGGAGACAGGCCCCAGGGCAAGCCGCAACCGCCTCCAGACCACGACGCTCCTGGACACGGTCGCCGAGCACGGCTTTGACGCCCTGTTCGGCGGTGCCCGGCGAGACGAGGAGAAGGCTCGTGCCAAGGAGCGTGTGTATTCGTTCCGTGACGAGTTCGGCCAGTGGGATCCCAAGAACCAGCGTCCCGAGGTCTGGAGCCTCTACAACGGCCGTATCCGCGGGGGTGAACACATCCGGGTGTTCCCGATCTCCAACTGGACCGAGCTGGATGTCTGGCAGTACATCCAGAGCGAGGGTGTGGAGATCCCGGGCGTCTACTACGCACACGACCGTCCCGTGTTCGAACGCGATGGGATGCTTCTGGCAGAGAGCCCCTTCATCGAACAACTCCCCGGTGAGCATGTGGCGACCCGTCGGGTGCGCTACCGCACGGTCGGCGACATGAGTTGTACCGGGGCGGTTGAGTCGGCGGCCACTACCATCGATCAGGTCATCGAGGAGGTCTCGGCCACCAGGATCACCGAGCGGGGTGCCACACGTGCCGACGACCGTGTCTCTGAGGCCGCCATGGAGGATCGCAAGAAGGAGGGGTACTTCTGATGGAACTCCTCCGCTTCGCAACAGCCGGCAGCGTCGACGACGGCAAGTCCACGCTCATCGGCCGACTGCTCTACGACACCAAGTCCATCTTCCAGGACCAGCTGGAGTCCGTTGAGCGCACGTCGCAGCAGATGGGCAACGAGTACACCAACCTGGCACTGCTCACCGATGGCCTCCGCGCCGAGCGCGAGCAGGGCATCACCATCGACGTGGCCTACCGCTACTTCGCAACGCCCCGCCGCAAGTTCATAATCGCCGACACCCCAGGCCACATCCAGTACACGCGCAACATGGTCACGGGTGCCTCGACCGCCGACCTGGCCCTTGTACTTGTAGATGTCCGCAAGGGCGCTGTGGAACAGTCCCGCCGCCATGCCTTCCTGGCGTCACTTCTGCGCATTCCCCACCTGGTCGTGTGTGTCAACAAGATGGACCTTGTCGACTTCGACCGGGACGCCTACGAGAAGGCCAAGGCCGAGTTCCGCGAATTCGCCATGAAGTTGGACATCAACGACCTCACGTTCATTCCCGTGTCCGCCCTGCACGGCGACAACATCGTGGAGCGCTCCCTGAACACCCCGTGGTACGAGGGCACCTCGCTGTTGCACCACCTCGAAGAGGTGCACATCGCCAGCGACCGGAACCTCGTCGACGCCCGGTTCCCCGTCCAGTACGTGATCCGCCCCCAGACCGACGAGCACCACGACTACCGCGGCTATGCGGGCACCGTCGTGGGTGGCGTGTTCAAGCCCGGCGACGAGGTCATGGTGCTGCCGAGCGGCTTTACCACGACCATCGCGTCGGTGGACACGTTCGACGGGCCGGTCGATGAGGCGTTCGCCCCCATGTCGGTCACCATCCGTCTCACCGACGACCTCGACGTGTCCCGTGGCGACATGATCTGTCGACCCAACAACCAGCCGTTGGCAGGTCAGGACATCGACGCAATGCTCTGTTGGATGTCTGAGGCATCCCCGCTCACACCCCGCACGAAGCTTGCCATCAAGCACACCACCCGCTCGGCACGGGCCATGGTCACCGACCTCCGGTACCGGCTCGACGTCAACACCCTGCACCGTGACGAATCGGCAACCTCCCTGGGCCTCAATGAGATCGGTCGCGTCTCGCTGCGGTGCACCCAGCCGCTGTTTTTCGACGAGTACCGCCGCAACCGGTCCACCGGAAGCTTCGTCCTGATCGATGAGACCACCAACGCCACGGTGGCGGCCGGCATGATCCTGGGAGAATCCTGAGTTGGACGGGGATGCGGGCGGCACCAGCCCCGATGTGGTCTGGCAGCCGGGCCTGATCGAACGGGACGAACGCTGGGAGTCAACCGGCCAGCAGGGGGCCACTATCTGGTTCACAGGCCTTTCAGGCTCCGGCAAGTCCACGATCGCGTCTGCCTGCGAGGGCCTGCTGGTGGCGTCGGGCAGGGCCGCCTACATGCTCGACGGCGACAACATCAGGCACGGCCTCTGCGGAGACCTGGGGTTCAGCGACGAGGACCGCGGCGAGAACATGCGCCGCGTCGCCGAGGTGGCAAGGCTGTTCGCCGACTCCGGGACGATCGCCCTCGTGGCCCTGATCAGCCCCTACCTTGCCGGCCGGCGAAACGCCCGCGCCATCCACGAGGGTGCTGGCCTGAAGTTCCTCGAGGTGTTCGTCGACACCCCGCTCGAGGTCTGCGAGGAACGCGACGTCAAGGGCTTCTACGCACTGGCCCGTACCGGTCAGATGCCCGGTTTCACCGGCGTCGACGGTCCCTTCGAGCGACCAGAGGCACCAGACCTGGTGCTCACCCCCGACGACGGCCCCGCAGTGGCGGCAGCCACAAGGGTCCTGGACCTGCTGGCCTGAGGTTCCCTCACCGGAGTAGCTCTTCAGCTGCCCCTCGAACGCCTACCCAGGTCGGTGGTTGCCTCAATGACGGCACGCAACTCGTCCTCGTCGGCGCCAGCGGCCACCAGGCGTGCTACCCGTTCCTCGACCTCAGCTGAAATTGCCACGTCCGATGGTGTCGCGCGCTCAACGGCTGGAACCAGCACGCCTACCAGTAACAGCGCCAGCGCTCCGGTGGCACCCACGAAACCGAAGGCGATGGCCGCATCGATGCTGTCGGCGATGGAGGTGATGATCATGCCGGTGATTCCGACCACGCAGAAGGCCAGCCCCATGCCTCTCACGACGGAGGGGGCGACTATCCGGGTACGTGCGTCGGTGGCGCTCACGAGACCCTCAGCCCCTGACCAGCGGCTTGTAGCGCACCCGGTGCGGCTGGGCGTCGGCACCGAGCTCCTTCTTGCGGACAGCCTCGTACTCGCTGAAGTTGCCCTCGAACCAGCGCACCTGCGAGTCACCCTCGAAGGCCAGCACGTGGGTGGCCACGCGGTCGAGGAACCAGCGATCGTGGCTGATGATGGCGGCACAGCCCGGGTAGGACTCCAGGCCGGATTCGAGGGCCCGCAGGGTGTCGACGTCAAGGTCGTTTGTGGGCTCGTCCAGGAGCAGCAGGTTGGCCCCGCTCTTGAGCACCTTTGCGAGGTGCACGCGGTTGCGCTCACCACCCGAGAGGTCGCCCACCTTCTTCTGCTGGTCCGATCCCTTGAAGTTGAACGATGCCACGTAGGCCCTGCCGTTCACCTCGCGCCTGCCGACCTGCAGGAACTCCCTGTCGTCGGTGATCTCCTGGTAGACGGTCCGTTCGGAGTCAAGGGAATCGCGGGACTGGTCCACGTAGCCGATCTCGACGGTTGAGCCGATCCGAATCCTCCCTGAGCCCGGTGTCGTAGCCGGGTCGGACGTGCCTTCTGAGGCAGCGACCAGCATCCGGAACAGGGTGGTCTTGCCGGCTCCGTTCCCGCCGATCACACCCACGATGCCGGCAGGCGGCAACGAGAAGGACAGGTCGTCGATGAGCAGGTGGTCACCGAAGCCCTTGGAGAGGTGGTCAACCTCGACCACCTGGTCGCCAAGCCTCTGGTTGGCCGGAATCTCGATCTGCAGCTCGCTGTCCCGTCGGTCGGCCTCAGCGGCCTCGGCCACGAGGCGGTCGTAGGCGGCCAGCCTGGCCTTGCCCTTGGCCTGGCGGGCCTTTGGAGCCATGCGCACCCAATCAAGCTCACGGTCCAGCGTGCGCCGACGTGCCGAGTCGGTCTTCTGCTCGGTGTCCAGACGGGCCCTCTTCTGTTCCAACCAACCGGAGTAGTTGCCCTCGTACGGGATGCCCCGGCCGTGGTCCAGTTCAAGGATCCAGCCGGCCACGTTGTCGAGGAAGTACCGATCGTGCGTGATGGCGACCACCGTGCCGGCGTAATCGCGCAGCGTTCGCTCCAGCCATGCCACCGACTCGGCGTCGAGGTGGTTGGTGGGCTCGTCCAGCAACAACAGCTCGGGTCGGGACAGCAGCAGCCGACACAGGGCCACACGCCTACGCTCGCCGCCTGACAGTGTCACCACCTCAGCATCGCCTGGCGGAAGGCGCAGGGCGTCCATTGCGATCTCGATGTTGCGCTGCAGATCCCACGCTCCGGCAGCCTCGATACGCTTTTCCAGGGCGGCCTGGTCCTCGCCCAGCTTCTCGAAGTCGGCGTCGGGATCGCCCCAGCCGGCCAGGGCCTCCTCGTAGCGGGCAAGCAGTCCGGCCACCTCGCCCACGCCCTCCATCACGTTTCCCTGGACGTCCATGGACTCGTCCAGAGTCGGTTCCTGTTCCAGCAGGCCGACCGTGAAGCCATCGGTGAGGCGGGCCTCTCCGGTGAAGCCGTCGTCGACGCCGGCCATGATCCGAAGCAGGGTTGACTTGCCGGCACCGTTTGAGCCCAGCACGCCGATCTTGGCTCCCGGGTAGAAGGCCAGGGTGATGTCTTTGAGGACGTCGCGGTCCGGCGGGTGGAACCTGCCGACCTTGCGCATGGTGAAGATGAACTGGGCGCTCATGGCGGCTGAGGCTATCGGCGCGGCTGCTCGGCCCCCGAGGTCGTCCCACGCCGCCATCGGCTCTACGATCGCCGCCGTGATCAAGGCGGTCCTGTTCGACTTCGGCGGTGTGTTGACCACCAGCCCCTTTGAGGCGTTTGCTGCCTACGAGGTCGAGGTGGGCCTTCCACCGGACACGATCAGGCTCATCAACTCCACCAACCCCGACGCCAATGCATGGGCTGCCTTTGAGCGCAGAGAGGTCGGAACAGACGAGTTCTGTCGCCTCTTCGAGGCTGAGGCGGCCGCCCTTGGCCTGATGGTCGACGCCTCCCGGGTGCTGGCCGGCCTGCACGGAGATCTGAGGCCTGGAATGGTCGAGGCCCTGCGGCGCTGCTCAGAGGCGTTTCCCACGGCGCTGCTCACCAACAACGTCGAGCCCATGGCCGACGGCGAGATGCGGCCCGGTTTCGCCGACGTCGTCGCGCTGTTCGACGTGGTCGTGGAGTCCAGTGCGGTTGGCTGCCGCAAGCCCGAACAGCGCTTCTACGAGATCGCCTGTGAGCGCCTCGGCGTGCAGGCGACAGGGTGTGTCTTCCTCGACGACCTTGGCGTCAACCTCAAGCCGGCCCGAACCATGGGCATGACCACCATCAAGGTCGCAGATCCCGCAGCGGCGATCGGCGAGTTGTCAGCCGCCGTCGGGCTGGAACTGGCCTGAGCCCATCCGATGAAGCGGTACCGTCGGTACCGATGCGCATCGCCACCTGGAACGTCAACTCCCTGAAGGCACGACTCGGCAGGGTCGAGGCCTGGATCAGGGCCGTGCAACCCGACGTGCTCTGCATCCAGGAGACCAAGATGACCGACGAGGCGTTTCCGCACGCCGCCTTCGGGGCGCTCGGCTACGAGTCGGCACACCACGGTGAGGGCCGCTGGAACGGCGTGGCCGTGATCTCGAAGGTCGGCCTCGACGACGTCCGGGCCGGGTTCGCTGATGGTCGCGCCGACCCCGACCCCGACGCCCGAGTCATCTGGGCCACCTGTGGGGGAGTTCGGGTCGCATCCTGTTACGTGCCCAACGGCCGCGAGGTCGGCCACGACCACTACCACTACAAGCTGGACTGGCTGGGCCGCCTGCACGACGACCTCGTCGCCAACACCGACCCGACAGGCGACAAGATCGTCGTGGTGGGCGATTTCAACGTGGCCCCCGACGACCGTGATGTCTGGAGTCCGTCCGCATTCGAGGGCTCGACCCACGTGACCGGACCTGAGCGCGCAGCCATCGACCGCCTTGTCGGCCTCGGCCTGGTCGATGTATTCAGGGAGCGCTTCGACGACGCGGGCCTGCACTCGTGGTGGGACTACCGGGCAGGCGCCTTCTACAAGAAGCAGGGAATGCGCATCGACCTGATCATGGCCTCGCCACCCGCCGCCGAGGCCCTCGACTTCGTCCTCATAGACCGAAACGAACGCAAGGGCGAGAAACCCAGCGACCATGCGCCGGTCGTGGCCGACTTCTTCCTGGACTGAATGCCCGGGAACGTGGTACATCCATCACGGGCCCCATCGGACGACCTGATCCTGGAAGGCCTGCGCACGGTGTGCCTGGCTCTGCCGGGTGTTGAGGAGCGGGTGAACCACGGGATGCCGACGTTCGGCATTGTCGGTAGGCGGGCCTTCGCCAACCTCCATGAACACCAGGCCGACGGCAGGCCCACGATCTGGTTCAAGGCTGCGCCGGGGGTCCAGGACGAGCTCGTGGAACAGGAGCCGGATCGCTTCTTCGTTCCTCCCTACCTGGGTCCGCGTGGCTGGGTTGGCCTACGCCTCGATGTGGATCTCGACTGGGATGAGGTTGCCGGCGTGGTCGAGGAGGCATGGAGGCTGACCGCGCCCAAGAGGCTCATTGCAGAGTTGGATGGGTAGGTCCGCTCAGTCAAGGCCAGCTAGGACCTCGAGCAGGGCGTCGCCGTAGCGGTCGACCTTGACGGGTCCGATTCCGGGAACGGCCAGTAGTTCGGCCCGGGTGGTGGGCCGTAGCTCCAGCAGGGCCTCGAGGGTGGCATCGGTGAACACCACGAAGGCTGGCACGTTGGATGCCCTGGCGGTTGCGAGGCGCCATGCCTTGACCGCTGCCACGTCGGGGTTGTCAGGCAGTGCCGGGCGACGGGTGCGTGAGCGTGCAGCCCTCGCCTGACGGCTCTGGTCGCGGTGGTTCAGGGGCCTGTCAAGGCCGTCAATGGCGGCCCGGAGGTCGTCGAGCCATGGTGACGGCGACCTCTTGGATGTTCGGGTGCCGAAGGTGCGTTCGGCTGCCCAGGTGAGGTGCAGTGCCTCCTCGGCGCGGGTGAGACCCACGTAGAGGAGGCGGCGCTCCTCGGCAACGGACTCGGGGTCGCGTGCGTGGGCGATCGGCACGAGTCCCTTCTCGAGGCCGGCAATGTGCACGATCGGCCACTCCAGCCCCTTGGCGCCATGGAAGGTCGCCACCTCGACGGCATCGGTCGAGTCATCGATGCCCGTGCTGGCCTCTCTCCGTACCCATGCAGCGAACTCGGTGGCGGTGCCCGTGGAGTTGACGGCAAGGAACTCGTCGGCGAGGCGCCTCAACTCGGCGTAGGCGGCGTCCCGCTCGGTGTCGCGGGTGCCCGAAGAGGCTTCGTCGACCGGTTCGGTCTCAGTGGATTCGCCGGGGTCTGGGCCCAGGTCGGCCAACTCGTCGCCAGGCGGCCTGTTGCTCTGTTCCATGTCCCCAAGGACGGCCTTGACGTCGCCCCGGTCCAGGAGGGCGCTACCTGAACGGGTGCGGACCGGTATATCTGCCTTCTGCAGAGCGGTGGCGACCACCACGGCCTGGGCGTTGGTGCGTACCAGAACCGCCTGCTGCGACCATGGTCGGTCGACACCCCGCGAGTCGCGGGCCCTGCGGGCGATGGCGGCAGCCTCCTCGGCTGCACTGGGGTGGTTGGTGATCGTGGGGTTGGGGCCGCTCGGCCGGTTGGATTCCATCGGTTCGTGGCCGGACAGGGCCGCTGCTGCGGTGCGCAGGACCTGCGGGGTGCTCCGGTAGTTCTGACGGAGTTCCAGGACCGTGCCGTCGCGGAAGTGGGTGTCGAAACGGCGGAGGTGGTCGGCGTCGGCGCCGTTCCAGCCGTAGATGGCCTGGTCTGGGTCACCTACCACGCACAGGTCGTGGCGGCCACCCAGCCAGGCGTTGAGCAGTGCGAACTGCAGTGGGTTGACATCCTGGAACTCGTCGACGTAGAGGTGTCGGAAGCGCCACCGCTGGGCGTCGGCGAACCTCTTGTCGCCCTTGAGGGCCCTTCGGCACTCGTTCAACAGGTCGTCGAAGTCGACCTGGTTCCTCTTCTTCTTCTGGGTCTCGTATTCGTCGAAGATTCGGGCCATCACCGTGAGGGGGAGCGGTGGGTTCCGGCCGGCTTCCTCGGCTCCGGCGGCGTAGGTCTCGGGGATGAAGCGTCGGGCCTTGGCCCACTCGATCTCACCGATGACATCGAGTACGTCGGTGCTGCGCCGGTCGCGGGGGAGCAGCGATGTGACCAGGAGGAACTTGCGGTCAAGCAGTTCGGGTTCGGGCATGTCGTTGTCACGCCACAAGGTGCGCAGTTGGGCGTAGGCGACCGAGTGGAATGTGCCGGCGGCCACCTGATCGCGAAGACCCAGGACACGCAGCCTGGACCGGAGCTCTGCGGCAGCCTTGCGGGTGAAGGTGAGGGCCAGGACGCGCCGGGGGTCGCTGAGGCCGGTGAGGGAACGCCAGGCGATACGACGGGTCAGTACCCGTGTCTTTCCCGAGCCTGCACCGGCGTGGATTGCGAGGGGAATGGCGTCGGTCGTGACAGCGTCTGCCTGCGCCTCGTTGAGGCCGTGCAGCAGGGCGTCGGCTGCAGCTGAGGTCTCGGGCTTGTCGGTCGTCATGATGAGCTCCGACGTGGGTGGAGACCCGGGTGAGGACATGTCCGCACCCTACCCACGGGATGTGCCGGCTTTCCCCGGCCACAGCCGAGCCCCGCCACAGCCGTACCCATGGGCCGCCGTCAGCCGGGCACCCGCTCCATCGGTACGTGGGGGAGCCCCTCGTCGTCGAAGTCGGGCCCGGTCCGCTCGTAGCCCAGCGACCGGTACCAGGCCTCGAGGTGGACCTGGGCGTGGAGGGTTATGCGCCCCGGTGTCGACCTGTGGACGTGTTCGATCAGCTTCCCGGCGAGCCCCTCTCCGCGGTGCGCCTGATCGGTGACGACCCTGCCGATCCGGTGGCTGCCGTCGCCCTCGGCCAGGAGCCGCAGGTAGGTGGCAATGCCTCCCCCCGGTTCGTCGACGAAGACGTGTCGGGTGCCGTCCTCGGAGTCGCGTCCGTCGGGATCGGTGTAGACGACGTCCTGTTCAACCACGAACACAACCGCCCGCAGTTGCATGATCGAGTAGAGGGTCGACGTGTCCAGTTCGGCGAACCGGCGGTCGTGGATGGTCGTCACACCGGTGACGGTACCCGCCACCGGTGTGACGAAGGCCCGCCCGGCTTGCCCGGAGGCCACTGGCATCCGATGATGGCTGTATGAGCATCGCCGAACTGCCCACCGGGATGGACATCTGCTTCGAGTCGTTCGGCGATGTCGATGCCCCCACGATCCTGTTGATGCACGGCCTCGGCAGCCAGATGCTGTTGTGGGAGGAGGGCTTCTGCGAGGGCCTGGCCGCCACCGGCTTCAGGGTTGTGCGCTACGACCACCGTGACAGCGGGCTTTCCACGATGCTCGATTGCGGTGCGTCGTACACCCTCTCGGACATGGCCGACGACGCCGTCGGGTTGCTCGACCACCTGGGCGTTGACCGTGCGCACATCGTGGGCTTCTCCCTGGGGGGGATGATCGCCCAGACCTTCGCCATCGAGCACCCGGACCGGGCCCACAGCCTGGTCTCGATGGGTTCCAACACGGGCAACCCTGACTTCGGAAGGCCCACAGGCGAGGTGCTCGTCGCCCTGGTGGCGCCCGCACCGGACGACCCGGCGGAGCGGGCCGCGAAGGACCTGGTCGACCGTCGCCTCTGGGCGAGCCCCGAGTGGCACGACGACGACCACGCCCTGGCGACGTTCGCCCGGTACGCGGCCCGGTCTGTGCAGCCACCTGGTGCCTTTGATCGCCAGTTCGCCGCCGGCGCAGGCAACAGGGAGGAGGCCCTCGGTGTCCTGGGCGTGCCGACACGTGTGGTCCACGGAACCGCCGACACACTCCTGCCCATGAGCGGCGGCGAGAGGACGGCAGCGATCGTGCCCGGTGCCGATCTCGTGTTGATAGAGGGCTGGGGCCATGACCTGCCGCCGGGATCATGGCCACACCTGATCGAGGCCATCTCCGCCCACGCGCTCAGGGTCGGTGCAGGAGTACCTGGTGGTACGGGAACGGGAGGTACTGATGGGGGCTCTTGACGGTGTCAGGGTGGTGGAACTGGCTGGAATCGGGCCCGGCCCGTTCTGCGGGATGATGCTCTCGGACATGGGGGCCGATGTCATCCGAATCGACCGTGCCGGTTCGGTTCGGGGTGGTGACCCGGCCGAGCCTCCGGTGATGGTCAACGACCGGGGACGACGCAGCGTGGGCGTCGACCTCAAGTCGACCGAGGGCCTCGAGGTCGTCATGCGTCTCGTCGAGGGTGCCGAGATGGTCTTTGAGGGCTTTCGCCCCGGGGTGGCCGAGCGGCTGGGAGTCGGGCCTGAGGACTGCATGGCCCGTAACCCGGCCGTCGTGTACGGGCGAATGACCGGATGGGGCCAGGAGGGCCCCTACTCGCACGCGGCAGGTCATGACATCAACTACATAGCCCTCGCCGGTGCGCTGGCCCACATGGGCAGGGACGACTCGGGACCCGTGCCACCGCTCAACCTGGTAGGCGACTTCGGCGGTGGTGGCATGTACCTGGCATTCGGCATGGTGTGTGCCCTGGTGGAGGCCCGTACCTCCGGCGAGGGGCAGGTTGTCGACGCGGCAATGGTCGATGGGGCTGCCAGCCTCATGGGCATGTTCCACGGGATGATGGCCACGGGATTCTGGGATCCGGATCGCGGCTCCAACATGCTCGACACGGGCGCCCACTTCTACGACGTCTACGAGTGCTCCGACGGGGGCTGGATCTCGATCGGTTCCATCGAGCCGCAGTTCTACGCCGAGTTGATCGAGAAGCTGGGTCTTGATCCCGAGGTGTTCGCCGGTCAGCACGACCGGTCACGCTGGCCCGACCTGAAGCGCAGGGTGGCTGAGGTCGTGGCAACCCGGACCCGCGACGAATGGGATGAGATTCTAGAGGGAAGCGATGTCTGCTACGCACCGGTGCTCAGCGCCCATGAGGCCACCGAGCACCCACACAACGTCGAGCGCGGCACGTTCGTCAAGGTGGCAGGGCTGGTTCAGCCCGGGCCGGCACCGAGGCTGAGCCGCACGCCCGGCGAGGTTCGTCCCCCGCCGGCCCACCCGGGCCAGCACACCGACGAGGTCCTGTCCATGGCCGGCTACGACGCCGGTGAGATCGCGACCCTGCGGTCGTCGGGGGCGGTGGCCTGATGTCCTACCCGACAGTGTCAACCCTCGCCAGCCTGCGCGACATCCACGAGGGCATGGCGTGGATGATGGTGATCGGAAACGGCATGGCCGGCGCCTGGGCGCTCGCAGCCCACCGTGTCGATGTCCTGCGCGGCCGGGCGCTGTGGTGGTTCGTAGCCCTGGTGCAGTTGTCGATCGTGGGTCAGGTCACGATCGGGGTGGGCCTGGTGGCGGGCCAGGGGATCGACCCGCCGCAGTTCCACCTGTTCTACGGGTTCGTGGCATTCATCACCGTGGGAATCGTGTACAGCTACCGCCAGAGCATGCGGGCCCACCGCTACCTGCTCTACGGCTTCGCAGGCCTGTTCCTGATGGGGCTGGGAATTCGGGCAATGCTCGTCGGGACGGGCTGAGAGCCACTCAGGTGGAGAGTCGCCTTCGCAGGTCGGCCAACTGACTCTGCAGCTCTTCGGGGAGCCTCTCGCCAACGCGGGCGTAGTGCTGTTCGATCAGGTCGGCCTCGTCCTGCCATGCATCGTCGTCGACGGCCAGCAGGGCGGCCATGTCATCGTCGGTCAGGTTCAGGCCGTCGCGGTCAATGGAGTTGGGGCCGGGTGCCAGGCCGATGGCGTTCGGTTCGGCTTCTGCGGTTCCGTCGAGCCTCTCCATCACCCACTTCAGGATCCTGGAGTTGTCGCCGAAGCCGGGCCACATGAAGCCTCCGTCGGCGTCCTTGCGGAACCAGTTCACCCAGTACATGCGGGGCAGTTTCTCGGGGTCGGCACCGGCCCCCATCTCCAGCCAGTGGGCGAAGTAGTCGCCGACGTTGTAGCCGATGAAGGGGAGCATGGCGAACGGGTCGAAGCGCACCTCGCCAACGGTTCCGGCGGCGGCGGCGGTCTTTTCGGAACTCATGATCGAGCCGAAGAAGACCCCGTGTTCCCAACTGTGTGCCTCGGTTACGAGCGGCACGTTGGTGGCCCTGCGGCCACCGAACAGGATCGCCGAGATCGGAACCCCGGCGGGGTCCTCCCACTCGGGGGCGATCGATGGGCACTGTGATGCGGGTGCGGTGAACCTGGCGTTGGGGTGGGCGGCCGGTGTGTCGCTATCGGGGGTCCAGTGCTCGCCCCTCCAGTCGGTCAACTCGGAGGGAGGCTCGTCGGTCATGCTCTCCCACCAGACGTCGCCGTCAGGGGTGGCGGCCACGTTCGTGTAGATGCAGTTGCCCCAGAGGGTCCTCATGGCGTTGGCGTTGGTCCTGAGCGAGGTACCGGGTGCCACGCCGAAGAACCCTGCTTCGGGGTTGATGGCGTAGAGGCGGCCGTCGTCGCCGAACTTCATCCATGCGATGTCGTCACCGACCGTCTCCACGGTCCAGCCCGGGAGGGTCGGTACGAGCATGGCCATGTTGGTCTTGCCGCAGGCCGAGGGGAAGGCAGCGGCTATGTAGCGCTTCTCACCGCCGGGAGGTGTGATTCCGAGGATGAGCATGTGTTCGGCCAGCCAGCCGCCGTCGCGGGCCATGGTGGAGGCGATGCGCAGGGCGAAGCACTTCTTCCCGAGGAGGGCGTTGCCGCCGTAACCCGAGCCGTAGGACCAGATCTCCCTGGTCTCGGGGAAGTGGGAGATGTACTTGTTGTCGGCATCACACGGCCAGGGGACTTCGTGGGCTCCGTTGGCCAGGGGATAGCCGACCGAGTGAACGCAGGGAACGAACGGGTCCTCGCCGAGGACGTCGAGGACCGCCTGGCCCATGCGGGTCATGATCCTCATGTTCACCGCCACGTACGGCGAGTCGGTCAACTGCACGCCAATGTGGGCGATTGGTGAGCCCAGAGGCCCCATGCTGAACGGGACCACGTACATGGTGCGGCCCCGCATGGCGCCTGCGTACAACCCCAGCATCTCGGTCTTCAACTCGTTGGGGTCACGCCAGTTGTTCGTGGGGCCGGCGTCTCCGGGGTCGGTGGTGGAGATGTAGGTGCGGTCTTCGACCCTCGCCACATCGGCCGGGTCGGACAGGGCCAGGTAGCTGTTCTCCCTGAGGTCGTCGTTGAGGCGCTGGAATGTGCCCGCCCCGACAAGTTCGGCGGCCAGCCGGTCGTACTCGGCCTCGGAGCCGTCGCACCAGTGGATCTGGTCGGGAGTAAGGATCTCCCGCCAGTGGGAGACCCAGTCGATCAACTGCTGATTGCCGGTCGGTGCCATGCAACCCCATTGCTATAGGGATGCCGCGGTAATTGCCACACGATCAGGTGTGACATCTGTCCGTGGGCAGAGAGGTCAGATGGCGTTCAGGAAAGGTCAGGGGTCCCCATGTCGACCTCGGAACCGAGGGACAGCCCGCTGGCACGACCGTCTTCATCGAGGTCGAACACGACCCGCTGCCCCTGTCGGAGCATTCGGAAGATGGAGCCCTCAATGGCGTCGTCGGCCAGGTCGAACTCGGTCAGGTCCGATTCACGGACCACGATGCCGTCGCCGGTGCCGGGGTCGTAGGACTTGATCACACCCTGCACAGCGTCTCCCGTACTTGCCGGTGGACGGGTCAGGCCCGGTCGGTCGACTTGTGCACGGCCTTGGTGACCTTGCCGGCTTTTATGCAGCCGGTACAGACGTCGATCCGCCGGGTGGTCTTGCCGACCACCGCACGTACGCGCTGGATGTTTGGGTTCCAGCGACGGTTGGTCCGTCGATGGGAGTGGCTCAGGGACTTGCCGAACCAGGGCTTCTTGCCGCAGATCTCACAGACGGACGCCATCACACACCTTGGTTTTTGTTGTACGGACAGTCGGCTATTTGTTTGGCCGATTGGACCGGTTATCGAACCGTGAAAGCGTACGGCCGGACACCCCGTGTCTCCAACCCTCGACTGTGGTGGGTCGCCGGGTTGGACTACCTCCACCATGGCGTTGGTTACGCTCGCGGATTGTGACGCTCACATCACTTGACGCCGTCGCTCTGTGTTCGGCGATGAATGGCTTCGCCGGGGCACTGTCAGGCCACCGCGAGGTCCTGAACCTCCTGAACGTGTATCCGGTTCCCGACGGCGACACGGGTACCAACATGTACATGACCGTCGAGTCGGTCATCTCCGGGCTGGATGCGCTCGAAGGCGGTTCGGACATGGTCGCCGTCACCGGCGCCATCTCGCACGGATCCCTCATGGGTGCCCGCGGTAACTCCGGTGTCATCCTCTCCCAGGTCCTGCGCGGCCTCATGGAGGTGATGGCCGCTTCCGGCAGCGAAGATGGAACGGTTGACGGCCGCGTGCTGGCCGACGGGCTGGCCAGTGCCTCGGCCGCCGCATACGCAGCGGTGATGCGGCCCGTCGAGGGAACCATCCTGACCGTGGTCCGCGAGTCATCGGCTGCGGCCCTCGGCGCAGCCGAGGAGGGCGGAGACCTCCTCGCAGTCGCCGAGGCGGCACGCACTGCCGGTGGCGAGGCTCTGGAGCGGACACCCGAACTCCTTCCGGTGCTGGCCGAGGCCGGTGTGGTCGATGCTGGCGGTAGTGGCTATCTGCTCCTGCTAGACGCGTTCTTGACGGTAGTCGACGGCCGACCGCTACCTGAACCGCCGGAGGTCTCAGGTCCGGTGGTCGGGCGGGCGGGCGATGCCCACCCGCCCGGACAGGATGGCACCCGGTACGAGGTCATGTACTTCCTGGATGCCCCTGACGACGAGGTTCCGGGCTTCAAGGAGGCATGGGACTCACTCGGTGACTCGATCGTGGTCGTGGGTGGCGACGGAATCTGGAACTGCCACGTCCATACCGACGACATCGGAGCGGCCATCGAGGCCGGGATCGCGGTTGGACGGCCCCACCGGATAAGGGTCACCGACCTCTACGAGGAGGTTGAGGAACAGGCGTGGGTCCGCGACCACATCGACCACGACTGGCCTGTCGATCCCGTCGACTGTGCCGTCGTTGCCGTGGCGAACGGCGATGGACTCCGTCAGATCTTCAGGTCCCTGGGGGTGCGCAGGGTGGTCCTCGGTGGCCAGTCGATGAACCCGTCCACCACCGACCTGCTTGAAGCGGTCGAAGCCGTACCGGCCGACGAGGTCGTGATACTCCCCAACAACGGAAACATCATTCCCGTCGCCGAGCAGGTCGACGGCCAGACGGCCAAGACCGTGAGGGTCGTGCCGACCCGCGGAGTAACAGAAGGGTTCGCATCGCTGCTCGAGTACGACCCGTGCGGCACCGCCGAGGGCAATACCGCGGCGATGGCTGCGGCGGCGTCAGCGGTGCTGGCCGGAGAGGTCACCGTGGCCGTACGCGATGCCGCAAGCGACGTCGGCGCCATCAGCGAGGGAGACCACCTGGGCCTCTCAGGTGGAAGGGTGAGGGTCATCGCCGACTCCCTCTTCGCTGTCACGACCCGGCTCTTTGACACCGTGGTGACCGACGAGCATGAGTTGGTCACCCTCATCGAGGGTGCCGACGCCGACGAGGCCACCACGGTTGCCATCGTCTCCTGGCTCGAGGCTGAACACCCCGGCCTAGAGGTCGAGACCCATGTCGGGGGACAACCCCTCTACCCCTACTACCTGGGAATCGAGTAGGGGCAGCAGGCGTGGCCGGCGACGGCGTAACCCTCAGGGAACTGGACGACCGGCCCGTCACGGACCTGAACGGTGTGGGCGACAAGAGGGCAGCGGCCCTGGCGAAGGTCGACGTGCACACGGTGCTGGACATGCTCTGCTACTACCCGCGCAGATACCTGGACAGGAGCCGTGAGGCGACGATCTCGGCCCTCCCGGCGGGCCAGGAGGGGATGGTCCTTGTGCGGGTCACCTCCGTGACGGCGCGCCGAACCCGGAACCGCCGGTCGCTGGTCGAGGTCAGGGTCGAGGACGATACCGGCTCGCTTGGCCTGACCTTCTTCAACCAGGCGTGGAGGGAGAGACAGCTGTCGGTCGGAACCGAGGCGGTGGTGTTCGGAAAGGTCGACCAGTACCAGGGTCGCAACCAGATGACGAACCCGCTGGTCGACCTGGTGGGTGACCGCACGGGCAGGATCGTCGCCGTCTACCCGCAGTCCGAGGCGGCCGGCCTCCACACCTGGGAGTTCGACTCCATGGCCGCAGAGGCCCTCCGGAGGGTGACCACGGGCCGTGGGTTCGCCGACCCGGTACCAGCCGGGATCCGTGACACCTACCGCCTCGTCGGTCGCTCAGAGGCCTTCAGCGGCATCCACCGGCCGGGCTCCATGAAAGAGGTGTCCGAGGCCAGGCGCCGCCTGGTGTTCGACGAACTGCTGCGCATCCAACTTGAGCTGGTCCAACGGAAGGTCGAGCTGGAGCGCACCACGAGGGGGATCGCCCACAGCGTCGACGGTGACCTTGTCGGGGCGTTCCACGGGGCCCTCGGGTTCCCCCTGACGGGCGCCCAGACCCGGACAATCGACGAGATCGGGGTCGACCTCGTTGAGCCACACCCCATGCACAGACTCCTCCAGGGAGACGTCGGGTCAGGAAAGACCGTCGTCGCAGTCACCGCAATGCTGGCTGCGGTGCAGGGTGGTCACCAGGGAGCGCTGATGGCCCCAACGGGGGTGCTTGCCGAGCAGCACCACCTGGGCGTGGCGGAACTGCTCGGAGACCTCACGGTCCCAGACCCGTCGACCCTTCTGGGGAATCGACCCCTCAGGGTGGACCTGCTAACCGGTCGCACACCGGCCCCTGAGCGGAGGCGTATCACCGCAGAACTCTCAGAAGGCCGTGTGGATATCCTCATTGGTACGCATGCGCTCATCCAGGAGGGCGTCGAGTTCAACTCCCTTGGCGTCGTCGTGATAGATGAACAGCACAAGTTCGGTGTGGAACAACGTGCGGCGCTACGCGAGAAGAACGAGGACGCAACGGTTCCCGACGTCCTCGTCATGACGGCCACGCCCATTCCGAGGACGGCTGCCATGACCGTCTACGGCGACCTCGACGTGTCCGTGCTCGACGAGATGCCACCCGGGCGGACACCGATCGCAACCTCCTGGGTGGAAGATGCCGACGAGGACGTCTGGCAGGCGGTCAGGTCCGAGGTGGCGGCCGGGCGACAGGCCTACGTGGTGTGTCCCCTGATCGAGGAGTCCGAGAGCCTCGAGGTCCGATCAGCTGAGGAGACCCTGGCGGAACTGTCCGCCGGACCTCTAGCAGACCTGCGGCTGGGCCTGCTCCACGGACGTGTCGGCCAGGCTGAACGCGAAGAGGCGATGAGCCGGTTCCGCACTGGTGACATTGACGTGATGGTCGCCACCACGGTCATCGAGGTCGGCGTGGACGTACCGAACGCCACGGTCATGGTGGTGCTCGATGCAGCACGCTTCGGAATCGCACAGCTGCACCAGCTTCGGGGCCGGGTCGGCAGGGGAGCGGTCGCCAGCAGGTGCATCTTCGTAGGCGAGGCACCTACCCTCGATTCCGAGGAGCGTCTGAGGGCACTGGTACGCAGCACCGACGGCTTCGAGCTTGCTGAGGTCGACCTGGACCTGCGGGGTGAGGGAACGATCATGGGCGAACGACAAAAGGGCCGGAACGACCTGCGTCTGGCCTCGCTCCGCCGTGACCGGGAGTGGGTCGAGGCCGCCCGTGAGGTGGCGGTACGGCTCGTGGGCGACGGTGACGGGCTTGTGGCCCATCCCCATCTGGCAGACGAGGTGGCGTTGTTCCTGGGAGAGGCCGAGTCGGACTTCCTGCTCAAGTCCTGAACCCCGTGGGTCCTGGGGTTGCTACAGGTCGGGTTCGTCGTCATCGTCGGACATGACGATGTCCCAGCGGTCCATGCAGAGCTCGCACCTGTAGGCGACGGAGTCTCCCGGCTCCAGGTCGTGGTCCGGATGGCCGAGCAGATGGCACGTTCCGCCACAGTCGACACAGATGATGGTTGAAGGTGCTCTCACCGGCCGGACCGTAGCGGCCCGGCGCCACCGCCCACCATACTGAGACGATGGGGGTGCGTAGCCAATGAGGGTCGTGGCGGGAACCGCCGGAGGTCGCCGCCTGGCCGGTCCCACCGGGCCGGGGCTGCGTCCGACCAGCGACAGGGTCAGGGAGTCCATGTTCAACGCCCTCTACAGCCTCGGCGCCATCGAGGGGGCCGTGGTGCTCGACCTGTTCGCCGGAACCGGGGCCCTCGGAATCGAGGCAATGTCACGTGGAGCCGAACGGGCGGTATTCGTCGAGAACTCACGGTCCGGTGCCGACCTTGTCCTCCAGAACGTCACCACATGCGGCATGGAGGACCGGGCCGAGGTCGTCGTCGCCGACGGCACGTCATGGGTGCGGGCCAACCGGACGGAGTGGGACCTCGTGCTCCTTGATCCGCCCTACGGCTTCGACTCGTGGCCTGATCTCCTCGACTCGGTGGCGGGCGGTCCACCGGGGTCGGTGGTGGTCGTCGAGTCGAACCACGAAATCGACCCCGGCCCACGGTGGAATGTCGAGTCCACCCGTCGCCACGGGAGTACCGTGGTGATGCTGATGAGGCCAACCCCCGAAGCCAACCAACCAACCGACCCGACTGGGAGCCACCACAAGTGACCCGAGTCCTCTATCCCGGATCCTTCGACCCTGTCCACAACGGCCATGTCGAGATGGTCGAGACCTCGGCACGCCTGTTCGACGAGGTGGTTGTGGCAGCGCTGATCAACCCGTCCAAGGGCGATGGCCTGTTCGACCTCGACGAGCGCATGGACATGCTTGACGGTTGCTTCGACCACCTGCCCAACGTCTCGACCACCTCTTTCGACGGCCTCGTCGTCGACCTGGCCCGAGAGGTCGGTGCCGACTTCATCATCAAGGGCCTGCGGGCGGTGTCCGACTTCGAGAGCGAACTCCAGATGGCCCAGATGAACTCGGCGATCTCCGGGGTGGAGACGCTCTTCCTGCCCACGGCCTCCAGGCGGTCGTTCCTGGCATCGAGGCTCATCCGGGAGGTGGCGCGTCTGGGCGGCGACGTATCCACCATGGTCCCAGACTCCGTCTCCAGCCGCTTGGCGGGCCGGTCCGCGCCATGACCGACCAGCCGACTCCGGCGCCTCCTGCCTCCGAGGCCTTCCAGGCCCCGTCGGCCGTGTCGCCCGATCCGTACCGTCCGCCCCAGGTGGAGGCCATTCTCAGGCAGGCTCGCGAGGTCGTGGCGTCAGCCCGTCCGATGCCGTTGTCCACCTCGTCGATGATCAACAAGGACGAACTGTTGAACATGCTCGACGAGGCCGTGGTACGCCTCCCCGACGAACTCCGGGCCGCCCGTTGGCTACTCAAGGAACGCGAGGAGTTCCTGGCAAAGGTCCGCGGTGAGGGCGACGACATCCTCGAGTTGGCTAGGTCCAGGGCCGAGCGTCTCGTGCAGCGCACCGAGGTCGTAAGGACCGCGGAACAGCGTGCACGGCAACTGCTCGAGACAGCCCGCGAAGAGGCCCGCCGGATGCGTCGCGAGACCGAGGACTACTGCGACCAGAAGTTGGGTAGTTTCGAGACCCTTCTCACGAGCACCAGGGACGCCATCGCCAACGGTCGCCGGCGCCTGCAGGAGACTGTGCTCGACCGAGATCGCGAGAATCGTGAGGCCGAGGCCGCAGAGGAGGAGGCCGCCCGGTCCCGACCCACGTCGGTTTTCTTCGACCAGGACCAGGAACACGACGAGCCCGGCTGACGCCGGCATGATCACGACCACCTGGTGACAGTGCTGCCATGACCCGGGACCTCCTGTTTTCCCTCGATGCCCTTCGGCGGCGTCGCGATGTGGTCAGGGAGGTTGACCTCGAGGTCAACCTCGATGACCTGGCCGTCGGCAGCGTCGATGTGACCGACGGGCGTGTCGACCTCTCGCTGGCCATGGAGATCCGGGGAAGCGAGGTTGCGGTGACCGGCAGGCTGCGAGCCGACTGGATCGGAGAGTGTCGACGCTGCCTGGAATCCGTGTCGGGCCACCTCGACCTGGAGGTGGGCGAGGTGTACGTACCCGATCGGCCCGACAGCGAGGGGAACCTCCCTGACACCGGCGACGTCTACCTGCTGACCGGAGAGAGCCTGGACCTTGAACCGGTCGTGCGCGACGCCGTGCTCCTGGCCTTGCCCCTGTCGCCACTCTGCGGAGACGAATGTGAGGGCCCCGACACCGAACGCTTCCCCACAGGGATGTCGTCCGACGGTGGCAGACCCATGGATCCGAGGTGGGCTGTGCTCGACATCCTCCGAGAAGGTGCTGCCGGAGACGACGAGGATGCCCGCGAACCGCCAGTTGCACCGGAAGGTACACAGTGACCCCGGTCGCAGTCCCGGTTCCGGTGCGGGTTGTGTGGTCTCCCCGCTAGCCTTGCCGGGTCGTCAGGACAGCACCCTGCTCATCCTGATACCCAGTTCAGACCACCGATCACCACCGAGGAACCGACGATGGCCGTTCCCAAGAAGAAGACTTCGAAGGCCAAGGGCCGCAGTCGCAAGGCGGCCGCCTGGACCCTCAGCACCGCATCGCGTAGCGCCTGCGACCGGTGTGGCGCAACCAAGCGACCCCACCACGTGTGTGGTAACTGCGGCTGGTACGCAGGACGCCAGGCAGTTGAAGTCGACTGACCAGCACACGGTCATCCCCCTGTGTCCAATTATCTGACAACAGGGCCCTGATGCTCCCCATCGCCGTAGACGCCATGGGAGGCGACAACGCCCCGTCCGAGATCGTGGCCGGTGCCCGCCTCGCCGCCGACGAGGGCACTCCCGTCCTGCTGGTGGGTCGTTCCGACGAAATGGGCGACACGGGTGACCTGCCGGTCATCGAGGCATCCGAGGTCATCGCCATGGACGCCGAAGCGGGCTCCAGCGTCCGCCGCATGAAGGACTCCTCGCTCGTCCGGGCCGCCGAGGCGGTTCGTGACGGTGCAGCTTCGGCCATGGTCAGCGCCGGAAACACAGGTGCGACAATGGCAAGCGCCCTGCTCCGGATGGGTCGCATCAGCGGGGTCTCCCGGCCCGCCATCGCCACCCTTCTACCGGCTCCCGGCACGACACCGACGGTGCTCCTGGACGCCGGAGCCAACTCCGAGTGCAACCCCGAATGGCTGGTTCAGTTCGGCCAGATGGGAGCCGTGTTCGCAAGGGACCGCCTCGGCATTGCCGAACCCCGCGTTGCACTGCTTTCCATCGGCGAAGAGGCGGGCAAGGGCAACCCGCTCGTGAAGGAGGCCTACAAGGCCCTCGACGAGGCCGAGTTCAGGCAGGGCGCCTTCATCGGCAACGTCGAGGGCAGGGACCTGCTCACCGACGCCGCCGACGTGGTGGTCACCGACGGGTTCACTGGCAACGTGGCACTCAAGGCACTTGAGGGAAGCATGAAGACCCTCATCGGCGCCCTGCTCACGAGCATGACAGCCCGGCCTGAGGCCGCTGAGGCCGCTGACGTCCTTGCGCCCGAGTTGGACGCCCTCTACAGACAGTTCCACCCCGACACATATGGTGGGGCGATGCTCCTCGGCGTGCGGGGCGTTTGCATCATCAGCCACGGCTCCACGGGGGCGACGGCGATGAAGAACGCCATCGGAATTGCCGCCGAGATGGCCGAGGCCGGGGTGGTCGACCACCTTGCGGCGGCGGTGGCCGGCACGGGCTGAGGCCAGCACGACAACCCAGCTTATTTGGTACTATTTCGTGCTATTTGAGCCAATGCTCATCAGCATGCGTATCCGCTAGGATTCGGGCGGTCGTTTACGCAGCAGATGGCGACAAGGAGCCTCAGGTGCCAGCAGAAACCCATGTCGAGGGTACCCCTATGGGGCGTGACGAGGTGTTCGGAATAATTCGGGAGCGGCTTGCCGACATCCTCGAGATCGAGCCGTCCGCCATCAGCGAGGGTGCATCGTTCGCCGATGACCTGAACGCCGACTCGCTGGCCCTCATAGAACTGGTCGAGGCCCTCGAAGAGGAGTTGGGCGAACGTTCGGTGGGCTTCCGCTTCGATGACGACGACCTCGACGACCTCAGGTCCGTACGTGACGCCGTCGACTATGTCGTCTCCCGCCTCGGCTGAGAACCTGGTCACCGACCACCCGACCAGCGAGCAGCCCGGTGAGGGCCTGGCCGCTGCTGCGCTCGATGCCTTCGAGGTCGCCCTCGGGCACCGGTTCGCAGACCCCGAACTCCTGGCGTCGGCGCTTACCCATCGCTCCTGGTGCGCTGAGTACGGTGGCGGGTCGAACGAACGCCTCGAGTTCCTCGGCGATGCTGTGCTTGGGCTCGCAGTCACCGAAACGGTGTTTCGCTCCCGACCCGACCACGACGAGGGAGACCTCGCAAAGATCAGGTCGGCGGTAGTAAGCGAGGACGCCCTGGCCGGTGCGGCACGCTCGATCGGTCTGGGTGGCGTACTGCTGCTGGGCCGTGGAGAGGTCGCCTCGGGAGGTCGCGACAAGTCCTCGATCCTGTGTGATGCCATGGAGGCGGTCGTCGGAGCCGTGTTCCTGGATGCCGGCCACGCCCGTTCCATCGAGGTTGTCCACGGCCTGCTGGCCGAACCGATCAGGGTCGCCTCACTCCACCCGGGGGACAACGACTACAAGACCCGCCTCCAGGAGATGGTGGCTCAGGGCTCCGGCGAGGTTCCCCGCTACCTCCTCACCTCCGAGGGCCCCGAACACGACACCAGGTTCCGGGCCGTCGTCAAGGTGGGTGACCTGACATTTGGCCCGGGCCACGGAACGTCCAAGAAGAGAGCCGAACAGGCGGCGGCGGAGATGGCCTACGGGTCCCTCGCCGATGGGCACATCCCGCCGAATGAATCAACCGAATCAACCGAATCAACCGGAGACAGGCCGTGACAGTCGCGTATGAGTTGCCCGAGATCGAGATCATCAGGCGCGACCTGGACCGCGATCTCAGCGGCCGCAAGGTCAAGTCCGCCGAAGCATCCTCGATGACGCTCCTTGGCCGGTACCACAACCGCAAGTCCTTCACCTCCGGGCTGGTGGGCCGAAAGTTGGACTCGGTCAAGCGGATCGGCCTGTACCTCGTCATTGGCCTCGACGGCGAGGATCTGCTGGTTGTCCAGATGGGGCCCGGATCATCGCTCAGACGCCACCCGGCCCGAGATGCCGTAGAACCCGGAACGGAACTGACCATCACGTTCACCCAGGGAGGCCAGATGCGCCTGGTCGATCCCGAAGGCGGCTCCGAGGCATTCGTGGTCGGCGCCGACGAGCTGATGACCGAGGTGCCGGACCTGGCGGCGCTGGGCATCGACACCGTCGGCGAGCCCATCCCGCTGAACGTGTTCGCCGGACAGGTTCTGGGGCGCGAAATGGAACTCAAGGCCCTGTTGACCGACGACTCGGTGATTGTCGGCCTGGGCGACATCTACAGCGACGAGGTGCTGTTCCACGCCGGCCTCCTCTACGACCGGGGGAGCGCCACGTTGTCGACCCAGGAGGTCCGCCGGCTCTACCGGGCCCTCATCGAGACGGTCCACGACGCAATCAAGTACCGGGGCACGAGCATCGAGTCCAGGCCGTTCGTCGACGTGTACGGCGAACCCGGCGACTTTGGAATTCACCTAGCGGTGTACGGGCGGGCCGGAGAGCTCAGCCCCAGGAGCCGGGCGCCGATCCAGCGCGTCAAGTTGAAGGGCCGCTGGGTCTACTACTGCGACACGCAGGTCTGAACTCCGCGGAGAGCGCGCCTCCAGCGCCCCCGGGCGCGCCTAATGTGGTCGGATGGGAAATGACACCGGTGTGATTCAGGCGCTGTAGGGTCTCGACGGTGTTCCTGAAGAGCCTCACCATCAAGGGTTTCAAGTCGTTTGCCGACTCGGTCATGCTCGACATGGAGCCCGGTGTCACGGTCGTTGTTGGCCCCAACGGCAGCGGAAAGTCAAACGTCGTCGACGCCATCGCGTGGGTGCTGGGTGCCCAGGCTCCCAGCGCCGTCAGATCCCAGAAGATGGATGACGTCATCTTCGCCGGCACCTCCACCAGGGCGGCTCTGGGCCGTGCCGAAGTGTCACTGACAATCGACAACGGTTCCGGCCTGCTGCCGGTCGAGTTCTCCGAGGTCACAATCAGCCGCACCCTGTTCCGAAGCGGCGACAGCGACTACGCGATCAACGGCGCCCCCTGCCGGCTGCTCGACATCCAGGAGATGCTCTCCGACGTCGGTGTCGGACGCCAGCAGCACGTCCTCATCTCTCAGGGTCAGATCGACGCAGTCCTGAACGCCCACCCCGAGGACCGTAGGGCGATCATCGAGGACGCCGCCGGCATCCTCAAGTACCGCAAGCGCAAGGAGAAAGCCGAGCGTCGCCTCCGCTCAACCGAAGCCAATGTGGACCGCCTCGGTGACCTGATGCGCGAGGTCCGGCGCCAGCTGCGCCCCCTCGAGAGGCAGGCCGATGCTGCCCGGCGTCACGGCGACCTCCTCGGCGAGCTCACGGCACTGCGGCTCCACCGCTTCGGACAGGAACTCGCCGGCCTGAGGCGACAGGCACGTGACGAGGCTGGCCGCAGGGCCGACCTGGCCGCCGACGAGGCCCGACAGGCGGCCTCGCTGAGCCGTCTCGACGCCGAGGTTGTCGTTGCCGAGACCGACCTTGCATCCCGCGGCGGAGACGACTTGGGCGACCGCCTGGCCCGCTATGAGGCACTACGCGAGCGCGGACGCGGCATGCGGGCCCTTCTTACCGAGAGGTTGCGTGGCATCGAGCGAGATCGTGGCCTGTTCGCGTCACGGCAGATCGTGGTGAGCTTCGAAGCCGAGTTGGCCCGTGCCGAGGTCGAGCTCGAGGCCCTCGACCTCGAAGCCGAGGCACTGGCCCCCGCGGCCGAACAACTGGCGGTCGCCGAGACAGAGCTCGCAGCCGACCGGGTCGCCTTCGAGATCGACTGGGCCGATGGAATCCCTGCACTCGGAGGCCACGCTGCCGAGGTGAGGGGAGAGCTGGGGGTACTACGGGCCGCCCTGGGGCACACGGTCGCCGAGCGTGAGCGCTTCGACATCCGACTCAGAGCCGCCGTCGAATCAGAGGAGGGCCTGAACGCCGAGTCCGAGAGGCTGCGCACCGACCTCTCGGCAGGCACCACCTCTGAGGAACCGCTGGTCGATGCGATGGCCGAGCTTGAGCGGCGGGCAGGTGACGCATCCCGAGACCGAAACGCCGCATGGGAGCGGGTAGTGACCGCCGAGGCCGACCTTCGAACCACGAGGGCCCGCGTCGAGGCCCTTGCCCTGGCTCTCGACGAGGCCCGGTGCCGAGCTGGTGCCGCCCACCTGTCCGAGGTCGACGGGGTGCTCGGAACCCTGCTCGACCTGGTCCAGGTTGACGAGGGCTACGAGGCTGCCTTTGAGGCCGCGGCGGGTGAGGCCCTCGACGCCGTGGTCGTCGACGGTGTCCAACGGGCACGTGAGGCTCTCGATGCCCTCAGGGCGGGACGGTTCTCCGCAGCCGTGCTCTCGCTCCATACCCACTCCGAGGGGTGTCCTACTCCCGGGTTCGGAGAACCCGTGCGCCCCCATGTCCACGCCCGCGAACCCGGCGTCGAGAGCCTGCTCGACAGCCTCCTCGGACATGCGGTAATCGTGTCCGGCGGCACCGGTGCAGCCATCGATGCTGCGCTGGACCACCCAGAGGCCGTCGTCGTCACAACAGACGGAGACCGCTTCAGCCCGTCAGGCTGGCGTGTCGGCACCAGCGGTGGAGGCGCCACCGGGGCAGCCCTGGTAGAGGCCGAGTCCCGACTGGTCTCTGCTGAGCTGGCACAATCACAGGCAGCGGTCGCATTCGACAGCGCCGAACAGGTTGCCGCCGGCGTCGACGACGAGGTGGCACGTCGCTCACGCGAACTCGACGAGCACGACGACAGGTTCGCCACCGCCACAGAGTCGCTGCTACGGATTCGGGCCGAGCAGCGAAACCTGGGTGCCGAGACCGGAGCCCTGCGCAGCCGAATCGGCGAACTAGATCAGCGGCTCGCCGATGAGACCGCACGCGTCGCCGACCTCGAGACACGCCTGCCAGACCTCGAAGAGGCCGAGGAAGCCTCCGTTGAGGCCGGCCGACGGATGGCCTCCCTGCGCGGCGAACTCGAGGAACGTGCTGCCGAGGTCGGTGCCCGACGAACCGAACACGAGGTCCGGACTGCCGACGTGACCGGGCGGTCCGCAATGGCCCGCTCAAGGATCTCCGAGCTTGGCACCCGGCTCGAACGCCTCGCCGACGAGAGGGTCGAGGCAGCCGGCCGCCGCGACGACCTGGACCGCCGTGAGGCCGCCACCAACGGGTTGATAGGAGCTGTCGACGTACGTATGGCAACGGCTGACAAGCGCCTCGAGTCTCTGCGTGAGCACCGGCGCCTGCAGTCCGAGAGGGTCCGGAGCATCGCCGCCCGCCTGGATGAGCTTCGGAAGGACCGTTCTGCCGCAGAGACAGCGCTGCGATCAGCCCGTGAGAACCTCTCGAGGCTCGAGATCGAGAGGGCAGAGACACGCCTCCGCCTCGAGAACCTGACAGCCGCCATCAGGTCCGAGTTCGACATGGAACCCGACTCCGTCCTGGACTCGCCCTGCCCCGAACTGCCCGAGGGCGTGGGTGCCGGGGCCAGGATCGTCGAGTTGGAACGTGAGCTGAAGCTCATGGGGCCAATCAACCCCCTGGCCCTCGATGAGTTCGACTCTCTCGAGGAACGTCGGAGCTTCCTCCAGGAGCAGCTCGACGACATCAGAGCTACCCGCAAGGAACTCCGCAAGGTGATCCGGTCGGTCGACGAGGAGATCGTCAGCGTCTTCGGGGCGGCCTTCGCTGAGGTCTCAACCCACTTCACGGAGCTGTTCGATCAGCTCTTCCCGGGTGGCCAGGGACGTCTGCGGCTGATAAACCCCGACAACCTCCTCGAAACTGGCCTCGAGATCGAGGCACGCCCATCGGGCAAGAACGTCAAGAAACTCTCGCTCCTCTCCGGCGGCGAGAGGTCGCTCACCGCCCTGGCGTTCCTCTTCGCCGTGTTCCGCAGCCGGCCATCCCCGTTCTACGTGATGGACGAGGTGGAGGCCGCCCTCGACGATGTGAACCTGCACCGCTTCCTGGGGCTTGTCGACTGCTTTCGCGACGATGCCCAACTGCTCATCGTCAGCCACCAGAAGCGCACCATGGAGGCCGCCGACTGCCTCTACGGGGTCTCCATGGCCCCGGGTGGATCATCAAAGGTCGTGAGCGAGCGCATCGCCGCCAGCCGTGTGCTGAACCGCACCGGCGCCACCGTTGCCGGCTAAGGACAACACCGGCTACCGCCGCCTGACCGGGCCCACTGCGCCCGTCGGGGTACCGTCATGTCGTGCGCATTCTGCTCGTCGACGACGAGGCCGACCTGGTCGACGCCATCGCCCGCGGCCTGCGCCGCAACGGATACGCAGTCGACACGGCCCTGGACGGCGATGAGGCCCTCGCAAAGGCCACGTGGACCCCGTACGACCTGATCTGTCTCGACATCACAATGCCCGGCCTCGACGGCTTCGAGGTCTGCCGCTCGCTCCGCCAGAACCCACCCGAGGGTGTTGCACCCAGGATCTTGATGTTGACG
Organism: uncultured Candidatus Nemicrothrix sp.; assembly: GCA_913055915.1. Lineage (GTDB taxonomy): Bacteria > Actinomycetota > Acidimicrobiia > Acidimicrobiales > MedAcidi-G1 > UBA3125. The sequence goes on along the minus strand of CAJXKL010000017.1, from coordinate 20,365 downwards.
GCCAGAGACACCGTCGAGGAGCGCATTCGCGGCCTCGACGTAGGTGCCGACGACTACCTGGTGAAGCCGTTCGCATTCGACGAGCTGGCTGCGAGGGTTCGCTCCCTCCTGCGTCGCGACCCTGGCCGGACGGGAGCAGTTCTCGAGGTCGGCGCCCTTCGTCTGGATACGGCCACCCACGGGGTGAAACGCGCTGACCGCCAGCTGGACCTGACGGCAAAGGAGTTCACACTGCTCCGCTACTTCATGTCGCGCCCCGGCGAGGTCGTGTCTCAGGAGGACCTCCTCGACCATGTCTGGGATGAGCATGCAGACCCCTTCACCAACACCGTCAGGGTTACCGTGGGGACACTCCGACGCAAGCTCTCGGTCGAGGGCGAGTCCAGCCTGATCGAAACGATCGTCGGTAGCGGATACCGGCTGGTCGAGGGCGGAGCAGGCTCGTGAAACCGGTCGCGGGTTCCGGCCTCAACACCCGCAAGTCGCACCGGTTGGGAAGCATCCGGACCCGTCTTGCCCTTCTCTATTCGATCCTGCTGTTTGGCCTGGCGGCGATCGTGGTCGGAAGCATCTACCTGAGCCTTTCACGGACCCTGTCCGATGAACCGGTGTCAAGAGATGCCAGGTACAGCGACATGATCGTCGATGCGGAGCCGGCCTCCGCTGATCCGGGAGGCGATAGTCGGCCTGTTGGTGGGCGGCTTGCGGCATTCGAAGAGGAGGTCAACCGGCGTGCCCTGGATCGCCTCCGGACCTATTCCGTGACTGCCGTGGCCGCCCTCTTCCTCGGAAGCCTCGCTGTCGGGTGGTACGTGGCGGGGCTGGTGCTGAGGCCGATCGGAAGGATCTCGTCAGTGGCTAGGGAGATCTCGGCTACCGACCTGTCACGCCGTATAGAACTCGGCGGTCCCGATGACGAATTACGCGACATGGCCGACACCTTCGACGAGATGCTCGGTCGCCTGGATGTCGCTTTCGAAAGCCAGCGGCGGTTCGTCCAGGAGGCCTCACACGAGCTCCGCAATCCGCTGGCGGTCCTCCGGGCAAACCTCGACGTGGTCATGGCTGATCCCGATGCCGACACCGATGACTTTCGTGCAGCAGGCGAGGTGGCCGGCAGGGCGGCCGCACGGATGTCGGCCCTCGTCGACGATCTCCTCCTCTACGCCCACCACGAACGGACCGACTCCAGGCGGGAACCAATCGACGCTTCGACGGTCGTTGTCGAGACGATCGAGGACTTCGGAGCCGCGGCCTCGGCCGATGGGGTCGCACTTCAACATGAGGTCGCCCACGAACTGCTTGTGGTCGGTGACCCGGTGGCGCTTCGGCGGGTCCTTGCAAACCTCCTCAGCAACGCAATACGCGTGTCGGACCCGGGCGGAAGGGTACGGGTAACAGCCGGTCAGGATTCCGAAATGGTCTGGATGTCGGTGCTTGACGACGGTCCCGGGTTGAGCCCCGAGGATCAGGAGCGGGTGTTCCAGCGGTTCTGGCGCGGTGACAGGGCCTCGGCCAGGGAGGCCGGGCGTTCAGGCCTAGGCTTGGCGATCGTTAGGCAGATCGCCGAGGCACATGGGGGTCAGGTGACCCTGCGCTCAACGGTTGGCGTTGGTTCGACCTTCACGATCTGGCTGCCGAGGTTCGTGGACTCCTGACACCCGGACGTCGGTTGTGTGGATGGCTGTGTGGGGGAAGGCTCGTGGGGCCTGGGATACTCCACCCGCGTAGTGGTTCTTCAACTAGCGGCCTAGGTTCTGGGTGTGGAAGACGAGAGCGGGACGGGCGAGCAGGAACCGGTGGTGCCTGAACAGGACCCAGACCCTGTTGATGGCGTGGCCCTGGTCGACAAGACGGATCTGATCGAGGAAACAGGTTCGGTCGAGGATCAGGCAGCCGGGTCGCGGAAGGCATCGATCCTGGGTCGGGCGCTTGGGGTGGTGGTGCTGGTAGCGACCCTGTTTGTCGGCGGGATTCTCACAGGCTGGATAGTTCGTGGCCCCGGATCCGGGGTGTTGGCCGTCCAGGTCTCCAGGGGCGGAGACGGTTCGGGGACCGAGACGGTCGTGGCGGCGCTGGTAGACGAACTCGTGGCGAGATCACAGGCCCTGACCCCCGGCGAGATCCGGGACCTGGTCGATCGCCTTATTGAAGAGTCCGGAGCCATGAGCAGGGCGGAGGTCGCTGTTCTGGTCGATGCCATGGTGTCCCAGTCGGCGAGTCAGTTCGCGGGCCTTTCCCCCGACGAGGTCCAGACGCTCGTGGAGGTCCTCATCGCAGAGTCGGCCGGCATGTCGGCCGCCGACACCGAGTCCCTCGTCGATCGCCTGTTCACCGACGCACGCGTCAGGGACGGTGGCCCGGAACCGGTCGTGGCAGTTGCCGAGGCGCTGACCCCGTCGGTGGTCCTCGTAACCGAACCCGACGTGGGCCAGGGGTCGGGCATTGCGCTCGACGACCTCGGACACGTGGTCACCAATGCCCATGTGGTGGGTGAGGCGATCGATGTCATCGTGACCCTTCCCAGCGGGAGGCGCGTAGATGCGACAGTGCTCGGAGCCGACATTCGCCGAGACGTCGCCGTCGTGCTGCTCTCCGAGACCGATGACAGCATCAGGCCCGCCGTGTTCGGCTCCAGCGACGACCTCAGGGTCGGCCAGACGGCCGTCGCCGTCGGAAGTCCCTTCGACCTGAACCGGACTGTCACCGCCGGCATCGTGAGTGCCCTCGGCCGGGTGGTGCCGTCCTACGGCTGCCAGATCGGAGGCGACGACAGCGCCCTCTGTGCAGGTGTTGCGATGATCCAGACCGACGCTCCGATCAACCCGGGCAACTCCGGCGGCCCCCTCGCCGACCGGAAGGGGCGCGTGATCGGCATGAACACGTCGATTCGGACAGATGGCTTCCTGACCGCCAACATCGGCGTTGGCTTCGCACTTCCGAGCGACACCGTCCTGTTGGTGGCCGAGCGACTCCTGGCCGGGGAGCCAGTGGGCACCGCATGGCTCGGAATCCGCGGCGAGTCACTGACCGACGGGCGGGCGGGTGCCTCGATCGTGGAGGTAACCGAGAGTTCGCCGGCCAGCATCGCCGGCCTGATGGCAGGCGATTTGATCGTGGGCTCCGACGGACAGCCAATCGATGCCATGGATGCCCTACGGGCCGATATCCAGTTGCGTCTGCCGGGCATGGAGGTGGTGCTCAAGTTCATGCGCGAGGGAGAGTTGCTCTCCACCGTCGTGGAACTGGGCGCCCTCGACGACTTCCTCAGCAGCGATGTGGCCACCGAGGAACAGGACCCTGGGTAGGTTCGACCAAAACGGCTGCACCGGTAGGCTGCGCCGGCCATGAGCCTCCGCTCCAGACTGGGTCGAGCCCGCAACGCCATTTCCGCACAGGTCCTGGGTGTCAGGTCCGCGTCCACGGTCGATGCCTCAACCTGGAATGCCCTCGAGGAGGCTCTCATCCTCGCTGACCTGGGCGTGTCTACAACGGCCGACGTCCTCACCGCTGTTCGTCAGCGGGCCGACGCCGAGGCGGTCGACGAATCCGCCATCGTGCTCGACCTTCTGAGGGCGGAGTTCGTCGAACGCCTGGGTGCAGTTGATCGGAGCCTGGCCCGTGGTGGACATCCGGCTGTCTGGTTGTTCGTCGGCGTAAACGGGGTCGGCAAGACGACCACCGTCGGCAAGCTGGCCCACATGGAGGTCCAGGCGGGGACAAGCGTCGTGCTTGCCGCCGGAGACACCTTCCGGGCCGCTGCAGTCGACCAGTTGGCCCTGTGGGGCGACAAGGTGGGAGCACCGGTTGTCAGAGGCGCCGAGGGCGCTGATCCCAGCTCCGTCATCTTCGACGCCGTGGAGCACGCCGCCGCTGTCGGAGCCGACCTCGTGCTGGCCGACACGGCCGGGCGAGTCCACACCAGGGGAAACCTGATGGATGAGCTGAGCAAGGTCAGGAGGGTGGCCGAAAAGGGAGCTGGCACGGTCACCGAGACCCTGCTGGTGATTGATTCCACAACCGGACAGAACGGCCTCATTCAGGCCCGACGGTTCACCCAGGCAGCCGATGTCACCGGTGTGGTGCTCACCAAACTGGATGGATCCGCCCGCGGCGGAATCGTCGTTGCAGTTCAGGAGGAGTTGGGCATCCCGGTCAAGATGGTCGGTGTCGGGGAGGGACCCGACGACCTCATCGAGTTCGACCCCGTTGAGTTCGTGGATGCCCTGTTCGAACTCGACAGTGACGTGGAGGCGTGAAGTGTTCGAGGGGCTGACCAGCCGATTTGAGGGCATCCTCCGCCGTGCCAGGAGCCGGGGGCGGTTGGGCCCCAAAGAGGTCGAGGACCTCCTACGTGAAATCAGGCTGGCACTGCTGGAAGCTGACGTCCACCTTGACGTCGTCCGCATCTTCCTTGAGAGGATCAGGGAGAGGGCTCTCGGTACTGAGCTGAGTGGGGTGTTGAACCCCGGGCAACAGGTCGTCAAGATCGTCCTCGAGGAACTCACCCTCATTCTCGGCGGCGAGACGATGAAGTTCACATACGCAGCGAAGCCGCCGACGGTGGTGCTCCTTGCGGGGCTCCAGGGGTCCGGCAAGACGACTACCGCCGCCAAGCTGGCCCGCTGGTTCAAGTCCAGGGGACGCAACCCGATGCTGGTCGGAGTCGACCTTCAGCGACCTGCGGCCGTCGCCCAGTTGGAGACACTCGGAGAGCGGATCGGAGTGCCGGTCTTCAGTCGACCCACAGATCCGGTTGCAGTGGTTGTGGCGGGCCGGGCTGAGGCTTCCCGCCTTGGTCGTGACGTGGTGATCCTCGATACGGCGGGACGCCTCGCGATCGACGATGAGTTGATGGAGGAGATCAGCGGAATCTCAGCAGCGGTGCAACCGGACCACACGCTGCTCGTGGTGGATTCAATGATGGGCCAGGATGCCGTGAACGTGGCCACAGCGTTCCACGAACGCCTGAACCTTGATGCGGTGGTCCTGAGCAAGCTCGACGGTGACGCCCGAGGAGGTGCCGCACTCTCGGTCCGTGAAGTGGTCGGCTGCCCCATCGCCTTCGCCTCGACAGGCGAGGGCCTGTCGGACCTTGACCTATTCCACCCGCACCGGATGGCCAGCCGGATCCTCGGAATGGGCGACGTCGAGACCCTCATCGAGCAGGTCGAGACAACCTACGACAGGGAACAGGCCGAGAATGCTGCCGCCCGGATGCTCGAGGGTCGCTTCACCCTCGACGACTTCCTCGAACAGATCCATCAACTCCGCCGGATGGGGCCACTCAGCTCCGTCATGAAGATGGTCCCGGGAATGTCTCAGCAGATGGCCGGTGTCGACGAGGCACTGGACGAGGGCCGAATCGATCGCCTCGAGGGCATTATCAACTCGATGACACCTGCCGAGAGGATCGATCCAGGATTGATCGACGGTTCCCGCCGGCTGCGGATCGCAACCGGCAGTGGAACCCAGCCGTCAGACGTGACCCAGCTCGTTAGGCAGTTCCGGGAAATGCACAAGATGATGAAGAAGATGGGTGGCAGGGGACCCGGTGGCCGCTCGTCAAAGCGCAGGGGAAAAGGCCGCAGGGGCGGGCGGCCTCCCATGGCAGAACCAACCGGATCAGACAGGTCGGTCACCAAGGGCCTCTCGCTTCCGGGCCTCGGCGACGCCACTGAGGGCACTGGACCGGACCTTCCGGGGCCCTGGCCGCTGGACTGAGGCCACCGGATCGGACCGTCCCGTGACCCTTGTCTTCCCTTGGAGGCTGGAAAACCGATCTGGTCGCGGCAGACTGTTCCAACCGATCGGGTGCACCATCGTCGCACCCGGACCTGTTCCGCCAGACCGGTGCGGAACCGGGACCAGAACAAGCCAGAAGAGAGTGGTGTCGAAGTGGCAGTAAAGCTCCGCCTGATGAGGATGGGCAAGAAGAAGCAACCGACCTACCGGGTGGTGGCGGCCGACTCGCGTAAGGCGCGTAACGGCCGGTTCATTGAGGTGCTCGGTTTCTACGATCCGCGACGTGATCCGTCAGTTATCGAGATCGACAACGACAAGGCGGTCGGTTGGCTCCAGAACGGTGCACAGCCGACCGAGCGTGTCGAGAAGTTGTTGAAGATCACAGGTGCGTGGGAGTCCTTCACAGGAGAGGCCTTTGAGGCCGTGGTCCCCGCCCCGGTGACTCCGGTCGAGGAGCCGGTAGCTGAAGAGGCGCCAGCGGAAGAACCTGCAGCCGAGGAGCCGGTAGCTGAAGAGGCGCCAGCGGAAGAACCTGCAGCCGAGGAGCCGGTAGCTGAAGAGGCGCCAGCGGAAGAACCTGTCGAGACCGCTGCTGACGAAGACGAGGAGGCATAGCCATGGCCGTTGAAGCCCCAACCGCAGAAGATGTCCTTGAGTTCCTGATCAAGTCCATCGTCGAGGATCCCGATGCCGTAAGCATCTCGACCTCAGGTGACTCGCGTTGCGTGTTCTCCGTGACCGTCGGCGACGGCGACATGGGCCGTGTGATCGGCAAGCGGGGCCGCGTGGCCAACGCCATCCGCACCATCGTTCGGGCCGCCGCAGTCAGCGACGACGCCGAGATAGACGTCGATTTCGTCGACTGACCGGGACCGGTCAGACCGGACCATGTCACAACGACCAGATTCCGTTGATCCGGTCATGCTTGAGGTCGGCCGCATCGACCGGCCCCATGGCCTCGGTGGTGAGGTCGTCGTGACACTCCTGAGCACCCGACCCGAACGCCTTGCGCCAGGGTCACGCCTTTCCACCGAACGTGGGCCTCTCACGGTCCGCACCAGCCGACCCCACCAGCACCGGTTCCTTGTCCGCTTCGACGAGGTGCCCGACTGCGAGTCCGCCGAGCAGTGGCGGAGCGTGCTGCTCACTGCCGAGCCAATCGAGGAACCCGATGATGGAACCCTCTGGGCACACCAGTTGATAGGTGCCAGGGTCATTGATCAGCACGGGACCGACCACGGAGCCGTTCGGTCGGTGATCGACAACCCGGCCAGCGATCTGCTTGAACTCGACGATGGTCGTCTGGTCCCAGCAGTGTTCGTAGTGGGACACGTCTCCGGCGAAGAGGTCCGGGTGGAGGTTCCAGGAGGCCTGCTGGACGACAGCGGGATGTGACCGTGCGTACCGAGGTGTTCACCCTGTTCCCGGAAATGATCGACGACTATGTCGGACGAAGCATCCTGGGCCGGGCAATCGATGCCGGGAACCTGGAGGTCTGCTGCCACGACCTGAGGCTCGCCACTGTCGACGTCCACCGCACCGTCGACGACAGCCCGTTCGGCGGCGGCGCCGGAATGGTGTTGATGCCCGAACCGGTGTTTGCCGCGGTCGAGGCCGTCTCACCGGTCCGGCCGTTGATACTGCTCGGGCCGGGTGGACGGCAGTTCGACCAGGGGGTTGCGACCGAACTGGCGGATCTCGATGGCTTTTCGCTCCTGTGTGGTCGCTACGAGGGCGTCGACGAACGGATTCGGACAGACCTGTGCGACGACGAGATCTCAGTCGGCGACTACGTGCTGGCAGGCGGAGAGTTGGCCGCCCTCGTGGTCATCGAGGCTGTGGCAAGGTTGCAGCCGGGTGTCCTCGGGAACGACGAGTCCGCTCTCGACGAGTCACACTCGGCGGGTCTGTTGGAGCATCCGCATTACACCCGCCCCGCCGACTTTCGTGGCCTCGAGGTACCCGACATCCTGCGATCGGGGGACCATGCCCGGGTCGGACGTTGGCGTCGAGCCGCCTCGCTCGCCCGAACTATCGCGGTGCGCCCGGACCTGATCGACAGGCGGGGCGGTGTCAGTGACGAGGAACAGGCGCTCCTGGCCGAGTTCGACCTTGAATCCTGAACCGAATATGACCGGGGTCACCGGTGGCGTCAGGTTCGGCGGCGCCTATGCTTGTCGCCCGGTCCCGGTGCTTGATCCCGGTTCCATCCAGATTCCAGTCCCTTCCGGAACGAACCGTTCAAGGACGAGCCATGCAGCCCACAGATCTCGTTGACAGCCAGAACATCCGCGACGACGTGCCCGACTTCGGTCCCGGCGACGCACTCAAGGTCCACGTCCGTGTGACCGAGGGTAACCGTCAACGTGTGCAGGTGTTTGAGGGCGTGGTGACCCGCCGTCAGGGAAGCGGTATCCGCGAGAGCTTCACAGTGCGCAAGGTCAGCTTCAGCGTCGGAGTGGAACGGACCTTCCCGATCCACTCCCCTGTCATCGACCACATCGAGGTGATGAGCCGGGGAGACGTCCGCAGGGCCAAGCTCTACTACCTGCGTGACCGCATCGGTAAGAAGGCCAAGGTGAAGGAGAAGCGGGACTTCTGATCCGCCGGTCCCGCCCTTGGTGGTCTCTGCGGGCCGCCAGCGGGCGACCGACCATCACACCTGTCACAGCCTCTACCTAGCGTCGCTGCATGGCGATGACCTCAGCCGACGATTTCACCACACCATCCGGCACTGCCGGACACCTGGCCCTGGGGCGATGGGGCGAGCATCTAGCCGAGCGCCACTACCGCAGAGACGGCTACCGGGTGTTGGAGCGAAACTGGCGGTGCGGATCTGGCGAGATCAACCTGATCCTGGAAGGCCGGGGAGCCGTGGTCTTCTGCGAGGTGAAGGCCCGGACCTCACAGGCATTCGGTCACCCTGCCGAGGCCGTTGACCGTAGACGCCAGGGTCGTCTTCGTAGCGCCGCTGTCGAGTGGATGAGAGGTAGTGGGCACTGCGGAACCGTGCGTTTCGACGTTGTCGCAGTGCTGCCCGGCAGGGTCGAAAGACTTGAGGACGCCTTTTGATGCAGGCAAGGGCACCCGACACGCAGGATTCCCGCGTCGGGTCAGGATCGCCTGCCCGTCCAGCAGCCGCGGTGCCAGTGACGCCGTAGGTCGGGTGCCTCGACGGGGACCACCACCATGTGACCCAGACCCGCTGGAATCTCGCGGTGGCAACCGGGACATGTGTAGTTCTTGGTGGCCTGGTAAGGCTGGATGAACCTGACATCCAGTTCGCCGAGAACGCCGGGATCTTCCATGATCAGCCCTCCATCGGTAGGAGCCCGACCCGTCGACACGGCATCATCCGAACAGGGCCCATGCAACGAGGAGTACCGCCACCACAACCACCGATCCGACGTAGGCGAGATCGCTGGGTCGACTTTGCCGGTAGCGCTTCGGGCTGAGTCCCATGGCCCAAGTATCGCCGGTTGATCGCAGGAGCCCACGACATGGTGTCGATAGCCGGCCCGGCCGATGGCCTCCTCTCAGGCTGAGTAGGCCCGCATGGTGGCCTGCCCGGGGGTCGGAGCCCAGTTAGCCGCCGGTACACTCCTCCCCCGGACAGGCACACCGTGTGTCGTCCACGACAGATTCATCCCCACCCACCCACGGTCGCCTCCGGGCGCAGGGCGGGGACGAGAAGAACCGATGGGAAGGAGACCACGACATGGCCGTCGTGACCATGAAGCAACTGCTGGAGGCGGGTGTCCACTTCGGACACCAGACCCGCCGCTGGGACCCGAGGATGCAGAGGTTCATCCACGGCGAGCGGTCGGGTATCTACATTATCGATCTTCAGCAGACCCTCGAGCGGATCGAATCTGCGTACAAGTTCACCCGTGACCTGGTGGCCGACAACGGTCGTGTGCTGTTCGTTGGAACCAAGCGCCAGGCCCAGGATCCCATTCAGTCCTTTGCCGAGAAGTGCGGAATGCCCTACGTGAACCAGCGTTGGCTGGGCGGCATGCTCACCAACTTCCAGACCATCTCCAAGCGTGTGGGCAAGATGCAGGAGTACCAGCGTATGCGCGACTCCGGTGAGTTCGAGGCAATGCCCAAGAAAGAGGCCCTGCTCATCTCACGCGAGCTCGAAAAGCTCCAGAGGAACCTTGGTGGAATCCAGGAAATGGAGTCGCTCCCCGACGCCATCTTCGTCCTCGACACGGTGAGGGAGCACATTGCCGTGACCGAGGCCAACAAACTCGGCATCCCGGTGATCGCCTTGGTCGACACCGACTGCAACCCCGATGTCATCCAGCACCTGATTCCCGGCAACGACGACGCCATCCGGTCAGGGGGCCTCCTGTGCCGCATCATCGCCGATGCGGTCGAGGAGGGACGCTTCATATTCAACTCCCGTCAGGGTAGCGACGATGGACCATCGCTGAGAGCCGAGGACAAGGCTGTCGAGCAGGCCCAGGCCCGTGACGAGGCGGCGACGGCAGCAGCCGAGCGTGAGGTACGTGTTGTCGAGGCTGCGCCCGTTGAGGAGTCGGCCCTCGAGGCTGAGGAGCCGGTTGTCGAGGCTGCGCCCGTTGAGGAGCCGGCCCCTGAGGCTGAGGAGCCGGTTGTCGAAGAGCCCGCCGCCGAGGTTGAGGCCGACGACACCACCGAAGGTGAGGTCACGACATGACCGAGATCTCAGCCGGGGATGTAAAGGCCCTACGGGATGCCACGGGTGCCGGGATGATGGACGCAAAGAGGGCGTTGGTCGAGGTTGACGGAGACTTCGATGCAGCCACCCAGCTGCTGCGCGAGAAGGGCCTCGCAAAGGCCGCGACCCGATCTGATCGCCAGAACGTCGAGGGAGCGGTCAGCATCGCCACCGGAGACGGTCGGGCGGCGTTGGTCCACCTCAAGTGCGAGACAGACTTCTCGGCCAAGTCCGAGGGGTTCCTGTCCCTGGCCAATGAGATGGCCCAGGCGGTGCTTGCGGGCGGAGAGACAGCAGTGGAGGCTCTTGCCCCGGCGCTCGACGACCTCCGCCTGGCGGTCAAGGAAAACGTGGAACTGGGCGAGGCCTGCCTTGTCGAGGCATCTGGTGACGCCAGCCTCGACACCTACCTCCACCTCCAGGACGGACGCGGTGTCAACGGCGTGATCGTCGAAGGCCGGGGAGTCGACCAGGAGACCCTCCACCAGGTGGCCCTGCATGTTGCTTTCGCAAAGCCGTCGGTCCTCAACCGCGACGACGTCGACCTTGATCGGGTCGCAACCGAAAGGGCCGCCCTGCTCGAGATCACCAAGGCCGAGGGCAAGCCCGAACAGGCATGGGAGAAGATCGTCGAGGGCCGCCTTACCGGATGGTTCCGCGAGATGGTCCTCCTGGAACAGGGCCTCCACGGCGATAAGGTGAAGGTTGCGGACTCACTCAACGGCGGCACGATCATCGGCTTCACTCAGGCGTACCTGGGAGTCTGAGGCATGGGCTCCGGAACCGACCTACCTGGTGGCAAGGCCCCCGCCCGTTGGGACAGGGTGATCCTGAAGGTCTCAGGCGAGGCCTTCGCAGGTTCAGACGGATTCGGAATCGACGGCGAGATCGTCGGTCAGATTGCAGCCGAGATCGTCTCTGTCCGCACCGAGTTCGACGTCGACCTTGCCGTCGTGGTGGGTGGTGGAAACATCTGGCGTGGAATGTCGGGTGCCGGGGCCGGAATGGACCGTGCCCAGGCTGATTACATGGGCATGCTGGCCACGTCAATCAACGCACTCGCCCTCCAGGACACGCTTGAGCAGTTGGGCCAGCCGACACGGGTCCAGACAGCGGTCCACATGGCCCAGATTGCCGAGCCGTACATCCGTCGACGGGCCGTCAGGCACCTCGAAAAGGGTCGGGTCGTTATCTTCGCAGGCGGAACAGGAAACCCGTTCTTCACGACCGACACCGCAGCGGCGCTTCGGGCCGTCGAGATGGAGGCCGGAGCCGTCCTCAAGGGAACGCATTCAGGGACCGACGGGATCTACACGGCTGATCCGCTGCTGGACCCCTCTGCCACCCTCCTCGACGAGGTCACCTACCTCGATGTCATCCAGAAGGGTCTCAAGGCGATGGATGCCACGGCGATCACACTGTGCATGGACAACAACATGCCGATCGTGATGTTCGACCTGATGAAGACCGGAAACATCCGGTCCATCCTCGCTGGGGAGTCCGTCGGTACGCTGGTCTTCTGAAAGAGGGAGTTCTGTGAGCGACGAGATGATCATGATGGTCCTCGAGGGGACCACCGAGAAGATGGCCGATGCCGTAGCCCACACGCGCCGCGAATTCTCGACAGTCAGAACCGGTCGTGCCTCGTCGGGTCTTGTCGAACGCCTGACGGTCACCGCGTACGGAGTCGACATGCGCATGCAGGAGCTGGTCAGCTTTTCTGTGCCTGAGGCGCGACAGTTGTTGATCACCCCACATGATCCGGCAAACGTTCCGGCCATCGAAAAGTCGATCATGACAGCCGACCTGGGTCTCACCCCGAGCAGCGACGGACGCACGGTCCGCCTGGTGTTTCCCGACCTGACCGAAGAACGACGTCGGAATCTGGTACGAATGATCAACACCATGGCCGAAGAAGGTAAGAACCACCTTCGTGGACTGAGGCGAAGTGCCCGAAAGGACCTCGAGGATTACGGGGGCGAAGGGCACGTTTCCGAAGACGACATCAAGTGGGCCGAAAGCCAGTTGGACGACCTGATCCACAGCCATGAGGGTCAGGTCGAGCAGGCTCGCTCAGCCAAGGAGGACGAACTGCTCGAGGTGTGAGCCTCGACAGGTGGTCCAGACAAGTTCAACGGGAGGTTCCGTGGACGAACAACAGAACCCGACAGTCGGGCAGCCAGAGCAGGTCTTTGAGGAGATCCGCATTCTGGGCCTCGAGACGGCAGACGACAGCGTCGAGCCCGGTCGATCCGTGTTCGACGAACAGTCGACAGGTCAGGATCTTCCACACTGGACGGAGCAACCGACAGCAACCGACACCACCTCGTCGGGTTCATGGTCGGCTCTCGACGACTCCCCGAAGTGGGCTGATCAGGTGCCGGCAGACCATGAGTCCCAGCAACCGGTGGGAATGATCGACAAGTCGGATGCAGCCGCCCTGTTCTTCGAGGACGATCCGGCTGGCCCGGGTGTGGGAGGTATGGAGTTCAATCCGCCACTGATGCCGCCGGAGAACCCGCAGCAATCTCAGGCGGCGCCAGCGGTGGCAACTGCGGCAAGGCCTGAGGCGCCCGCACGACGGCGGCCCGCTGGCGGCGGTGGCATGGGTGGCGGTGGTCGCAGCGACGCCCGCGACATGCCGATGGCGATCGTCACCGCCATAGCGCTCGGTGCGCTGGCCCTGATTGCGTTCAAGCTGGGCACCGACGCGACCCTCGCCCTGGTTACCGTCGTCCTGACGCTGGCGGCAGCCGAGTTCTTCCTTGCCGTGCGTCGAGCCGGATATCAGCCGGCCTCGCTGCTCGGGATCGTCGCTGTCGCAGCCCTGAGCCTTGCTGCCTACTGGCGCTTCGAGGCGGCCATCCCGCTTGTGCTCGGGCTGACAGTCCTGTTCTCGCTGCTCTGGTACCTGACGGGTATTGACCGGGACGCTCCGATGCTGAACGTCTCGGTAACGATGTTCGGGGTTCTCTACATAGGCCTGCTCGGGTCCTACGCAGGCCTGATGTTGAGCGACCCGAACGGCGTTGGCATGCTGTTGGCCGCCGTCTTGGTCACCGTTGGCTATGACACCGGAGGGCTTCTGGTCGGGAGGTTGGTTGGGCGAACCCCGCTGGCGGCCGTCAGCCCGAACAAGACGATGGAGGGCCTCATCGGTGGCATGGGCGTCGCCTTCGCCGTAGCGGTGCTCGTCGTGGGGCGTATCACCCCGATGGGCCAGGCACCCGGCGACCTGGGCTCGGCATTCGTGCTCGGTGTGGTCGCCGCCCTCGCTGCGCCGCTGGGCGACCTCTGCGAGTCGATGATCAAGAGAGACCTCGGCATCAAGGACATGGGAACTGTCTTCCCCGGCCATGGCGGCTTCCTCGATCGGTTCGATTCGCTGCTGTTCGTCCTGCCGGCCACGTACTACACGGCGCGCCTGCTGGACCTCTTCGCCGCCTGAGCCGGACCACCCGATCCGGCGGCGGCCACCTGAAGCCACCTCAACCAGATGCCAGCGACCACAGTCGCCGTTCTCGGGTCAACTGGATCCATTGGCACCCAGACCCTCGACATCGTCGCTGCCCGACCCGATGACTTCAACGTCGTGGCCCTCGGGGCGGCCAGGTCAGCTGATCTGCTCGTCGAGCAGGCCGCCACATTCCGGCCCAGAGTTGTCGCCGTCGCCGATCCAGACGTGGCTGTCGACGTGGCCACCAGAGTTCCAGCCGGCATTGAGGTCCTATCAGGACCCGAATCCCTTGCAGAGGCCGCAGTGGTCGCCAACGTGGCTGTCAATGGCATCGTGGGGTTCGCCGGGCTGCCCGTCACGCTGGCAGTTCTGGAGGCAGGCAATCGACTGGCGCTGGCCAACAAGGAATCCCTCATTGCCGCCGGGCCGGTTGTGCGCAGGGCCCGTCAGACTCCAGGGGCCGAGTTGTTGCCGGTCGACAGTGAACACTGTGCAATCCACCAGTGCATGCGTGCCAACGACAACCCGGAACGCGTTGACCGGATTGTCCTCACAGCCTCGGGTGGCCCGTTCCGAGGCCGTTCCCTGTCCGACCTGGAATCGGTGACCGTCGAGGATGCCCTGGACCACCCCACCTGGTCGATGGGCCCGAAGATCACCGTTGATTCGTCGACCCTCATGAACAAGGGGCTGGAGGTGATCGAGGCGCACGAGCTCTTCGGCACCGGGTATGACCAGATTGATGTGGTCGTCCACCCGCAATCGATAGTCCACTCGATGGTCACCTTCACGGACGGTGCCACGATCGCCCAGCTCTCCCTTCCCGACATGAGGCTCTGCATGGGATACGCACTGGCCTACCCGGACCGCCTCGACCTGCCCTTCGGCGAAGTCGACTGGGTGGACCTGAACCGGCTCGACTTTGAGATGCCCGATCGCAGGGCGTTCCCGTGCCTTGACCTGGCGTATGCGGCGGGGAGGCTCGGAGAGACGGCTCCGGCATGGCTTAGTGCAGCTAACGAGGTTGCCGTCGAGTCCTTCCTGGCGGGGGATCTGGCGTGGGCTGCGATAGCCGAGGTGTTGGCCGAGGCCCTCAACTCCTGGCCTGGTGGGGTCGCCGACAGCGTCGAGGCGGTGCTTGACGCCGATCGACGGTCGCGTGAGGCGACCAGCATGCTGGTCGCACGAGCCAGGTGAGCACTCTCGTCCCCGAGGGTGACCGGTTGGCCCGGTTGCTGCTGCTGACCGGCGCACTGGTTGCCCTGGGCCTGCTCGGCAGCGTGTCGACGATCGTTGTCGTGCTGTCCTTCGTCTCCATGCTTGTGTTCCACGAACTAGGCCACTATCTGGCGGCCCGGTGGACCGGAATGCAGGTAACCGAGTTCTTCATCGGGTTCGGACCGAGGCTCTGGTCGGTTCAGCGGGGAGAGACCGAGTACGGGATCAAGGCCATACCGGCCGGTGCATACGTGCGGATCACCGGAATGAGCAACCTGGAGACGGTCTCTCCGGACCTCGAGCACCGTACGTACCGGGCCCAGTCGTATCCGAGGAGGATGGTGGTGGCCGTGGCGGGTTCAGCAACCCACTTCCTGGTGGCGGTGCTGCTCCTGGCGACGCTCTTCGGTGCCCTCGGCCGACCCGACCCCATGGCATGGAAGGTCGCCGAGGTGGTGGCCGGGTCGACCGCTGACGAGATCGGCGTCCTACCCGGCGACAGGATCCTGTCGGTTGCCGGCGTGGAGACCCCCGGGTTCGACTCGTTCGGCCGGGTAGTCCGCGTGGTTCCATCCCACACAGTCGAGATCGTCGTGGAGCGCGACGGCGTCCGCACCGAACACCTGGTCGTCATGGGCGAACGCCCCACACCGGTCGGAACCATGGAGGGCTTCTTCGGGATTGGTGCCGAATACCCGATGAGGAGGGTCGGCCCGGCTGAGGCGTTGACCGATGCTGTGAGCCAGTTCGTAGACCTGGTGGTAATCTCGGTGGAGGGTCTGGCCCGGTTCTTCACCCCCGGTGGGCTGGCAGGCTTTGTAGGTGGAGCGGTGGATGGCGGTGGCCCCGACACCGGAATCGCCGTGGCCTCCGGCACCCCGGACGATGCCAGAATGCTGTCGATCTACGGGGTTGCGAGGCTTGGGGGAGTGGCCCTTGAGAGTGGGCTTGCGAACTTCCTGTGGTTCCTCGTCCTCGTGAACGTGTTCGTGGGAGTCTTCAACCTGGTGCCGCTGCTTCCCCTTGACGGTGGACACGTGGCCATTGCAACCTACGAACGTCTCCGCTCCCGGGGCGGTAGGCGCTACACGGCTGATGCGGCGAAGCTGATTCCGCTCACATGGGCCGTGGTGACCCTTCTCATCGGGGTGGCCCTCGTTGCCCTCTACCGGGACATCGTGGACCTGCCAGACTTCGGTTGAACACACCGGTAGCCTCCGTGGCGTGGAGGTTCAATCGACGTTTCCCCGGCGCGATACACGTCAGGTGATGGTTGGTGACGTCCCCGTCGGTGGCGGTGCGCCGATATCGGTCCAGTCGATGACGGTCACCAGGACCGCCGACCACGAGGCCACCCTCCAACAGATCTACGACCTGGCTATGGCGGGGGCCGACATCGTGCGGTGCACCTGCAACGAGATAGAGGCTGCCGAGGGACTCGCCCGAATCGTGCCTAGGTCGCCCGTGCCGATCGTCGCCGACATCCACCACAATCACAAGATGGCCCTGGCGGCGCTGGAGGCTGGTGTCCATTGCCTTCGCCTGAACCCCGGCAACATAAAGAGCCCCGACCACATCAGGGCGGTGGCTTCCGAAGCCGGGGACCGTGGCGTTCCCATCAGGATCGGCGTGAACGGCGGGTCGCTCCACCCTGACCTGTACCACAGGTACGGCGACACCGTCACAGCAGAGGCAATGGTCGAGTCGGCTCTGACCGAGATCGGATACTTCGCTGAGGTGGGGTTCGACAAGATCAAGATTTCCGTGAAGGCATCCAGCGTGCCGCTGATGGTCGATGCCTACCGACAACTCGCCGAGGTGACCGAGTACCCACTTCATCTGGGTGTCACAGAGGCGGGGCCCCCTCCAGCGGGCCTGATCAAGTCGTCGGCCGGCATCGGGGCGCTGCTTGTCGAGGGCATCGGAGACACCATCAGGTACTCGCTGACAGCCGACCCGGTACAGGAGGCCCGTGCCGGTCGCCAGTTGCTCGAGGCGCTCGGCCTGCGCGACCGCAACAACGTGGACCTGATCGCCTGTCCCAGTTGTGGTCGTGCCGAGGTCGACGTGATCTCCCTTGCCGAGGAGGCTATGGAGGCCTTTGCCGATCGCGAGATTCCACTCCAGGTGGCCGTCATGGGCTGTGTCGTGAATGGACCCGGCGAGGCCCGCGATGCCGATCTGGGGATAGCAGCAGGCAACAAGCGCGGCCACCTGTTCGTGAAGGGTCGAAACGTGGCTGTTGTTCCCGAAGATGAGATGGTTGACACCCTTGTGGAGTGGGCCGAGTTGATCCACGGTGACGGGGTCGAGGCGGCCCTTGCCAGGGTCGACACGGAGTTGGCCACCAGGGAGGCGGAACTGGACCGCAGGCGTCTGCTCTCCGATCAGGGTGAGGACGCCAACGACACGGGCGCCGTGATCGAGGCAATCCGACGACAGTCGGTCTGATATCTGGCGGTCCCGTGGGGTCGGCTGTCCCTGAGCGCACCAGCCCCACCTCAGGTATGATTACTGGTCGCGTGCATCGTTCGTGTTCGACGACGAGGCGTGGGCTTTGCCCACGCCTTTCGTTTTCGGTGATGGTCGGTGCGTGCAGAGAACGACGAGGCGAAACAACAGGAGAGGAGGAGCCGTGGGTGTGACCGATCGAGTGGACATCATGGCTGCCCCTCTGTGCGAGCGTGTCGGGGTCGAGCTGGTCGACGTCGAGTTCGAGGGCGGAATCCTGCGGCTCACCATCGACCATCCCGACGGGGTCGGCATGGAATCGATTGCAAGCGTCACCCGTGAGGTGTCGCGTGCCCTTGACCACGATGACCCAATTGGGCCCTCCTACACCCTTGAGGTAACCAGTCCCGGACTTGAGCGCCGCCTGAAGCGCCCTGCCCACTTTCTCAAGGCACTCGGCGGCCAGGTGACCCTCAAGACCCGACCTGGAGTCGAGGGCGAGCGCCGGCTTCTCGGTGCGTTGGAGGCTGCCGATGCGCAGGGGGTCTCGATCCGTTCAGCCGATGGGGCACTTCGATCCCTCGGTTACGACGACATCCTTCAGGCCCGCACTGTCTTTGACTGGACTCCGGAGCCCAAGTCGGCTCGGCGGGGGAGTAGCGGCGACAGTCGGCTTTCCGCTCCTCCAGAGGACTCGACGGTAGTTGGAGCAGCGACTGCCAAGAGCACTGAGAGAAAGGTCGGGACATGAACCCCGAATTGATGGAGGCCCTTCAGGCCCTTGCCGGAGAACGCGGCATCACCCTTGACACGCTCTTCGCTGCGCTGGCAGATGCCCTCGAGTCGGCGTACAAGAGGATGCAGGGAGCCCATGAGTTCTCATGGGTGACGATCGATCCCGACACCATGGAGATCCGGGTCTTCGCCCAGGATCTCGACGACGAGGGCGAGCCGGTCGGTGAGGAATACGACGTCACGCCCGACGACTTCGGCCGCATAGCCGCCCAGACAGCCAGACAGGTCATGACCCAACGGATCCGTGAGGCAGAACGCGACCTCAAGTACGAGGAGTACGCGGGACGTGAGGGAGACATCGTTACGGGAATGATCCAACAGACCGACGCCCGGTACACCCTCCTCGACCTTGGTCGGGTCGAGGCACTGTTGCCGCAGGCCGAGCAGGTTCCCTTCGAGCGACCTGAGGCAAACACCAGGCTGAAGGCCTACATAGTAGAGGTACGCAAGACGGCCAAGGGCCCCCAGATCGTGGTCAGCCGTACCCACCCGGGTCTCATCAAGCGACTCTTCGAACTGGAGGTACCTGAGATCGCCGATGGTGTGGTCGAGATCAGGGCCTGTGCCCGCGAACCCGGACACCGGACAAAGATCGCTGTGGGTTCCAATGACCGCAACGTGGACCCGGTTGGCGCCTGCGTCGGTGCCCGGGGTGCAAGGGTCCGGATGGTCGTCAACGAGTTGCGCGGTGAGAAGATCGACATTGTCCCGTTTTCGGAGGACCCCGCCGACTTCGTGATGAAGGCCCTTTCGCCAGCCAAGGTCAAAGAGGTCCTCATTGACGAGGAGACCGGAACGGCGACCGTGATCGTGCCCGACTACCAGCTTTCCCTCGCCATCGGCAAGGAGGGCCAGAACGCGCGGTTGTCGGCCCGGATGACCGGTTGGCGTGTCGACATCAAGAGCGAGACCCAGGTGGCCGAGGAGGCCGCATACGCCGACATTGAGTGGGCAGAGGGCGAGTGGATCCTCGATGAGGCCACCGGCGAGCAGGTTTGGCGACCTGCTGAGGGAGGCCCGGCGGTATCGGCCGGTCAGTGGACCGAGGCGGCCGTTGCCGACGAGGGGCCTGAACCCGATGAGGCTGTGGTCGAGGCTGAGGCTGCAGGTGACAGTGAACCGGAGGCCGACGATGAGGCTTCTGACGATTCGGTTCCCGGTGATGGGCCAGCATCAGATGAGGCTGAAACACCTGCCGGCGACAGCGACACCGAGTCGGAGCCGCAGGCATAGCCCCCGAACGGACCTGCATCGGTTGTAGGCAGAGGGCGCCGGTGGTCGATCTGGCACGCATCTCGTGGAGCGACACCGCCGCTGCACCCGTGCTTGACATCCGGGGATCAGGTAGAGGTGCCTGGCTTCACATCGACACTGACTGCGCCGCGCTCACAGGACCTGAGGCCCTTTCCAGGGCTCTCAGGCGGCCAGTTGACCGTGCTCAGGCTGACAACCTTCTGGCCGGGTGGCCTACGATGGTGGTGCGGAGGCCCTCATCGAAAGGGTGATCGGGGTCGCTGGCCGATAGCGTCAGTGGCCGGTCCCGCCCACAGGCCCGGGGTGCCGTACCCCTGAACCGGTAGGGCAGGTCTGAACCGGAACTTCCGTCCAGCAAGCCCTCGATTCGACAGGACATCAGAACCACAGTGCCGAAGAACATCCGCGTCTACGAGTTGGCGCGAGAACTTGGGATGACCAACGCGGAGGTCCTGGACCTCTGCAATTCCCTCGGAGTAGGAACGAAGAGCCACTCCTCGGGCATGGTCGAGCCCCAGGCGGACCGGGTCCGGCGCAAGGCCGTGAGGGAGGGCCTCACGCGCGACGAACAGCCAGAGGAGCCCGGAGCCAAGAAGCCGGCACGGAAGAAGAAGCCTGAGCCGGTGCCTGAGCCGGTGCCTGAGCCGGTGCCTGAGCCGGTGCCTGAGCCGGTGCCTGAGCCGGTGCCTGAGCCGGTGCCTGAGCCGGTGCCTGAGCCGGTGCCTGAGCCGGTGCCTGAG
>CAJXKL010000016.1 GCA_913055915.1 uncultured Candidatus Nemicrothrix sp. | reverse complement strand
ACGTGACGACGAGCCCCACCCTGGACAGGGCCCTGCCCGCTCGTTCATCGGCCGCAGTGACCCCACCCCAGAACCCGACCTGGTGACTTCCGGCATGCACCACCTCCTCGGGGGTCAGGTCCAGACGCACCAGACCCGACGTGGGACGAACAGATGGTGGGCCGTGCAGCCATCCCTCGAGTTGCCAGCGAACCCGATCAGCCATGGCCCCGGCCCCAATGGCCCCCTCGTCACGCCACCTGCGGGCCAGCCGCTCACCGTGCCCGGTCTCGGCCTCGACGACCACACAGGTGCACGCCAGTCCCTGCCGGGCCAACCCATCGTGGAGTGACCCTGCCAACGAGCGGGCGGCAAAGGCCACCTGCTCGATCCGATCCACCGGTGGGTCCATGTCCATACCGACGGCCATGTCGGGCTGCTGGGCCACCATGTGGAGTTGACGGCTGTCGAGACCTGATGCCAGGAGTTGGGCAGCCATGCCCTCGGATCCGAATCGGGCTACCACGTCCTGCACCGGCAGGGCCGCCAAAGCTCCCAGGGTCGTGAGGCCAAGCCGTACCAGCACGTCGGCCAGGTCGGGGCGCTCCAGGACCGACACCGGAAGGGGAGCCAGGAAGGCCGGGGTTCCACCGGAAGGCACCACGACCATCTCCCCCATTGCAGATCGTGATGCCAGACCGGCGGCGAACGGACCATCGGCCACGCCTATACGACAACCCGGGTGGGTACCGGTTCCCAGCGTGTCATCAAGGGCCCTTTGCACCGTGGCGGCGGTGCTGCCCACCAGCGCCTCCTCACCACCGAAGAGTCGAACAGGACCCCGGACGGCGAAGGCACAGGTTCCCGGGTGTTGCACCTCGACCCACGGGGTGATGTTTGACAGTGCCACCACCACCGCCTCGAAACGACGGGCCTCGATCACCTCATCGCGCTCTAGGACCACCGCTTCAGGGCAGCGGGCCTGAGCACCGCGCCGACGCTGCCCCACCACCACCCCGGCAGACCGGGCAGTGACCGAGGCCGCCGCGACCCGGCCCGAGGCCAGGACCATCGCCGGATCCGACGGAGCCACCCCCAGGGCGGTGAGTGGCCAGTCGAGGCAGCAGACAACCAGGGTTCGAACCGGTTCCGTCACCCGCCGCCCAGTAACTCTGGGGCTGTCGGGCTTCCATCCGGGGAGGGCAGCATCATGACCACGCGGCGCTCCCGGGCAGCCGCCCTCCGGCCCGTGGCAACAACCTCGGCCCGCCTGAGGCGCAGGCGTCCATGGCCGCTCCCGTGGCCCTCCCACGAACCGTCGACAACCGTCAGCGTCAGGTCGAAGCGGTCAGGCCAGGGACCGTCACCGATCCGTATCAGTACAGATCCCCGTTCACGGACACGGGCCATCAGGCGCCTGACGGTTTCGGCACCCACACGGTGGTGTGGTGCAACCACCACCAGGTCAAGAGAGCCAACCAGGGTCCCGACCACGTCGCCCCATGCGGAAGGTTCAGGCGGTGACACGAGCGCCAGGCGTTCAAGGGCCACCCCGACCTCGCCAGCCGCCACCAGCCCAAGGTCGGGGTCGCCCACGACGGCCGCCCACGAACCCGCCGATGTCGCCCCGGCCATGAGGGCCATGGCCAGGGAACGGGCCCCGGGGCCGGAGACCCCGAGGCTGCTACCGCGCCTCAGGCCATCGGGAACCAGACCGGCCAGGGCAGGAAGGACCGGCAGCATGCGCTCCACCGCCAGGGTCGTTGGACTGGCATGCCGGGCGGCCTCAACCAGCGTGGGCACCGGGCGGAGGGTGACAGCCGGCGGAGCCGAATGGTCCTCAGGGGGCAGGTCGTCGAACGGCTCAGGTTCAGCGAGGAGAGAGGAGGGCAGGGCCACGCCCCAGTATCGAACATATGTTCGATTATTGCAAGCGCGTGGAGTTGAGAGGCTCAGCCTGCTATCAGGACCAGAGCGAAGACCGTGTAGGCAATCATCACCCCCAGCATCGGATACTGGCTACGCAGGGCAACCGCTGGCCTCCACTCCTCCACCGCCCGGTCGTGGGCTACCACCACGGCAACCAAGTGACCAACCACGATCGACCCCAACTGCACCCACCCCACAGCCGCGGTCGAGATAAGGGTCCAGTTGACGGCGTTGTCCACGGTTCCGAACAGGTCCCAGCCCCTACCCAGCGGGTCCGAAGCCTGGGCAACGAAGGCCTGACCCTCGAGCAACAACAGGGAGAAGTAGTGCGCCAGGTCGTAGCCGACGAGGATCGGAATGAGCGAGGTTCCGAACCTGGTAGCAAAACCCGGATCGCCCGTGATGCGCCCACCTGACCTGCAGGCCAGGTGGTAGGCGAGGCCCACCAGCGCTACAACCCACACCAGACCCACCGTGCTCACCACAGTCGCCTCCCAGTTGGCTCGACCAGCCATGAGGTCGCCCCAGACGCGGGTACGCGAGAAGCCATCAAAGGCAGTGCCACCCAGCGCAGCCAGGAGCACTGCCAACAAGGACGACGAAGGAGCAGTCTCGGCCACGCCGACAAACGGTGGCCTCACGTACAGTCGACCAGACCCGTCCCAACGGACCGGGGAGAGCGAGGCAAGGGCGTCAAAGAGCACCCCGAAACCTTCAGCCCTGCGGACCTCCTCCCAGCCCCACCGGCGCGACATCAACATGAGGCCAACCGTGTAGGCCAGCCCGAACCAGCCGATGACCCGGGGGCTGGCACCGTCGTGATAGGCCAACTCCAGCCAGTGGAAGATGCTTACCGGTACGAGCGCTGCCCAGCCCGAGGTGAGCCAACCCGGCGCCTCACGGCCGGAAGAACCGCTGACCAACCGACCCAGTGCCTCCCAGGGGCTGACCGCCCTCCACACCGGACCCAAAAGCACCGAGGCCACTGGAACCCCAACCCAGAAGATCACGTAGACCGACACCGGGGAGGCGTTTGAGACCGCGTCATCAGCCCCGACCAGACCCGCTGCCAACACCACCAGGAACACGACCAGAACCACCGCCCTGAACACCCCCACCAGGAAGCGAACGGCCCCTTCGGCCGAGGACCCCACTCTGAGCCCCGCCGACATGCTCCTCAGGCGGGGATGGTGCCAGAGCAGGCCCAGGGCGGCGAAGGAAAGCACGAGAGCCACGGCCGCACCCCATGCCGCCTGCCACTCAGGAACAGGCAGGTCGCTTCGACCTCCGACACCGTGGGCCAACACCGTGGGGAACATCACGAGACAGTGAGCTCAAAGAGCTTGAACCCAGCTCCGTGCAACTCGCCCTCGAAGACCCCGGCTATGTCAACCTCTACCAGCAGGACCGCTGGCATGCCCTCATGCACAGGCACCTTCAGGTCGTACACATGCAGGTGCACGTCATCGGCAACGTTGCTCCTCACAGTGATCTCGACCAGGTCACCGACGGAGGCCTCGAATCGGTATATCCCACCGGCAACCTTTCCACCCTCGACGTCTACCTCGAACCGGACATCGGGCTGGACCGCTGGCTTGCCCCCCGTGACCTCCACCATGGCCATGGCGCCGATGGCACTCCCGTCAACGTGGTAGTCCCTGTGGTCGTTTGACGAGAGCGTGACCATGACCGTGTGGC
This sequence comes from uncultured Candidatus Nemicrothrix sp., assembly GCA_913055915.1. GTDB lineage: Bacteria > Actinomycetota > Acidimicrobiia > Acidimicrobiales > MedAcidi-G1 > UBA3125. The sequence continues at coordinate 51,372 of CAJXKL010000016.1, read as the reverse complement.
TACCGTCGGTCAGGCCCGTTACGTGGTAGTTGGTCTCGGCAATCATTGCCACGGACGCGCCGTCGACGGCTACATGTACGTGACCCTGTCCGAGACGATGGTCAGCAGGTGGATTGGCTGGTACCAACTCCAGGCCCAGGACTCCTATGTCCAACATGATCCCACCCAATCCGTCGGCTTCGGCAACGAGCGACACCCCGGGTCGAGATGACAGGTCGGTTAGGTCGATGGGCATTCCATGCTGGTGGCTGCCGTGGCCATGGTCGCCCATGTCTTTGTCGGACACCTCATGGTCCGCCATCTCCATGGTCGCCATCACCCCGGCCATGGTCGTGGCCGGCTCGATCAGCTCCTCTTCTACTCCTGTGGCATCAGATCCACATGCGGTCAGGGCTGTAGCAAGTGCCAGCAGCACGACCGCGTACTTACGCGGTTTCATCGGTGGCTCCTCTTGTCGGTTGTCGTCTGGAACGTGTGTCAGACAACAACCGGAGGGCCGCGACGCCCGACCGAAAGCACGACGGGTACCACGACAATTGTGGCCAGGGCCGGCAGCCGTGGTTCCGCTGAAGATTCCGTTCCAGGCCGGTGAAGGACATAGAGGAACTCAACAAGAACAGAGCCAGCTTTCACCAACCAGACGAGAAGCGCCGCCACGGGCACCTGGAGAGCCAGCCCCAGGAAGATCGCGGGCTCCCCAAGCAGTTCCGCCAGGCTGACACCGCCGGCCAGGAACTCAATGGCTTCCTGGACGGAGAACACAAGGGCCTGAACCGCCGCCAACCTGAGGATGCCCGGCCTCGTGTCGGAACCGGCGGCACGCACCCCGGCGACTGCCAGCCACACCAGCACAACCACACCTGCGAGGCCCACCAGTGGACCAGTCACGGGCAGGTAGCCGTGCGACCTGCCCACATTCAGCGTGATTGAGTCGGGGTGGGTCCACAGGTAGGCGATCGAATGAGCCATCAGCGCGCCGGGCAGCGCAAGCAGGAGGGTCGCGAGGCGACGGAGACCGGTCACGGCTCCCAACCTACCGATCATGGTGACCCTGCCAACCGGGACGAAGGCCACGTAGCGTGCTGTCGTATCCATGCGTGCATGGCGATCCCCGATGCGACCCCGGCATTGATGGACCTGGTTGAACCGAACTGGGAGATGGAACACACCATCGACACGGCATCCCTCGCCGCATCGGAGAGACCGGGTCCCTCCTGACCGAAGAGAAGCACGCACCGCTCAGGCAGGTCGACCCCCTCAATGGGAACCGAACCGGGAAGGTTGTCGATGCCGATGAGCGGCAGGCCCTCCCCCGCCACCCACTCGAGCAGGTCCCCGATGTCGGGATGGTGGAAGACGTGCTGGTAGCGGTCGGTGACCATCGCCCCACGACGGTTCCAGCGGCGCCTACCGACTATGTGGACCCCCGAGACGAGGAAGGCGTTGGCGTTGCGCACCACCGTCCCAATGTTCATGTCGTGTTCCCAGTTCTCGATCGCCACGTGGAACGGATGCCTCCGGCTATCCAGGTCGGCCACGATGGCATCAACGGTCCAGTAGCGGTACCTGTCGACGACGTTCCTGCGGTCACCGACTGCCAGGAGTTCCGGATCCAGGCGGTCGTCGTCGGGCCAGGGTTCGGGGTGAGGGCCGACACCGACCTCGTCCATGGGATCTCTCTGAATTCCCTAGTCGGCGATTGCCTGATTGACCAGGGTCCGCAGGTCCCAGCGCAGGGAGATGTGGGTGCCTGATGGAACCAGTTGCGTAAGGAATACGGCGCTTATCTCCTCGACCGGGTCCACCCAGAAGGCGGTGCTGGCCAGACCACCCCAGGAACACTCACCCTCGGTGGCGTGGACGCGCCCGGCGACCGCGTCGTCCACGACGGCGAAGCCCAGGCCGAAGCCGACACCGTCGAAGAACCCCTCGTGGTAGAGAGGATCGCCGTACGCCGTGAGGTCGACACCACCGGGAAGGTGGTTGCGCATCATCAGGTCAAGCGTGCGTGGGCCGATGATGCGGCCACCGTCGGACATCCCGCCGGCAAGGAGCATCTGGCAGAACCGGTGGTAGTCGGCCATAGTTGAGACGAGGCCGCCGCCTCCGCTGCTCCAACCGGGCGAGCGGAAGGCACTGGTAGCCGGCGCGTCGAGCAGTTCCGGGGCGAGGGCCCCGGGATTGAGTGCGTAGCAGGCAGCGAAGCGGTCGATGTTCCCGTCTGCGACTCCGAAAGACGTGTCCGGCATGCCGACCGGATCCAGGATGTTGCACTGCAGGTAGTCAGCAAGGGACATGCCGGACACGACCTCTACGACCCTGCCAAGCACGTCGGTGGCCATGGAGTACGACCAGCGCGACCCGGGCTGGTGGCGTAGCGGTAGGCCGGCGAGGGATTCGATCACCGTTTCGAGGCCACCTGAGAAGTTGAGGACGTCCATGCCGGAGTTTCGGTAGATCTCATCGACCGTGTGCTGCTGGAGGAACGAGTAGGTGAGGCCGGCGGTGTGTGTCAGGAGATGGGCGATGGTTATCGGTCGCTCGGCCGGAACGGTCTCAGGATCGTCAGCCGTACCCCCGACGAATACCTCCATGCTTCCAAACGATGGCAGAAACCTGGACAAGGGGTCCCTGAGGCGCAACTTCCCGGCCTCGGCCAACTGCATGACCGCAACCGAGGTGATCGGCTTGGTCATGGAGTAGAAGCGCCAGAGGGTGTCGTCGGCCACCGGGGTGCCAGCCTCCCGGTCTGCGAAGCCTGCCATGGACCGCAGGGCGACCTTTCCCCGCCTTGCGACGAGCACGTCGGTTCCGACCATCAGGTCATCGTCCACAAAGCGTCGTGCGAATGCCTCCACCCTGTCGAGTCGATCCGGATCGAAACCCAGTTCGGCAGGCGGGGTGACGGTGATCTGGGTCATGGGTTGCCCCTCTGGTGGTGTGGCCGTAACGGCGGACCAGCCGGCTGGTTCAGCCGGCGTCGCCTGTCAACTCCTCGTCGCTCGGCACCTCTACGCCCTCTACGTAATAGGTGTAGAGGCTGGCGATCACGTCTGCGATCCCGTCGCCATCCGAGCCAGCGGAAGGGTCGGCCAACTCGACTGTTACGACATTGGCGTTCATGTGGAGCCGGGAGATTCCGCCGCGCTCGAACAGGCGTCGGGCCAGTTCGTGTGCAGGCTCATCACCAGAGATCTCCTGGTCTGCAGTGAAGCGCTCGTGGCCCATTCCGGTGAGGCTGCGGTTCATCTCGAACCTCAGCACCCCGGTCCTGGAGGAGGGCCTTTCGACGACGGTTATCGGTTGTCCCATGGCGGCGACAGGCTAGCGGTCGTCGACCGTGCGACCGTTGTCGGCGTTGACGGCGTGGCCGAGTTCCTGGTCCAACTTGTAGAGGGGCGCCGCTACCGCAATCGACACCAGGGCCAGGACCGAGTGAACCGCCTTGAACGCCGCGCCGTGGTCGGCGAACAGGATCCCGGTGCCACGCACAGCCCAGAACGTGATCGTCCAGATGCAGAACACCGCCACAAGGCGTGTCGACCCGATGCTCCGCCAGCGCCCGCCGAGGGCCGACACCGAGAGCAGCGCGAAGCCCAGGAATACGACTGCAAGCAGGATCCGCCAGATGCGACCCGACGAGGTGAGTTGGTCGTCGGCGATGAGGTTTCGGGTCCTGCCGACCCACACCACCGCAGTCCATGCGACGAGAACCCAGAGAAGACCCCTCACCTTCTTCACGGCAGGAGACGCTAGCCACGCTACGGCGGGATCAAACATGGACACCGGTTGGGGTAGCCCTCAGTCGAAGAGTTGCGGGTGGGATCCGGCGGGCCGTCGGCGCGGTTCACCCAGAGCTGGAAGGCCGTCCATGAACGACCATGACCGGCGATGGAAGCTCGTTGCACCCCGATCCATGAGCGCCGACCGGTGGGCCGGATTCGGGTAACCCTTCCCCTCGGCGAACCCGTAGCCGGGGAACAGGCCGTCGGCCTCCCGCATGAGCCGGTCCCTCGTCACCTTTGCAACAACCGACGCTGCGGCAATCGAGAGCGATGTCGCATCGCCACCGACAATGGTCTCTGCTATCCCGCCGCCGACGAAGTCCCACCTGCCGTCCAGCAGCACCCTGTCGGGAACCACGCCAAGGCTGTCAAGGGCCCGGCGGGCTGCCAGGCGCTGTGCATCCGACATCCCCAGGTCGTCACACTCGTCGTTGGTTGCGTGACCGACACCCCACGCCTCGGCCCAGGCCGCTACCCGGTCGTAGAGCGCCTCCCTCTCAGGTTCGTTGAGCATCTTGGAATCGCGTACGCCCATGATCCGGCGGGTCCTGTTGGGCGCGACCGCACAGACCGTGAGAGGACCGGCCCACGCCCCCTTCCCGACCTCGTCCATGCCGACCACCACCCCGTGACCCTCCGCCCAGAGGGACCTCTCGACAGACATACCGGGTGCCCTACCCCGAAGCGCCGCTCGCATCCGCCTTCGCCGGGCCATGGGTGGCCAAGGCCTTCCTCAGCCGACCTCGGGACGGGCACGACGGGCCATCAGGTCGACCCAGACCTCGAGGGGTGGCCTGCCATGCTCGAAGACCTCCCTGACCCCGGTGGCTATCGGCACCTCCACACCTGCCGATGCCGCCAGCGAGCAGACGGCACCGGCCGCCGGAACGCCCTCGGCAACCTGGTTCATATCGGCCAGCACCTCGACCGGGTCAAGCCCCCGACCCACCTGCTCCCCGACCCAGCGGTTGCGGCTCTGGGGGCTGATGCATGTGGCGAGCAGGTCGCCCATCCCGGCAAGGCCTGCGAGGGTGCGCGGATCACCACCGAGCGCCTCACCGAGGCGTGTCATCTCAGCCAGCCCCCGGTTGATGAGCGCCGCCCTGGCGTTGTCTCCCGCATCCAGGCCCTCGGCCATGCCGGAGGCAAGGGCGATCACGTTCTTGACTGCACCACCGATCTCGCAGCCCACCAGGTCATCGTTGGTGTAGACGCGGAGGCTGTCTGACGCCAGCAGGCCCTGGAGACGGTGGGTGGTGGCCGTGTCGGTGCTGGCCACCACCATGGCAGCCGACTTGCCGACCAGGATCTCCTTTGCCAGGTTCGGGCCGGTCAGGACCCCCACCGGTCGGTCCGACAACACCTCGGCGACAACCTGGCTCATCCGCAGTCGGGACCCCTGCTCGAAGCCCTTTGCAAGGCTCAGGACCGGCACAACGGGTGCCAGGTGTGCAGCAGCATCGGAAAGGACGGAACGAAAGCCGTGCGTGGGTACGGCAACCAGGACGATGTCGGCTCCGCCGACCGCATTTCCAATATCCGATGTCGCCTGGAGCGAGGGCGCCAGGTCGAAGCCGGACAGGTAGCGGGGGTTGCCCCTTCCCGAGGCAACGTCGGAGGCAAGTTCGGGATCCCGGGCCCACAGAACCGTAGGTACCACCGGAGCCAGCAGGGAGGCGACGGTCGTCCCCCACGAACCGGCGCCGAGGACGGCGACCCTGTCTGCCATGGGGGCCACACTACGCGACGGCCCTACAATCCGGCCCATGCCCGGTCCGGTCGCCGTCCTCATCCCCGTTAAGGCGTTCAACGGCGCCAAGGCACGCCTCGCACCCGTCCTTGACCCGACAGGCCGGGCCAACCTGGCGCGCAGCATGGCCGAGACCGTCATTGCAGCCGCGTCCCCCCTACCTGTGACCGTCGTCTGCGACTGCAACGAGGTCGACGAGTGGGCACGCTCGATGGGAGCCGACGTGGTTCGGGTAACCGAGCCGGGCCTCACCGCTGCCGTGGAGGCCGGGGTCGATGCACTCGCGCTCGCCGGCTTCGGGACGGTCATGGTGGCCCACGGCGACCTGCCCCTGGCAACGGACCTGAGCCACTGCATCGGCTTCGACGGCATCACGCTCGTTCCGGACCGCCACCACGACGGCACACCTGTCGCGGTGGTACCGACAGGTGTCGGGTTCAGGTTCGCCTACGGACCGGGTTCCTTCGCCGCCCACGTCGCCGAGGCGGAGCGACTGGACCTTCCCTGGCGGAGCCTTCCCGATGCGCGCCTCGGCTGGGACGTTGATGAGCCGGCAGACCTGGATCATTCGGTGATCGCCGTCGACCGACAGGTGGCGGGCACAGCATGACCCCGGGATCCACCCCTGCCCGGGCACTCGCCGTAGGCGCCCACCCTGACGACATTGAACTCTTCGCCGGGGCGACGCTGGCCACCTGGGCTGCCTCAGGCTGCGTGGTCCACCACCTGGTCTGCACAGATGGCTCCAGGGGAACCTGGGACCCCGCCGTCGACACAGCAGCGCTCGTAGCCACAAGACAGGAGGAACAACGCCAGGCCGCACGGATCCTGGGAGCCACCGGAGAGGTCGTGTTCCTCGACAAGGTCGACGGCGAACTCGACTCCAGCCGTGAAACCGCCCACGAGGTGGCTGCCTGGATCCGCAGAATCCGACCAGATGTGGTCCTGGGCCACGATCCGTGGCGGCGCTGGCGCCTGCACCCCGACCACAGGGCCGCCGGCTTCCTCGTCACCGATGGCGTGGTGGCCGCCCGTGACCCGCACTTCCTGACCGACCTGGGAGTGGCACACCATCGGCCGGACATGCTGTTGCTGTTCGACACGGAGGAACCGGACCATCCGGTGGAGCTCACCGAGGCTGCGGCCAGCACAAAGGTCGAGGCCGTGCTGGCCCACAGGAGCCAACTTCTCTCAACCATGTCGATCCCCGACGATGACGACGGATCGGCCGAATCTGCCTTCCGGGACCGGACAATGTCCGACCTGGCCGAGATGGGCGGTCGCTTCGGCATGCCACTGGCCGAGGGCTTCCGCAGCGTGGGTGGCCTCTAACCCCGGGTCAGCACCCCACTGCCAATAGATCATCAATCAGGGCCGCCAACTCGACCGGCCGACTCCCCTGGATGCTGTGACCGGCACCCTCCACGGTTGTGACAACTGCCTGAGGGCAGCGGTTGAGAAACTCCCGGGTATCGGCGTCATCCACCACGCTCCAGGAGCCGGCCAGCCACAGGCGCACCGGACAGGAAACCTGCCCCAACTTGTCCCAGAGTCCATCGAACGCTGAAGAGCCGTCCTCACCGGTCATCTTCCAACCGCGCATCGGGTCCCACCTCCACACCCAGCGCCCATCAGGCAATTCCCGTGCATTGTGGAGAAGACCCCTAACAAGGGACTCCTCGGTCCGGTGCGGGTTGTGTCCGACCGTGTACGCGAGCATCGCCTCGAAGTCATCAAAGTCATCGGGCCCGGACATGAAGTCGATGATTGACTCGGACTTGTCACGGTCCGTTCCCGGTGTCATGTCCACGATGCCGAGCCTGCGAACCAGATCGGGCCGGTCCGCTGCCAGACACAGGGCGGTAAGCCCACCCAGCGACATGCCCACCACGGCCTCAGCCCCCGGAGCCCACTCCTCTACCGCTTCGGCAACAACCTCGACCATTGCACCCGGTCGGTAGTCATGGTCAGGCCGCCAGTCCGACTGGCCGTGTCCCGGAAGGTCGATCGCCACCAGCGGAATTCCGAGGGCAAGGGCGACTGTGTCCCAGGTGTGGGCGTTCTGGGCTCCTCCGTGCAGCAGCACCAGTTCGGGTGGCGCGGCTCCCCAACGGAGCCCTCTGACGGTCAGCCCATCGGAGCACGACATCGAGCACCGCTCTACGGCCGGCGGACCGGTCCAGTCCAAACCCGCCTCGGCAGCATTGTCGACGAGCATCCGGAACTCGTCGTAACCGGTCACCTCCGACCCCGCCGGCCGGCCCCTCTACCCGCACCGGTTGACGGCTCCCAGCGGAACTTCCTGACTGCGACAAGCGCACCAGCCAGGCCCCACACCCCCATCCGCAGGAGCAGCCAGGGCTTGTACGCCGATGCCTCCTCAAAGGGGTCGAAGGCTGCGAAGAAGGCGTCGGCGAAGGCCTTCAGGGGAAAGACGTCACCCAGCAGGTCCAGCCATGCCGGCGGATCGTTTCGCACGGAGATGAACACGTTGGAGACAAAGGCCACCGGGAGAAGGGTGGCGTTTGCCAGCGCAGGTGCCGACTGTCCTGATGGAGCCATCGCAGCGAGGGCCAGACCCAGAAGGGAGAACGACGCAACGCCGACCACGAAGGTGGTCACCGCGGGCAACACATTGGCCATCTCCATCTCGATTCCGTATAGCAGGAACCCGACACTCAACATGAGCAGAGCACCCGCGGCGGCGATGACGACACCGGAGCCGACCACGCCAGCCATATAGATCCACCTGGGGAGCGGGGTGCCCCTGATCCGCTTCAGGACCCCCTCGTCGCGGTAGATCGCCACACCGATCCCGATGTTGGTGTAGGTGGCCGATACAGCGGCAAACACCGCCAGGCCGGGTGCGTAGAACTGGGCTGCATCCACCTCGACACCCGAGGCGATGTCGATTCCGTCGAACAGCGCACCGAAGAGCACGAGAAAGATGAGCGGGAACACAAGCGTAAAGAAGGCGGAGACCGGCGTACGTGTGAACAGGCGGTTCTGGTATCCGACCTGCCTCCACAGCAGCACCACTGCCGATGGCACCTCCGCCTCATGTGCCTCCCACTCAGGCATCTCCGGCCCCCGTGCCACTGCCTTCGCCGATGAGATCCAGATAGACGTCCTCAAGCGTGGGCGTGGTCACCTCAAGACCCTCCAGGCGTCCACCCCGGTCGAGGGCCCATCTGGTCAGCAGGTTGAGGTCGGCGGTGGGCTCCTCCGTGCAGACCTCCAACACCCCGTTCTTCACCGATGCCCTACCGGCCAGACCCCCGAGCAGGTCCACCACCGGACCAGAGGTGGCGTTTCCGTCGGGGAACCGAAAGCGGATCATGGTTTCGCTGTCGGCACTACCCCGGAGCTCGGCAGGCGTGTCCTCGGCGACGATCCGGCCCTCGACCACCACCGCCACCCTGTCTGCAAGTACCTGCACCTCGTCCATGTAGTGGCTGGTGAGGAGGATGGTCGTTCCGAGGGCCTTGAGGCCCTCGATCATCTCCCATGCGTGCCGGCGCGCCGAGGGGTCAAAACCGGTGGTGGGCTCATCCAGGAAGAGCACCTCAGGATCACCGATGAGGCCCAACGCCAGATCCACCCTGCGCTTCTGTCCGCCTGACAACTGGTGGGTGCGGCGGTCTCCGAGGCCGGTGAGACCCACCAGAGCCAGCACCTCGTCCACCGGTCGGCGACGCGAGTAGCAGGCGCCGTAGTGGATGAGCGCCTCGGACACCGTCAGCTCGCGCTCGATCCCGGCCTCCTGAAGGACGATGCCGATTCGGTCCCGGTACTCCTGCCCCGCAGTTCCCGGATCCCTGCCCAGAACGCTCACATCTCCCCCGTCGCGGGTCCGGTGTCCCTCGAGGATCTCCACAACCGTCGACTTGCCAGCCCCGTTCGGCCCGAGGAGGGCGAACACCTCGCCCTTTTCAACGGTGAACGAGAGGCCGTCCACGGCCTTCACGGGCCCGTACGACTTGGCGAGGTCGGTGACGGTGACTACGGGCACGGCCGGACCCTATCGGCCTCCCCGCGTCAGGTCGTGACCGGGTGCACCCACCTGCAAGACTCCGTGTCCATGGAAACTGTCAGCTTCGTGGACATGGCCGATGGAACCCGCGAGGACTACGAATTGATCTTCGCCGAGGTGGCAGCCCACAGGGCACGACACCTGGCCGACCAGGTCATGGGCACACTCAGGTCGATGAGGGGGCCTACCTTCGGCTACCGGATCGACCGCTACAGGCACTCCCTGCAGAGCGCCACCCGGACACTTCGGAACGGTGAACCCGACGAGATGGTGGTCGCCGCCCTGTTCCACGACATCGCTGATCCGGTAGCCCCTGAGAACCACAGCGCCGTGGCCGCAGAGATCCTCAAGCCCTACGTGGATGAACGCACCCACTGGATCATCAGGCACCACGGCCTGTTCCAGGGCTACTACTACTTCCATCACCTCGGCGGTGATCGTGACGCCCGTGACGTCGTGAGGGAACACAGGTGGTTCGACGACTGTGCGGCCTTCTGCGCCGAATACGACCAGAACTGCTTCGATCCCGACTACGACGACATGGCCCTCGAGGAGTTTGACCCGCTGGTCAGAGAGGTGTTCGGCCGGTACACCCGCTTCCCGATGGTCGACCTGGCCTGAACCCGCCTAGCTCGAACCCTCCTCGGCGGCCAGGTCGGGATCAAGCAGGGCCAGCAGTCCCGGGAACCCATCGACCGCTCGCAGGGCCCTGTCGAAGTACCAGAAACCCAGCAGGCTCACGGCCATGCCGACCGGCCAGCCGACAACGGCCCGGATCACCACGTAGCCGTCAGCCGACGTCTGGTTGAACAACCAGATATCCCACGCAGAGGTCAGGAATTGGTAGAGCCCGAGGGCAACCGTCAACCTTGAAACGACCCGCAGGTAGACCGGATGGGCCATGGTCTCCGCATCGAGGGGAATCGCCAAGTGCAACACCCTTCCCAGGAAGGGCCTGCCGACGACGGCCGTTCCGACCAGGGCTGCCCCGATCAAAGCCTTTGTGCCGATCCCGATGCCGAAGTAGACGGCCTCCGAGTCGGTGAGGATCCCGACCACACCCCGAACGACCAGGTAGACGACGAGTGTCGGCAGGTACCAACCCACTCCCTCACCCCGGCGGTGGCGTGAGACGGCCGCCTTCACGCTCCAGGTTGTGGCCCCCAGGACCGCCCAGCCGAGGCCGGCGAGGCGGTTCAGGAGCACGAACGCCACGATCGGCATGATCGAGTCGATCGTCCGGGCCCGCTGGGCGCGTGGCCCAGCTGGGTCTGGTGTTGCCGGTTCCTCCATCACCCCATCATGGCAGCAGGTCGACTGCTACGGGTGTGCGCTCAAGAGGGGCTATTGGCTCCATCTGAGCGGGCTGTCCACATCCAGCCCATTGTCGCAACCGTGCCAGCAGCGTCGTAACCCGCATCACCCGGCCACCAGACCCACGACGCTCCGGGCCCGTGTGGCGGATCAACGAGGACCCGTGCCTGGACGGGCTCTGCGCCCCGACGGGCTGCCTCCAGGACTTCGCCTGCCGAGGTGAACTCCGATAGGAGTTGGAGCATCGAGATCGTCGGGCTGATCATTGTCAACTCGCTGGTATCCCAGCGGTCGAGTGCCTCGGCCGGGCGCTCCCAGCCAACCTCCACCGCCTCACGGCCGTCGGCTACCGGTTCCAGGCTTGTGCCCGGTCGGGTCACGAAGAAGTAGGTGTCGTAGCGCTTGTTCGAACCCGGTGGGGTCACCCAGCGGGAAATGGGCACAATCCCGGAAAGGTCCAGACCGCCACCCGCCTCGGCAACAGCATCCACAAAGGCGACCTCACCCCGCTCGACCTCGCCACGACGCTCCAGCAACCGGTCAGCACCGGTTCCGATCAGCATGCCCACCTCTTCGAGGGTCTCACGCGAAACCGCCACCCGGTGCCCATTGCTGCCACCGGCGGTGTCTGGAATCAACCCGGAGCCGCCCTCGGCGTGACCGATCAGGATGGGATCCCAGGCAGGGTCAGAGTCCGAGTCCTCCACCCGTCCACCAGGGAACACGGTGTGGTCGGCAACGAACGACGACGTCGCGCTGCGACGCATCATCACCACCTGGAGGTCAGGCCTGTCATCAACGATCAGGACGGTCGCTGCAGGCCAAATAGGTACACCGTCGCCCGGCAGGTCGGCTGGTGGGACTGTGGCTGGCAGGCGGGTCATGGCCCGGTGACCGTACCCGCCAGACCCGAGCTTCCCGTTTCCGCACGATCCCGGGCCCCATAGGGTGCCCTGATGGCAGAAGACACCTGGAAGCCGAAGCCGCCTCCGACGCGGCCAGGTGGTGCCGACCTGCTGGCGGGCCTCAGCGTCGCCCTGCTCCTCATTCCCCAGTCGATGGCCTACGCCGAGTTAGCGGGCCTGCCGCCACATATTGGACTGTTTGCAGCAGCCCTGCCCCCGATCCTGGCATCACTGGCGGCATCGTCTCCCTACCTCCAGACGGGACCAGTGGCGCTCACGAGCCTCCTGACACTTGGTGGGCTCGCCGAGCTGGCCGAGCCGGGTTCGGTCGACTACGTGGAGTTGGCTGCACTGCTGGCACTCATCGTGGGCCTGACCCGCCTGGCCCTCGGCCTCTTCCGCCTCGGCGTGGTCGCATACCTCATGAGCGAACCGGTACTTTCGGGCTTCACGTCGGGTGCGGCGATCCTCATCCTGTCGTCACAACTCCCCAAGGCATTCGGGGTTGACGCCCCCGATGGTGGGGTGCTTGAACGTGCGTGGTGGTCGCTGACGAGTCCCAGCGACTGGAGGGTCGGAGCCATCGTGATAGCGGCGGTCACGGTCGTGTTGATACTTGGTGGTCGGAGACTCCACCGCCTGTTCCCCAGCGCACTCGTTGCGGTAGTGGGCGGTGTCACCTTCAGCAGGATCGCCGGGTATGAGGGACCGGTGGTGGGGTCGGTACGAACCGGCTTCCCTGATATCGGTCTGGACCTGCCGTGGGGCTCGACCGGCTCACTTGTTGTCGCCGGGGTGGTCATTGCCCTTGTGGGCTTCGCCGAACCGGCCTCGATCTCGAGGATGTTCGCTACAACTGACCGCCAACCATGGAGTGCGGACCGTGAGTTCATCAGCCAGGGTCTGGCAAACGTGGCTGCCAGCCTGTCAGGAGCGTTCCCCGTCGGAGGCTCCTTATCCAGGTCGTCACTGAACCGCCTGGCCGGTGCCAGGAGCCGCTGGTCGGGCCTCATCACCGGGGTTGTCGTACTGGCCTTCCTGCCGTTCGCAGACGTCCTGGAACTACTGCCACGGGCCACGCTCGGAGGTGTGGTCATCGCAGCGGTGGTTGGCCTGGTCCAGCCCCTGAAACTGGTTGACACGATCCGCCGCTCAACGGCGCAGGGCCTGGTGGCGTGGGGAACCTTTGCCGCCACCCTCGCACTGGCGCCGCGCGTGGAGCGGGGGGTGATCGTCGGCATCGGGTTGTCGCTGGCCCTGCACCTCTGGAGGGAACTCCACGTTGATGTTCCAAGGCACCGAGAGGAGAACACCCTCTGTCTGGACACCCGGGGTGTTCTCTGGTTCGTAACCGCTTCCCGTCTGGAACAGCTCGTGCTGGACGCCCTTGTCGAGGAACCCGATATCGACGGCCTCCGTATCGACCTCGGAGGCTGTGGTCGGGTCGACTACACGGCTGCCACGACGATTCGCAGGCTTGCCGAAGATGCCCGGGCGGCAGGGTTGAACGTCAGGGTGACCAGCGTGCCCGCGAATGTGGCCGGCTACCTGAGCGAGTTCTCGTAGTCCATTGAGGTGACGGGCGAACTACTCGTACCTGGTCCCAGATTCGCGCATCACGTCGACCCAGCGGGCACCGGCATCGGGTGACAGTTCACCGGGCGTGTAGGTGACCTCATGCAACCTCCCCGTGTAACGAAAGGGGCCGTGGCGCTCGAAGACGTCCCATGAGACCGGTGACCGCCGGTCGATCCCGACGTCGATTCCCTCGAACGGTGCCATCGACGTGAGTTGAGACAATCCCGGTGATTTGGCAACGACACCACCGTCAAGCAGGAGGGTGGCGTTCCATACCAGCGAACCGGGAGCCTCCACCCTGAGCATGACGGTAGAGGGTCCTGGTGGCATCGGTCCTCCGTCTGCCACGGTCATCACCCCGTAGCCGTTGTGGGCATGGAAGAGCCTTCCGTCCTCGACGTAGATCGAGTAGCCCCCGCCCTGCCCGCCGTGTGCGACTAGCACGCCTTCGTCAACCGAACCGTGCTCGACGGACACCGCGACAGTGAACGACCTCAGGTTGACCAACTGCTGCGACCGGAAGCGCTCGAGTGTCGGCTGACCCGATCTCAGCGTCACGGGCTCCGCCAGTACAGCCTCCCACGGTGGACGCACGATATAGGCCAACCCGGTTCCCTCGTCGAGTGGGAACACCTGGTTGGCCCAGGCGGCCGCCTCCCACGCCTCCTGCAACTCACCGAGAACTTCGGGATGCTCCCCAGCCAGGTTGTTGGACTCGGTTGGATCGTCGGAGAGCTTGTGGAGCTCCCAGTCGTCGTCGTCAAACGGCGTACGGGGTTGGTGGCAGGTGACGGCCGACCAGCCGTCCCTGTAGTAGCCGCGGTGGCCCACCTGCTCGTAGTACTGCTCCGGGTGGGTGGACGGTGCTGCACCGTCAGCAATCGTCGACACAAAGCTGGCCCCAGCCGGCTCAGGCGCGTCCATGGTGGTGTCGGGCATCTCCACGCCGGCCATCTCGAACACGGTCGGCATCAGATCGGTCACATGCTGGTACTGGGTGCGTAGCCCACCGCCGTCCGGAAGGCCACTCCCCCTGGAGATGACGAACGGCACCTGATGGCCGCCCTGATGGGTGTTGACCTTGTAGAGGCGGAACGGCGTTCCGGAGGCCATCCCCCAACCCATCGGATAGTGCGGAAGGGTCTGCGGTCCACCCATCAGGTCCATGCGTGAGTGGTCCACTTGGATGTCATCGAGCGGTGAATCGCCACGGCTGTGGGCCATGAGCGTCCGGAAGTAGGAGGAGGTTCCGTTCTGTTGGCCCTCTCGCGAACCACCGTTGTCGGACGTGAACACCACGATCGTGTTGTCCCACTCGCCCATCGCCACCAGTTCGGCCCTGAGTCGTCCGAAGTTCTGGTCCACGTTGTCGACCATCGCCGCATACAACTCCTGGTAGCGGGCGAATAGTTCCTGCTGCATTTCGGTGAGGTCGCCCCATGCCTCGACCCCGTGGCCTGCCTCGCTGTTGCGGGGGGGCAGAACCGCTCCTTCAGGGACAACACCCAGACCCAGCTGGCGCTCGAAGCGGGTGCGACGAACCTCATCCCAGCCCTGCTCGTAGAGGCCCCTGTACTTCTCAGCATCGACGGCCTTCACCTGAAGTGGTGCATGCACCGCCGCATGGGAGTAGTAGAGGAACCACGGCTTGGTCGGGTGGCCTGAACGGACCCCACGAACCATCTCGAGGGCGCGGTCGGTGAGGTCGTCAGTGAAGTAGTACCCCTCGGGGTATCCGTCGACCTCGACGACATGGTTGTCCTCGTAGAGACGGTGTGGCTGGTGAAGGTTGGTGAAGCCATCCAGGATCCCGTAGAAGCGGTCAAATCCCTGCTGGCATGGCCATGAGCGCCGTGGACCTGCCTCGGTAAGGCTGGAGTCCTTGCACAGGTGCCACTTGCCGACCATGAGCGTGGACCAACCGGCATCGCGGAGCACCCCGGCCATGGTCACGGCATTCGAACGCAGTTCCATGGCGAAGCCCGGAAAGCCGGGGTCACGGTGGCAGACGGTCGCCACACCCACCATGTGGTGGTTCAGGCCGGTGAGCAGGGACGCCCGGGTCGGGGAGCACATCGGGTTGACGTGGAAGTTGGTGTACCGCAGGCCCTCTCCGGCCAACTGGTCGAGGTTGGGGGTGTCGATCTCGGATCCGTACGAGCCGAGGTCGGCAAACCCGAGGTCGTCACACAGCACCACGATCACGTTCGGCGAGCCTGCAGGCGGTACGGGTTGATCGGGCCACCACGGGGTGGATGTGGCGTGTGTACGACCCACCTCGCCCTCAAAGCCAGCGTAGGCCCTGACCTCTTCCACGTCGCTCATCTGATGATCCTCATCGGGTGTTGGTCAGCATCGGTGCCGGTCTCAGTCTCGGGCGAACCTACCCCGCGGCTGTGGAGCCGGGACAGGTGTGCCACGACAAGCAGCAGCAGCCCGCACACCCCGGCCAGCACGACGATCGCTCCCCCGAACCCTGCACCAGTGTCACCCACCCAGCCGACCACGAGGGGGCCCGTGACCCCACCGATCTCGGATACAGCGAACCACATGCCAAACGCGAGACCCATGTTTGCCGGACCCACGGCCCGACAATCCATGAGCATGACGATTGTCAGTGGGATCAGAGCCGACCTGACTCCCATCACCGCCACCGGCAATGGATCAACGGAGGTGGGAAGCACGATCAATGCAACCAGACCGAAGACGATGACCAGCAAGATGACGGCCAAGAACCGCGGTAGGCGGTCCCGGCTGGCCCGGCGCGGCAGGAGCAACGAAGCACCAATGCCGACCACTCCGCCGAGCGCAGTCCAGTTGGCCGCTGCCATGGCCGAAAAACCACTGTGGCTTCGCAGGATGCTCGGCAGCCAGCCTCCCAGCCCGTGGACGATGAAGAACACACCCACCCCGAACACCAGGATCGCCCGAACCTCGGGCTCGGCCAGCAGCGACCGGGCCCCGCCTGTCTCTACAGCGTGTTCCAGAACCTCCATCGGCGGCGGGCTGTGTCGGGAGACGAGCATCCAGCAGGCTGCGGCCACCACCATCGCACCTGTCTCGATGGCGATGGTTGTGCGCCATGACCCAGTCAGGGGCATCAGTACGGAGTTGGAGAGTACAAGGGTCGCCATGCCTCCAAGAGCGGGAGCCGTGTTGTATGCGCCGACGGCAAACCGGCGTTCACGCACATCGCTGAACCAGGTGCTCACCACCTTCGGTGCGCCGGCAGAAACCAGCGGTCCGCCCACACCGAACAGTGCAATCGCCAGCCAGAAACCAGCAAGGCCGGTAGCCGTCACTCGGGCCAGGCCACTGACGACTATCACGACGGCTCCGAGGGTGAGCGAGCGACGCAGGCCGAGGCGATCCACCAGACGGCCCGCCGGTGGTGCCGTGACGATGTAGATGAGTTGCCACGCACCCAGCGCAAGGCCCATCGACCCCCGGCTCAGGCCCAGGTCGGACCGGACCTCGCCCACGATCGGGGCGATCGACATGGCCACCACACCGAAGGAGAAGTAGATGCCGAATAGGCCTCCGAATACACGCCAGCGTTTCGGGTCCCTCCGCTCAGCCGGTTCTGCCATCGGGTGATGCTCCCATGCCGTGGCGCCCTCAAAGGCGCTGAGCACCCGGTTGTGCCAAATTTGCGCGATCCTGTTGCCGTGGAGGAACTTCGATGGATCGCAAGGGAGGATCTGGCCGGCGACCTGGAGCGCCCAATGCTGGTTGTGGCGTTCAGGGGGCTGTTCGACGCCTCGGGGTCGGCTACGGCCGCCGTGGAGTGGCTGACAGGGAGGATCGACCACTCCAGAATCGGCGACGTGGATCCCGAGACCTTCTTCGACTTCACCCAGGAACGACCGATGGTCAGCTTCGACGACCACGGCGTCAGGGTGCTCCGCTGGCCACGTAACGAGGTTCTGCTTGCCCAGACACCCGAAGGGCAGCGCGACCTGTTGATGGTGAGCGGGGTCGAACCCCATCTACGGTGGCGGACCTTCGCCAACGCCCTTTCCGAGGTGGCCGCCAGGACCGGAGTGGCCACCGTCGTGACCCTGGGGGCAATGGTGGGCATGACCCCGCACACACGTCCTCTCACCGTCACCGGTAGTTCCACAAACGCCCAACTGGCTGACCGGTTGGGCCTGGACAGACCCTCGTACCAGGGGCCGACAGGGCTCGTCGGGGTACTCCACGACACGCTCGACCGGACGGGCACGCCGGTCATCTCGCTGCGTGTGTCGGTTCCGCACTACGTGCCCGACACCCCCAACCCGAAGGCCACGAGGGCACTGCTGCGCTGGTTCGAACAGGTCAGCGGGGTGAACACCTCCTATGCCGACCTGGACGGCCCTGCAGCCGACTGGCAGCGCCAGGTTGATGCCGCTGTCACGGGCGATCAGGACCTCCTGCGGTACGTGAAGCGTCTCGAGACCCAGACAGACCAAACCGAGGAACTTATTCCCAGCGGCGACGACCTCGCCGCCGAGTTGGAGGCCTTCTTGAGGGAACAGGCGAATGACACTGATTCCGACACCGGCCCACCGGGTTGAGCACAGGGGTGCGGGATAGGTGAAACTCCACTCCATGAACCGCAACGAGCACCTCTCAGCGATCCTCACCGAGGGTCATGCCCTGATCTCTGCTTCTGAGGGCACACCCGACGGCCCGGTCGCATCCTGTCCCGGCTGGACCAACACCGAACTGCTGGACCACGTCCGCATGGTCTGGGGGTTCGTGGCCACCCAGGTGAGGGCAGCGGACACGTCCGGCCCGAGCCGTCCCGATGTCGCCGACACCGCCGGAGCCTCCGACCTCCTCGACGACCTCCTTGGAGTCCTGGAATCGACTGACGCCGGCCAGCCGACCTGGAACTGGTCCCCCGACATGACTGCCGGGTTCTGGGTCCGCCGGATGGCCTGTGAGACGGCGATCCACCGGTGGGATGCTGAAGATGCTGCTGGTGTCGGCAACCCGATCGAGCGCGACCTGGCAATCGACGTGGTCGATGAGGCAGTGACGGTGGCCTTCAGGGTCCAACGTGGCGGCCCGGTCGTTGACCACCCCGACTGCTCCCTGCACCTGCACAGCACCGACGGTGACGGCGAGTGGTTGCTGGTGCCCTCCGACGATGGTCTGGTGGTCACGAGGGAACATGCCAGGGCCGATGTAGCCGCCGCAGGCACCGCCTCGGACCTGGCCCTGTTCGTCTGGGGCCGGGGTCGTGGCGACCTGCAGTTCTGGGGGGATGAAGCCGAGTTGGAAGCCTGGGCCTCGGTAGCCCCGTAGGGATCTGGTTCCGCTCAGCTGAGCACCCCGGTCGGACAGGTGACTCCGGTCTCCCCGAGGCCGCAGTATCCGGTGGGGTTCTTCGCCAGGTACTGCTGGTGGTACTCCTCGGCGTAGTGGAACGTCCCAAGGGCTGAGATCTGGGTGGTGATCGGGCCGAACCCGGCATCTGCCAACAGCGGTTCCATAACGTCACGTGTTGCGACGGCCGTAGCCAGTTGAGCCTCGTCGGCCACGAATATGCACGACCGGTACTGGGTTCCGACGTCGTTGCCCTGTCTCATCCCCTGGGTCGGATCATGGTTGTTCCAAAACACCCCCAGAGCGCCCTCCAAGGTGAGTTCCAGCGGATCGAACACGACGAGCACCGCCTCGGCATGGCCCGTGACCCCGGTGCAGACCTCGCGGTACCCCGGTGCCGGGCTGGTGCCACCCGTGTACCCGACAGCGGTCGACCAGACCCCGGATGTCTCCCAGAACCGCTGCTCGGCCCCCCAGAAGCAGCCCATCCCGACCACGAGCGTCTCCATGCCGTCAGGGAACGGAGACACGATCGAACGGCCGTTGAGGAAGTGCATCATCGGGGCTCCCACGACACTGCCCGCAGTTGACGACGTCAGATGGTGAACGCCAGGCGTTCTACCAGTTGCCTGGCCAGTGCCTCGTCGCCACCGAGTGCCACGCTGCCGTCCTCGACCAGAGGTACCGGGTCCTTGCGGCCCCCTGTCAGGGCCAACCAGTCGTGCGACGACATGGAAAGCGTGCAGGTGGGTCCCTCGTCGAACGATTCCACGACCGAGGCCCGGCCGTCGACCGCCACCCTCACCGTCGCCTCCACGGGGCCGGTCAGGTTGACCTCTACCCTGCTTCCGTCGGGCGCCCCTCCCTTCTTTCCGATGATGTAGCCGGCGGCGGTGGCCACCTCGTCAACCGACATCTGGGCCGGTAGGCCGCCAGCAGACGGTTCGTGGCCGAGTGGCTCCCGGCAGTCCTCCAGGTGGAGCCATGAGTCGTAGACCCGCACGTGCATGAACCGCAGGTAGGGCACCTCGCCTATCGGCGACCACCCCACCCTGTGGATCTCCTCGTCGGACATCGCAGCCAACTGGCCCAGCCGTTCCGCCGACACCGCCCCGAACAGTTCCAGGACCTCGGGTCCAGACAGTGAGCGCATCGACTCAACCCAGCGTTCGTTCCCTTCGGCAATCGGGTTCCTGAGGTGCTCGGTCGGGAACTCCACCTCGGGAGCCTCGTGGCCCTGGAGCATTCGCTCGGTGCCGATGATGTGGGCCAGGTTGTCCTGCACGGTCCATCCGGGACACCTGCTGGGTGTTGCCCACCCGCCATCTGACAACGCTGTGGACCAGTCAGCCCATTCGGACCAGATCTGCTCCAACCCCCCAACTATCCGCTGCCTGTCAAGTTCGATGCTCATGGTCGTCCTCCGTCGTGGTGATCAGGGGGTGGGATTGGCCACGGTGTTCCACTCGCGTGCCTCAATGTAAGGCCGGAAGACATCGCCGATCCGGGCCAGGTCCGAAGGGGTCTTGGGACGCTGCAACTCGAACAGGTCGGGGTACTCGAGCCATCCGATCACGAGGTTCCAGAGCCGCTCCGCTGCGGCACCCGTCGGTGGGTCGATCAGGACCGGACCGAAGAGTTTGCGGGACGGGTCATCGCCCACCCCTGGGAACACGAGGGTGGGTACGCCCCAGCCTCCGAGGGCCAGGACGTCCTCGTGGTCGTTCCTGACGTCGTCGTGGGTCGTCGCGTCGGCGAGGGCCTCGTCGACGATGCCGGGATCCAGGCCCATCTCGGCAAGCAGGCCCCGGGCCACCTCGGGCCTGTGTGGCTGGCGACCCTCAACGTGGAGGGCGGTGCCGGACCGCAGGTACCAGGCATCGTTCAGTTCAGGATCACGCCGTTTCAGGAACGCACCTATACGCATCATCGACCAGCCGTAGGACCATTCCCTCTCCCACGGGTGCTTCTTCCCCTCGACCCTGTTGACCTCCTCGAGGCTGAAGAACCGCCAGTCCACATCAAGGCCCAGCCTGTCGCGGACCTCCCGCATCCACAGGGAGGTCTGGTAGGCCCAGGGGCAGATCACGTCGAAGTGGAAGGCAACGCTTGTCGGCCCAGCAGTCGTGTCATTCATCGGAAGCAGCCTCGCACAACTCGTGGCGCAGCACCTTGCCGAGGGCGTTTCGTGGAAGGGACCCGACCACCACAACCCGACGTGGCAGCTTGTGGGCCGCCAGGTGGTTTCGAGCGAAGTCCCGGAGTTCTGCCTCTGTCGGCGGAGGTGCTCCCGGGGTGGGCACTATCCATGCGACTACGTCCTCACCCCATTCCTCTGATGGCACTCCGGCGACCGCAACCTCTGATACGCCGGGATGGCCGGCGAGGGCGTCGTCTACCTCTCGTGGGTGGACGTTGAACCCACCGGTGATTATGACCTCCTTGGATCGGCCCACGATCGACACATAGCCATCGTCGTCGACTGATCCCAGGTCGCCCGTCTTGAACCAGCGGCCGCCGGAATCCCCGACGAATGCCTCTTCGTCGGCTTCTGGGCGCTCCCAGTAACCGGCGAACACGTTCGGCCCCCGGACCTGGATCTCACCGGTCCCATCGGCCAGGCGCAACTCGACCCCGGGAAGAGGGAACCCGACGGAACCGGCACGGCGCTCACCCTTGTACGGGTTCGACACCAGCATCACCGTCTCGGTCATTCCGTAGCGCTCCAGCACCGAGATTCCCGCCCGGTCACGGAGGCGGCCGTGGAGGAGTGGCGAAAGCGGAGCAGACCCGGACACACAGAGCCGAAGGCTACCAAGGGCGGCAACCTCCAAATCCTCGACCAGGCGGTGGTACATGGTGGGCACACCGAAGAACATGGTGCAGCCGTGGTCCACGATGTCGCCGAGGACACGGCGCTGGTCAAACCCCTGGTGCAGGACCGCTGAGGCACCGGTCAGGAGGGTGCCGTGCAGGCCGACGCCAAGGCCGTGCATGTGGAACAGGGGAAGGCACAGGAGCAACCTGTCGTCGGAGGTCCAGTGCCACGCCTGTCGGACCGACTCGGCGCCGGCCAACAGGTTCGCCTGGGTGAGCACCGCCCCCTTTGGCGCTCCCGTGGTTCCCGATGTGTAACCGATGAGAGCAGGGTCGTCCGGTGTCCCCGAATCGAGACTCGGTACCGGAGCATCGTCCCAACAGACGTCCGTGCCCGCTGTTCGAAGCTCCGGTGCCAACCCCACGAGGATCTCGTTCCAGCCGTCGTGATCCACCAGCGCTGCGCTGGGCCTGGAATCAGCCACGATGTGGGCCAGTTCGTCCCTCGTGTATCCACCGTTCACGGGCACCACGACAAGACCCGATCGCAGGCAGGCCACATGGGCGACCGCCAGATCAACCGTGGATGGTCCGGAAAGCAGTACCCGATCGCCCGCTACGAGGCCACCTCCGGCCAGACGCCCGGCCACCACCGCCGTCCGGTCAAGAAAGTCGCCGCGGGTCGTCCAGGCTCCGTCGGCATGGAGGAGGAGGCGGTCAGGATCATCGGACAGCCGCGTTGAGCACGCACCCGAGATCGTTCCGGGAGCGGGAAGCCTGAATGCGCCTGTGGCGGACATGGCCGGCGAACGTAGCCGAGTCGAGGTGCCCGTCAGCCCCTGAGCCTCGCCAGCTCCGGGTCCAGATCGTCAACGGTGGCTGAGCCGACAAGGGCCGTGGTGCGCTCCATGCCCGACCTCATCAGGTCGAGCATGTGGTCGAACACGCCGCCCGGCAACCGCTTCTTTGCCATGGTCCGGAGGCCGTCGACGTTGGCCGCAATCGCAAGGCGCCTCGTTGTCCTGTTGAACTCGGGGCGCTTGAGTCGGGCTACCGACCTGAGGGTTCGGAGCATTCCCATGGTTCCTCCTTGACTCGCCCTCAGGTGCCTCTCTCGGCCTTCTTCTTCTGTTCGAAAATATCCCGGCATGATGGACACATCGGGTAACGGTCGGGGTTGCGGTTGGGTACCCAGACCTTTCCACAGAGCGCCACCACCGGCCTACCGGTTACTGCCGACTCGACGATGTCGGCCTTTAGGGCGTAGTGGGAGAACCTGTCGTGGTCGCCATCATCCAGCGTGGGTTCGACAACCGTCTGGGTAGGCGTGACCGTCTCAAGGTCAGGAATGCCGACCATCTCAGCTACCTATGGCGTCAAGCTTGGCGACGCGGTCGACATGGCGCCCACCCTCGAAGTCAGCGTTGAGCCATGCCCGAAGTGCCTCGGCTGCGACATCTTCTTCAATCAACCTCTCACCGAAGCAGACCACGTTGGCATCGTTGTGCTCTCTGGCCAGGCGGGCAGAGGTGGTGTCGTGGACGGTCGCGGCCCTGACGCCAGCCACCTTGTTGGCAGCCATCGCAATGCCTATCCCTGTGCCACACACACAGACCCCGGCGTCGGCGTCGCCACCGGCGACAGCCCTTCCGACAGCCTCGCCGTAGTCGGGATAGTCGACCCGGTCGGTTGAGTGAGAGCCAAGGTCCATGACCTCGTGGCCGAGGTCGGCTAGGTCGGAGGCCAGGAGCATCTTCAGGTTGAACCCGGCATGGTCGGAGCCGATGGCGATCCTGGACATGGTGCCGATGCTACCGGTCATCTGATCCCTGCTCGACATCCAGGCTGAGCCCGGCATCGGTGATGGAGGTCTCGGTGATCGCGCCCCTGCGCAACACCCGCGCTGGCTCAGACACAAGGTCCAGAACCGTTGAGGCATCTGTGCCGCATTCACCGCCGTCCAGTACCAACAGGCCGCCTCCGACCGCCTCGCCTGCAGCCACTGCGCTGACAGGGTTGTCGCCTCCTGACCGGTTCGCCGACGTCGCAGCAAGCGGTCCGACCTCGCTGGCGAGGGCCCGGGTCAGGTCATGCCCGGGACAGCGCACCGCAACCGTGTCCAGGTCGTCACCCAGCCACGCTCCAAACCCCGGCGCCCTCCGACAGACCAGAGTCAGGGGCCCCGGCCAGAACCGCTCCACCAGCCGGTCAAAGCCCGGGCCAGGGTCTACAACTCGTCGTGCCTGTTCAACATCGGCGACGAGCACCGCCACCCGCTTGTGGGCCGGCCGGCCCTTCCGCTCGAACAGGTCCGCAACCGCATCGGCGTCATCGACGAGGGCAGCCAGGCCGTAGACGGTGTCGGTCGGCACGACGACTACGGCACCGGATCGCAGTTCGGCCACTGCGGCCGAGAGGGCTGCGCCGGGGTTGTCGCCTATCCGGATCAGGTTGGAGGTCATGGCCGACGTGCCACCAGCGCACGCGGGCGTCCGGTCAGGTCGGGCCGCACCTCGACGCCCGCGAACCCGACTGAAGATGCGTGCTCGGCCATTGGAACAGCCTGCTCCGGCGAGAGCTCAAGGACCAGGGACCCGCCACCCAACAACCACTCAGGTGCCTCGGAGATGATCTGCTCCAGGTACTCGGTGCCGAGCGGTCCGGCCGTCAACGCCGATCCGGGTTCCCAGTCGGCTACCTCCGGTGGGAGGTCCTGTCCGGTTGCCACATACGGGGGGTTGGACACAACCACACCCAGGCCGCCCGCCAGCTCAGCCGGTAGGGCCTCGAACCACGATCCCTCTACAACCGTGACCCTCATCGCGGGCCTCCCGAGGCCTGCAAGGTTGGCCCGGGTGACAGCCAGGGCGTCGGTGGACACGTCAGAGCACCAGACCTTCGCTGACACACGCTCAGCGGCAATTGAGAGGCCGATGGCACCGGAGCCGGTACCCAGGTCAGCCACACGAACCTCGGGCGATCGGTCGGCGAGGCGGTCGAACTCGTCGAGGGCATGGCCCACGACGGCCTCGGTCTCGGGCCTCGGGATCAGAACCCGCCTGTCGACCATCAGGTCGAGGGTCCGGAAGGACCACGAACCGAGTACGTACTGGAGGGGTTCACCGGCGAGCCGACGTTCGACCATGGCGTCGACCCTCGACATTCCACCCACGGTGACCAGTTCTTCGGCACCACCTGGACGGTCCGCTCCGACCCCGAGTCCAGATGCCTCCTCGACGATCCAACGGGCCTCTTGAACCGCCAGGCCACCGCCAGCCAACCTGTGGGTCGCTACGGCCAGCACCTCACCCCAGGTGACAGTTCCGGCGTCGGTCTGGGCCGAGCCGTCCCCGGTACCCACCCTCAACTACCGCCGTCGAGGCCCTCGGCCAACTGTCGGGTCCGCTCATCGGTGAGCAGGCTGTCTGTGACCTCCTCAAGGTCGCCTGCCAGGATCCGGTCCAACTTGTGGAGGGTGAGGCTGATGCGGTGGTCGGTCAGACGGTTCTCCTTGAAGTTGTAGGTGCGGATCTTCTCGGAGCGACCACCACCACCGATCTGGCCGCGGCGCGCCTCGGATGCCTCGGCCTGCTGGCGTTCCTGTTCAACCTGCAGAAGCCGTGACCGCAACACGCGCAACGCCTTCGTCTTGTTCTGGAGTTGGCTCTTTTCGTCCTGCATGGAGACCACGAGGCCCGTTGGCTTGTGGGTGATGCGGACGGCCGAGTCTGTGGTGTTGACTGACTGCCCTCCGGGGCCGGATGCACGGTAGACGTCGACCTGGAGGTCGTTGTCGTCGATCTGGACGTCGATCTCATCGGCTTCGGGGAGCACGCTCACCGTTGCCGATGACGTGTGCACCCGACCCTGGGATTCGGTTGCCGGCACCCGTTGCACCCGGTGCACCCCTCCTTCGTACTTGAGGCGAGTCCATGCGTCCTCGCCCTTGGCCAGGAACATGACGTAGCTGAATCCGCCCATGTCAGAATCGTTGGACTCGAGCACCTCGGTCGACCATCCGTGGATGGTGGCGAACGCCTGGTACATGTTGAAGAGGTCGCGGGCGAACAGGTTGGCCTCTTCTCCGCCCTCGGCCCCACGGATTTCAACGATCACGTTGCGGCCGTCGTTCGGGTCGGTCGGCAGCAACAGGGCCCTGAATTCCTCCTCGAGGCGTGCTATCTCAGCTTCGAGGGAAACCACCTCGGCCCGGAACATCTCCCGGTCGTCGCCCTCTGAGAGGTCCGCCAGTTCCCTGGCTGCGAGCAGGTCGTCGCTTGCCTGCTGGAGGGGCCGGCCGACTGCGAGGACCGCCTCGAGTTCCTTGTAACGCCTGCCAGCTGCCTGGAGGCGACCGGTGTCGGAGATGACCTCCGGATCGGCAAGGTGGGCTTCAGTCTCGGCCAACTCGACCAACAGCGCAGCGATCTGTTCCAACATCGGGTTCAGGGTACCGGTGAGGCACCGGTCGACAGGAACGCCCCGCTGAGGTCAACTCCAGCCGCCCCTGACCCCGATCACATCTGACCGCACTGCGAGCCGTTCGACGGCGGCAAGCAGCGTGGGGAGAACATCCCTGTCCGGCAGGACAACGATCAGGCGGTCGGGATCTTCACGCAACACGAGGTCGGCGGCAACGGGAACCAGGTCCGGGTCACCCCCGACAGAGCAGACCACCAGCACCCGTGCTCCGGCGGTGTCGACCCCGACTGCTGGTGCGGGCACGCTGTCGCGGAGGCCGCCGGATGTATCGGCGGGATCCACGGCCACCAGGCCAACCAGGCCGATGGTCGAGGGGTCTGTGATCAGATCGTGCCTCAGCCAGCGTTCACGTACGAGGGTGGCGAGCGGATGCACTCCGCTGCCGGCCCGACGCTGGGTTCGAACGGTGTCTGCCACCGACACGAGATTCTCGGCCGGTGGCCGGTCGCCGTGGAGAACGACGCCTGCCTCGCGGTCCATGCGTCCTACCCCGATCTCGACACCGGACAGCGTTGCACGGACAACCTCGAGGCCTAGGACCTCGCCCCTCCAGATACCAGCCTCCTGGATCGGATCCACTCCGGCCTGCCGGCAGAGGTCGACGAAACAGGGAGGTGTCTCGGCTGGTGACGGTACTTCAGGCAGAGGAGCGGGATCGACCTCACGTAGGACCAGACCATCTACGAGCTGGATCGTCGGAGCCGGATCAATCGCAGCGGAACGCCGGGCCGCCACGGCAGCGGCTGAAGGGTCGTCGTAGATGACGACCGCCTCGTCGAGTTGGTGGCGGGAGGCGAGCAGGAGGAGGTGCCCAAGTGCCCCTGCGGGTTTCTCGGGGGAGGCGAGGAACACGATCCTTCCGGCAGCCCTGTCGATGAGGGCCGCGCCGCCTCCAACCGAGATCGGTTCAACAGCGGGTTCTGAACCGGTCAGTTCGCGGACGTGTGACGTCAGCCGAGTTGAGAGGAGGACGGCACCCGGATCGGAGGCCACGGTCATTGTGTTCGTTCGGGGATGGGCGGCTGAGGTGCCCGCCTACAAACGTTGAACAGGTTCAGGCCTTGCGGCGCGTGCCGTACCTGCGCTCGAAGCGCTCGACACGACCGGCGGTGTCAACGATCTTCATCTGGCCGGTGAAGAACGGGTGGCTGGCCGAGGAGATCTCGACCTTGACGAGTGGATACTCGACACCGTCTTCGAGGGTGATTGTTTCGTTGGTCTTGACCGTGGAGCGGATCACGAAAGTGGCGCCCTCGGAGAGGTCCTGAAAGACCACGGGGCGGTAATCGGGGTGGATGTCAGTCTTCATAGCGGCTCCAGTCTGCGGCGTGCCGGGTGCGGCTGCAACCTGCGGTCGCAGGTGGCTGTGTTCGTGTGGTCGGTTCAGCTTCCCATCGAGGGCCCCTTGGCTACCTCGGCCAGGAACTCATCGTTGTTGTTGAAGGTCTTGAGGCGGTCGATCAGCAGTTCCAGGCCGGCAGCGGCCCCGGATTCGCCGTCGTGGGCAAGACCGTTGAGGACCCTTCGCAGTTTCCAGACCTGGTTCAGTTGCTTGCGCTCGAACAGCAGTTCCTCGTGGCGTGTGGACGAGGCGTTGACGTCGATTGCCGGATACACACGCCTCTCGGCGATGCGTCGGTCAAGGCGCAACTCCATGTTGCCTGTTCCCTTGAACTCCTCGAAGATGACCTCGTCCATCTTTGATCCGGTCTCCACGAGGGCTGTGGCGAGGATGGTGAGCGATCCACCCTCCTCGACGTTGCGAGCGGCACCAAAGAACTTCTTCGGCGGATAGAGGGCACCGGTGTCGATACCACCGGACATGATCCGGCCGGTTGCCGGCGCAGCCAGGTTGTAGGCCCGTGATAGGCGAGTGATGCCGTCCAGCATGATCACGACGTCCTCGCCGCGCTCGACCATGCGCTTGGCGCGCTCGATCGCTATCTCGGCGAGGTGGGTGTGCTCGTCGCTGGGCCGGTCAAAGGTGGAGCCCATGACCTCACCGTTCTTCAGCCAGCGTCGCATGTCGGTGACCTCTTCGGGGCGCTCATCGACGAGTAGGACGAGCAGTTTCACCTCGGGGTGGTTGGTCTCGATGGAGCGTGCGATCGTCTTCATGATCGTGGTCTTGCCAGCCTTTGGCGGCGAGACGATGAGGCCCCTCTGGCCCTTGCCGATCGGGGAGATCAGGTCGACAATCCGGGCGGTCATGTTGTCGGAATCACCGTCGACCTCGAGGCACAGCCGCTCGTCGGGGAACAGCGGGGTGAGGTCCTCGAAGTGTGGGCGGCCCTTTGCCTCTTCGGGCGGCCTGCCGTTCACCGACTCGATGCTGAGTAGAGCCGGGTTCTTCTCGCTGCGGTTGGCCGGGCGGGATGCTCCAGCCAGATGGTCACCTTTTCGGAGGTCGAACTGTCTGACCTGCTTGACCGATATGTAGGCATCGTCCTTTGAGGGCTTGAACCCGTTGGCGCGCAGGAACCCGTAGCCCTCGTCGCGTAGGTCGATGTAGCCGTCGATGGCAACCGGTTCGCCGTCCCACGGTTCTTCGGGGGTGTTGTCCCGGTCACGCCCACGGCCGCCTCCACTACGACGACGCCGACGGTTGCCGGGGCCGGCCTGATCCGGTTGACGGTTCCGGCCCTGGTTGCCGCCCTTGAGGTCACCGTCCCTGTTCTGCGACTCCTGCTTCGGCTTCTGCTGGCTGCGGCCATCTCGGTCGCTGCTGTCACCAGAACCTTCCTTTGACTCAGTTGCCTCGGCCTTCTCGGCTGCTTTGTCTACGGCTTCAGCCTCGACCTCCCACGCTGCAGGTGGCTCTTCGGTGAGGGCCTCTGTTACCGGGGCGGCCCCGTTGGTCGATCCAGCGCCGGGAGCGCCTTCGACACCGGCCAGGCCCAGGATCAGGTCAACGATCTCGGCCTTGCGCGAACGCGATCCGGGCTTGCCGCCCAGGGCGGTTGCGATAGTTGTCAGCTCGTCGCGGTCCTTGGTTTCAAGGGCGGTTCGCTCGAGTTGGGTGGAGTCCATGCTCAGACACCTCTTCTGGTTGTTGACTTATGTCTTTGTATCGCGGGCCATGAGGCCCACAGGACACACCGGGACCGCCATTTCGCGGGAAGTCTCCGGTGAGGATTTGTCGGCAGAGCAGTTCCGGCCGTAAGGACGGTCCGACGCAGGTTCCACCGGGGGTGGAAAAGGCACCGGCGCACAACCGACGGTGAGAGTCAGCGGGTCAGCGGAGGCAACGAGTTCTCGTCAACCCCCACCCGACGACACGGTCATTGTAGTGAAACGGGGTGACCCACCACAACCACCCTTCCGGCAGCCATGGGAACTGAGTCTCTCAACAGGTGATGAGGATTGAGGCAGATGCAAGGGCCTCAGGACGAACCGAGTACCAGATCCAGCGTCCCCGGCGCTCCCGGTCAACCAGGCCCGATTCGAAGAGGACCTTCAGGTGGTGGCTGACGGTGGGCTGGGAACGGCCCAGGGGCTCCACGAGATCGCATGCACATGATCCGTCTGGCAGCGAGGCGATGAGGCTGAACAACCTGAGGCGGACGGGGTCTCCCAGCACCGCGAACACAGCTGCCAGTTGGATGGCACTGGCGTCGTCGAGAGCTGCTTCGGTGACCGGTCGGCAGCATGCGACATCGGTAGGCGATGTCATGATTGACATCATATTGAGTAATATCTATATTGGCAAGTATCGATATATAGCAACCTTCGACCCATCCAGGAAAAGACCCCGACATGAGCCGACTACAGCTTGCAATCGACGTCAGCGACCTCGACAATGCCATCGACTTCTACACCCGCATGTTCGGCACCGAGCCGACCAAGGTGCGTCCCGGTTACGCCAACTTCTCCATTGCCGACCCACCCCTGAAACTGGTGCTGTTCGAGGACCCCTCCGGTGGTGGCACGCTCAACCACCTCGGCGTTGAGACCGAGACGAGCGCCGAGGTGGTCGCCGCCGAGGCACGCCTCTCCGCAGCCGGCCTCGAGACAACCGGCGTGGGCGACGCAATGTGCTGCTACGCCGACAAGGTCGAAACCTGGCTGGCAGGCCCCGACGACACCCGGTGGGAGTGGTACGTCAAGACCGGTGACAACGAACGGCTCCACAACGTCAAGGCCGAATACGACAAGCCCGGCTGCTGTAACTGACCCGCGCTTCCACACACTGTTCTAATGGGCACAGCGATACGACACGGACTTCTGGTCCTTGCAGAACTCACCCTCCTGTTCGTCGGAATATCATTTGCACTGGCACTGTTCCAGCGACGTTTCGGCGAGGAACAGATCCGGACATGGTTGGGGGGACCACCGTGGCTGGCAGCCCTGAAGGGAATCGCCCTCGGCGTCGTCACCCCGTTCTGCACGTGTTCGGCAATCCCGATGTTGGCAGCCTTCATCAGGGCTGGTGTGCGACCTGCCGGCTACGCGGCGTTCATCGTCGCCGCACCCGTGCTGGATCCGATCCTCTTCGCCGGCCTCGCCGTCATCGTCGACGTGCAGGCAGCGGTCGTCTACACGCTCGTGGTGATCGCATCCTCCGCGTTGGTAGCACTCCTGGCTGAAGCCGGAAACGTCTCCAGGATGCTGAAACCGATTCCGGTCAGCACGGCCGCTGGTCCGCAACCGCTCACCCCGCCTGACGCCGCCTGTCGCGACATCGGACCTTCCCCCTGGTCGGGCATTCAGGTCGAGTTCAGGCCAGCAGTCCGTGAGGCAATGTCAGTGCTGCGCAGGTTCGCCCCGCTGATGGTCGTAGGGGTGCTCGCTGGTATCGCTATCACCGAGTTCATCTCGACAGACTGGGTCGCCTCGGTTGCAGGATCCAATGCAGGTACCGCCGTTCCGTTGGCCGCCCTGATCGGGATTCCCCTGTATGTGAATGCCGAACTGTTCATCCCCATAGGTGACGCCCTGCACACCTCGGGCGTCGGGCTAGGTGCGATCGTGGCACTCACAATCGCCGGAGTTGGAGCCAGTGTTCCCGAATTCGTCATGCTTGGACGAATGGCCCAGACCCGCCTTGTCGCAGGCCTTGGACTCTTCGTTCTCTCGGTAGCCATCGGGACGGGCCTGATCGTGAACCTCGTGCTCTGACAATCGGTTCCCGCAGCAATCAGCCGGCCAGCAGGGTCGGAAGCAGCCCGTGGCCGGTAACTGGCGGTTCCCCCGTAACACCTGCCTCGGTAAACACCCCACCCGGGCCATCGGTTCGGGAGTCGACAAGCATGTACGGCACCGGGTCAGCGGTATGGGTCCTGGTGGTCAACGGGGTCCCGTGGTCGGGCAGCATCAGCAGACGCCAGGGCCCCATGGCGTCAAGCCCGGGAATCAGGTCGGCGATGATGCGGCTGTCCCAGTTCTCCAGCGCCCGGACCTTTTCGGCTACGTCACCGGCATGACCGGCATAATCGGTCGCCTCCACGTGGATCACGAACAGGTCCAGCCCGCCGGCCAACTCGGCAAGCGCGACGTCTCGCTTGCCCTCGTAGTCGGTGTCATAGAGGCCTGTGGCGCCGGGTATGTCACAAACCTTCATACCGCTCAGCATGCCGATGCCCCTCACCAGGTCGACCGCCGTGACCAGGCCGACCCTCACGCCGTGGGTCTCCGCGAACGACGGGATCTGCAGCTGGAAGCCCTGCCCCCACAACCAGATCTGAGTCGCCTCCAGATCCGATGAGGCAAGAATGTCCCGCGAGGCGTCCATCAGGTCATTCAGACGTGGGCCGGCCGGCCCGCCGGAAGGGACCACCGGGTCGCCGGTGAGGTCGTGTGGCGGGACGCAGTCGGCATCAACCCAGTCGGCAGGTGCGATCATCGAGTGCCTGAAGCTGATTCCGGGGTGGAACGACACTCCATCGCGCCCCCCACCCAGCTCGGCATCGATCCGGTTGATCACCTCGGCTGCGACCTCGTCTGACGGAGTGCCGCCCGCGTAGTCGACCATTACCCCATCGACCACGGTGACCAGGTTGCAGCGGAAGGCCACCTGGTCGGGCCGTAGGGTCAGGCCCATCGCCGCAGCCTCGATCGGGGCTCGGCCCGTGTGGAATGCGGCTGGATCAAAGCCCAGAATCGACATGTTGCCCACGTCGCTGCTGGGTGCCATTCCCTCGGGAATGACCGCGGCTCGACCCACAACCGCCCGTGCCGCCAGCGCGTCCATGTGGGGGGTGTCAGCGACCTCGAGCGGGGTCAGGCCGCCGAGTTCGGGCACCGGCAGGTCCGCACAGCCGTCTGGGACACAGATCACGTACTTCATCGGATGGCCATCCTGCCAGCACCCACCCGTTGGGCATCGCTCCCCCACACCCGAGCCTCAGACCGCACGTACGTGTTCCTCAACGAACGCCTCGACCCCTGCAAGGTCGTTGGGAAGGTGGGTCATGCGCTCGGGCAGGCCCAGGAGGTCACCGAGGCGGTCCGGGAGAGCGGGCCTGACACCTGTGGCCTTCTCGACCGCATCGGGGAACTTGGCCGGGTGGGCAGTGGCCAGGGCGACAACCGGAACCCCGGGGTCCCGTCGACATGCCCGGGCTGCCAGTACCCCGACAGCACTGTGCGGGTCCAGCACGACACCGGACCGGTCAGCTTCGTCGGCGATGCACGCAAGGACCTGGTCGTCGTCGAAGCGAGCTCCTGACCAGCCTTCGGCCAGCGAGGCATGCAGCGCCCTGTCGATCGCCACCGAGCCGTTCTCCCTGAAGGCATCGAGGAGTCGGGCAACCGCAGCCCCGTCACGACCCTCCAACTCGAAGAGCAGGCGCTCCAGGTTGGATGAGACCTGGATGTCCATGCTGGGTGACAGGGTCGGCATGACCTGGCGTGTCTCCAAATTCCCGTCGTTCAGGAACCGGGTCAGGATGTCGTTGCGGTTGCTGCCGACGACGAGCCTCGGCACGTTGAGTCCACCCAGCCGTGCCACGTGACCGGCGAACACGTTCCCGAAGTTGCCGGTCGGAACGGCGAAGTCCACTGGCTGGCGCCGGCCTCCGAGTCGCTCAGCCGCCACCACGTAGTAGACGACCTGGGCCATGACCCTCGCCCAGTTGATGGAGTTGACCGCCGAGAGGTTCATCCTGGCCCTGAACGGTTCGTCTGCGAACATGGCCTTGACCATGTCCTGGCAGTCGTCGAAGGTGCCATCGATGGCGACGTTGTGGACGTTTGTCGACTGCACCGTCGTCATCTGTCGACGCTGAACCTCGGTGACCCGACCAGCTGGGTGAAGGATCACTATGTCGACGTTCCGGCGATCGCGGCAGGCCTCGATTGCCGCTGAGCCGGTGTCGCCGGAGGTGGCTCCGACGATCGTCACCCGTTCGCCACGACTGGTCAACTCGTAGTCGAAGAGCCTGCCTACCAACTGCAGGGCGATGTCTTTGAACGCGAGGGTTGGTCCGTGGAACAGTTCCATCAGGTGAAGCCCATCACCCAGGGCCACCAGGGGGGCTACATCGTCGGCGTCGAACACCGAGTAGGCGTCGGAGACCATCTGGGCGAATGCGTCCTGGTCAATGCTCCCCTCCACGAACGGTGACATGACCGCGACCGCTGTCTCGACGTAGTCGCCACGGCCCCCGTCAGGGATCTGTGGCCAGGACTCGGGAACGTAGAGGCCTCCGTCGGACGCCAGGCCGACAAGCAGGGCATCGGCAAAATCAAGGGTCGGGGCCGCACCCCGGGTACTCACGTACTGCACGGGTATCCAGACCGGTCAGTCGCCGATGACACGCAGCACGCTGCCGATGCTGCGAACAGCGGCAAGTTCCCCGAGTCCTCTCAGGGTCGCCTGGAGGTCGCTTTCGCGGGCCAGGTGGGTGATGAACCTGAGCTGCGCCTCGGCACCCAGCCCGACCTGTTCCATGGACCTGATCGAGACATCGTGCCCGCCGAAGACAGCCGCCACGTCGGAGAGGACGCCGGGCCGGTCATCGACCTCGACGCTCAGATAGTAGGCAGACTCGATGTCGCCGATCGGAGCCATCCGGACGTCGCTGAGCGCGCCGATCGGGGCACCATGGCCCCTTCGGAGGTTGCCTGCCGCGTCAATGAGGTCTCCGAACACCGCTGAGGCGGTCGGACGGCCACCGGCCCCCCGGCCGTAGAACATGAGCTCGCCGACCGCTCCGCCCTCGACGAAGACGGCATTGAAGCTGTCGTTCACGGCTGCAAGCGGATGATCGAACGGCACGAGTGTCGGGTGCACCCGCACACCGATCTCGACACCACCGTCAGCGGAGGTTCCGCGTTCGGCGACTGCAAGCAGCTTGATGCAGTGCCCCATGGTGCGGGCAGCCTCGATGTCGTCGACGGTCACCCCTGAGATTCCCTCGTGGTAGACGTCGGCGGGAACCACCCGGGCACCGAAGGCCAGGCTGGCGATGACTGCAGCCTTGGCTCCGGCGTCGAATCCATCTACGTCGGCGGTCGGGTCGCTCTCGGCGTAACCCAGATCCTGGGCCTCTGACAGGGCGTCTGCGTAGGACGTCCCGTGGTCAGACATCCTCGAGAGGATGAAGTTGGTCGTGCCGTTTACGATCCCCATTATCCGGGTGAGCGGCTCGCCTGCCAGCGATTCGCGCAGGGGCCTCATGATCGGGATTGCACCCGCAACGGCAGCCTCGAACAACAGGTCGACCCCAGCCTCGGCAGCCGCCAGGTAGAGCTCCTCGCCGTGGGCTGCAAGCAGTTCCTTGTTGGCTGTCACAACGGGCTTTTCGGACGCGAGAGCGTCAAGGATCAGTTGGCGTGCCGGTTCGATTCCGCCCATGACCTCGATGACCACATCGATGCCGGGATCGGTCACCACTGCTGCAGCATCTGTCGTGAAGACGTCCGATGGGCACGGAACGCCGCGGTCGACAGAGGTGTCGCGCACCGCAATCGCCGCCACCTCGAGGGCCAGTCCGGTGCGGTCAGCCACCGCCTGGCTCTGTTCGTGAACAAGGGTGGCCAGGGCTGCTCCCACGTTTCCGCAGCCGAGTACGCCGACCCTCACATCTGTGGCTTCCATCCGCTCCACGGTACCGGTCCTTTGTCTACGTGTCGGTGTGGTTTCAGGACTCGCGGCGCACCAGGTCCTCGAAGGTCTCGCGGGCCACGACAACGCGGGCCTCCCCCTCAGAGACGAACACCACGGCGGGGCGCAGCACCTGGTTGTAGTTGGAGCCCATTGAGTGCCCGTAGGCGCCGGTAACTGGCGTGGCTACCACATCGCCCACTGCCATGCCGTCGGGCACGAAGCCCTCGCGCACGAGCAGGTCACCTGACTCACAGTGCTTGCCCACAAGGCGGATCACCTGAGACCTCTCGGCCGTAGTGGCGCGCGGCAGGAACGTCTCGTACCCCGAGCCGTAGAGGACCGGCCGGGGGTTGTCGCTCATGCCGCCGTCCACGGCAACGTAGGTACGAAGGCCGGGAAGTTCCTTGATGGTGCCGACCCTGTAGAGGGTCACCGCTGCGGCCGCCACGATCGCCCTGCCGGGTTCTGCGGACACGCTGGCGGAAATACCCGCCGCATCGCAGACGGCCCTGATCCCCGAAGCCCACTCTGTGATCGACGGGGCGCTCTCACCTTCCACGTACGCAACGCCCAGGCCTCCACCCACCGAGAGTTCCGGCAGGCCGTAGCGGCCTGCAACGTCGGTCATCACCTCGACAGCCCGGGTGAAGGCCCCCACCTCGAACACCTGACTGCCGATGTGGAAGTGCAGCCCGACCAGTTCCACGGAGTCGGTGGCGATCGCCCGTTCAACGGCTGCAGTTGCAAGACCTGTCGACACCGTGAACCCGAACTTCGAGTCGTCCTGACCCGTTGAGATGAATTCGTGGGTGTGTGCATGGACCCCGGGGGTGATCCGCAGCATGACCCTTGGAACGCTGCCGGTGTCGGAATGGAGCGCGTCCAGCCGGTCCATTTCGTCGAAGGAGTCGACGACGATCGTCCTGACCCCGGCGTTGACCGCCATCTCCAACTCGACGGTGCTCTTGTTGTTGCCGTGCATGACCAGCCGGTCTGCTGGCACACCGGCGTGCAGCGCCATGTAGAGCTCGCCTCCGGTGGATACGTCGATGTGCATGCCCTCCTCGTGGGCAAGCTTCGCCATGGCTGTGCAGAGGAACGCCTTGCCGGCATAGGCGACCCCGTCACCGAATGCCGCAACGGCTTCCCTGCAACGAGAGCGCAGGTGGTCCTCGTCGTACACGAACAGGGGTGTGCCGAACTGGTCAGCCAGGTCGACGAGGTCACACCCGCCTATGGACGCCCTTCCGTCCTGGACGGTCGTCGTGTCGGGGAGCAGGCCCAGCGGTATAGGTCCGGCCATCAGGTATCCCCGTCCCCTTCTCTCCACATTTCCTCGGGTGCCGAAACCCCGAGCAGGTCGAAGGCGACCACGAGGCCTATCCGTACCGCCTCGACTAGCCACAGCCGGGCCTGGGAAAGGTCCTCTTCGATACCGTCACCCATGACACGGCAGTCGTGGTAGAAGCCGTGGAACGCTGAAGCCAGTTCCCTCACCCATGTCGTGACCTGGTGCGGTGCACGCTCGCGACAGGCACGCAGGACGGTGTCGGGCAGATCGTGGAGTGCCCGGAGAAGGGCCAGCTCGCGCTGGTGCCCCAGCAGGGAGAGGTCGACCAT
Organism: uncultured Candidatus Nemicrothrix sp.; assembly: GCA_913055915.1. Taxonomy (GTDB): domain Bacteria; phylum Actinomycetota; class Acidimicrobiia; order Acidimicrobiales; family MedAcidi-G1; genus UBA3125. The sequence continues at coordinate 14,723 of CAJXKL010000016.1, read as the reverse complement.
GTCAACGGGAGCCCGCTCGATGCCGGCTCCAGCAGCCCGCCCCACGATGGAGTGGATCCGTGCGTGCGCGTACTGCACGTAGAACACGGGGTTCTCGTTGACCTGGCTGGCAACGAGGTCCAGGTCGAAGGTCTGTTGCGAATCGACCGAGAGCAACAGGTAGGTGAAGCGGGCGGCATCAGCGCCGACCTCGTCGACCACCTCGGCCAACTCGACCATCTCGCCTGTGCGCTTGGACAGCCGTACCTCCTCTCCGCCGCGCTGAAGGCTGACCATCTGGGTGATAGCCACCTGCAACTCGGTGGGGTCGTGCCCCAGCGCATGCATGGCGGACTGCATGCGTGCCACGTAGCCGTGGTGGTCGGCCCCCCAGACGTTCACCAGCCGGTCGGCGCGCTGGAACTTGTCGCGGTGGTAGGCCACATCGGGCAGCAGGTAGGTGAACTGGCCGTCGGACTTGACGAGCACCCGGTCCTTGTCATCTCCGTGGTCGCTGCTCCGCAACCAGGTGGCACCATCGTCTTCGTATACGGCGTCCTGGGCCCGCAGGTCCGACATGACCTCGTCAATGGCACCCGACTCGATCATCGACCGCTCGCTGAACCAGGAATCGAAGTGGATGTCCAGGCTCTCGAGGACTCTCCGCTGGTCGGCCAGCGCCCTCTTGTACCCCCACTCCAGTGAATCGGCGCCCTCGGGCATCTCGACTGCCCAGTCGCGGATGTACTGGCCGTGGTAGCCGCCCTCAGGGGGCCCGGAACCAGCTGCGGCAGCTGCCAGGGAGTCGGCGAAGAGTTGCATCTGGGTGCCACGGTCGTTGACGTAGAACTCTCGGGTTACCTCGTGGCCACAGCGCTGGTAGAGCCTTGCCAGGGAGTCGCCGTAGCACGCTCCCCGCCCGTGGCCGGCATGAAGCGGCCCTGTCGGATTGGCGCTGACGAACTCGACCATGACCGACCGGCCACCACCAACGGAGTGGGCGGCCCATCCGTCGGGACCGGCCGCCACGACGTCAAGGAGCACGTCGTGGAGCCACGAGTCGGCCAGTCGAAAGTTGACGAACCCGGGACCGGCCACCTCGACGGCCGTCACGTGGGCCGGTGGTGAAGCCTCAAGGGCCTCTGCGAGTGCCGTTCCCAATTCCCGCGGGTTACAACCGACCGCCTTTGCAGAGGCAAGCGCGGCGTTGGTGGACCAGTCGCCGTGCTCGGGGTTGGCGGGGCGCTCGAGGCCTACCTCGGCTGGTGGAGGGTCAACGCCCAGGTCGATGAGCGCGGACCGTACCGATTCGATGAGGATGTCGCGAACGTCCATTGGGCTGTTCCAGCGGGCAGGTGGTAGTGCCGGTGGATCACCGGCAGGATCGCCCCGATGCTACCGGGTGGGCCCGATGTGCCTGAACCCTATTCGGGCCGGTTGTACTCGCTGGACCGCTCAACCCTGGCTATCCGCATGGTGAAGTGGTCGTACCACCGTTCGAGGCCGATCCTCTGGGCCACACGGTGTTGGGTGTCTCGCCCCCATGCCTCGATCGCCTCAAGCGATTCCCGGTAGCAGACCGTGATGCCAACGCCGTCTTCCCCACGGGCCGAGTCCATGCCGAGGAAGCCGTCCTGGTCTGCCACCAGGGTTGCCGTCTTCTGGGCCATGTCCCCGTAGCCGTCACTGTCCGATGTCAGATGGGTCTTGAAGATCGTGGCCTACGAACCAACTCCTGCGCTCATGGGCCGGGCACTAGATCGCTTGTGACGGTATGGCCGCCAGGATCTCGGCAACCGGCGGGTAGTCGCCTACCGCCCTGCCAACGTGCGACCACACGACACGGCGTTCTGGGTCCAGGATCACCACAGCTGGTCGGTCCTCGGTGTGGGGTCGGCTGACCTTCCCCTGCTTCTGCCTGAACATCCCGACAAACAGGTTCCTGATCGAACGCCACCCCATCAGCTCACCCTTGGAGAGCTTCTGGTCGAGTCCCAGTGCGCTTCGCAACGTGCCGCCCGGGTCCAGGAGCAGGGGGAACGGCACACCGCCGTCCAGCAGCCGCTGTGCCTGGAAATCGGCTGCGCCGCCGACCGCCATCACGGCCGCATCCCTTTCAGCGAACTCTCCGTGGTGTTCGCGCAACTGCGCGAGTAGCTCGAGGCAGGGGGCTCAACCGTAGTAACGGAGCACCTGGAGGACCAGGTAGGTCCGCTGCCCTGGGTCGACGGCAACGGGGGACCCGTCGGGTGCCGCCAGGTCGACAGCGGGGACCCGTCCTCCCGTGGGAACCATCATGTGACGCTCCGGTTCCGCTTGGCGCTCAGGCTGATTCGGTCGAGACCGCTGTGCCGTAGGCGAGGATCTCGGCGGCGTTGCCCATGATCTGTGAGGTGGTCAGCCGAACGTTGACAACGGCGTCAGCCCCCAGTTCTGCGGCATGGGAGCCCATGCGTTCGAGGGCCTCGGTACGGGCGTCGGCCAGCATGTCTGAATACGACTTGATCTCGCCACCCACAATGGACTTGAGACCTGCACCGATGTCCTTGGCTATGTTCTTGGCCCTGACGGTGGAGCCGATGGCCACACCGTGCGAGGCAACCACGGTGCGACCTGGCACCCCGTCGGTGGTTGAGAACTCCATGCTCACGCCCTCGTTCCGCTGAAGGTGGCGGTACCGAAGGCCCCCAGCTTGGCCTCTCCGGTGATCTCGTCACCGGTGATGGTGGCCGTTGACTCGACCTTGATCGGCATCGGCGAGGTCATGTTGACCGTCCACGAGAGGGCGTCGCCGTCGATCGTGCCGTCCTCGAGGTCTAGCGACCCCTGCGCGCCTGACATGGTCCCGGTGAGGGTTCCACCGTCGGTGGCAAATGTGAGGGTGCCCGCCTGGGCCCCCATGGGTGTGTTCATCGTGACGTTCCAGGTGCCGTCGGCACTCATGTTCCCTACTCCTCCATGTCGGTTGTGGGATCGGTTGAACAATAGACCCTCAGGTTCGGGAATCTCCCGTCGCGACGAAAGAGCGGGCATCCCGTCGTACCACCAGCACCAACACGCTTATCACCACCGCCATTCCCAGGCCCTGGATCAGGGTGACCTGCTGGCCCACGACCAGCCAGGCTCCCGCACCCGAGAGAACAGGGATCGACAGGGTCAGCATGCCCGCCAGCGACAGTGGGATGTGCAGGTGGGCCCAGTTCATGAGCAGGTGGCCCGTGCCGGGAACGGCAAGCAGGACGGCCAACCAGACCCACTGGGGTCCGCTGGGGAACGGAACCGCGACCGTTCCGGCGTCGACGGCTACCAGGGGTAGGAGTACAAGTGCCCCCACGGCCATCGACACGGTCTGGAGGGTGAACGTGTCAACCCGGTTGCGCACGTCCTTCACGACCACGAAATAGGCAGAGAAGAGGACCATGGCCAGAACAGCCAGGGCGTCTCCGCGGAGGTTGACGCCAACATCGGTTCCGGCACCGAACATGACGAGCGCCACCCCTCCGATCGCCACCAGGGCCGCCCCAACCAGCCACGGGCCGACATCTTCCCTGAAGCGGCGGGATGCCACCGCCATCAACACGATTGGCTGAAGGGCGCCGATCGTCGTGGCATTGGCGACAGTCGTGGAGTGCAGTGCCACGAAGAACACGCCTATCTCCAGGCCGAGGATGGCGCCGGCAGGGGCTACCAGCCGAACCGTGCGGAGTGAAATCCGGCGACCTCCCCCATAGAGGACCGCCCCGTAGAGGACTGCTCCGAGCAGCAGGCGCCAGAAGGCAATCTGGAGTCCCGGGAGGTCGAGGCTCACCACCATGACGTTGCCAGCGGACCAGCAGGTGACCGCCGCTGTCGCCGCCAGGCGCCCCGTGCCACCGTGTTCAGAGAGTTCCGACGACATGGGGGGCACCCTAGGAGCGCGTGGGACAGACCGGACCGGGTTCTGGGTCAGGTGATCGGATACCCTGCCCCGCCTGTCCGAGACCACGACGAATGCGATTCCATGAGGATTCTCGTAACCAACGATGACGGCATCGACTCACCGGGGCTGCATGCCCTCGCTGTGGCGGTGCTCGAGCAGGGCTGGACACCGGTTGTCGCAGGTCCCACAAGGGACTGGAGTGGCGGTTCCGCTGCCCTGGGTCCGCTTGAGACCCCAGGTCGGGCAGACCTGAGGGCCGTCAGCCTGCCGGACCTGGCCGGGGTGTCGGCCCACGCTGTCAGTGCCCCACCGGCGTTCATCGTCAGCCTGGCGGCTCTCGGTGTCTTCGGCGATGCTGTCGACCTGGTGCTTGCCGGGGTCAACCAGGGACCGAACACCGGATCATCCACCCTCTACTCTGCAACCATCGGTGCTGTGCTGACCGGAAGGCAGCGTGGCCTCTCGGGGCTGGCCCTCAGCCAACTCGACGGCCGAGACGACGGAACCACACAGCTCTGGTCCTCGGCAACCGAGATCGCCCTTCCCATGGTCCGCTGGTTGGCCGACCAGAGCGGGATCATTTCGCTCAACGTGAACGTGCCGAACCTACCCGTCGGCGAGATCCAGGGAGTTCGCCTGGCGACCCTGGCACCGAAGGGCTCCATCCAGACCCTGGTCACCGACCGGGATGACAACGGGATCTCCTTCGAACTTGCACCGACGACCGACCAGATGCCCGAGAACTCCGACACGGCGCTGCTGCGGGCGGGGCACGCCACGGTGTCGGCACTCAAGGGCCCAGCCGTCGTCGAGGGACTGACCCTTCCGATCGACGACTGGATGTAGCGACTGCACACTCAACTGGCACGATGAGTTGGGAGGAGTTGGGAGGCATGACTAGTGTGCAGACCAATCCACTGAACCCACCAAGGGGGGACCCGTGAGAGCAATGAAGATTCTGGCCGCACTGCTGGCCATCACAGTTGTGGCAACCGGTTGCAGTAGCAGCTCTGACGACCAGAAGGCCGATGCTGCCTGGCCCGACAAGATCACCTACGGACACGTTCCGAGCACCGAACAGGAGAACCTGCAGGACCAGATTCAGCCGTTCGTCGACATGTTGTCGACCTCACTCGGAATCGAGGTCGAGGGTGTCGTAACCACCGACTACACGGGCCTCGTCACAGCCATGGGAACCGGCAAGGCCGACCTTGGGGCGTTCGGACCGTTCGGCTACGTGCTGGCCAAGCAGCAGTTCGGCAACATGGAGCCGTTGGTGCAGGCGATCCGGTACGGCGCCGCCACCTACCACGGCCAGTGGATGACGAACGATCCCGGCCTCTGTGACTCCCCGGTCGAACCGGCAACGGCCCTGGAGAACACCGCCGACGGTGTTGTGCAGGTCGGAGCGCTCGACGCTGTCGCCCTGCAGGTTGGCGTCTACTTCGGCGATGCCGGCAAGGCACTCGGCGAGACCCGGGACAACGGCCCTGTGTCACCCGGTTCCGCCTGCGTGGCCGACCTCTCCAAGGTGAAGGGCAAGCGTGTCGCCTTTACCTCCGAGAGTTCCACCTCGGGTTACATCTTCCCGGCCCTGCAGCTCATCAACATCGGAATCGACCCGGTCAACGACATCACGCCGATCTTCTCAGGCGGCCATGACGCTTCAGTTGCCGCCGTCTACAGCGGAGATGCCGACATCGGCCTCTCCTACGACGACGCACGCCGTGCGCTCCGCAAGGAGAACCTGGACGTCGGTGAGAAGGTGATCGTGTTCAACCTCACAGCGGAGGTTCCCAACGACGTGATCGCCGTGTCGAGCCTGCTCCCGGCATCGCTGAAGAAGGCAATCTACGATTCGATAGCCGTCTACCTCTCCACCGAGGAGGGTGTGGCCGTGATGGACGAGATCTCCGGCTGGACCGACATCCGACCGGCGCTGGAATCAGACTTCGACGTCGTCCGCGAGGCGGCCAGCGCCCTCGGAATCACCGAAGCAGGCTGATGAAGGCGAGCCGTATCCCGGTCCCGACACCCCGGTGATTCGACTCGAAGACGTCTCAGTTACATACCCAGGGGGCGTTGAGGCCCTCCGGGGCATAGACCTGACGATCGGCGACGGCGAGTTCGTCGTCATCGTCGGGTTGTCGGGCGCCGGTAAGTCGACCCTGCTCCGGGTACTGAACGGTCTGGTGCCGGCCACCTCGGGTTCCGTCGTAGTCGACGGGACCGAGGTGGTCGGCGCATCCGCGGCCACCCTTCGCCAGGTCAGGTCACGGATCGGGATGATCTTCCAGACCTTCAACCTGGTCAACCGGACCAGCGTGTTGAACAACGTTCTCATGGGTCGCCTGTCGGTCGTGCCGGCGTGGCGCTCCACGCTGGGCCTCTGGCCGGCTGAAGACCGGGAGGCTGCGATGGCCGCCCTGGAGAGGGTGGGTATCGTCGACAAGGCCTACGTGAGGGCCTCGAACCTGTCGGGTGGCCAGCAGCAACGGGTCGGAATAGCACGCGCCCTTGCCCAGGAACCTGGCCTGATGCTGGCCGACGAACCGGTCGCCGCCCTGGACCCGGTGACCAGCCGCCAGGTAATGGGCGACCTCCAGAAGATCAACCGGGAACTCGGCATCACCACACTGGTGAACCTGCACTTCCTGGACCTGGCAAAGGAGTATGGACGCCGCCTGATCGGGCTCCGGGACGGCGAGATGATCTTTGACGGAGATATCGCAGACGTCGACGACGACACCTTCCGTGACATCTACGGCCGCTCCATCACCGACGAGGACCTGCTGGCCATGGGCGATTCACCGACCGACGGCTCGGAGGGCGGGTGACGCCCACACCGGGGCAGTCGACCCGCCCGGAAAGGCCGCGGCTTCGTGCCCGGACCGTCGGCATCGCCGCTGCCCTCATGGCGTTCAGCGTCTTCGCCGCCAGAGAGGTCGGCTTTGACCCCTCCACCTTCTGGGAGGTCTGGTCCAACCCGCTCTGGGAGAAGTTCTGGCCCATTCCATGGGATTGGGTGTTCGACAGCGGCAACGTCCTACAGCCTTTCGTGGAGACGTTCCAGATAGCGACCATCTCCACGATCCTGGGATGCGGCCTGGCACTGCCGGTCAGTTTCGCAATGTCGTCGTTGACGACCCCGAACAGGCCTACCTACCTGGTGAGCCGGGCGGTCATGAACGTGGTCAGGGCCGTACCCGACCTCTTCTGGGCCAAGCTCATGGTCACCGCCATCGGCATCGGTGCGTTCGCCGGAGCATGGGCGCTCACCATCTTCTCCCTCGCTGTCATGGTCAAGTTGTTCTCTGAGACCGTCGACGGTGCCGACCCCGGACCCCTCGAGGCCGCTAGGGCGGCCGGGGGGCGCCACGCCCCCTCACTGCGCACCGGCATTCTTCCAACGGTGTTTCCCGACTACGTGGCTCATGCCCTCTACGTCTTCGAACTGAACGTCCGCGCATCGGTCGTCCTCGGCCTGGTCGGCGCCGGCGGCATCGGTCGTGTGCTGGAGGCACAGCGCCAGTTCTTCCGCTTCGACCGGGTACTGGGGATGCTCGTGATCATCTTCGTGGTGGTCTGGGTCATCGAGCAGGTGAGCGTGTCCCTCCGGAAGCGGCTGATCTGAGATGACAGCCGCTACACAGAGGCCAGCCCCACCCCGGTGGACGGGGGAGCGTCGCGGAGCCATCGGCGTCGTCCTGTTGGTTGCCATGGTCTGGTCGATATCGGGGTTGGATGTGACCCTCGACCGTCTGCTCGGCGCTCCGTCTGACGCATGGGCGATCCTTCGGCAGATGATTCCACCGGCGTTCGCAAGGGTGGCCGCACGCGGAGCGGTCGGCAAGGTCTTTGAGTCGGTGTACATCGCCTGGATCGGAACGGTCATAGGGGCACTCCTCTCCCTGCCCCTTGCATTCATGGCCGCCCACAACGTGGCACCCATCTGGATCAGGGTGCCCATCCGCCAACTCTTCAACGCAATCAGGGCTGTTCCCGAGTTGATCCTGGCGGTGATCCTGATCCCGATCACCGGCCTGGGCCCGTGGGCCGGAACCCTGGCAATCGGCATCCACTCGATAGGAACGCTCGGCAAGTGGGCAACCGAGTCGATCGAGAGCATCGACTCCGGTCCGATTGAGGCGGTCGAGTCAACCGGTGGTCGCTGGGTGAGCAGCATGCGCTGGGCCGTGTTCCCCCAGGTGATGTCGACCATCAGCTCCTACTGGTTGTTCAGGTTCGAGATCAACGTGCGTGCATCCGCTGTGCTCGGCATGATCGGGGCCGGTGGTGTCGGCTCCGAGCTGGTCTCCCACCTGGTCTTTCGTGACTTCCCTGCGGCAAGTGCCGTCCTGGCCCTGACCGTCGGCGTGGTCCTGACAATCGACACCGTGTCGGCGGCGGTTCGCCGACGGATCATCACCGGAGGCGTTGGCGGCGACGATTCCTCCCGGTCTGCAGAGGCCCTGTCCGACCTGACCGGCATCAACCACAGGTGATAGAACACGGTAGGAGGCACCGATGAGCGCATTCGTGATCGTGGACACGTCGATCCTGGACCATGACGCCTACGAGGGCTACAAGGCCCTGGCGGCGCCCCTTGTGGAGGCCTTCGGTGGCGTCTACCGGGCCCGCGGTGGCGAGTTGGACGTACGGGAGGACGACCTGTGGGCCCCGACCCGGCTGGTGATAGTCGAGTTCCCTGACATGGACGCCGCCAGGGCATTCCTTGATTCGGATGAGTACGCACCGGTGGCCGCTATCCGCCACGCCAACGCCCGTTGCACCACCGTGATCGTGGACGGCGCGTAGTTCGCCTGACCCGCCGGGTCATCGGTCCGCAGAGTTGCCGTAGCCTGTGGCGCCATGATCGTTGGAATCGACGTGGGTGGCACCAATGCGAGGGCCCTGTTGCTGGACACCGTCGACCACCAGATCCTGGATCGTCGCCAGGTGTCGAGTTCCGGTACAGGGCCGGAGCTGGTCTCAGCCCTGGCCGAGATGGTGGAACTCCTGGCCACGGATTCAAGCCGTTCGGTTGATGCGATCGGCCTTGCCGTGGCGGGTCTCGCACACCGATCGGGTGTTGTCCGCTTCTCCCCCAACCTGCCCGACCTGGTCGAGTTCCCGATCGGCCCGGAGCTCGAGGCACTGGTTGGCAGGCCCGTCGTGCTCGGCAACGACGCCACTGCAGGTGCGTTGGCCGAACACCGCATGGGTGCGGGGCGGGGTACCGACAACTTCGGCTTCGTGACCCTGGGAACGGGCATAGGTACCGGCTTCGTCCTGGACGGGCAGTTGGTCCGGGGGGCCAGCGGGTTCGCCGGCGAGTCGGGCCACATGGTCGTGAACCTGGAAGGACCGGTTCACGTGACGGGCCGACAGGGGCCCTGGGAGTACTTCGGGTCGGGCAGTGCCCTTGGCCGGATGGGACGACAGGCTGCGGCCACTGGTGACTTTTCTGCGGGTGAGGCCATGGCTGGATCAGTCGAGGCCGTCACGGGACAGCACGTCTCCGATGCCCTGGCCGATGGAGACGGCGACGCTGTGCGCATCTTCGACGAGTTCTGCCACCTTGTCGGCCTCGGCGTGGCCAACCTGGTGATGATCCTGGACCTGGAGCGAATCGTCGTTGGTGGTGGCCTGGTTCGGATCGGTGAACCCCTGTCCTCTGGCATCCAGGCCCACCTGGACAAGATGGTCGTGGGATCAGTGCATCGACCCCCGGTCGAGGTGGTGCTCGCCGAGTTGGGGGCGGACGCGGGCGGTCTGGGTGCTGGCCTGATGGCCGCCGACCTGCTCTGATCCCTGCCTCAGAGGCTGCTGCGAAAGAGGTTCAGGGTGCGACCCCATGCCGTGGCTGCCGCTGTCTCATCGAGGGTGCCGAGCGGGTTCTCCTCATTGGCAAAGGCATGGCCGGTCCCCTCGTATACGTGGAAGGTGACGTCCTTTTCCAATCCCCTCAGGGTGGCCTCCAGGTCCACGACCGCGTCGGATGGGAAGAAGTCGTCGACCTCCGCGAAGTGGCCCTCGACCTTCGCCGTGAGGCCGGACCAGTCGGGGCCACCTTCACCAAGCGGGGCGCCGTAGAACGGAGCCGCGGCCGCCACCCGGCCCCCTTCGAGGGCGGCGATCATTAGCGTGAGCATGCCTCCCATGCAGAAGCCGGTCACGCCCACGGCGTCGCCGGTTGTCGCCGGGTGGGCCAGCAGGTGGTCGACTGCTGCGGACATGTCGCGTGCTGCCCGCTCGGGTGGCAGCGATGTCATCAGCTCGCCCGCCTTGTCCATCTCCACGTGCGACGCCATCTCTCCGTGGTAGAGGTCGGGTGCAAGGGCCACGAACCCCTCGTCGGCCAGGCGGTCGCACACACGCTTGATCTGCGGAACGAGGCCCCACCACTCCTGGATCACCATCACTGCCGGACCTGTGCCTTCTTCCGGAAGGGCCAGGTACCCGCCCGCCACCGTCCCGTTTGCCGGGAACTCGACCATCTCTCCGCTCATCACACATCTCCTCGTGTTGGATTCTGACCATATGCGCGATCCGAGCCTGCGATCCTGCTGGGTGACTCGTCGCGACGGCCCGCTGGGGCATGCACCTCTCGTAACATCGGGTGGCACGTGCCACACGGGTTCCGGCTCAATGAACGGAGTTGGCGACCCGAACGGGCTCGGGGAGGGGCCGCTAGCCTGAGCCGACCCAGCCCCTGTAGCTCAGCGGATAGAGCATCGGCTTCCGGAGCCGTGTGCACAGGTTCGAGTCCTGTCAGGGGCGCCAGTAGGCGCCGGGCAAGCGCCCAGTTCAGGGCGTTTTCCGCCCGGCCGGAGTCCCCCGGATTCCCACAGTTTCCTGCCGGTGCTCGCTGCGCTTGGACAGGACTTGGACAAGAATCGGGTCATGGGGTCTCCATTGTCGACTGGTCGGCGGGGTCGACTCGCACGTTGGCGATGGGTCCGGCCAGGTCGGTTGTGTTCATACCTGAGTATGTGTACAGATCGCCTGGTTGCACTTCTTTCATCACTTCCTGAACAAGCTCGTGTGGACGATTGACCCATCAAGCGTGAGGGCCTGGCCGGTAACCCGGCCCGTTCGAACGTGTAGTTCGACACCGAGGCCGATACCCGGTGAGTCGACCGACTCGGCTTCAGCGAAACGGCCGAGAAGCTTGAGTGCAGCAGTAGCCGAGGGCCTGTCACCAGCGGTCGGACGCTCGAGCAGGTGCGAGCGGACCAGTGCGTTCCAGTGCGGAGCCAATAGGTCTGGCGAACCGAACACCTCGGCACTGACGGCCCGGTGACCGTGAGTCACCACCACGCCGCACTGGCCTGGGAGTGGCCCTAGGCCGCAAAGCTCCTCGGCAGCTGCGGACCGATCCCAGTCTCGCTCGAAGGCTTGGTCGGCATCGGCCATGGCATGCGTGGGTGCATCGAGGTCCATGTTCCTGATCTCGTTCTCAATGGCACCCCAGACCGCTCCCTGGTCACTGCTTCGGGACCCGGCCATGGCCATGCTCATGGCCACTGAGTGCTGCTTGGCCCGCCGAACCCGCCGGTGGGAGAACGTGCGACCGTACTCGAAGTCCCGATAGGCACCCCAGCGGCCCTGCTCGAGGCACGAGACCGGGATCTCGACCTTGGCACCGGCAGGCACCAACACGCTGACGTTGGCGGTGCGGTTCTGAGCACCGCCGACGAACTGCTCCCCCTCAACGACGAGGACGGGGATATCGGTGGGGTTGATGACGACAAGTTGGGGAACCTGTGCGGCGGGAAGTTCATCGATGATCAGGCCCGAATCGGGCCCGGTAGCTATTTTCGGCAGATGGTTGCCTGGGAGATAGACGGGGAACAGTGAGATGCCGAGCCGGGTAATGGGTCGGCCGACAGAAGCGTTAACGAGGGTGGGAATTGTCATGGCGTGCCTTTCGGGAGGAGGTGGTTGCTCACTAGGTGGGACTACGTGGTCCACCCAGAGTAAGGAGGGGGTGTGACAGAGCTCCCTGGAAGCCCGAATTCAAGGGCCCACACCCCAGACCCAAGGGGCGTGTTCGCAGTTCTGCCAGCGCCGTGTGGCGACTGGGGTCTGAGAGGGTGGAGCGAAACCCCCAAACCCCTGCAACGAAGGGGTTCTCAGATCCTCACGATGGTGGCACTGGCGGGAGCTCTCGCATCACAGTCCCTAGGCGCCCCCTAGGTACCGTTTGAACTGATGGCCGCAGCTATGGCACTGCATAGTTGAACGCAGTTGTTGACCCTTCCTCATCCACTGGTGGATTTTCTTCTTGCATGAGGGGCAATAGTTGGCGAGTTGGGCAACACACAACTCGTTGTTGAGTCCCCTTTGCACAGCCCAGACCCAGGAAGCGAGTGTGTAGCCACCACCAGGGGCGTTCTCGAGTATTCGTCCCAGTTCACCTTCGTCGAAATCGATCTCGAACTCATCTTCAAGGGCCATGTGAAGAAGAAATGGGACGAGCCAAGAATCGGTTGGATGGCGCTCTTGGATGGGCACGAGGTCCTCGATGGCGGTTTCGCCAGACAGGTCCTTGAACTCGACCCCGAACTCTCTGGCGGCACATCGCGCTACACGTTCGAATGTTGCTGGATCAATTACCAAGCCCACGTACCTCCCATCTGTCGCATCCGTCAAGGTAGGTGACGATCCTTCCTCGCTACGCAGCGACTGGGAGTAGTGGGTCTGGTTGGTTTGGTGTACGAGAAACACCCCAGCGAGAAACACCCCAGCGTCTTCAGGGTCGAACCCGTCGGGCCAGACGGTGTTCGTGTCGGCTATCGCGCATGAAAGTCTTGTGGCTTCGAACAGGGCGCCTTTGAGGTTCGCGCCACACAGGTTGGCTTCCCTCAGGTCGGCTTTTTGCAGGTTCGCCTCACCGAGGTTTGCCCTCCTCAGGTCGGCTCTACGGAGGCTGGCCCTTCTAAGAGATACTCCTCTTAGCGTTGACCATTCGAGGTTGGCTTCGGTTAGTACGGCTCTTGTGAGGTTTGCTCCGGTCAGGTCTGCACCGAACAGATAGGCGCCGTTGAGTTTCGCCCCGGTGAGGTTCGTGCCGTTGAGTTTCGCCCCGGTGAGGTTGTGTTTGGCGAAGTCCTCAGCGAACAAGTCTTCCCCGGCCCGGTCAACGCCAGCCAGATCCGGATATGTGAGGTGCTCTGACGGTGCGGCTTCTTGTTCAAGGGTGTCATCGCTCTTCCTGGATGGGTCAAGGGCGTCGATCTGGTCACCGTTGAGGATTTCGTAGGTGAGGGCGGCTTCAGCGACCGCTTCTACCCATCCCCACACCCCAGATTGGGCCATGACTTCCCGGCATTCCGCCCACAACCGATCCACGTCGGTCATCTCAACCGGTCGGAGTCCTGAGTTGAGAGAGTGAAGAAGATTAGTAACTTGGGCCAAATCTGATTCGCTGCCGTCACTGGTCCCACAATATTTCAATTGGGCTAACGGACCGGCGAGCCCGGCGAGAATGCGGTATTTCAGTTTGTGTCGGGAGGGTCTTGCTCTTACATTCCCCAGGCTCTGCCTTACCCCGTTCGGCTTGATGGTTAGAAGGGCCACGGGAATGCCGAGCACCCGGTAGGCGACGGCGTGGCCAGCCTCGTGATAAGCGACTTGAACCAGGTTGGCCCAGCGTTCCTCCACCATTGAGGTCCCCTGCTCAGTTGTCGCAGGTCCCTCCGGATACAACTCAGTGATCTTCGAATCCAACTCGTCTTTGACAGCTGCCAGCGGCAGGATTTCTAGGACACCCTGCCCGTTTCGAATGAGGTCGAATATCTCCCCTTCGTGCATGACGGCTACCGACCTGGTTCCGCTGACAACCAAGCTCACCTGGGTCACATCCTCGTCCAGGTGTTCGCTTAGACAACTGAACACATCCCGCACCTTCTCCAGTCTGATACCCGCATCCAAAAGAGACTTGATTATCTGCATCTCAAGGAGATTCCGATAGTCGTAGCGCCGCCTCCTGACACTGCCGGTTGCTACATCAAGTGCTGGCGCAACGAGATTGGTTCGCGTCCAGTAGTCCAGTTGCCTGTAGGTGACGCCGACGATTTCAGCGGCCCTCTTGGAGCTGAAATCCTGGGAGAAGTGATCTCTGGGCTGCATCAGCCAGCTACCCCTGCAGTTTGTGTGGTGGACAGGTGGTCGAGAAACTCCGGGTCGAGGTAGTCGGCCAGGTCCGAGTATCCGACCTGGACCGGCTGGACCCGGCAGGCGTTAGGAGCCAGGCCGAGGTAGATGCGCAGGTGGTTCGGAGTGATGTTGAACCTTTTGATCCGACTTCCGGGGTTGGTTTCGCTGGGCCCCCATCCGCACCGCGGGTAGTTGAGCTCTGCTGCCGCGTCGACGGCCTCCAACAGGGCCGGTAGCCACTCGGTGGACGGGTCGAACAGGTCGGCCAGTTCGAGTAGTTCGCCGGTTTGGAGATCGACGTTGACGGTTTCGGCCGCGTTGTCGCCGTGGGCCGCTCCGGGCCAGTAGTAGTAGACGGGCAGGGCCACGCTGTAGAGACGGTCTGACCGGAAGGTCACCTCGCCCTCGATGAAGAGCTGTGACGGCAGCACGGTACCGTTCGGGCCGTAATAGATCGCCTCCCCAAGGTCTTCGGACAACCGTTGGTCGAGATATTTCTTGACTGCGGCGCGGACATGGTCGTCGACCGGGTCACCAACCCCGGCTCTGACCCGGAGCGGATAGTTGATATCAATCTCGAAGGTCGGTCTCGAACCGTCTGGTTTGAACTCACAGCTCATCGAAATGTTGTCGCCGCCTCCTTCTCGGAAAGGCCCAGGTA
>CAJXKL010000015.1 GCA_913055915.1 uncultured Candidatus Nemicrothrix sp. | reverse complement strand
TCATTGGGAATACCCAAGAAAGCCACATCACCACTGATCGCGTTCAAAGAACGAATCTGGATCGCCTCACCAGGACCAACCTCAACAGTCCCCAAAGACCCATCACCCAGATGCTCACCAACCGTGGAAACCTCCACAGGAGCCGCAGGCGGAGCCGTAGCAGGCGGAGCCGTAGTAGCAGCGCCAGCAGCCGGAGCCGCAGTCGTGGCAGCAGCAGCCGGAGCCGCAGTCGTGGCAGCCGGAGCCGCACCATCATCATCACTATCGGAACCACAGGCCGACGCAATGAGCGCGAACCCCAGCACCAACGCGACCGTCAATCGCACATGTCTTGCCATTTCGGAATGTCCTCCATCCATACCGGATATAAGTCACACAGGTTGGGTGGTGTCCAAAAAGGTGCCCAGAGGCGCCACAACGAAACCCCCGCAGGTGTAACGCGAGGCACTCTAGCCACGACTTCCAGCAATGGGAAGAGGTAGCCCTAATTTGCCACCATGTGGTAAAGGCCCAACCAACGGCACTGACGCCACGGTTCGCCGGGGATCACGGAACTACGGTGAACGGCCCGAACCAACCGGCTAGCCAGCCGACAGAGAATGAGGACCGGAATGGCCGACAGACACTTTCTGGAAACCGCCTACGACCTCGAGACCACCGAGCAGGTACGCGCCCACTACGAAGCCTGGTCAACCACCTACGACACGGAGATAGAAGAGGAGAACAACTACGCCCAGCCGGCTCGATGCGCTACAGCCCTTGCCTCCACCCTCACACCCGATGGCGTCCGCGTTCTCGATGTCGGCTGTGGTAGCGGTCTCTCAGGGCTGGCACTGCGGGAGGTCGGATTCACTGCGATCGACGGCTGCGACCTGTCGCCGGCGATGCTGGAGCTCGCCGGGGAGACGGGTGTCTACGACCATCTGTTCGAAGCAGACATGAACCAACTGCTGGAACCACCGCACAGTACCTACGACGCAGTAACAGCTGTAGGCGTCTTTTCGTTCGGTCACCTGAAGGCCACCGTGCTACGTGGCCTGCTAGCCGTTCTCAGGCCCGGGGGTGCCCTGGTCATTGGCCTCAACGACCACTTCTGGGATGAGGGCAGCATCCCCGCTGAGCTCAACTCGATCGAAGCCGACGGCACCGCCGAGGTGGTATTTCGCGAACACGGCGACCACCTCCCGGGGGCTGGTATCGAGGGCTGGGTGGTCGTGTTGTCCAAACTGGGCACACCGCCTGAACCCGACCTCCCCCCACCGGTCCAGCCGCTCAGCTCTGGGCATGCTGCCAACCAAACCGTCCCTTGATGCACAGGTGACCGCTAGTCACCGAATGGTCGACGGGAGAGGTGACCTTCACGATCGAGTTGTCCTGTACGTGGAGTTCAAGGTTGCAGCCGACCCCGCAGAATGCACAGACGGTGGTGGTCACCTGCTGGGAGTCCTCGTCCCAGGTGCCGTCGGCACGCATGTCGAACTCCGCCCTGAAGACCAGGGCCCCGGTAGGGCACACGCCGATGCAGTTACCGCAGTAGACGCACGCCGAGTCGGGTAGGGCCACATCGGACTCAGTCGAGATATGGGCGTCAAAGCCCCGCCCGGCCGTGGCGATCGCATAGGTGTGTTGCGCATCGTCGCCACATGCCTCGACACACTTGTAGCAGAGAATGCAGCGCTCGTAGTCGCGCACGTACAGGTCGTCCTGCACCTTCGGTGGTTGGGCGACCGTGGCGATCTCATCACGATCTCCCATCCGCTCGGGCCTCACGCCGTAGTGCTCCATCCACGCATGCACGGAGGTGTCGGCACGATCCATCTCGACGGACGATGCCAGCAGTTCGTAGACCATCTTCCGGCTCGTACGTACCCGCTCGGAGTCAGTTGACACGACCATTCCGGGCTCGACCAGACGGGAACACGACGGAACCAGCACCCGTGACCCCTCGACCTCGACGACACACACACGGCACACGTTCACAGGCGTGAGGTTCGATGCCCAACAGAGCGTTGGTGTGTCGATGTCCTCGCGGCGGCATGCATCCAGGATGGTCAACCCCTCAGGCACCTTCACGACGTTGCCGTCGATGGTCAACTGCACGAGAGGGCGTGGTTCTCCCACGTTGACCTCGTTCACGAGACACCACCCAGCAGGCCCAGGTCGATGGCTGAACGGACGGCCCCTGATGCCGTCTGTCCCAGCCCGCAGATCGAGGAATCGCGCATCACAGATCCGAGGTCATCCAGCAGGTCGCGCTCATCCGGGAACGATCCTCCCCTGTCGAGTCGCACAAGGACCTCTTCTTGCCGCACGGTCCCCACACGACACGGTACGCACTGTCCACAGGACTCGTCTCTGAAAAACTCCGCTATCCGGCGCACGGTGTCGACGATGTCGTCGTTCTGGTCAAAGACCATCACCACACCGGAACCCAGGGACAGACCTGCCTCGCGGGTTGCCTCAAGGGTGAGGGGAAGATCCATCTGGTCGGGTCCCACGAACGAACCTGCCGCCCCACCCAACAGCACAGCCCTCAACTCGCTGCCATCGACCAGCCCACCGGCCTTCTCGATGACGTCTCCGAGGGTGACACCGAACTCATGCTCGTAGGTACCCGGCGCCCAAACCCTGCCGCTCACGCAGAACAGGCGGGTACCCGGCGAGCGCTCGGTTCCAAGCGCCGCATATGCCCCACCACCGTCACGGGCGATGGAAAGGACGTTCACGAGGGTCTCGACGTTGTTAATTACGGTCGGCTCACCGAACAGACCGTGAGTGGTGGGGAACGGAGGCTTGTTCCTGGGCTCGCCCCTGTAGCCCTCGATCGAGTTGAACAGGGCCGTCTCCTCGCCACATATGTATGCGCCGGCCCCCCTCCTCAGTTGAATGTCGAACCGATGCCCCGAGGCGGCCACGTCATCGCCCAGGAGGCCGGCACCCCTGGCCGCATCGATGGCTGCGGTCAGACGGGCAGCGGCCACCGGGTACTCCCCGCGCACGTAGATCCAGCCCTGCTCCGCCCCCACCGTGAGCCCAGCGATCGTCATGGCCTCGACAATCGCGAACGGATCGCCCTCCATGAGGGTCCGGTCCTTGAACGTTCCCGGCTCGGACTCGTCGGCATTGCAGACAACGTGCTTCGGGCGACCCACCTGGTCGGCAACCGCCTGCCACTTCACCCCTGTCGGGAACGCCGCCCCACCGCGCCCCGAGAGACCCGAGGCCGTCAGTTCCCTGACTACCCCACCCGGTCCCATCGCCAATGCCGCCTCGAGAGCCGAGTATCCGCCATTCGCCCGGTAGTCGTCGAGGCAGCCTGGATCCACGACACCGACCCGTGCCAGGAGATGGAGGTTGCCCGACCCTGCCTGTGGGAGAACGACCGCCGCTGACGAACTGGACGACCCGATCGCCGCCTCGACATCAGCCACCGGTGCGGGGGCAACCGACAGGTCGTCGACACCTGTTCGCTGGACCAGGGCGGCAGGCCCACGCTCACACTGCCCAAGGCACGGGCTGGGCCGCACATGGTGACCTGCACCGCGCAGGTCCTCGATCAGCCCCATCGCCCCAACACCACGACAAGCGATGTCGTCACAGACATGGACGGTGGAATCTGCTACAGGTTCGGAGTGGCTGAACAGGTGGTAGAACGTCGACACCCCATAGGCCTCGGCCGGTGGAACCTCGAGCACCCGACACACATGGTCGAGGCCCCCGGGGCTGATCCAACCAACAGCCCGCTGGAGAGCATGCAACGCAGGAAGCAACAGGTTGCGCCGCGCCGCAGCGCGGTGCCGGCCTCCCAACACCAGACGTTCACCGACGACCAGGGTGGCCGGACCGACCCCGGCGACCACCGCGTCGACTGCGGCCACCTCCGCACCGGTCGGCGCCGTCGTTCCAAATCGAAGGTCAGGCACCGGCAGCCACGTCCAACTTCTCGACACGAATCGCCGCCGCCTTGAACTCGGACGTGCCCGACCTGGTGTCCCACGCATCGCTGGTCAACTGGTTCACATCAGCACTCTCGGGAAAGTGGAACGTCGTGAACGCCAGACCCACAGGCAAGTCAGGATCCACCGCCACGGTCATCTCGATCGAACCCCGCCGCGACGAGACCATGACCCTGTCACCCCGCGCCAGCCCAAGTGACCCGGCATCATCGGCAGAGAGTTCCAGCGCATCACCGGACCGGATCGGAGAGTTGAACTTCCCGGACTGGACACCGGTGTTGTAGGAGTCGAGTACGCGCCCCGTCGTGAGCCGCAGGGGGAACTCGTCGGTCAACTGGTCCACCGGTGGATGGTCGTCGACACATGAGAAGGGCGCCCGCCGACCACCAATCGGTCGCTCCCACAGGCGACCGTGCAGGAACGGTGTGCCCGGGTGGCCCTCATCGGGACACGGCCACTGGATGCCACCCACGTCCTCGAGCCGCTGCCACGACATCCCGCCGTGCATCGGTGAGACCGACCGGAGTTCATCCCAGAGTTCCTCTGCAGTCGGTCGGCCCCAGGCAGATCCCATCCGCTCTGCCACGTCGGCAATCACGTCGATCTCCTGACGGGCCTCGCCAGGTGGCCTTACAGCCGCTCGGGTGCGCTGCACACGGCGTTCACTGGATGTGACAGTTCCGTCGGACTCGGCCCAGCCGAGGGCAGCCGGAAGCACGACGTCGGCCATCTCGGCGGTCCTTGTCATAAACACGTCCTGGACCACGAGGTGGTCAAGGCGACCCAGCATCTCCCTGGCGTGGTTTACGTCGGCCTCGGAGTCGGCCGGGTTCTCGCCGATGACCCATACGGCCCTGAGATCCCCCCGCCCCATTGCCTCGAACATCTGCGTCAGGTGCCACCCAGGCTCTGGTGGAATCGTGGTTCCCCATTCTCCTTCAAACCGGGCCCGCACGTCGTCATCGGCCACATCCTGGAACCCGGGCAACTTGTTGGGCAGGGCGCCCATGTCGCCGCCTCCCTGCACGTTGTTCTGACCCCTCAGAGGCACCAGGCCCGACCCCCAGCGTCCGACATGCCCGGTCAACAGGGCCAGGTTGCACAGGGCGAGGACGTTGTCGACCGCCGTGTGGTGTTCGGTAATGCCCAGCGTCCACATGAGCTGAGCGGTGGCCGCACCTGCGTAACCGCGGGCAAGGTCGCGAATCGCCTCAGCCGGCACACCAGTCACCTCGGCCGTCCTGTCAAGGGTCCAGGGCTCCACGTGGGAGGCGAAGTCCTCATAACCCACGGTCGCGTTCTCCACGAACTCGACGTTGACAAGGTCGGCGTGGATGATCTCCCTCGCCACGCCGTTTGCGAGCGCGATGTCGGTTCCGACGTTAAGGCCCAGCCACATGTCGGCGAACCTGGCAGAGGTGGTCCGGCGTGGGTCAACAACCCACATGCGAGCTCCGGCGTCAACTCCCTTGAGGAGGTGGTGGAAGAAGATCGGGTGCGCCGCCCGGGCATTGGACCCCCAGAGGACGATTGCGTCTGTTCCCTCTATCTCGGCATACGCGGAAGTTCCACCTCCTGCTCCGAAGACCGTCGCCAGACCGACGACGCTGGGTGCGTGTCAAGTTCGATTACAGCTGTCGATGTTGTTTGACCCGATGACCGTTCGGGCAAACTTCTGGGCGGCGTAGTTGACCTCGTTGGTGGTCTTGGAACAACTGAACATACCGAACGCCGTGGAGCCGTGGGTGTCGACCACCGACCGGAATCCCCGGGCAGCTAGGTCGAGTGCCTCGTCCCAGGTGGCATCGCGGAGCACCCCGTTCTCTCGCACCATCGGCGTGGTCAGACGCTGGCCCATCTGCTCTCCAATCGCGAATGTCCGACTCCCGGTCGCTGAAGTCGGCGAGAACCTACCGCACCGGGCTGACGACCGTTCGTAGTTCAGCGGCCCTTCCAGGCTGGTTCACGCTTCTCGGTGAATGCCCTTGGCCCTTCGTCGGAGTCCTCTGACGCCAGCATCTGCTCATATGCCTCCAGCCCACCCGACCTCATCGTCCCAAACGCCTCCTGGAGTGGGAGATGTCCCGTCAGCCGGGCCACGGCCATGGCCGCCCCGACAGCAAGTGGTGCCGCTGAGACGATCCTTCCCGCAAGGTCCCGTGCCACATCCATCAACTCGTCAGCCTGTGCAACCGCGTTCACAAGGCCCCATCGCATCGCCTCGGCCGCATCCATTCGCCTTCCGGCATACAGCACCTCGTTTGCTACCACCGGAGGAAGGACCCTGGGAAGGCGCACCGCACCTGCATCGGGAATCAGCCCGAGGCCGGTCTCCGGGAGAAAGAACTCGGCATGCCCAGCTGCCACGACGAGCTCGGCGGCAAGTGTGATCTCAAACCCGCCACCTACCGCCAGCCCGTTGACCGCACAGATCACGGGCTTGTTGCGCTCAGGCAACTCGGTGAACCCACCAAACCCACCTTCTCCGTAGTCGGCCTCGAACTCCTCGCCTTCGGCTGCTGCACGGAGGTCCCAGCCCGCAGAGAAGAACCTGTCACCGGCACCGGTGAGAATGGCGACCCTCAGATCCGGATCGTCACGAAAGTCAGCGAAGACACGACCCAACTCCCGACTGGTCTCAGCATCAATCGCATTTGCCCGTGGTCGATCCAGGGTGACCTCTATTACGGCCCCGTCTACCCGGGTCTGAACGGCCTCGGTCATTCGTGCACCTCCATGGTGATCAGGGCATCAACGGCTACAGCTCCGTCACCAAGGACGAGCAGGGGGTTGATCTCCACCTCGACCAGGTCCGGCTTGTCCAGAACAAGACTGCGCAGCGACTCCACAACCTTGATGATCGCATCCAGGTCGGCAGCCCGCCGACCTCTGTGCCCCGCCAATATGGGCCAGATGGCCAGGCCCTCGAGCGCCGCCACGACCTCTGCCGCCGATGCCGGCAGCAACAGACTCCGTGTGTCGGCCATCACCTCGACCAGGATCCCACCTGCTCCCATAGTGAGAAGCCACCCGACGGGTGGTTCCCTGCGTACAGCCACCAGCATCTCGACAAGGGCACCATCGACCTGCTGTTCGACGAGGACCTGTCCGCCCATCCGATCCGCTGCCTCCTGAACAGACGCAGAATCGACCAGGTCAAGGGCAACTCCACCTGACTCGGTCTTGTGGGCGCCCCCGGAACGCTTCACGACCACAGGCCGGCCGATCCGCTCTGCTGCCCGGGCTGCTTCACCGGCATCAACCAACTCGCTGTTCGGTACCCGGATTCCGACTTCCGACAGAAGGGACTTGGCCTCGTACTCGGTGATGGTCACCGGTGGGTACGACAGCCCACCAACCCGGTCGACCGCCGGGAGCTGACGGCGCCTGCCCCACCAGCCTGCCGCCTCGAGGCCCGACAACGCTGGCGTAATCCCTCGAACGGCAACCTGGCCTGCGGCGACGGCAATCTCCTCGGCCTCTGGTGGCATGTTCTCAGCCATCGACGATGCCACCACTCCCGCTGTACCCGTCTGCTGAGCGGCGTCCAGGAAGGCATGCAGGGTGGGCCACCAGTCCGAGCCGTCCAGGTCGGAGCGCGGAAAGTCGAGAACCAGCACCGCCGCATCAACGGGCCCGTCCATGACCTCGGTGAAGCACCTGGTGAGACGGGCCTCGTCACCCCAGATGAACGTGTGGTAGTCGAGTGGATTAGACACGGTCACCAGATCCGTGAGCGTGTCGGCGATTCGGCTGGCATGGGCCGGTTCGAACTCCGGGAACTCCAGGTCCAGGGTCTCCGAACTGTCGGCGACCACCGAGGCCTCACCCCCTGAGCAGCTCAGGCTCACTATCCGCCGACCTGGCAGCGGTCCGAGCTTCTCCATTACGAGGAGTGTGTCCAGGAGCTCTGGTATCGAGCGGACCCTGCGAACTCCCGACCTGTCAAAGAGGGCCCCGTAGGCGGCCTCGTTGCCCACAAGCGATGACGTGTGGGATGCGGCAATGAGCGCACCCTGATCCGATGATCCGGTCTTGAGAACGACGATTGGAATACCCGCCTCCAGGGCCACATGGCAGGCGGCCTCGAACCTGGCGACATCACCAAGCGCCTCCACATGGAGACCGATCCCGGACACCGATGGGTCGCCCACCAACGCCTCCAGACAGTCCTCGACCCCCAGCCCAGCCTGATTGCCGAGCGTGAGGACGTGGCTGATACCCATGGCACGGTCCTGCATCGTCAGGTTCAGGCCGATGTTCCCACTCTGGGTGACCAGGGCTACACCGCGGTCCACCCGGGACAGCCCCTGCTGGTCGGGCCACAGCGCTGCCCCGACCGTTGCGGAAACGGTTCCGTAGCAGTTGGGGCCGACAAGTGGCATGTCGCCCGCAGCGGCAACCAGAGCCTCCTGAAGCCCGACACCGTCACCACCGACCTCCGCGTAACCCGACGCGTAGCAGATAGCCGCGCCGGCGCCCATCTTCGCCAGCTGTCCAACAACCTCGACCGTGGCGTTCCGGTTGACGGCAACCAGCGCAGCGTCGGGTGGTGACGGCAGATCCCCGAGGGACGCAAACACGGGTAGTCCGGCCATTGTGGACCTGTGGGGGTGGACCGGCCAGAGGTCTCCCGCAAACCCGAGGGCCATGCACTGCCGGATGGCGACCTCCGCTGGATCGCCACCGACGAACGCAAGCATCTGAGGCTCCAGCAGGCGACTCAGTGGGGTGCCGGTGGCCATAACCGGTAGGTCAGGCTCCCAGCGGCCGGAGCATCCCGCGGCTGACGATGTGCCGCTGGATCTCACTCGTGCCGTCCCAGATCCGGTCGACCCGTGCATCACGCCAGATCCGTTCCAGAGGGAGCTCATCCATCAACCCCATGCCTCCGAGGATCTGGATTGCCTCATCCGACACGAACTGAAGCATCTCAGTTGCGGAGATCTTTGCCATCGCAGCGTCCGCGTCGGCCATCTCGTCACGGTCCATGAGCCAGGCAGCACGGTAGGTCACCAGCTCGGCCTCCAACAGCTTGGTCTTCATGTCGGCCAACTTGAAGGAAACCCCCTGGAACCTTCCTATCTTCTGGCCGAACTGCTCACGTGTGGCTGCCCATTCGAGGGCTACAGCCAGTGCCCGATCCGCCCGACCAAGGCAGATGGCTGCCACCTGGAGCCGGGTGGCACCAAGCCATTCGTTGGCGACGTCAAAACCCCGGTCCACCTCGCCAAGTACCTTGGAGGCAGGCACCCGAGCCTCGTCGAAGTTGAGGATCATGTTGTGGTACCCGCGGTTTGAGACACAGTTGTATCCGGGCACGACCTCCATGCCCGGCGTGTCGTGGTCCACTAGGAATGCAGTGATCAACCTGCGTGGCCCGCGTGCCGAGTCCTCCTCGCCGGTGGCAGCGAACAGGATGGTGTAGTCGGCCAGGTCGGCGTGGCTGATGAAGTGTTTTGTGCCATTGATGACGTAGTCGTCGCCATCACACGCCGCGCGACATTTCATTCCCCTCACATCTGATCCGGCATCAGGTTCGCTCATGGCTAGGCAGTCGACCCGCTCGCCACGAATCGTCGGCAACAGGTACTCCTCGACCTGGTCACCGGTGCAGGCTTGGAGAATGTTCGACGGACGTGCGACCACGTAGTGCAATGCGTACTGGGTCCAGCCAAATGCCCTGTCAACCATTGCCATCGTCAGGTTGTCGAGGCCTCCACCTCCGAGTTCCCCCGGCATGTTGGCTGCATATATTCCAGCGGTCAGGGCCTTCCGGCGGATCTCTTCCACAAGTGCGGGTGGGACATCACCCAATCGTTCAGCCTCATCCTCGTGGGGAACCAGCTCGCGCTGCACAAAGGCCCGGACCGTATCGACGATCATGTCCTGCTCGTCGGTTGGGGCAAAGTCCATCCTCGGTCCTCCTGTCTGTGGTCTCAGCCGAGTGCTATTACCCGGCCGACCTGCCGCGGTACCGGGAGGTCGGAGTGGGCAGCAGCAACCGAACGGAGAGCCATGGTCGGCCCGGCGAGAATCGGTGCCGTCCGCCCGGCGACATTGTCGACGTGCAACAGCATCTGCTCGGTTGTCGCCAACAACTCGCCGGTCTCATCATTTCTCATGGTGTGGAAGATGTGCAGACGCTTATCATCGAAACCTAGTACCTGCGTGACGATCTGCAGGGTGTCACCAAGAGAGGCCTCACGAAGGTTGTTCAGATGTGTCTCGACGGTGAAGAAGGAATGGCCTGAATCGCGGTACGCCTCATCGATGCCCAGGTACCTGAACAGCTTGTCGGAGGCCCATCCAAATGCCGTCAGGAATGCCCACTCCGACATGTGGCCGTTGTAGTCCACCCAGTCGGGCTCCACGGGTGCCCGGTAGAAGTCCAGCGGTGCAGCGACCGGTTCACCGGACCGCCACGGTTCCACCGCGGATGCCGAGTGGATACGGGCCTCACGTTCGGCCACGAGGCGACCTGCGCCCAGGTCGAGCGGCCGGAGGGCGCGCATCACGTTGATTACGTAGTCGTCGCGCAACGCCTCGAGGTCGGCAACCGACCGGCCGTCAGCCTGTTCAAGGCAACCGTCAGCCATTGCCTCGACAAGGTCATCGGTCAACTCGGGGGCAACCAGCCTTGTCCACGGCAACTCGAGCGCCGGCCCGAACTGTCGGAGCATGTGTCGCATCCCCTGCTCACCACCCGCCAGGTGGAAGGTGAGGTTCGTACCCATACCGGCCCACCTCAGACCCGGTCCGTAGGTGATTGCATCGTCCAACTGGGCTGTGGTGGCCACGCCGTCCTTCACGAGGTGAAGGATCTCACGCCAGATGGCTTCCTGGAGTCGGTCGGAGAGGTATCCCTCGATTTCGGTGTCGACGACAAGCGGGTGCATTACCAGGTCGTCGTAGTGGGCAACCGCGGCGTCAACGGTCTCGGGCGAGGTCTGTGAACCCGCAACGATCTCCACCAGCGGGAGCAGGTACACGGGATTGAACGGGTGGCCGATGACGAAGCGCTCAGGGTGCCGACATCCCTGCTGGAGTCGGGATGGCAGGAGGCCCGATGAGCTGGATGCGATAACCGTGTCAGGTGATGCGGCACCAGCCAACTCGTTGATCAGGTTCCGCTTCAGGTCCTCTCGCTCGGGTGCATTCTCCTGAATCCAGTCGACCATGCCAGCCAGCTCCGCAACTGACGACGCAAAGGTGATGTTCTCCGAGTTGGCACCGGGGAACAGGCCCAACCTGGTTGCCGAAGGCCAGGCCCTAGCGACGAACTCTCTGAGCCGCGCCTGCGCCCCAGAGTCGGGATCCCAGGCGACGACCGAATGGCCTCGTGCCAGTGCCCGCACAGTCCAGCCTGCGCCAATGACCCCGGTACCCACCACCCCGATAGTCCGACCTGAAGAAGGCGGGTTGGTCACAGACCACCTCGGTGGTGACCCAACCGGATCCACGGTCGAAACCCTTCGGCACGACCCGTCATGTCAACTCAGACCCAGGGTCTTGCGGGCCTCGGCGGGAGACTGCACCGCCGCCCCCATCAACTCGACGATCCTGACCGCTCTTTCGACGAGTTGCGCGTTGGTGGCCAGCACCCCACGCTCGAGGTAGAGGTTGTCCTCGAGGCCGACCCTCACGTGGCCACCCAGCATCACCGACTGGGCGACCATGGGCATTTGCATGGCACCCAGGCCGAACGAGGTGAACTCCGCCTCGGGCGGAAGGCGGTGGACCATGGCCTGGAGGATCCCCACGTCCATCGGTGTTCCGTACGGGATAGAGAGACACAACTGAAGCCAGTAGGGGGCATCGACGAGGCCCTCGGCGATAAGCGTCTCGGCGAACCAGAGATTTCCGGTGTCGAAGATTTCCAGCTCGGGGCGTACACCCAGTTCCCTGACCTTGTCGGCCATGATCCGCAACATCGCCGGTGTCGACACGTAGACCTCGTTGTCGTCACCGAAGTTGAGCGACCCGCAGTCCATTGAGCAGATGTCGGGCCTGATGGCCTCTACGTGGGCCAGGCGCTCGAGGCCTCCGACAAGGTCGGTTCCGGCCTGCCAGTTCATTGGATCATCGTCGGGACCCACGTTTAGGTCGCCACCCATCCCGGCGGTCAGGTTCACGATGACCTCGGTGTTCTCAGCCCTGATCCGCTCTACGACCTCTTCGTAAAGGGCCACGGTCCGGGCGCCCTTACCGGTCTCCAGGTCACGAACGTGGCAGTGCACGATCGCCGCCCCGGCAGCCGCTGCGCTGAGCGCTGAAGCAGCAACCTCGGCCGGTGTAACCGGCACCTCTGGGCTCCGGCCTGTGCTGTCACCGGAACCGGTGACGGCACAGGTGACGATGACGCTCCTGTTCATGTACCGACGGCTCATTACAACCCCCGCTTCAGTCGTGGCACCCCACCCCCTGGGCTCGGGCACCGCCACATTGTGCTTACAGGATGTGCTGCCTAGGCTGGCACCCACTCTGGTCCGCTGAGACTACCCCGTCGCCCGCACACACGTGCCGGTGCCGGCGTGTCAAAGGAGAGGTCATGAAGATCCTTTTTGCAGACGCCCTACCCGAGGCGTTCGTTGACAGTTTGCGCGAGCAGGGCGACGACTGCATCGTCCGACCCGAGTTGGCCAGCAGCGACCTCCCTGATGCAATCGAGGATGCCGATGTGCTCGTCGTCCGCAGTACCGAGGTGACTGCAGACACGATCAACCAGGCCCGGAGCCTGGGGCTTGTGGTCAGGTCCGGTGCCGGCACCAACACCATTGACTGTCAGGCGGCCGCTGACGCCGGCGTCTACGTCTGCAACGTCCCCGGTACCAGCGCCGTCGCCGTCGCCGAACTAACCCTCGGGTTGCTCTTGGCAATCGACCGCCACATCGCCGACGCAACCAGCGACCTACGAAACGGTCTCTGGAACAAGAAGACGTACAGCAGCGCCGACGGCCTCCTTGGAAGAACGATGGGCATCATCGGTGTGGGCGAGATTGGCCTGGCTGTCGCCGAACGGGCCAGGTGCTTCGGGATATCCGTTGTCGCCATCCGAAAGACCGACCGCGATCCCGACACCGAGGCCCGGATCAGGTCCACAGGAATCAGGCTGGTCAACAGCCTCGAAGACCTGCTCGGTAGGTCCGACATAGTCTCCGTCCACGTCCCGGGCGGGCTCGGTACAGAGGGCCTCGTCGACGCCGCATTCCTCGACAGGATGCGACCCGGAGCGATCCTCTTGAACACAAGCCGAGGCCAGGTCGTGGACGAAGACGCCCTGCTCGCTGCCATCGAGGAGAAGGGCATCAGGCCCGGGCTGGACGTGTTCTGCGGCGAGCCCGACCAGGGAACGGGTGAGTTCTCCTCGCGGCTGGCGTCCAACCCGAACGTCGTGGGAACCCACCATGTTGGAGCCTCCACCCAGCAGGCCCAGGACGCCACATCCGCGGGAACCATCGAGGTGATCGAGGGCTACCGGAGCGGCGACCTGTTGAACTGTGTGAACGTTGTCCACACCCGCCTCGGCACATCGACCATCACCATCAGGCACTACGACCGGGTCGGGGTTCTGGCCGCCGTCTTCGAACATCTGCGGAGGTCGGAGATAAACGTCCAGACGATGCAGAACAAGGTGTTCGAGGGCGAAACCGCAGCAGTTGCCGTAATTGATGTATCCGGGGAGGTCCCCGAATCGCTTACCGACAGGCTCGCCTGTCTTGAGCACGTGATCCGGGTCAGGGTGACCCACCACGACCGATGACCCTCCTTCGCCCGCTCCCGGGCCTCGTCATCCGACCAGAGTGGGTCGAGAGGGTGACCACCGGTCCCTACGACGCCTACTCGTCTGCTGAGCGTGCCGCAATCGCAGCCGTCAACCAGTTCAGCTTCCTGCACGTGACCCGCTCCCAGGAGGACGTAGCCCCGGAGCGACGTTACGACGTTGAGGGCCTGTTGAACGGATGCAGCGCCGCCATGCAGCAGCTCTACGACGTGGACGCATACGTGCAACACGACGAACCGACGCTCTTCCTCTACCGCCTCGGGGTAGACCGACCCGAGAACGGGCCCGGTAGCCGACACGTGCAGACAGGGATAATGGGCCTCGTCCCCGTTACAGAGGAGAGCGACCGCCGGATCCTGCGCCACGAGGCAGTCCGGCCGGGTCGCACCGACCTCCTTGCCATGCACCTCACTACGGTCGGAGCCTCGTCAAGTCCCGTCTCCCTGACATTTCGCAGCAGCGGCGAGTTGGCCGCAGAGGTGGCACGGCTCTGCCGTGTGACCCCCGACCTGGAGACCAACGACGACGGCGTCAGCCAGGCTGTCTGGGCCGTCACCGGCAGCGACGCCGACATGCTGATCGACCTTCTGGGGGACCGCACCCTCTACGTGACCGACGGCCACCACCGCCTCGCTGCAGCGGCAACGGCCCGGTCCCGTTCCTCTGATCCCGACGGTCCACTGGGCTGGACCCAGGCGGTGCTGTTCCCTGATTCCGAGATGCTGGTCCTTCCGTTCCACCGCGTGGTCGCCGACCAGAGCCATCGAACGACAGATGAGCTGCTCGAAGCCCTGTCGGAGGTCGGTCGGATACTTCCCGAAGAAGATGCCGGTTCGGCACGCCCAACCGTCCCGGGAACGGTTGGCGTCTACATGGACGGCTTCTGGTACTCGCTGGTGCTCCCGGAGGCGTCCGGCAGGCGCCCGGTCGACCTGCTCGACGTCTCCCGACTCCAGGACTCGGTGTTGACACCCGTGTTCGGCATTGCTGATGCCGGGAGCGACCCGAACATCTCCTACGTGCCCGACCCCCTCGGCCTCGACACCCTGGTCCAGCGTTGCGACGACAACCACTACATCGGCTTCATCCTCCATGCCACGTCAGTCGACGAGTTGATGGCGGTTGCAGACGCCGACGAGCGGATGCCTCCAAAGTCCTCGTACTTCGAGCCCAAGCCCAGGTCCGGAGTGTTCGTCAGGCGTCTGGCAAGGGAAGGGCACGACCGCGATGACCTCCTACCGGATGACAACGCTGACCTGTGACCTAACCCCTCCGGAGGACGATCTCCTCGGTAATCGCGGGGAGGACCTTGTGGAGGTCACCAATCACCGCGTACCCGGCCTTCGCCACCATGTTGGCCTCTCCGTCGGTGTTGACGGCCAGGATGTTCTTTGCGGCCATCGCACCTACCCAGTGCTGGATGGCACCCGAGATGCCCGCCGCAATGTAGATGTCGGGGGCGATGCGGGTTCCGGTCTGTCCGACCTGGTCGCTGTGTGGTCGCCATCCGTTGTTCGTCACAGCACGCGAACAGCCGACAACGCCGCCGAGGGCTCCAGCAAGGTCCTCCAGCTGGGCGAATCCGTCCTCTGACCCGACCCCCCTGCCGCCACCCACGACCACAGGTGATGTTGCAAGCGTGATGCCCTGTGTCAGGACCACCCGGTCCTTGACGACCGTTCGGGCCGCCTCGGCAACCAGGTCCGGGGTGAACTGAACAAGTGCACCGTCAGCCGGTGTCTCGGTCGGTGTCGCCTCCACCGCGTGATGGGCAACCGTCACAAGCCTGTGGCCGGCATCCAGGGTTGCATCCTCGAGAAGCGAGCCACCCCACTGCACGCGTGTCATCGTCCAGGTGTCGCCGGGGGTGATATTGGTGCAGTTAGCCACGAAGGGTTCATCGAGCCTGGCCGCCACATGCGCAATCACCTCGTTGCCGCGATCGGTCCCGCATGCCATTACCGCTGTGGCCCCGGTTGAGCGCGTCAACTGGGTGAGGGTCTCGCCCCACGCCTCGGGGCCGTAGTCGGTCAGCAGAACATGGCTGGCAAGGTGGACCTGTACGGCACCATGGGCTGCAAGCGGACCGGCCGCCGACTCTGCGTCCTCTCCTATCAGCACCGCCTCGCAGGAGAGCCCGGCCCGCTGGGCGAGGTCCCTCCCGAAGGTGAGCGCCTCGAGGGACGCCTCGGCCAGTGTGCCGCGATCGTGGTCGCAGAGGATGAGGAGGGTCATGACAGCACCCCGAGTTCCTCGAGCAGGTCAACTACGGCTGATGCGGCCTCAGGGCCGTTGCCCAGGATCACAGTTTCGCTGACCTGTTCAACAGGCCTGTGCAACCGGACCCTTGCCTGGCCTCCGGCTGCCGCCTCGACTACTGCCGAGTGGACCTCGGCCTTCTTTGATGCCAGGCGGCCCTTCATTGTCGGGTACCTCGGGAGGTTGATGCCCTCCTTGATCCCCATCACCGCTGGCACCGGAACCACGTAGACCTCGAACCCGCCGTCGATCTCACGTCTGGCACTGGCCGTTCCGTTGGCCACGTCGATGCCCTTGATCCCGTTGACGACCGGCCGGCCGAGGGCGTAGGCCACCCGGATACCCACCTGGAATCCACCGGCGTCAGCCGACTCGTTACCGAACAGGATCAGGTCGAACGGACCGTCGGCCGACTCGAGGTCAATAATCGCCGTAGTCAGCGCCGAGGCAGTCCGCTGTGGGTCCCAGTCGACCTCGCTGATCGGTATGAGAACCAGATTGTGTGCACCGACGCTGGCCGCGTAGCGCAATTGCTCCTCGGCCTCGGGCGGTCCCAGCGTGAGGACCGTCACCTCGCCATCGTGCTCCTCGGCGATCTGCACGGCCTCCTCGACCGCGCATTCCTCATGGGGGCTGGTGGTGAACCCGAGATGGGCCGTGTCGACGGCATGGCCATCAGGCGTGACGTTGATTCGGGATCCAGGAGCTGGAACCCGCTTTACGCAGACAAGTATCCGCATGGTCGTTGCTACGACTTCATCCGGGTGTCGTCGGCGTCAAAAACCGCCCCGGTCGCGGCAACGGTCACCGGGAACAGGTCGTTCATATACATGACCTGCAGGTCCGTACCGGGTATGGCCAACTCGCGTGGCAGGTAGGCCATCAGAAGGTGCTTTCCGACCGACGGGCCGAACCCTGCCGAGGTGACACGGCTGGCGCGGCCGTGGGAGTCGACTATGCGGTTGCCGTCGGGGGTCAGGATGGGTTCGTTCCCACCCTGCATGAAGCGTCGTCGGCCATGGCTGTCCGTCTGGTCCTCGACTGTCAGGACGGTCATGAGGGCCTCTGGCTCGCCCTTCTCACGGGCAGCCAGGTAGGCCTCCTTACCGATGAAGTCGGCGGCCTTGACCTTTGGTCGGGCGAGGCCGGCCTCGAGCGGGTTGTACTCGCTCTCCAGTTCGGCGCCCATAAGGCGGTAGCCCTTTTCGAGGCGGCCGGAGGATCCGTACACACCACCACCGGTAGGCCTGATCCCGAGGTCTGCACCGACAGCCATGACGGCGTCCCACAGGGCCGGCCCGTTGTCCCAGTCGGTGTAGACCTCCCAGCCGGTATCACCCACATAGGAGATGCGGAACAGTGATACGTCGATTCTGTTACCACCACAGTCGAGTTGGATCGGAACAATGCTTCCGTACGACGAGCCGTTCTGGCTGAGGTCCTGGTCTGTCAGTTGGCCCAGAACGGCGGGGGCATTGGGGCCCCACAGGCCGAGGGTGGTGACCTGCTTCGTGATGTTGTGAAAGGTCACCGAGCCGTCGGTGGGCATGTGCTTCCTAACCCAGAATTCGTCGCGCCCGCCGTCAAAGACACCGGTGACGATTCGGACCCTGTCCACGCCCATGCGCATCATGGTGAGGTCGGAGTGGAAGCCCCCGTCGGCGGTCAGCCACGGGGTGTAGATGGAGCGCCCCACAGCCACATCGACCTTGTTGACCGCCAGCCTGTCGGCGAAGGCCACTGCTCCGGGTCCTTCCAGTTCATAGACCTGGAAGGCACTGAGGTCGACGAGGCCGCAGTTCTCCCGGAGGTTGAGGTGTTCGCCGACCGTTATCGGGCTCCACCACCGGTTGTCCCATTCCACCGGTCGTTCCTCGAGGCCGTAGCGCTCGACCAGATCGGCGTTGGAGCCGAACCACTGTGGCCGCTCCCAGGTGCGAGCCTGGAAGAACATGGCGTCCAGGTCCTGCTGTCGGGAGAAGTAGGGGCCCACCTCGATGTTGCGACGCCCGCCCCACTGTTCCTGGGGGTGGACGATGCCGTATGTCTTGATGAAGCTCTCGTCGGCGCGAGACCATATGTGCTCGTCGCTGCGCTCACCGTCGTAGAAGCGGGAGATGTCGGCACCGTGGGCGTCGATGACACGCGGGTAGCCGTAGGTCATCCACTCGGCGACGACCTGGGCCATGCCCGGGCCCTCCTTGACCCAGACTGCAGCGGCCGACCAGAGGTTGCGTACCTCAGTGGTCTCGCCGAGGCAGGGCATGCCGTCGGGTGTCAGCGATAGGAGCCCGTTGATGGCGTACCTGATCTCGGCCTCGCCCAGCATGTCCATCAGCTCGATGGCCTGTTCCATCTGCTCGTCGAAGTCATCGGGAGTGAAGGGCATTTCGGTGGGTGAGAGGGCGGCCTCCTCGTTTGAGGGGATCTCGTCGGGGTGGTGCAGGATCGCACGGTGCCCGTATGAGCCGACCTCCATGGAACCGGCCGACTGGCGCTCGTAGCAAAAGGAGTCCATGTCGCGAACGACCGGGTAGCCGATCTCGTTATTGGTCTCGGCCAGGATGTCGATGGGCCCGACATCGGCCATCTGGTGGACTGTCGGTACCAGCGGAATCGTGGCCCCGGCCATGTTGGCGAGGCGGTTTGACCAGACCCCGCAGGCGATCACGACATACTCGGTGGAGATGGTGCCCTTGTCGGTGACGACGGCACTCACTGCCGTCACCCCACCGTCGCCCTCGACGGTCTCGATGTCGAGTACCTCGGTGTTGGCAAAGACCTGGCATCCGGCGGTCTCGATTGCCTCCCTGCGCATGGTGGTTCCGGTCTCGAGCGAGTCGACAACCGAGACAGTCGGGCAGTAGAAGCCACCCAGGATGACGTCGTCGTTGATGAACGGGACCAAATCCCTCACCCCTGCGGGTGACAGCAGGTACGCCTCAATCCCCCATGCCTTGGCAGAGGTCATACGTCGCCTCAGCTCCTCCATTCGCTCCTCGCTGCGGGCAACCTCGATTCCGCCGGGGTCGACCGAGAGATCCATGTCGCGGAACTGGTTGGCGCTCTGCTCACCGAGGAGAGCCATTTCCTTGTTGTGGTCGACGGGGAAGATGAAGTTGGATGCATGGCCGGTGGATCCACCCGGATTGGGCAGGGGCCCCTTGTCCACGAGGACAATGTCGGTCCACCCCAGGCGGGCGAGGTGCCCAACCAGACAACTTCCGACGATGCCTGCGCCGATCACGACGACGTTGGCGCGGTTCGGGAATTCACTCATTGTGTGCTCCTTCGCAGCGGAGGTCGGCCGGTCTGGGCGGCCCCGGGCGTGTGGTTGACACCATCGGCACCGTCACCTGAAGCGATGTCAACGCGTTGGATCGGGAGGCTACCTGTTTTCGGCATGGTATTTCCACGAAGTGGGAAGAGATCTTCTCCAGGCTGAAGGGCGCTGTGGCCGCTGGAGCCGCGACTAGGTTGCCGCCAGATCGACCCTGACGGTGGTCACAGCACCCAGCCGACCGTGGGAGGCCACATGCCCGACAACACCAGTTCAGGTCACTCCCCCCAGCGGGTGCTCGTGACGGGTGGAACCTCAGGAATCGGAAGGGCCATGGTCCAGGCATTCCTGGACGACGATGCAATTGTCCACGTGGCCGATCTGGCCGGCCAGCCACCCGATGGCGCTTCCATGACGCCCACGGACGTCTCCGACGAGGGGTCCGTTCACGAACTCTTCGAAGCGGTCGAGGAACAACTCGGTGGACTCGATGTGTTGTGCAACAACGTCGGGATCGCAGGACCCACGGGCCCGATCGAAAATCTCGACGTGGGTGACTGGGACCTGACCATGGCGATCAACGTGCGGTCCATGTTCCTGATGTGCAGGCGTGCAGTTCCCCTGTTGCGACGGGCAGGTGGTGGCTCGATCCTGAACACCTCGTCGACGGCAGGCATCACTGGCTACCCGATGAGGTCACCGTACGCGGCCTCGAAGTGGGCGGCTGTAGGACTGGGCGCGACGCTTGCAATGGAACTCGGCGAGTTGGGCATCCGCGTGAACACGATCTGTCCGGGATCGGTCGGCGGAGACCGCATGGACCGCGTCATCTCCGCAGAGGCCACCGCCACCGGCACGAGCAGGGACGAGATCAGGGCCGGCTACGAGAACCAGGTCTCGATGCGGACATTCGTGGATGCCGAGGACATCGCAGCCATGGCGGTGTTCCTGGCCTCACCTGCGGCACGCTTCGTCAACGGCCAAACCATCTCGGTTGATGGCGGGCTCGAAACGCTCCGAAACACCTGGCGCACCTGATCCTGTCGCTGATTGCCCCTCAGCCGGCAACGATCAGGGCAACCGCCGAGACTGCGCCAAGCAGCCCTACCCCCTGCCACCATCGCATCCGCTCATCCCGGAAGACGATTCCGCAGACCACGGTCACGGCCGCGTACTGGGTTCCCGTGACCGTCACCGGGGCAAGGTCACCGTGCTGTAAGCCGTAGACGAAGAACATCGCACCGATCCCACCCCAGATTGACCCGTGGACGATCGTCCGAAAGGCCGCTCGGGTCGGGAACACCGGCTTTCGCAAACCAATGCTTATAGCCGCCAGAGCAGCGAACGCGACCGCCCGCTGGGCCATAACCGGCCAGAAGCCGCTAGCGGCACTGAGTTGATCGAGCATGATGAACATGCACCCGTACCCGATGCCCGCAACCAGCCCGAACGAGAAGCCACGTCGTACGTCTCCGGCGCGCCGGGGGCTGACGGTGATGAGCAGCACCGACACCATGCCAAGAACCATCCCGGCAACGACCGTGATGGTGGGAACCGTTCCCCGGGCCAGGTCGACCACCACGGGTAGCGCCACCCCGATGACAGCTGCCGGAGGGGCAACGACCCCGGCGGTGGCTGAGGCATATCCCAGATAGAGAAAGCCCAGCGAGGTGACGGCGATGATTCCGGTCAGCGCCCCGATGAAGATGTCGGCGGCGAGCCACTGGCTGTCCATGACCAGTGCTCCCACGGCTGACACAGGGATGCCCACGAAGAAGAAGGACGCCAACGTGAGGCGTACTCCCACACGGTCGGCGGCACCGCGGGTGAGGTGGTCTCCCACCCCGATGCCGACGGACGCGACCGCTCCGTAGACGGCAGACATGCTCAGTTACCCGACGGTGAGCACATTGACAGGCAACCCGACACCTGCCTTTCCCCTCAGGCCTCGTGGCCATGGCCGAGGGCAGACGAGATCGCCGCCGCGGATGCAACGACCTGCCCGGCGATCACGTCGCGCATGGTCGCATCGGGGAACCGGTAGCTGGGGCCGTGGACGTGGACGGATCCCACGACAACGCCGCCGCTTCCAAAGAGCGGTGCTGCCACCGAGTTGATGCCCTCGGCGAACTCCTCCTCGGTCCAGATGTAGCCATCGGTGAGGACCTGCGCCAGGCGCTTCCTGACAGCGTCGGGGCTTATCACCGTGTCCGGCGTGTAGCGCTCAAGGCGCCGGCCGAGGTAGCGGTCCACCGCCTCGTCGGGCCACTGGGCCAGTACGACCAGACCGGCTGACACGATGTGCATGGGCAGGCTGGTGCCGGTCCAGTCCCTGACCTGCA
Organism: uncultured Candidatus Nemicrothrix sp.; assembly: GCA_913055915.1. Classification (GTDB taxonomy): domain Bacteria; phylum Actinomycetota; class Acidimicrobiia; order Acidimicrobiales; family MedAcidi-G1; genus UBA3125. The sequence continues at coordinate 33,984 of CAJXKL010000015.1, read as the reverse complement.
CCGGGTGGGCACAGTCGACCTGTTCCACGTAGTGGACGTCGTAGCCGGCCGGTATCGAGATGCCCACGGCCTCGGCAACCAGATCCACCAGCTCGACCATGAACGGCTGGGCCACCGCCAACAGACTCTGGGAGGGATCAACGCTGGATGACAGCGTCACGAGGGTGGGGCCGATGCGGTAACCGGTGCCGTCAGTGACCCGCTCGATGGCACCGACTCCTTCGAGGGTTCCGAGCAGCCGGGCAACCGTGCTGGTCGGAAGGCCAATCCTGCGGGCGAGTTCGCTGATTCCTGCCGGCTCGCCTGCCAACTCCTCAAGCAGCCCGAAGGCCCGTTCGATGCTCTGGACGGTTCGCACTCTTGTGCCTCGTGTCTGGTGGTCGAAAGGGCCACGATAGCGGTTTTCCCGCATTGTGGGAACCTGACCACTAATGGTGGACCCGGATTCCCGCGATGAGTAGAGTTCCCGCATTGCAGACCCTTCCCACATGACGGGACCAGATTCTGCAGAAGAACAGAAACAATGGCCCGGTCGCCGACCAAACGGCCCCGAGCCCCAACGGAGCGACGAACCATGGCAGAAGACGAAACCATCGACGAGGAGATCGATCTGACCAGCCTGTCCGACGAGGACCTGGTCAGCCAGATGCACGACGACCTCTACGACGGCCTCGCAGACGAGATCGCAGAGGGCACCAACATCCTGCTCGGCCGCGACTGGGGCCCTTCAAGGGTCCTGGACGAAGCCCTGGTCGAGGGAATGCGGATCGTCGGCATCGACTTTCGCGACGGGATCCTCTTCGTCCCCGAGGTGCTCTTGTCAGCCAACGCAATGAAGGCCGGGATGTCGATCCTGCGACCACTACTGGCCGAGACCGGAGCCGAACCAATCGGCAAGGTCGTCATCGGAACCGTCAAGGGCGACATCCACGACATCGGCAAGAACCTGGTCGGCATGATGCTTGAGGGCGCCGGGTTCGAGGTGATCGACCTCGGCATCAACACCGACGTCGAGGAGTTCCTCGGAGCTCTCGACGAACACAAGCCCGACATCCTCGGCATGTCAGCCCTGCTGACCACCACGATGCCCTACATGAAGGTGGTCATCGACACCCTCGAGGAGAAGAGCCTCCGTTCCGAGTACTCGGTGATCGTCGGCGGGGCACCCCTGAACCTGGAGTTCGGCGAGGCCATCGGAGCCGATGCCTACTGCCGGGACGCGGCTGTAGCAGCAGAGACCGCCCAGCGCCTCATCGCCGAGCGCCGCGCGGCAGCGGCCTAGGCAGTGCCCCGCCAGACCGGGGCCGCCAACGGGCGAACCCTGATCATCGCCTGCGGGGCGCTGGCACGGGAACTCCTCAAGGTGGTCAGGGCCAACGGCCTCGATCAGATCGACGTGGAGTGTCTCCCAGCCTCGTACCACAACACACCTGTCCTCATTCCAGATGCCGTAGAGGAGCGGGTCAGGTCGGCCCAGGGTCGCTACGACCGCGTGTTCGTCGGATACGCCGACTGCGGAACCGGTGGCCGCCTGGACGCCATCTGCACCGAACTCGGCGTCGAGCGCCTCCCGGGCGCCCATTGCTACGAATTCTTCGCAGGATCGGAACCTTTCGGCGAGATTCAGGAGGCCGAGATCGGGACCTTCTACCTGACGGACTACCTGGTAAGACACTTCGATCGCATTGTCATAGCCGGCCTGGGCCTTGACCGGTATCCACAACTCCTCCCCGACTACTTTGGCCACTACACGAGGCTGCTCTACCTGTCCCAGACCGACGACCCGACCCTCGTCGAAAAGGGAAGGCTGGCCGCCGAACGTCTTAAACTCCGCTACGAGGTTCGTCGCACCGGGTGTGGCGAGTTGGAGACGAGCGTCATGCACCTGGGTGATCCGAGAACTGCTGACCCGATCTCCGGAACAACGGCCTCCCCAGCCAGGGTGGCCTGACCCGATGGCTGCCAAGCTCATAACCATCTACTGGCGCGACATCCCTGCACAGGTGACCGCTCAGGCCGGCAGACACCGTGAAAAGGCCCTCCTGGATGCGCGGTTCCAACGCGCAATAGACCGTGCCGCAACCGTTGCAGGCCTGACCGAGACGAACGACTACATAGCCGAATGGCAGCGCAAGGCTGTTGAATGTGGCGCTGACATGGCAGCTGCAGTGGCCGCCGAGGCAAGCCGGATCAACGACGCCTTCCCACCTGAGAGGCTCGAGGGTCTCGTCTGGTCCGGCGGGCTCGAGAACTGAACAATCGACACCTAGCGGGCCAGTGCCCACGATCCCCGTAGGAGAACAGAGATGACCGACACCGTCTTGAGCTCAGCCACCCGTGAGGTGGCGATCGGCTTCGGCCGACCCTTTGTAATGATCGGGGAACGCATCAACCCGACCGGCCGAAAGCTCCTGGCCGAGGAAATGAAGAACGGAGACTTCAGCCGTGTCGAGGCCGATGCCATCGCCCAGGTGGAGGCAGGTGCACAGATGCTCGACGTGAACGCGGGCATCCCCCTCGCTGACGAGCCGGAGCTCCTAGCCCGTGCGATCACCCTCGTCCAGGCGGTGACGGACGTACCAATCTCGATCGACTCGTCGATCATCGAAGCCCTCGAGGCGGGGCTCGCCGCCTACGAAGGCAAGCCGCTGGTCAACTCTGTCACCGGAGAGGGCGAGGTCCTCGAACGGGTCCTTCCCCTAGTCGCCAGGCACGGCGCCGCAGTCGTCGCCATCTCCAACGATGACACCGGCATTTCAGAGGACCCGGACGTGAGGTTCGAGGTTGCCGCCAAAATCGTCCACCGGGCAGCGGACCACGGCATCGCGGCCGCTGACGTGGTGGTCGACCCACTGGTGATGCCGATCGGTGCCATGGGTACCGCCGGTCAACAGGTCTTCGCCCTGGTCCGACGCCTACGCGAGGAACTGAAGGTGAACACCACCTGCGGGGCATCCAACGTCAGCTTCGGCCTTCCGAACCGCCATGCCGTGACCGGCACCTTCCTCTCAATGGCGATTGCCCACGGCATGACCTCGGCGATCATGAACCCCCTCCATGCAGAGGTGAAGGCCGCCGTCCAGGCCGCTGACGTCCTTGCCGGGCACGACACCGACTGCGCCACATGGATCCGCCTGAACCGCGACCCCAGCGCTCCGGTGCGCGAGCGCCGCGGCGGTCGCCGCCGCCCACAGGCCTGATCCTGAGTTGATGGACGACCCTGCCGATGACCACCTCGTGGTCTTTACGCCTTCGGGCCACAGGGGCCACGTGCCTGACGGCACCACGGTGCTTGATGCGGCCCGGAAACTGGGTGTCGACCTTGATTCGGTGTGTGGAGGTCGAGGGATCTGTGGGCGATGCCAGGTCGAGCCGACATTCGGCGAGTTCGCCAAGCACGGGATAGCGGCCACCAGGGACCACGTTTCCCCCCGAGGACCGGTCGAGGTCGACTACAGGGGTCGACGTCCACTATCGGGGGACCTACGGCTCGGCTGTGCCACCGAGATCTGGGGGGACCTGGTCATCGATGTCCCGGCCACAAGCCAGGTCCACCGCCAGGTCATAAGGAAAGAGGTCGACCTGGGCGACATCAGGCTCGACCCCGTCCTCGTGCTCCGCCTGGTCGAGGTACCGGACGCAGAGGAGAGGCCCGCCAACTGGCTTGCCGACTCGCTTGCCGTGCAGTGGGGGTTGGCAGGCATCGAGGTCGAGGGTCGAGCCGACGAGGAACTTGGAAAGGCCCTTGCCGCCGGAGCGGAAACCGTGACCGTGGCCGTCCGGGACGGAAGTCGAGTTGTCGCTGTCTGGGAAGGCCTGCGCGACCGTGCCCTCGGGGTTGCAGTCGACGTGGGCTCCACAACCATCGCCGGACACCTCTGCGACCTGGCAACCGGCGAGGTTCAGGCCACCGGCGGCGCCATGAACCCCCAGATCAGGTTCGGTGAGGACCTCATGAGCAGGGTCTCCTACGTGATGATGAACCCGGGAGGCGAAGCCGAGTTGACGTCGGCCGTTCGTGGAGCACTCAACACGCTTCTGGGGGAACTGTGTGAGGCCGCCGGGGCGACAAGGGAGGAACTGCTTGAGCTCGTGCTGGTCGGGAACCCGATCATGCACCACCTGTTCCTCGGCTACGACCCGACCCCACTCGGAACGGCGCCGTTCACCCTCGCCACCGAAGAGGCCATGGACGTTCCCGCCACAGAACTGGACCTCGGCACCCACCCGGCCGCCCGCGCCCATGTGTTGCCGTGCATTGCCGGCCATGTCGGTGCTGACACCGCAGCGGTGATCCTGGCCACGCGGCCACAGGACCAGGCGGGTGTACAGCTGGTCGTTGACGTCGGCACCAACGCCGAGATCGTCCTCTCCGGAAATGGTCGTGTCCTTGCAGCCTCCAGCCCCACCGGCCCCGCATTTGAAGGAGCCCAGATCAGCTCCGGCCAACGGGCCACACCCGGAGCGATCGAACGGGTCAGGATTGACTCCGCAACCGGAGAATCCCGGTTCAGGGTGATCGGCAGCGAAACCTGGTCCGACGAACCCGGTTTCGACGACGCCGTAGCCGACACCGGCATCACCGGGATCTGCGGCTCCGGGATCATCGAGGTCGTTGCCGAACTGTGGCTTGCAGGGTTGATGGACTCGGACGGCGTGATCGGTGGCAGCGGGACCAGGACCTCTCCACGCATAGTCGCCGAGGGCCGCACATGCTCGTACGTTCTCCACGATCCCGGAACCGACGAGGATCACCAGATCCTCGTAACACAGAACGACATCCGTGCGATCCAACTGGCGAAGTCGGCGCTGTATGCCGGCGTCCGATTGCTCATGGACCACCTCGGTGTCGACCAGGTCGACCAGATAGGGCTGGCCGGGGCCTTTGGCAGCCACATCGATACGGTCCGGGCAACCGTGCTGGGACTGATTCCGGACTGTGATCCGGACAAGGTCGCCTCGGTGGGAAATGCTGCCGGAGCCGGTGCAGCGATGGCGCTCCTGTCCGGGGCGGCAAGGGTGGAGATCCAGGAAGTCGTTCGGCGTGTCGAAAAAGTTGAAACAGCCCTTGAACCATCGTTCCAGCACCACTTTGTGGATGCCATGGCCATCCCCCACCGCACGGCTGACTACCCGGGTCTCTCGACGTTGATCGAACTCCCCCCACGTACCGATACCCCAACTGGAGGCGGCAGGCGCGAGCAGCGTCGGCGAACGGCCGAGCAGAACAGGGAGACACCGTGAGCCAGGAGCGGCAAGGTCGACGCAGTGGCGGCCGGGTGGCCCGACAGGCCGAACGCTCCTCGCCGTCGACCGAGGTCCAGCCGTACCTGACACGCACGATGGCACCTGTGGAGATCGTCTCCGACGAGGGCCTCGAGTTGATCGAACACAATGCCGACACCATCCTCGAAGAGGTTGGCATGGACTTTCGCGACTACCCGTCTGCGCTGACCCTGTTGAGCGAAGCCGGGGCCGAAGTGGATGGCGAACGGGTCAGGTTCCCCCGTGGCATGTGCCGAGAAATCGTGACCGCCTCGGCACCCTCCACCTACACACACCATGCCAGAAACCCCGCACGCAGCGTCCAGGTGGGTGGTAGTGCCACGGTGTTCGCTCCCGCCTACGGGGCACCGTTCGTGTTTGACATCGACCAAGGCCGTCGCTACGCGACCATCGAGGACTTCAGGAACTTCGTGAAGTTGGCGTATGCCAGCCCCCACATGCACCTCTCTGGCGGGACTGTGGTCGAACCGGTCGACATTCCGGTGCCTGAGCGGCACCTCGATATGGTCTATTCCCACCTCAGGTACAGCGATAAGCCGTTCATGGGTTCGGTGACCGCTGCCGAGCGTGCCCAGGACTCGATCGACCTAGCGAAGCTGGTGTTCGGCGATGACTTCGTTGCCGGAAATACCGTCATGACGAGCCTCATCAACGCCTCATCGCCGATGGCCTGGGACGCCATGATGCTCGGAGCCGCAGAGGCATATGCACGCTCGATGCAGGCCACGATGATCAGCCCGTTCATCCTTGCCGGAGCGATGGCTCCGGTGACCGTTGCCGGTGTTGCAACCCAGACCCTGGCCGAGGCACTGGCAGGAATGGCTTTCGTCCAACTCGTCAACCCGGGCGCTCCTGTGGTGTTCGGCTCGTTCGCCAGTTCCATGTCGATGCAGACAGGCGCGCCGACGTTCGGGACACCGGAACCAGCCCTGGTTCTGTACACGGTCGCTGCCCTGGCCCGTCGTCTGAGGGTGCCATTTCGATCAGGTGGCAACCTGTGTGCCTCAAAGGTGCCTGATGCCCAGGCTGCAGCGGAGAGCATGGCGACCTTCATTCCCGCTCTCATGGGTGGAGTCAACCTCATGCTCCATGCAGCCGGTTGGCTTGAGGGTGGTCTGGCGATGGGTTACGAGAAGTTCGTCATCGACGCCGACCAGTGCGGGCTGGCTGACAAGTTGGTTCAGGGCGTGGACCTGTCCGAGAACGGCCAGGCGATGGATGCCATCCGAGAGGTGGGGCCGGGCCAGCACTTCCTGGGCACGGCGCACACCCTGACCAACTTCGCGACCGCCTTCGCACGGTCAGATGTCGCCAACAACGACTCGTTTGAGCAGTGGGAGGAGGAGGGCAGTCTGGATGCCGCTCAGCGGGCGAACGGAATCTGGAAGCAGACTCTCTCCGACTACGAGGCACCAATCCTCGACGATGCTGTCGACGGGGCGATGTTGGACTTCATGGCCCGCCGGCGGGAGAGCCTCCAGAACGCAGCCGGCTGACCGAGCAGGTGGAGTGGAGAAGCCCCCGGTCGCCACAATCCCACATCGTGGAAGCCTGTCCCGAGGTGTGGGCATGAGCCACTGGCCGGAAGTAGGCTCCCGCCACCGCGAACACACCTGAGACAGAGAAGCGAGAGAACAATGACGTTCCCCTCCGATCTGGAGATAGCCCGCAGTGCCGACCTTCTACCGCTCGGCAAGCTCGCCGCCGACGCGGGCATCCCCGACGAGTTCCTGGAGCAATACGGCGATGGAGCGGCCAAGGTCAAGTTGGGCGCAATCGAGGCAATGGCAGACCGGCCGAGAGCCCGGTACGTCGTGGTATCGGCGATCACCCCGACACCGCTCGGCGAGGGAAAGACCACGACCACGGTCGGCCTCGGCCAGGGCTTCTCACACATTGACAAGAGAGCCACGATCGCCATCAGGCAGCCGTCAATGGGCCCGACATTCGGCATCAAGGGCGGAGCCGCCGGAGGCGGCTACAGCCAGGTCGTTCCCATGGAGTTGTTCAACCTGCACCTGACAGGTGACATGCACGCCGTCACAGCCGCCCACAACATGTGCTCAGCCATGCTCGACGCCCACCTGTTCCACGGCAACGACCTGAACCTGAACCCACACAGCATCACCTGGCGGCGCGTGCTCGACATCAACGAGCGGGCACTCCGGAACGTGGTCGTGGGACTCGGCGGAAGGCTTGACGGAGTGCCCCGTGAAACCGGATTCGACATCACCGCCGCATCCGAGGTAATGGCCGCCCTGGCACTGTGCACCTCGCTGGCAGACCTGAGATCTCGAATGGGCCGCATCGTCGTCGGCTACGACACGGGCGGTACCCCGGTGACAGCCGAGGACCTCCAGGTGGCCGGCGCCATGACGGTGATCCTGAAAGAGGCCATCAAGCCCAACCTGATGCAGACCCTCGAGGGCACACCGGCGCTGGTCCACTGTGGGCCGTTCGGAAACGTCGCCACCGGCAACTCATCGATCATCGCCGACCAGATCGGCATCCGAACCGGCGACTACCTCCTGACCGAGGCCGGCTTCGGCGCCGACATGGGTGCCGAACGGTTCTTCAACATCAAGTGTCGCATCTCGGGCATCGCCCCAGATGCGGCCGTGCTGGTAGCCACGGTCCGCGGGCTCAAGGCGCACTCAGGGAACCACCGGATCATCGCCGGCAAGCCCCTACCAGAGGCGCTGCTGGCGGAGAACCCCGACGAGGTCCACCAGGGCGGCGACAACCTGCGCAAGCAGTTGGAGAACATGGCGGTCCACGGCGTGTCACCCGTTGTCGCCATCAACGCCTTCCCCGGCGACCACGACGGCGACATTGCGGCAATCCATGAGATAGCCGACGAGTACGGCGCCAGGGCCGCAGTGTCCACCCACTTCGCCGACGGGGGTGCCGGCGCCGCAGACCTCGCGGCAGCGGTGGCCGAGGCATGTGAGGAGCCAAGCGAGTTCGCCGTCCTCTACCCCGATGAGATGCCGCTGCGAGACAAGATCCGGACCGTCGCAGACAAGATCTACGGAGCCGACGGAGTCGACTTCTCAGCCCAGGCCGACAAGCAGATCGACACCTACGAGGCCAACGGCTTCGGAGATCTGCCGATCTGCATCGCCAAGACCCACCTCTCGATCTCCTCGGATCCCGCGCTCAAGGGCGCACCCACCGGCTGGCGTCTACCCGTCAGGGAGGTTCGGGCCAGCGTCGGCGCCGGCTTCATCTACCCGATCTGTGGAGACGTGCGGACCATGCCAGGCCTCGGAAGGTCGCCCGCTGCCGCCAGCATCGACATCGACGACAACGGCGAGATCGTGGGACTGAGTTGACGACCACGCAGGACTCCACCCCGGTACCGCCAAAGGAACCGAAGGGTCGCCGATCCATCAGGTCAAAGAGCGACCGTGACGTCCACAGGCATCTGCTCGAGGGCATGACCTTCGAGTTGATCCCACTCGGGAACCTTGAGGACCAGATCCGCTTCATTCCGACCGGTTCAACGGTCTCGATGACCTGCTCCCCCGTCAGGACAGTCGAAGACACCCTCGACCTGTGTGAACAACTGGGAAACTACGGCTTCGCCACCATTCCCCACATTGCAGCCCGGATGGTCGAGGGCGAGGCCCACGTGGACCAACTCGTCGCCCGAATAACCGGGCTCGGGATCAGGAAGGTGTTCGTCATCGGTGGCGACACCGAGCCGCACGGCCCATTCACCGACGCTGCCGGTTTTCTGCGCTCATTCCTGGGCCGAAAGCCAGACATTGACGTGGTGGGCATCGGTTCCTACCCCGATGGACATGACACCATCCCAGATGACGCCCTCGTAGACGCCCTTCTGGAAAAGCAGGAACTCATCGCCGAGGCTGGCCTAGAGGGATACATGTCAACCCAGATGTGCTTTGACCACCAGAAGATCGGGAACTGGCTGGTGGAACGACGCGCCGCTGGCGTAACCCTTCCCTGCTACCTGGGGGTACCCGGCGCGGTGGACCGCACACGGCTCCTCACCATCTCGATCCGCCTCGGCATCGGCCACTCGGCCCGCTACCTGAAGAAGAACCGCTCATCGGTCATTCGGCTGCTCTCGCCGGGTGGCTACAACCCCAACAAGCTGATTGGCCCCCTGTCGAAGAGGGCAGCCGATCTGGACATCACAGGCATCCACTGCTTCACGTTCAACGCCGTTGACACCACCGAGGACTGGCGCCAGAAGGCGCTTGCAGGCCTGAAGCACTGAGACAACCATCCCACGGGACACGGCTCGGGATCCCGGATGGAGTCTTGAGGCCGGAGCTGGGCGAGAATGGACCTACATGACCGATGCACCCTCGTGGAACCCGCTCGACCCCGACTTCCTCAGCGACCCCTATCCCCACTACGCGCGCCTGCGGGCCGAGGACCCGGTCCACCGCACACCGCTCGGACCGCTGATCGTCTCCCGCTACGACGATGCCTTCCAGGTCCTACGCGACCCGACAACATCCGTGAGGCGCTCCAGTCACCCCGAGGAAATCCCCGAATACATGGAGCCGCTGGAGAAGAGGCGAACGGAGAGGGCGCCCTCGATTCTGGGATTGGACCCACCTGACCACACCAGACTCCGCAAGCTGGTCCAGCGCACGTTCACGCCCCGGTCCATCAACAATATGAGGACCCAGACCGAGACCATCGTCGAATCCCTCCTTGACGAGCTGGCGGGCCACGAGACGATCGACCTGATCGCCGACTACGCGTTCGTGGTTCCCTTCACCGTCATCCACACGATGCTGGGCCTCCCAGAGGCCGACACCGCCAAGGTGAGGGAGTGGTCCGGGGCCCTCACCCAGACCCTTGAACCGTTCCTCACCCCTGAACAGGTGACCGCCGCGGTGGACGCCGGCCACAAGATGGACACCTACCTGACAGACGCCATTGAGTGGAAGCGGCGCGAACCGGCCGACGACCTTCTCACTGGTCTCATCCAGGTTGAGGAGGAGGGTGATCGGCTTGACAGCGACGAGCTTCTCTCCATGGTCGGCCTGCTGTTCGTCGCCGGCCACGAGACAACCGTGAACCTGATCGGCAACGGCACCCACGCCCTGCTCCGCCACTCCGACCAACTTGAGCTGGCACGCACCGGGCAGGTCGACGACGAGACCATGACCGAGGAACTGCTCCGCTACGACAGCCCGGTACAGACCTCAGGCAGACATCTCACACAAGACTCGGTGATCGGCGACGTCGAGGTGGCAGCAGACGAGTGGGTCCTGACAGCTCTGGGCAGCGCCAACAGGGACGAGTCCTTCTGGGGAGACAGTGCCTCAGACCTGGACCTGACCCGTAGCGACGCCGCACGACACCTCTCGTTCGGGAGCGGAGTACATCACTGCCTGGGCGCCGCCCTGGCCCGCATGGAGGGCGAGATCGCCATCTCCCGACTTGTCCGGCGGTTCCCCGAACTGTCCGTCGCCGAAGAACCGACTATCAACCCCCGGATTATCCTGAGGGGTCGCGGAACACTTCCGGTCAGCCTCGGAACACCAGCCTGACCAATTGCCCGGCTAGCGGGCAGCCAGGCCACGAACCTGGTCCCTCGAAGGACACGCCACAGCGCAGAACGCCGCACCGGCCAACAACGTCACCGCCATGAACGTCCACGCCCGGTCGAATGCCATCAGGAATCCCTGGTCAGTTCCCGCCTGGAACACCGCTATCGCAATTGCCACACCGCTGGCAAAGCCAACCTGTGATGTCGTGCGGAGCGTGGCGCTGGCGGTGGCATACCGGGTGGTCGGTACCTCCTTGAGGCCCAGCGAGGCAAAGGTGGCGAACGAACAGGCCACACCAACACCGAGGAAGAGAGACGCCGGCAGCATGGCCCCCAGATAGTTGGAATCCATACCTACCCTCGTCAAAAGGAGCAGCGGGGAGGCAGCTGCCGAGAGACTACCGATGACCAGTAGGTTCCTGTGGCCGACCCGATCCGCAATCGAACCCACGGGGCCACCGAGGATCGCCGCCAGGGCGGGGCCGGGAACCACCCCGAACCCGGCGGCCAGGGCCGACCAGCCCCACAACTCCTGGAGCAGCAGGGTGTTGAACAGGACTATGGCGATGAACGCTGTCCCAAAAAAGACCTGCCCGGTGGCAGCAGACCAGAAGGACCGAAACCGAAACAGCTCGAGGTCCAGAAGCGGGCGCGGGTGGACCATCGAGCGGTAGACGAGGACCCCTACAAAGACCAGGCCCACTGCTGCTGTGAGAAGAGCCAGATCGGACCGGTACCCCCAGTCGCCCCCCTGGACCACGGCCAACAGGAGTAACGCCACCCCCAGTGTCCCGGCGGGCACGCCGAGTAGGTCAAAGCGCCCAGTTGCCTCCGGGTCCCTCGACTCGTGGACGAATCGGGGTGTCAGGACAAGGATCAGCAACCCAATCGGAACGTTCACGAGGAACACCCACCGCCAGGAGAGGGTGTCGAGCAGAACCGCCCCGAAGGACGGCCCGATCGCCGCACCCAGTGCTGCAGACGCCCCCCAGACCCCAATGACCGTCGAGTGGCGCTCCTGTGGGAACTCTGGAAGGACCATGGACAGGGAGGCAGGGCTGAGAATCGAGCCACCGATCCCCTGGACCACCCTTGCGGCAATCAACCAACCGGTGGACGGCGCCAGCCCGGACGCAAGTGAACCAACGATGAACACGGCGACGCCGATCATGAAGAGGCGACGTCGACCCTCTTTGTCGGCCATCCGGCCGGCCAGGAGGAGGAAGGCACCAACGGCCACCGAGTAGCCCGATAGCACCCAGGAGAGACCAGCCTCGGTGGCACCCAGATCACGCCGGATCGACGGAAACGCCACGTTCACTATCGAGATGTCAATGACGGTTAGCAGCGCCGCCAAGGTTGACACAGCTAGGGCCATCCAGGCACGACGGCCGACCTGGACAGGATCATGCTGTTCCACCAACTACCCCTCGCCTCGGCTGGTCAGCCCACGCTAGGTGGGTGAGGAGCGTGTAGCCGAGGCGGGCACACCCGGGAGCCGGGCGGCCTGAGCCTGCAGTGCAGGACAGGCCGCCCGGTTCACCCGGGAGGTTGGACGGCTACTCGCCGCCCGGGTTCAACTTGACGGTGCTGGGCCGCCAGTTCTTGCCTGTGGTGTCCATACCACGACCGCTCATGATGTCGAGCGCCGCCTCGGCGTACTCGGTCGTGTACGCACCCGAGTCCGGTGCCGATGACAGGATCGACTCGCTGGTGGAAACGCCGATGGTCTGGTCCCAGAGGCCCTTGACCATCATGCCGACGCCGTCTGGTGACGGCCAGATGAGTCCGTTGATCTCGTTCATCTGCCACGCCTGGTGGGATGCACCCAGGGCGGAACCGTTGGCCAGGACGATGTCGACACAGCTTGCGCTGTTGTCGCGACAGTAGGCCCAACCCTCGAGCGAGCCGGCCACGAAGCGCTTCGTGATGTCCGCGTAGCCCTCGTCGTTGGCCAGCCTGGCGCCATCGGCCCAGATGGCATCCTGGAGCATCGCCGTACCGACGTCGTTCCAGTTGATTACCGAGAGGTCATCGGCCGTGTACAGGGCGCCGGTCGCCGGGTTCGTTGCCTCGAGCACCTGTGCGTACTCGTTGTAGATCATCGCCTGCGAGGCGTCGATCTCACCTGTCAACAGGGCGAGCATGTCAAAGCTCTGCTGTACCAGCTCGTAGTCGGAACTCGGGTCGAGACCCGCCTTGCGCGAACCGGCAAGGAGCTCGAACTCGTTGCCCCAGCCCCAGTTGCCGACAACCTTGCCGGCCAGGTCGGCAGGCTCGTTGATACCGGAATCGGCCCACGAGACCTGAAGGGTTCCGGAACGCTGGAACACCTGGGCGACGTTGACGATGTCCATGCCCTCCTCACGGGACACGAGCGCCTTGGGCACCCATGAAACCGCAAAGTCGCTTGCTCCAGATGCCAGTTGCTGCTGCGGAGCGATGTCGACTCCGCCTTCGCGGACGGTCACGTCCAGGCAGTACTTGTCGTAGATTCCCTGGTCAACTGCAGCGAAGTAACCCGCGAACTGAGCCTGGGTAACCCACTGCAACTGCAGGCTGACCTGGTCGACCGAATCACAGTCGCCGGTCCCCACTGCTGCGTCGTCCGAACCACAGGCTGCGGCGACGAGGGTCATCGCCACCACCAGCCCCACGACTCGGGTTGTCAACTGTCTTTTCATTTTTCCCTCCCGGGATTGTTGTTTGAATCACTGCCCCCCACAGCGAGGCGCCAAGGCATGCTTACACGCTCAACTAGTAGGGCTGCAGCGAACAGGGCCAGGCCGACCGCCGATGCAACCGCAATTGCGGCCCATGCAACGTCGTACCGGGCGAAACCGGCACTTGATGTGATCACGTTTCCGATGCGATCCTGGGGTCCACCGAAGTATTCGGCGACGATTGCGGCAATCACCGACAGGGGAGCAACCACCCTGAGGGCGTTGGCGAAGAACGGCAGTGCGTTGGGGACACGCACCTCTCTCATGATCGTCCACTCTCCCGCAGCGTAGGAACGCATCAACTCGATCTCGTCGGGATGTACCTCTGTCAGGCCCTTCGCCGTGTTGATGAATACAGGAAAGAACACCACGGCGATGACCACGGCCTGGTTGCTCAAGGTGCCGGTGATCCCGAACCAGGCGTTGAATATCGGGGCCAGCGCCACGATGGGGGTGGCGTTCACCGCCACCGCCAGCGGCGTGAGACCCTCGTTCAACATCCTGAATCTCGTCGTGAACATCGCCAGGAGCACACCGGCCAGAATGCCGATGAGCAGGCCGCTCACAGCTATCTGCCCGGTCTCCCAGCCCGCGTGACGCAGGACCGGCCACTCAGCCAGCAACTCAGCTCCTATCGAGGTGGGCTTGGGCAGCAGGAACTCGCTGATCCCGAACGCCCTGACAGCTCCCTCCCAGAGGGCGAAGCCGGAGGCACCGACAACTACGGCTGGACCGAGGGCGCTGGCACGCTGGCGGAGTTGACGCAGGTTCACACGGCACCCCCCACGGATCGCAGTGCCTCCCGGATGGTTGTTGCAGCGGTGAAGAAGTCAGGGTCCTCCCTGGTGTCCGGGGTTCGCTCGCCGAGGTCCACGTCGATGATGGAGTGGACGCGGCCCGGGCGGGGAGAAAGGACGATCACCCGGTTGGAGAGGAACGCCGCCTCGGAGATCGAGTGGGTGACGAAGACGACCGTGGTTCCGGTTTCTCCCCAGATCCTCAACAGCTCACTCTGCATGTGTTCACGGGTCATCTCGTCGAGTGCCCCGAACGGCTCATCCATGAGCAGCAGCCGCGGCTCAAACGACAGCGCGCGAGCGATTGAGACCCTCTGCTGCATTCCTCCCGAGAGTTGGCGCGGGTAGAGGTCGCCGAACTCGTCCAACTTGACCAGGTCCAGCATCTCTGCCGATCTGGCCGCCCGATCGGCCTTCGACCAGCCCCTCAACTCCAGGGGCAACTCGATGTTGGCCTTCACCTTCCTCCAGTCGAACAGGCCGGCATGTTGGAAGACCATGCCGTAGTCCTGCCCCGTCCTGGACTCATGCGCCGACTGCCCGAAGACCGAGATGCTGCCCGCTGTCGGTGTCAGCAGGTCTGCCACGAGCCTCAGGAACGTGGACTTTCCGCAGCCGGACGGACCGATGAGCGTGACGAACTCACCTGCCCGGATGGTGAGGTTGATTCCCGACAGGGCCGCGACCTCACCCCCACTCCCCTCGTTGAAGACCATGTCGACGTCGTCGACCTGGACCGCTGGGGTGTCTGCGCCCGTGCTCATGCCACGACCTCGTCGGTCCGACGCAGAACCAGACGCTCGGCCAGGCTGATCATTCCGAACACGAACAGGCCAAGTACGGCTGCTCCCACCACCGAGGCATAGAGGCGCTCTGGCCAGACCGCGTACCGCTGTGCAAACTCCAGGATTGCTCGACCGAGGCCCGTCTTGGTTCCGATGGAGATCTCGCCGACGATCGCCCCGACGACGCTGAGCGTCGCCGCGATCTTGAATGCCGGAAACAGGTAGGGGCGCGCTGCCGGGAGGCGCAGCTTGAACAGGGTGGTTCGCCACGGGGCCGCATAGGAGCGCATCAACTCCACGTGAGCCGAATCGGGTGACTGAAGGCCACGCAGGGCGCTCACGGCGACCGGAAAGAAGGTGAGGTAGGTGGAGATGAGGGAGATGCTCACGATGTCGGGCAGTCCCTGGTTGCGACCCCACGTGACGATGATCGGTGCCAGGGCGATGAGCGGAACCGTCTGGGACACGTTGATCCACGGCAGGAGGCCACGTTCGGCCACGCGCCACCGCAGCATCAGCACTGCCAGGCCGATTCCGATGACCGAGCCCAGGAAGAATCCGATCGCCGCCTCCTGGAGTGTGAACCACGCCTTCTTCAGGAGGAACACGCTGAGCGGCAGCGTGGATCGGCCGTCGCGGATGTCAGAAACCAACTCTGCCGCGATGTCTGATGCGTGCGGCATGATGATGTCATCGGTTGAGACCGGCAGTTCGATTCCGGTACCGGGCCAGGTGCCACCTGTCTGCTGACCGGTCCACTTGTAGCCCTCCCAGACGAGGACGATCAGGATGATCGCCAGCGCCGCGGTGACCACGCTCCGCAGGGCCTTCGTCGCGGTTTCGGATCGAGCGGACATCAACAGGTCACCAGTCAGCCCATAGCGGGGATGATCCGCTGGCCGTATGCGTCAAGGGTCTCATCCTGCTGGTCGTGCATGAGGTACACGGCGAACTGGTCGACCCCGAGGTCCCGAAGTTCCTCGAGGCGTTCGATGTGGGCGGATTCGGTGCCGAGGATGCAGAACCTGTCGATGATCTCGTCGGGTACGAAGTCGGTGTGTTCCGCGCCGGCCCTGCCGTGGTCGCTGTAGTCGTACCCCTTGCGCCCCTCGATGTAGTCGGTCAGGGCGGCAGGCACCGCAGTTCCCTCGGTCCCGTACCGGGTCACAAGATCTGCAACGTGGTTTCCGACCATGCCGCCGAACCACCTCACCTGGTCGCGCTGGTGGGCGATGTCGTCTCCCACGTATGCAGGAGCGACGACGCAGATGTAGATGTCGTCGGGGTCGCGGCCGGCCTCCTCAGCTGAAGCACGCACGGCGCCGATGGTCCATTCTGCAATCTGGGGGTCGGCCAACTGCAACACGAACCCATCGGCGACCCTGCCGCAAAGGGCCAGCGCCTTTGGTCCGTAGCCGGCCATCCACATTGGCAACGATCCACCGGATCGCCACGGGAACTTCTGGCGGGTTCCGTTGTAGTCGACCTCTTCACCCTCGGCGAGCCCCTTGATGACGCCCATCGACTCCTCGAGGGTGGCCAGGTTGCACGGCTTGTTTCCGATGACCCTCATGGCCGAGTCGCCACGCCCGATTCCGCACACCGTGCGCTCGCCGTACATGTCGTTGAGGGTGGCGAAGACCGAGGCCGTCACGGTCCAGTCGCGGGTTCCCGGGTTGGTGACCATGGGGCCGACGACCATTGTTTCGGTGACAGCCAGCATCTGGCTGTGGATGACGTACGGCTCCTGCCAGAGCACATGGCTGTCAAAGGTGTACGCGTAGGTGAAGCCGAGGCCCTCAGCGCGCCTGGTCAACTCGATGACCCGCCCTGCCGGCGGATCGGTCTGCATTACCACCCCGAAGTCCATCATCTCCCCCTTTACACGACCTTGCTGTCGTGTCGACTCCCGTTCCGTTCTGTCCTGCCTGGTCCTGTGATCAGTCGTTCCTGGGAAAGCCCAGGTCCACGCTGCTCGTGGACGGGTCCGGCCAGCGGCTGGTCACGACCTTGGGCCGCGTGTAGAACCGCATCCCCTCGGGCCCGTACATGGTCGTGTCACCGAAGAAGGAGTCGTTCCAGCCACCGAACGAGTGGTAGCCGACAGGCACCGGTATCGGGACGTTGATACCGACCATGCCGGCCTCGACATCGCCCTGGAATTGTCGTGCAGCGCCACCGTCACGGGTGAAGATGGCGGCTCCGTTGCCGTACGCGTTGTCGGCGATCAGCTTGACCGCCTCGGCGTAGCCGTCGCTACGCACCACCGACAGGACCGGGCCGAAGACCTCGTCCCGGTAGACCGACATGTCGGTTGTCACCCTGTCGAGCAGCGAGACACCGAGGAAGAAGCCGCTTCCGTCAAAGGCCTGGTCGCGACCGTCAACTACGACGTCGGCACCGTCGGCGGCACCGGATCCCACGTATCCGGCTACCCGGTCGCGGTGCTCAGCGGTGATGAGCGGCCCCATCTCAGATGCAGGGTCATCACCGGGCCCGATTACCAGCTTCTCCATCCGCACCTTTATCGCCTCAACCAGTGGTTCTGCAATGTCACCTACAGCCACGACGACTGACACGGCCATGCAGCGCTCTCCGGCTGACCCGTAGGCGGCTGACACAGCGGCATCGGCAGCCAGGCCCAAGTCGGCGTCGGGCAGCACGATCATGTGGTTCTTGGCCCCACCAAGGGCCTGGATGCGCTTGCCGTTGGCGGTACCGGTCGAGTACACGTAGCGGGCGATCGGGGTGGAACCCACGAAGCTGACCGCCCCAACATCGGGGTGTTCGAGCAGCCTGTCGACCGCCTCCTTGTCTCCGTTGACGAGGTTGATGACACCGGGCGGAAAGCCCGCTTCCTGGGCCAGTTCGACGACGAACCGGGGCGCTGAGGGGTTCCGCTCGGAGGGCTTCAGGATGAACGTGTTGCCACAGGCCACGGCGTTCGGAAGCATCCAGAGTGGCACCATGGCGGGGAAGTTGAAGGGGGTGATGCCGGCGCATACGCCCACGGGCTGGCGAACGGTATAGACGTCCACCCCGGTGGAGGCCTGTTCGCTGTAACGACCCTCCAGGGTATGGGCGAATCCGCATGCGAACTCGATGTTCTCGATGCCCCTGGCGACCTCACCACGCGCGTCGTCTCCGACCTTGCCGTGTTCTGCGGTCAGTCGCCAGGCTATCTCGTCGGCGTTCTCAACGACCAGGTTCCGAAAGGTATAGAGCAACTTGGTGCGCCGTGCGATCGACACGTTTCTCCACTCGGCAAACGCCGCCTTGGAGGACGCCACGGTGGCATCCACCTCGGTAACCGATGCCAGGTCGACCTGACCAGTCTGTTCGCCGGTGGCCGGGTTGAACACCGGTCCCACCCGGCCTGAACCCGACTCGACGGCTTCGCCGTCTATCAGGTGCTGAATCTGCAACATGGGTTACTCCTGAGAGGTCTGAACGTGGATCGTGGTCTCTGTGCCGGTCGTGGACGCCTGCAGACCGTCAGAGGAGGTACGAGGAGAGGCCACGGCGCAGGTAGGCACCATCGCCCTTCGCACCGTGGTAGGCGTCGTCGGCGATGAGCACCTTGCCCTTGGAGAGCACCGTGTCGACCCGACCGTCGATCTCGACACCCTCATAGGCTGAGTAGTCCATGCTCATGTGGTGGGTGTCCACCGACAGCGTTGTTGAACCGTTCGGATCGTAGAGGACGATGTCTGCATCGGATCCGGGGGCTATCACACCCTTCTGGGGATAGAGGCCGAACATGCGTGCGGGCGTCGTTGAGCAGGTCTCAACCCAGCGTTCAAGCGACAGTTCGCCCATGACCACGCCCTGGTAGATGAGGTCCATGCGGTGCTCGACTCCACCGATCCCGTTGGGAATCGCCCTGAAGTCGTCGAGGCCCAGCTCCTTTTGGTCCTTCATGCAGAACGGGCAGTGGTCGGTGGACACGACGGCCAGGTCGTTGGTGCGCAGGCCGCGCCACAGGTCGGTGTGGTGGGTGTGCGCCTTGGTCCGCAACGGTGGTGAGCAGACGTAGCCAGCTCCAGCGAAGCCCGGCAGGCCCAGGTGGTCCTCGAGGTTCAGGTAGAGGTACTGGGGGCAGGTCTCGGCGAACACGTTGTGGCCGTCATTGCGGGCCGCCGCCACCGCTACCAGGGCCTCGCTGGCAGAGAGGTGCACGAAGTAGACCGGGGCACCGGCAACCAGTGCCAGCTGGATGGCCCTGTTTGTTGCCTCGCCCTCAAGGGCCGGCGGTCGTGTGATGCCGTGGTAGACGGGATCGGTCTGGCCGCGGGCGGCAGCCTGCTCGGCCAGCACGTCGATGGCTATGCCGTTCTCGGCATGCATGCAGATGAGGCCACCGTTGTCGGATGCCTTCTGCATGGCCCGCAGGATCTGTCCGTCGTCGCTGTAGAAGACACCCGGGTAGGCCATGAACAGCTTGAAGCTGGTTATTCCCTCACCGACGAGGTTGTCCATCTCCTTGAGGGCCGCATCGTCGACACCGCCGAGGATCATGTGGAACCCGTAGTCGATTGCACACTCGCCCTCGGCCTTGGCGAGCCATGCGTCAAGCGACTCCCTCACGTTCTCGCCGTCACGCTGCACGGCGAAGTCGATGATGGTGGTGGTCCCGCCCCATGCGGCCGCCCGGGTGCCGATCTCAAAGGTGTCGGATGCAAAGGTGCCGCCAAATGGCAACTCCATGTGGGTGTGGGCGTCGATGCCTCCGGGCACGACGTACTTACCGGCTGCGTCGATCACCTTTTCGGCACCACTCTCGGCTGATGCCGCCGCATCACTACCGGGCTGGAGCACCGCGGCAATCTGCTGGTCGTCGACCAGCACATCTGCCTCGTGACGCCCTGTCGGGCTCACAACAGTTCCGTTCTTGATGAGGATCGTCATTTCCTGCCTCCCGTTCGTTCCATCAACATGTTTGTCCGCTCAGGCCGTGGCGTCCAGCCTCAGCCAGCAACTGTCAACGAACCGAGCGCTGCTGTTATGACCTCGCCGGCTTCGTCGATCTCGTCTGCGGTGACCGTCATCGGCGGTGCAATGCGAAGCACGTTGCCGTAGAGGCCACCCTTGCCTATCAGCACGCCGCGTGCCCTGGCCGCCTCGAGGAGGCGGGCCGCTGCATCGGCATCCGGTTCGTTGGTTCCGGGACACACCATCTCGAAGGCCAGCATCAGGCCGCGGCCCCGCAGTTCGCCCACGGACGGACATGCCTCGGCCGCCGGAGCAAGGTGCTCTACCAGCCGGCCACCCATCTGCTTCGAGTTTCCCTGGAGGTCATGGTCCAGCATGTAGCGGATGGTCGCAAGCGCCCCTGCGCTGCTCAGCGGGTTGCCTCCGAAGGTGGAGAGCGAGTTTGCCGGGAGGGAGTTCATCACCTCGGCGCTGGCGACAACTCCTCCGAGGGCCAGGCCGTTTCCGACCCCCTTGGCGAACGTGAGGATGTCGGGCGTGATCCCGTGGGCCTGGTATCCCCAGAAGTTGTCTCCGGTCCGGCCCCATCCGGTCTGGACCTCGTCGGAGATGAAGAGGACACCACGGTTGTCGAGTTCCTTCTTCATGGCTCCGAAGAAACCGTCCGGCGGAACTGCAAAGCCACCGACACCCTGGATGGGCTCGGCGATCATCGCCGCCACGTCGCCTGACGTCATCATGTCGAACACCTGGACCAGGTCCTCGACGCAGGCGGTCGTATACGCATCGTCGTCAAGGGCCCTGAAGGGGCTGCGCATGCGGTAGCCGCCCTGCACGTAGTTGACCGAGAGGCCGCTAACGCTGGTCGGCGACCAGGCCCGTTGCGCCGTGATGGCGATGGTGCTGAAGGAACGGCCGTGGTAGCTGTTGCGCAGGGCCAGGATCTGGTTGGACTTCCGGTAGGTAGTTGCCAACAGGAGCGCAGCGTCGTTGGCTTCGGTTCCCGAGGTGGTGAAGAACACCCTTGCATCCGGGATCCCCGACAGGTCGGCAACCAGCTCGGCCAACTCGATCATCGGCTCGGAGAGGTACAGGGTCGACGAGTGGAGGACCTTTGAGGCCTGATCCTGGACCGCCCTGGTCACCTCTGGAACGTTGTATCCGATGCTGGTCGTGAGGATTCCGCCGAAGAAGTCCAGGTAGCGGTTTCCCTCCACGTCGACCACGTGGCGTCCTTCACCATGGTCCATTGAGATGGGCGGGTCGTAGTAGAGCGCCAGCCAGGATGGAAGCACCGCCTGGTGCCGATCAAGCAGTTCAGAATTGGTCGCCATGGTCAACTTCTCCGACAGGTAGTGGTGGGTCGCCCTCAGGCGGAGGTCAGCGGGCCGTACATGTCAGGCCTGCGATCACGGTAGAAGGCCCACTGGTTGCGGACCTCGTCCACCATGTCGAGGTTCAGATCGCGGACAATCAACTCGGCGTCCTGGTCGGAACAGACATCACCAACGAACTGCCCACGCGGGTTGGCGAAATAGGTGGTCCCGTAGAAGTCGTTGTCGCCCAACGCCTCGATGCCGACGCGGTTGATGGCACCGACGAAGTACATGTTGGCTGCGGCCGAGGCCGGCTGTTCCAGTTGCCACAGGTACGACGAGAGGCCCCGGCTGGTCGCCGACGGGTTGAACACGATCTGTGCGCCGTTCAGGCCGAGCGCCCGCCAACCCTCGGGGAAGTGCCGGTCGTAGCAGATGTAGACGCCGACCTTGCCAACGGCGGTGTCGAACACCGGGTAACCGAGGTTGCCGGGGCGGAAGTAGAACTTCTCCCAGAAGCCCTTGACCTGGGGGATGTGGGTCTTGCGGTACTTGCCCAGGTAGGTGCCGTCGGCGTCGATGACGGCCGCCGTGTTGTAGAGCAGGCCCTCCTGTTCCTTCTCGTACATGGGAAGGACCACGACCATGCCCAGTTCTGCTGCCAGCTCCTGGAACCGCTTGGTGGTCGGACCATCTGGAATGGCCTCGGCGTACTCGTAGTATTCGGTTTCCTGCACCTGGCAGAAATAAGGGCCGTAGAAGAGCTCCTGGAAGCACATGACCCGCGCTCCTGCTGCTGCCGCCTCACGCATGTACTGCTCGTGGAGATCGATCATCGACTCCTTGTCACCGGTCCAGGCCGTCTGGACCATTGCCGCGCGTACCTCGTTCGCCATTGGGTTCTCCTCCGTGGCCTGGTTCCGCCGACGGTTCATGCCGCCGCGGTTGCCCTATGCCGTGTTGTGCGACAGTATTACCAAATCGTTGTGCATACAATCCATTCTTTGTAACACACAAATATTTCATCGGGAGTTGCTACTACCCCTGTGACCCGAAATCCAGGAACATGACCGAACCCGCACTCACCGCCATCACGAACGCAGTCGGCACCAGCACCGGACCAGCCGACATCGCCTCTGCAATTGGCAGGCTGATCAGCGACGGGAACATTCCGAGCGGCGACCGCCTGCCGACAGTGCGGGCACTTGCCCGAAACCTCAACGTGAGCCCCTCTGTCGTCGCCGACTCATGGCGCCGCCTCCACCACGCAGGCCTTCTCACAACAGAGGGCCGCCGCGGAAGCTTCGTACGGGCCCGCCGCCAACCTGAGGACCCGGGGCGCTTCTGGCAGGTACCCGTCAACCCGCACACCTACAGGCTGGACCTCAGCACCGGTACCCCGGATCCGACCCTGCTGCCGCCGCTGGGACCTGCCCTGGCTGCACTCAGGGACGAACCACCGGTCTCGAGCTACCTGGACCAACCCACCCTCCCGACACTGTCCGAGGTGCTCCGGCAACGCTGGCCATTCGAGCCCGAGGCGCTGACCGTGGTAGACGGGGCTCTCGACGCCCTCGACCGGATCATCGCCGAAACGGTCAACTACGGAGACAGGGTGCTCGTGGAAGATCCCGGATTCCCCCCGACCATCGACATGCTCGAGTTGGCTGGCGCCGAGTTGATCCCGGTCCAGATGGTTGAAGGCGGCCTCGACCCGGACTCCCTCGCCCATGGCCTTGCCATGGATCCCAACCTCCTGGTCCTTCAGCCCCGCGCCCACAACCCGACGGGTTGGAGCCACGACGCTGAGAGGGTCGACCAGCTGGCAGACCTCTTGAAAGGGTCCGACCTGTTGATCATCGAGGATGACCACTCGGGTGAAGTGTCAGGTTCGACCCTTCACAGCCTCGGGACCCGGTTGCCTGACCGGGTCGTCCACATACGCAGCTTCTCCAAGGCCTACGGCCCCGACCTGCGCCTGGCCGCCGTGGGAGGATCCGGACCGGTCATCGAGGCCATGGTCCACCGCCGCCAACTGGGCCCGGCATGGAGCAGCCGGCTGCTTCAGGGAGTGCTTCTCCAACTGCTCACAACCCAGGCCACGGCCGACACCGTTGCCGAAGCAGCAGCCACCTACGCAGCACGCAGGTCATCGCTCATCAACAGCCTCCGGGCTCACGGGGTGACCGTGCCCGGCAAATCGGGAATCAACCTGTGGCTCGAGGTCGGAGACGAGACAAACGCCCTGGTCGCCCTGTCCGCCCAGGGAATCGGTGCCGCACCGGGCAGCCCCTTCATGGTCAGTTCCGGAACAGTTCCGCACCTGCGACTCACGGTCGCAACTGTCGGCACAGGCTTTGACGAACTGGCCAGAGCCCTTGCCGAGGCTGCCTCAATCCCGCCTGGACGCAGGGTCGGAGCCTGAGCGAATGTCGCCCCAGCCGCATAACGCAGCCTTGTCACGTCGGTCGTTCCTGGCCGCGGCGGGCCTAGGAGGATTGGCCCTTGCAACAGGCTGCGCAACGACGCCTCCCCGTACCGGCTCGGATTCGACCGCACCACCCGTCGAGGCCACCGGCCCGCGCACGATCCCCGACCCCACCCACTGGCGGGTGACCCGTTGGGGCGCCGACCCCTGGTCGCTCGGCTCCTACTCGTACCTGCCGGCTGGTACTTCGGCAACATCGCGGGCGGCGCTCGCAAGACCGATCGGTGATCGCCTGTTCCTCGCTGGAGAGGCAACCGACTCCGACTACCCGGGCACAGTCCACGGAGCCCTCAGCTCCGGGCGGCGAGCAGCATCACAGGTGCTCGAAGGCCACGGTTACCGTTCAGTCGTGGTGGTAGGTGCCGGCGCAGCGGGCCTCGGGGCCGCGCAGGCACTGGTTGACGCCGGCTCCGATGCGGTCGTGGTCGAGGCAAGGGGCCGGATCGGCGGACGGGTCTGGACCGACGACATGGGTGACGCACCTGTTGATCTGGGGGGTTCGTGGATCCACGGTGTCAGGGGCAACCCTCTCGCCGAACTAGCCGACTCCCTCGACATCACCCTTGTTCACACGGACTACGACAACTCCGTCCTCTACGACACCGATGGCTCCCTAATGGACTGGAGCCGACTCGATCATCTGTACGAGGCCATGGTTGATGCCGCCCTGTCGAGTTCGTCGACGCACGCGATGGGGCCCGAGTTGGCACCCATCAGGGAACGACTGAACGCAGAGGAACAGAGGTGGTTCGACTTCCTCATCACCTCTGAGATCGAGCACTGGTGGCCGGCCGACGTGGACAAGTTGGCAATGGCGACAGCCTTCTTCGGGAAAGCCTTCCGCGGTGGTGATGCAGTGCCAACCACGGGCTACCGCCCGATAATCGAGAGCCTGGCGGCGGGTCTCGACATCCGCCTCGAAACAGCAGTGTCGAGCGTGGACCACGGTGGCCCCGGGGTGGTCGTCGACTCCGAACAGGGCAGGTTCGACGCAGACGCAGCCATCGTGACCGTGCCCCTCGGGGTCCTCAAGGGGGAGAGGATTCGCTTCACCCCCGATCTGCCCCATTCCACCCTCTCAGCTGTGCAGATGCTCGGGATGGGCCTGATGAACAAGGTGGTACTCCGCTTCCCGGAGATCTTCTGGGATGAGCAGGCCGACCTCATCTCATACGTACCTTCGACGAAGGGCCATTTCGTGGAGTGGTACAACGCCGTGCCGTGGACCGACCAACCGATTCTGGTCGGCTTCAATGCCGCCAAGGCCGCCGCTGAGATCGAGACATGGTCCGACGACGCCACGATCGAGACGGCCCTGAACACGCTCAACATGATCTACCGCTGACAGCGGACAGGGCTACTCCTTGCTGTCCGCGTCGTCATGCGCCTCGGAGAGCTCGCTGGCCTGGACGTGACGGGGCAGGGCCTCAACCTCGCTGGCGACAGGCAGTTCTGTCGAGCCGGCCCCCAAGTCGGGGAACTTGCGCATGGTCACGAGCAGCCTGCCGTCGACCGAACCCACCAGGTCGTTGAACGCGCCGACGGCCGTGGCCAGGCCGCGGCCGGTCTTGTCGACGTGGCCCAGGACGACGCCGACACGGTCGTAGAGCTCCTGGCCCAGATCGGCGATCTCTCTGGCGTGTTCGCTGACCCTGGCCTCCTGCCAGCCGCGTGACACGGCCCACAACAGGGCGAGCAGGTTCACCGGCGATGCAAGGAGCACACGCTTCTCCATTGCCTCGTTCAGGAGGGCGTGATCGGAACGCAGGGCGTCGGCCAGGAAGGACTCGCCGGGTACGAAGAGCACCACGAACTCGGGTGAGGGGCCGTCATCCTGCTCCCAGTACTTCTTGCCGGACAGCTGCTTCACGTGGCTGCGCAGCGCTGCAGCATGGCGGGTCATGTGCGCCTCGACCTCTGCGGCGTCGGTCGCGGCCTGGGCATCAAGGTATGCGTCGAGGGGGACCTTGGAATCGACCGCTATGTGTGCTCCGTTTGGCAGGCGGACTCGCACGTCGGGGCGACCGCGTGAGCCCTCGCGGTTCTCGCCGGTGAACTGTTCGTCGTAGTCGCAGTAACGCGCCATTCCCGAGAGCTCAATGACGTTGCGGAGTTGGTTCTCACCCCAGGCCCCACGCGCCGTGGGCGACCTGAGCGCCTCTGAAAGGGTGATGGTCGACGAGGTCAGCTCGGTGATCTGACGGCCCATCTCGCCGGTCATCTTCTGGACTGCCCCCTTGTCCTGTTCGTGGGCAGAGCGGAGGTCGCCGACCGTCCTGCCCAGTTGCTCCATCTGCTTTGAAAACGGATCAAGCAGGCCCTTTGTCTGGGCCTGGACGGCGTTCATGCGCTCTGTGGCGAGGGTGAGGAACTGCTCGTTGTTGGCCTGCAGGGCGGAGGCGGCCGCATCGCCCATCTGTGCCTTGACCTCGGCGCCTATCAGTTGGGCGAGTGCTGCCCCGTCGAGGGTCGGCTCAGCGGTCTGTGGGGAGTTGTCGCGGCGCACCGCCCATACCACGGCCGCTGCGGCGACGAGAACGGCTGCGAGGGTCACTAGTTCCATGGCCCGGAGGGTACGCATCCCATGTGACAGGCGCAGGGCATACCCAGGTTCCCACTGGAGAGAGGGCGATCAGGTTGCCCATCTGGTTGGGTCGATCCGACAGGCGAACCCGGCGAGGTCCCCACCCCTGGCACGTCGGCCTGCATTGTCCCCGGCAACCTCGGCGAGGCGCCCAACGGCCTCACGCCCACTCATCGCCGCTGACTGGAACCCACCCTGTTCGTCGATCTGGCGCACCCTGAAGGTACGAACCACCTCGGCGTCCCAGAACGACACGTTCATCTCGGTATCGCCCTGGAAGGAGGTGAAGATGAGGTTTGCCGAGCCGATTGTCGCCCAGCGGTCGTCCACGACCATTGTCTTGGAGTGGACATAGATCTCCTCGTAGCCCCACGACCTGCGGGCCGCCGGTGCCGCCAGGCAGAATCCGGCATGGCCGGCGAGCGCGGCAAGTGC
The DNA here is from genome assembly GCA_913055915.1 of uncultured Candidatus Nemicrothrix sp. Classification (GTDB taxonomy): domain Bacteria; phylum Actinomycetota; class Acidimicrobiia; order Acidimicrobiales; family MedAcidi-G1; genus UBA3125. Next base: position 7,102 of record CAJXKL010000015.1, on the reverse strand, counting down.
GTCGTAGCCGGCGGCTATGCCCGGAAACGCCCGGTACCCTGCAAGTTCGGGCATGGGGTCACCGGGCACCAGCGCCACGACCACAACCCCCCTCTCCAGCGCCTCTCCGAGCGCCACCAGGACCACATGGCTGAGCAGGATCTGGTCCTCTATGTAGATGTACTCCCGCGCCGCGGCGATAGCCGCCAGGTACTGCGCACGCACGCTATTTTCCCCGTCGGGCAACTCGGGGTAGAGGCCGGGTAGGACGCTGCGCACTATCTGGGCGGTCGTGTCACCGGCCGACGCGGTCCGGCCCGCAGGTGGACCGAGGTCGTCTGTACCAGCCGCCGGCCAGGCGCCGTTCTCCCGGTCACGTTCCGAGGCGCCATTCCAGCGCATCACGAAGTTGTCGTGCACATCGGTGACTGCGGGACCCCTGACCATGCAGTGAACGTCGTGGATGTTGGCGTACCTGCCGTGCCGAACCGGTTCATCGTGGTCCCGACCAGCCATCGACCCGGTACCGATGTTGATTCCGCCGACGAACGCGACCTCGTCAGGGGTACCAGCATCCATCAGCCAGGCCTTCTGGTGCTGGCAGCGCATGCCGACGGCATCCCAGCGGGCCTGCCAGATCGTGTCGCGTTCGTCCAGAAGGGCAGACGACTTCTCGTCACCGGGAAGGGTGTCGTCGGCCTGGGCCGCCTCGCCCTCGGGGTGCCAGAAGAGGACCCGCACGTCTACCCCACGACCCGTGGCCCGATCCATGAGGTCGAGGAAGGTGCCACGCCCTCCGGGGAACGTGGCGGTCGTCTCGACGAAGGCGACACAGACCCATACCGATGACACGGCGGCCTCAACTGCCCCTGCAATCAGGTCGAAGGCGACAGAGCCGTCTACCAGTGGCCTCACCAGGTTGCCCTCGCGCGGCCCAAAGGGTGCATCGAGTAGTGGCGGGTACACGCTCAGGTCATCGGGGCCGGTCGCCATGTGTGAACGGTAGCCAGCGGGCCCTCCTGACACGGCTCTCGGCCGTGAGGCAGCGGTACAGTCCGGGGGTGCGCGCCCTCGTTATCGAACACGATGAACACGGACCGGCCGAGAGCGTCGGTTACCACCTCGAGGAGCGTGGATTCGAACTCGAGGTGTTCCTTGTCCTCGAGGATCCCGACGACCCCGTTTCGCACAAGCCGTTTCCGGATGCCACCGGGTACGACGCCCTGGTGGTCACGGGGTCACCGTGGTCCCTGGCCGACCCGGATCCGATCGGGTCATGGATCCATCGTGAGGTCGACATGGTGCGGGCCGCCCACGACGCCGGTACCCCGGTGCTGGGCATGTGCTTCGGGGGGCAGGTCATCTCTCAGGCACTCGGCGGTTCGATCACCCGGATAGATCGACCGGAGTTCGGCTGGTGCCGGATTGAACCCATCGACTGCTCTCCCCTCCCGGCCGGCCCGTGGTTCCAGTGGCACTTCGACGTATTCACCGTTCCAGACGGTGCTGTTGAGTTGGCCCGAAACGACTCTGGTCCCCAGGCCTTTCGTATCGGGCGGAGCCTCGGTACCCAGTTTCACCCAGAGGTCACCCCACGGCTGATCAGCAACTGGCTCGACTACGGCACCGGGGAGTTGGCTGCAAACGGAGTCAGTCCACAGGCGATGCTGGCTGAAACGGTGGAGAGGGCCGACGCCGCACGTAGTCGTGCAGCCGATCTGGTCGACTGGTTCCTCACCGAGGTGGCTCAACTCTGACCCGGCGCGGCAGAAGTCAGGGTAAGGCCGTCCAACCGCCTTCAGGTCGCTCAAACCACATGTTGATCTGACCGGTTCCGGCGGCGGACTCATAGTCCGAGTAAGCGCCTCATCATCATCCAGGCGTAGATCCGGGCTGGTTCAGGCCTGCTCAACCCCCGCGACCAGCCCGCTGATTCCATCCAGAATCGTCGACCAGGAACCCGGTGGAAGCTCGTGACCCATTCCGTCGATCCACACCAGTTCGGCTCCCTGAATGGCATCGGCTGTCTCCTGGCCCCCTTGGGGCACCACGAGGGGGTCATGGGTGCCGTGCAGTACGAGGGTCGGCAGGTCCACCGAACGCAGTTCCTCGGTCCGGTCACCGTCTGCCACGATCGCCGCCATCTGCCGCTGCTGGCCATCGGGATGCCATGACCGCTCGATGTTGCTAGCCACGTACTGGCGAACGAGGTCCTCGTCGAACGGGAAACCACCACCTGATATGGCGCGGGCGCCCTCGACGCCTGCCTGGATCCGACCCTCGAGGGTGCCGGGATCCGGCGAGATGAAGATGGCGGCCACATCGGGATCTGCCGGAATGAAACGGGGTGTCGAGAAGATGGACGTCAAGGAGAGAGCCCGTTCAGGGTGGTTGATCACCAGTCGCTGAGCGATCATGCCTCCCATCGAGGCTCCGACGATGTGGGCCGCCCCGTGGCCCAGGGCATCGAGCAGGCCGACCGAGTCGGCCGCCATGTCCGTGAGCGTGTAGGGGGCGTCAAAGGCCCCACCGGTCATTGCCGCGGTCATGACCTCCGTTGGGTCCGCCTGGTCGAGGTGGTCCAGGTGGCTGGACAGGCCGATATCGCGGTTGTCGAAACGGATCACCTGGTGGCCTCGCCCCGCCAACTGCTGGCAGAACTCGACCGGCCAGGTGGTCATCTGGGCACCCAGGCCCATGATCAGGAGCAGCGCAGGGTCGGCCTCGTCACCGAACACCTCGTACTCAATCTCAATGCCGTTTGCCGTCACGCGGCCCATGTCACCCCCTTTGTAACCCGATCCAACTTCAATCTAGGTTGCCACCATGAGCGGTGAACTGTGGACACGGGCGGCACACGAGTTGGCGGCGATGATCGCCGGAGGCGAGACCTCCAGCCGAGAGGTGGTCGATGCCCACCTGGCCCGAATCGACGAGGTGAACGGTGATCTCAACGCCGTCGTGCGTGTTCTGGCCGACGGCGCCAGGGCCGGTGCTGATGCGGCCGATGCCGCGGTGGCAGCCGACAAACCGCTGGGGCCCTACCACGGTGTGCCCATCACCATCAAGGAGAACCTGGACTGCACGTGCTCGCCCACGACGCAGGGCGTACCGGCGATGGCCGAGGCCATGCCGCCCATGGATGCGCCCGTCGTGGAACGCATGAAGGCGGCCGGTGCCATCCCCCTGGCCCGCACCAACCTGCCCGAGTTGGGCCTGCGGATCAGCACCAACAACCCCCTCCACGGTCTGACCCGCAACCCCTGGAACCCTGACCTCACGGCCGGTGGCTCCAGCGGCGGAGAGGCCTCATCGATCGCGACCGGCATGTCACCGTTCGGGCTCGGCAACGACCTGGGCGGCTCGCTGCGCAACCCCGCCTACTGCTGTGGAATCACGTCGCTGAAGACCTCCTTAGGACGGTTCCCGAGTGCCGGCACCATGCCGCCGGCCGACACCCCGACGCTGGCGTTCCAGTTGATGGGCGTGGAGGGGCCGATGGCCCGTCACGTGGCCGATCTGAAGTTGGGAGTCGAGGTCATGGCGGGTCGCCACCCTCGGGACCCGAAGTCGGTGACGGTGCCCTTCGACGGCCCACCTGTGGTCAGACGGGCCGCGATCCTCACCGAGGTTCCCGGCGGACCCGTCCACCCGGCAGTGGCTGATGGCGTCGCAAGGGCTGCCGGAGCGCTGGAAGCCGCCGGCTGGGAGATCGTCGAGGCGACCCCTCCGGAGATGGAGCAGTGTCAGGAGGTCTGGGCCCGGATGCTGAGTTGCGACATGCCGGCAACCGTGGGAGCGGCAGCCGAGATCATGAGCGACGATGCCCTCGGCCTGTTGAACGAGTTGATCGAACGCTTCTCACCAGACGATGTTCCAGCCATCCTGATCCACACCGAGTACCACCGCCTCGGGGCTGCCTGGGCGGGGTTCTTTGCCGAGAACCCCGTTGTGATCGCACCGGTGTGGACACAGCTGCCATTCGCCCACGATGCCGATGTGGGCGAAGGCGGCATGGACATGATGCTCGATATCATGCGCTGCATCACCCCGGTGAACCTGCTCGGCATTCCCTCGTGTGCCGTCCCGGTCGGGGTGTCAGACGGTGTCCCCCAGGGGGTGCAGGTGATCGCCGACCGCTACAGGGAGGACCTCTGCCTCGACGGTGCTGTCGACATCGAGGCCGCCCTCGGCAACATCACCCCGATAGACCCGGTCACCGCCTGACCCGAACCAGGGCTACAGGGTCAGGCCGACTTTGTCGCCCGGACCAGCTTGACGGGAACACCTGCCGCAAGGGTCTTCTGACCGGTCGCCTCGAGGCCCAGCCCGCAGAGGGCCTCAGCGATGGCCTCAACGTGGACAGCGGTCATCTCGTCCTCGTGGTCGTGGTGGGTCTCGTGCCTCGGGTGGTCGGGGTGGGTGAAGTCCTCGTCCATCAGCACGAGCCTTCCGCCCGGGGCCAACACCCTTGCCAACTCGGCGAAGGCAAGGTCAAGGTCCACCCAGTGGTGCACCGAGTTGACCGTCCACAGGGCGTCGATTGAGCCACCAGCAACGGGAAGGCTCTCAGCCGTCCCGGACTCGACGGTTATCCGGGAGCGGGCACGCTGGAACAGGCGTCTCATCCCACAGATCGACCTCATCAGGCCCGACGGGTCCACCGCCACCACCGAGGCACCCCGGGCCGCAGCCAGAACCGTCGCCGGTCCCATGCCAGCGCCAATGTCGAGGAGGTTCTCCCCTGGCTGCGGGTCGACCATGTCGACGATGGCCCGGTTGGTGTCGGCCTGCCAGAACTTGTGGATCTTCAGCAACCAGTGGACGTTGGCCATGAAGCCCTTGTCGTGGTCGTGCCTGTGGTGGTCGTGGCCCATGGTGACTCTCCCGGGTGATGCTCGAACGCCTGCGGCAGCCTAGAACCCGGTCCGGATCTCCCAGAGGTCCGGGAATGCCGGGCTGAACAGAGTGGACTGCAGGTACTCGACGCCGAGGGATCCCCCGGAGCCGATCTTGGCGCCGATGGTTCGCTGCACCATCTTGACGTGGCGGTAGCGCCACTCCTGGAGGCCCTCGTCGAGGTCGGTAAGGGACTCACAGAGTTCAGTCAGATCGGGGCGGGTGCGGTAGATGCCTGAGAGAACTTCCTGAACCCCAGCCGAGGGAACTGTGGGTGCCGTCACGTCCCGCTCCAACACGTCGACAGGAATGGCGAACCCCGCTCCGCTGAGATAGGCGAGGAAGGTGGCCCAGATACTCGGAGAGTTGTAGCGCTGCTCTAGGCAGAAGCGCTCCCTGGAACCCTCCTCGAAGCGCTCAAGGTGCTGAGGGTCCTTGACGCCCAGGATGTACTCCAATTCCCTGAACTGCGCCGACTGGAACCCGCTGGCGCTCTCCAGGACGGCGCGGAAGGACTGGAACTCCAGCGGCGTCCTGGTCTCCAGCACATCCAGTTGAGCCTCCAGGGTCTTAACGATCTTCAGAATGCGCCTGAGCTGGTGGGCACCACTGTCCAGCCGACTCTCCTCGTTGATGGCGATGAGCATGTCCGCCTCGTGGAGCACCTCCTTGAACCAGAGTTCGTATACCTGGTGGATGATGATGAACAACATCTCGTCGTGCTCGGGACCATCTGAACGGCACTCCTGGAGGCCCAACAACTCGTCGATCTTGAGGTAACGGCCGTAGGTGAGGTCCATCGTCAGGCTCCCGTGTCTGAAGCTTGGTTGAAGTCGAGTTCTGCGACCATCTTCTCTGCGGCCGCCCAGTCGACCTCATCGATGTCGGTCAGACCCCCGGTCAACTGCTCGAGGACCTCCCCCTGCAGGGCCGCCCGTCGTTGTACCTCGGCATAGGGAATGGTCTGGAACATGACCATTGCGTACCGGGGTGTGAACTGCTCGGGCCACAGGCGGTCCAGCTCCAGGGCCACGGTCCGCTTCAGTTGGTAGCGCTCGTCAACCACACTCGAGCTCATCTCCACATAGTTGGCGACGGCCATGTCGGCGATGGCGTCGGTATCGGGCTTGCGACCCTTCTCGAACTCGGCGAACGCGGTGGCCCAGTCTCCCGGGTAATCCCGCATACAGGCGTCCAGCACGATGCAGGACTCGAATGCGGCGTTCATCCCCTGGCCGTGGAATGGCACCACGCCGTGGGAGGCGTCACCCAGGATCACCGCCCGGCTGTCGTGCGTCCAGCCGGTGGTACGGACCGTTGCCAGGTGGCCGTGGGGGTGAGTGGTGAACTGCTCTGCCAGATCCGGCACCAGGGGAGCAAAGTCGGCAAAGTGCTCCTCGAAGAAGCCGGGCACGTCGCCACCCGATGCCAGGTACTCGAAGCTGTCGACGGGTCCCTCGTTGGCCAGAAACAGGGTGACCGTGAACGAGCCCTCGAGATCTGGGAGGGCGATGAGCATGAAGTCCCGCCGGGGCCAGATGTGGAGGGCCTCCCTCTCGATCTGGGAACCCCCGTCGGAGCCCGTCGGCATGGTCAGTTCCTTGTAGCCGTGCACCAGGGGTTCGAGAACCACGCTGCCATCGTTGACCTCCAGCAGCGCGTCGCGCACCGCCGATGCCGACCCGTCGGTGCCGAAGACCGTCGTGAACGGAACGTGGCTCACCTCACCCGAGGTGGAGCCTGTGAAGTGGAGGACTCCCCCTTCGAAGTCGACCCCTTGACAGCGCATGTCAAAGTTGATCTCAACTCGCCCGGTGGCCTCTGCTGCGTCCAACAGGATGCTGGTGAGCGCTGTGCGTGAAACCGAGTTGATGTACTCGTGTGGGCGGTTGCCGTAGAGCTGCATCGAGATGCCACCACCGTCGTCGTGAATCAGCCGCCCCATCATCGGGATCAGGATCTCCTCGACCTCCGACATCACACCGACCTCACTGAGCGCCTCAATCCCCCGGGTGGCAAGGGCCAGGTTGATGGAGCGCCCCGCCGAGATGTCGGATGTGCGCATGTCGGGACGGCTCTCGTACATGGTCACCGACAGACCCTGGCGGGCGAGCAGGATGGAGAGCATCGACCCGGCCGGACCGGCTCCCACGATGGTCACGTGATCGGTCATGACAGGATCCCGTCGAGGACATGGACGAACCGGTGGATGTCGGTGAACGAG
>CAJXKL010000014.1 GCA_913055915.1 uncultured Candidatus Nemicrothrix sp. | reverse complement strand
CAGCAGGGACTGTGAACCCGGCAGTGCTGAGATGGGCGAGGAACGTGGCCCAGATGCTCAGCGAGTTGTAGCGCTCCTCATCGACCCGTCCGGACCGGCTCCCACGATGGTCACGTGATCGGTCATGACAGGATCCCGTCGAGGACATGGACGAACCGGTGGATGTCGGTGAACGAGTTGTAGAGAGGAACCGGCGCAATCCGGATGACGTCGGGGTGCCGCCAGTCGCAGGAAACACCAGCCGACTCAAGGGCGTCGAACACGCCACGACCGGTGTGGCCGTCAGCAATGACCCGCAGGGAGAACTGACAACCCCGCTCCCCGAGGGTTCGCGGGGTGATCGACTCGACACGGCCTGCCAGGACCTCGTTGAGCAGGTGGTCCAGGTAGGCGATCTGCCTCTCGCTCTTCTGCCGCAGCGGACCCATTCCACCGGCTCTGGCAAACACCTCGAGAGAGGCCCTGATGGGCGCCATCGACAAGACGGCAGGGTTGGTGAGTTGCCATGCCTCAACCGTCGGAATCGGGTTGAACACGGTCTCCATCTGGAAGCGGGTGGCCTTGTCGGTCCCCCACCAGCCCTCGAACCTGTTGATGTCCGACCTCCCTAGGTGACGCTCGTGGACGAAGCAGCCGGCCGTGGCACCCGGACCGGAGTTGAGGTACTTGTAGGTACACCATGCAGCAAAGTCGGCTCCGCTGTCGTGGAGGCTCAGGGGTATGTTGCCGACGGCGTGGGCGAGGTCGAACCCGACCATGGCACCAACCTCGTGTGCGGCCTCGACAAGGTCGACGAGCGGCAGCACCTGACCCGTGTAGTAGTGCACGCCGGGAAGCAGGACGAGGGCCAGATCGTCTCCCTGTTCGAAAATGGCTTCCAGGAGGTCGTCGGCGTTGAGCAGGTCCTCGCCGGGGCGGGGCGCAACGGTCACCAGGGCCTCTTCGGCCGTCCTGCCGTGGCTGCGAATCTGGGAAGCGGCAGCGAAGTGGTCCGAAGGAAAAGCGTGATCCTCGATGAGCACCTTGAAGCGTGCCTGTGTCGGACGATAGAAGGTGGCCATGAGAAGGTGGAGGTTCACGGTCAGGCCGTTCATGACAACCACCTCAGAGGGCAGCGCCCCTGCCAGGGCCGCCATCTGATCGGTGAGAGACTCCTCATAGGACCCCCAGGGGAAGGCCGGCTCCCTGTCAACCTCGGTGTGGCCCTTGACACCCAGCCGACCCCACTTGTCCAGCTCGGCATCGACGTAGGCCTGTACGGCCCTGGGCTGGAGCCCCAGCGAGTTGCCAACCAGGTAGATCTCCTCTTCACCCCACGGGGTGACGGGAACGATGAACTCGTCGCGAAGGTGCGCCAGGTCGTCCTCGGCATCGAGGCGACCAGCACATCCGGGTGTGGTGTCGAACTCCTCAGGCATCACCGACCTCAGGACCAGACTGCGAACAGGCGTCTGTCTCCACTAGCCGTCCCGCGACGGGTGCAGGTGGCCACAGGATCCGCAGGTGCGCTTCTCCTCGTCTCCGTAGAAGGCGGCGAAAAGGGGCGGCAGGTCGGCGACGATCGACTCCAACAGGACCTCCGCGCGGTATACGAGTTGGTAGCAGTTCGGGCAGTACCAGTCAAAGCCGTCCATTTCTCCCGGCGGGCGAGCCGGTTCGATCACCAGACCCAGGCTGCCGGCCTCGGGGCGCTGTGGAGAGTGCCTGGTGTGAGCCGGAAGGAAGAACACCTCGCCCTCACGGATGGGGATGTCGACCGGTGGCTTTCCGGGTTCCTCCATGGTCCGGAGGAACATGTCGCCCTCCAACTGGTAGAAGAACTCGTCGACTGGGTCGTCGTGGTAGTCGGTGCGTACATTTGGGCCACCGACGACGAATGCCATGAGGTTGCCATCTGCCCAGATGAGCTTGTTGTTGACGGGTGGCTTGAGCAGGTCGCGGTGTTCGTCGATCCATGCCTGGAAGTTGAAGGCCTTCATGCTCTTGGCTGCGGGCATCGCCTACTCCTGGTTCTGGACGGGCCGGTACACAGTTACCCGTATCTCAATGATTATGTACGGCTCGGGAAGCCAGTGCACGGAAGCCGAGGTTACCTGGGCTCACCCAGCCCAAGATCCCGGCTGATGACGAGGCGCTGCATCTCGCTGGTGCCCTCGCCGATCTCGAGAATCTTGGCATCCCGGTAGAAGCGGGCGACGGGGGTCTCGTCGATGAACCCGTACCCACCGAAAACCTGCGTCGCCTCACGGGTTGCTGTGACGGCTGCCTCGGTGGCATGCAACTTGGCGATGGCCGCCTCACGCTTGAACGGCCTACCGGCGTCACGCAGGGCAGCGGCATGGTAGGTGGCGAGACGGGATGTCTCCAGTGAGGTCGCCATATCGGCGCACTTGAAGGCGATCGCCTGATAGGAGCCGATGGGCCTGCCAAAGGCTGTGCGTTCGTTCGCATAGCGGACGCACTCGTCGAGGCAGCCGGCGATGAGTCCGACAGCAAGGGCAGCGATGGCCACCCGACCATCGTCCAGTGTCGACAGGAACTGGGCGAAACCCCGGCCCGGCTCGCCGAGGAGGTTCTCTGCCGGTACCCGGCAGTCCTCAAGGACCAGACCGTGGGTGTCCGAGGCGTGCCAACCCATCTTTCGGTAGGCAGGCTCGACCGTCAGCCCAGGTGTGCCGGCGGGAACGATGACAGCTGAGACGCCGTCGTCGGTGCGGGCGGTGACGGAGACAAGGCTCGTGATGTCGGTGCCTGAGTTGGTGATGAACGTCTTGGCACCGTCGATCACCCACTCGGCGCCGTCCCTCACGGCCTTCGTCGCCGTAGCACCGGCATCAGAGCCGCCACCCGGTTCGGTCAGGCCAAAGGCGGCCAGACGGCGCCCAGTCACCAGATCCGGAAGCCACTGCTCCTTTTGGTCATCGGTGCCGTACTCGGACACAGGCCTGGCACCCAGCGACACACCAGCCTCGAGGGTTATCCCCATCGACTGGTCGACCCGACCTACCTCCTCAATGGCGATGCACTGCGTTGTGAGGCCGGCGTCGGCGCCGCCCCATTCCGCGTCGAACATGAGGCCGAAGAGGCCCAGGTCACCCATTGCCAGGACGGTTTCGGTAGGGAAGATGTGGTCCCGGTCCCATACCTCTGCATGGGGAGCAATCTCGGCCTCAGCGAACTCGCGGACTACCCCGCGAAACGCGTCCTGCTCCTCAGTGAACTCCAGCATCGGTGCCTGAATCCTGACACAGAACGGGGCTATTGGGCACTACCGCGAAAAGGCCCCTATGCCAGACTGCGCCGATGCAACCAAGCGGCACGCAGAAGGGGCCGAGCCTGGCCCCCTACTACCTGATCGTCTTCGGGATGTCTGCAGGCCTTGGAGGGGTGGTCGCCCTACTGGCCGAGTTGAAGCACGAGTTGGGCTTTTCGGATTTCGGCATCGGAATAGCCATCGCCACGGGATTCGCCACAGCCTTTGTTGCCAGCCTCGTGCTGGCACCGATGGCCGACAGGGGCAAGTCACCTCAACTCCTGAAGTTGGCGCTGACAATCGGCGCCGGATCTCTGGTCGTGCTGGCCGTAGGCGACCAGTTATGGCACTACGTGTTGGGCCGTGCAGCCTTCGGTTTCGCCCTTGGCGCCGGAAGCCCGGCTGCACGACGGACCGTGATCGTGGCCGACCCGGACAATCTGGGACGCAACCTCGGCCGGCTCGGAGCCTTCGATGTAGGCGGATTCGTCGCAGCCCCCCTCGCAGCCGTGGCCGTGACCGCCATCGGTGGTTTCCGTGCATGGTTCTGGGTGTCGGCCGTGTTCCTCCTGCTGCTTCTCCCCGCAGCCTTTCGGGCTCAACCCGACACCGCCGCACAGGACACCGAACGCCTCGGAATGACAGGACTGTTGCGGATAAGGCGCCTGATCGGCGCCCTCTGCGTCGCCTCGGCCTACTTCGTCCTCATCGGAACGTTCGAGTCGGTCTGGGTACTCGAGCTGGATTCCAGGGGCGCCTCGCAGGCACTCATCGGGTTTGCGCTGACCATCGCCGCGGTGCCACTTCCGATCTTCTCACCCATCGGAGGCGTCCTGGCCCAGCGCTTCGGCGCACGCCGCTGGGCTATGGGAACACTCGGCATCATGACGATCATGGTCGCGTTCTACGGCATCGTCCCGGGTGCCTGGGCCCTGATAATCCTGACCTCGGCAACCGCTGTAGCCGAGGGCTTCGGCTTTCCATCGACACCGATGCTGGCATCTGCCGCCGTGCCCGCGGAACGCCAGGCTGCAGCCCAGGGTCTGATGACAGCGGTCGAGGTGGCAACGGGTGCGGTGGCCTCCCTGGTATTTGCCGCCATCTACAGTGCCACGAGTGACACGACCGTCTGGATCACAACCTCCGCCGCCATGGCTGTGCTCCTGGTGGTTGGAGCAGTCCTCACCCAGCCCGGGGACCACAAACCGATACGCCCCGGAATACCATTCGGCACGATCAGGAGGCTGTTTCGATGACCAACGCATTACTTCACCCGTTCTCCCCACCCGTCAAGCCAGAAGCCGACTACCTCGAGATCGTACGCGGCGAGGGATCCCTTGTCTTCGACGTAGACGGAAAGGGCTACGTCGACGGAATAGCGAACCTGTGGCTCTGTCAGGTGGGCCACGGACGAACCGAGATCATCGACGCTGTCACAGAACAGATGCACCGGATCGAGGCGTACAACACCTTCGCCCCCTTCACCAACGGACCCGCTGCGGAGGTGGCGGAGATGATCGTGGAGCGTTCGCCTCATCCCGATGGGCGTGTGTTCCTCGGCTGCTCAGGCTCTGAAGCGGTCGACACCGCCCTCAAGTTGGCCAGGCTGGTCCAGCAGCGTCGCGGCCAGGAGGGTCGCCAGGTCATGATCAGGCGGACAAACGGCTACCACGGCACCAACTTCGGCGGCACGTCGGCCCAGGGCATCGCCTTGAACCGTGAGGGTTGGGGCGACCTCGTGCCCCACTTCATCGAGGTTCCCCACGATGACCTGGAGGCGGCGGCCACGGTGTTCGCCGAGCATGGTGAGCGCATCGCCGCCGTCCTGACCGAACCGGTGCAGGGGGCCGGTGGGGTGCACCCACCCGTTGACGGCTACCTCGAAGGCCTGCGCCATCTGTGCGATGACAACGGGGCCCTTCTGATCTTCGACGAGGTGATCTGCGGGTTCGGACGGACCGGCAGCTGGTTCGGCGCCCAGACCTTCGGCGTCACCCCTGACCTGATGACCTTCGCAAAGGGTGTTACCTCCGGCTACCAGCCGCTCTCAGGTGTGACCGTGTCGCTGAGCGTGTGCAGCGAACTCGAGGAGCCCGGCTTCCTGCTCCGCACCGGTTACACCTACTCGGGCCACCAGGCATCCTGTGCCGCCGGTATAGCCAACATCGAGCTGATGGAGGCCGAGGGACTGGTGGACCGTGTCGACAGCATCGGTGAGCGTCTGCGGGCCGGCCTCACGGCCCTTGAGGGCGATGGCCTGCTGGAGTCATGGCGTGGCATGGGAGCGATCTACGCAGCTGAGTTGGGCCGCGATGCCGTATCGGCCCGCGACAAGATGCTCGAGGCCGGGGTCATCGTGAGGCCAATGGGCACCTGCCTGGCCATCTGTCCGCCCCTCGTCATCACCGACGATGAGATCGGCCGCATCATCGACGCGATGGCCGACGCCCTGCGGTAGCCCCCCGGGGGTCGGTCAGCCCGTACCCCAGGAAAAGACCAGCTTCTCCATCTTCAGGATCGAGAACACCTCAGTGGAGGTGACACCGTCGATCGAGCGGATCCGGTCGTTCACCAGTTCCAGCAGCGCCTCGTTGTCGGTACAGATCACCTCGGCCAGCACGTCGAAACGACCCGCCGTGATGAGCACGTACTCGGACTCCTCCAGAGCCGCAACGGCGGCTGCCACTGTACGCACGTCGCCCGTGACCGCTATCCCGACCATCGCCTGGGTCGACAACCCGAGGCTGAGCGGATCGGTGACCGCGACAACCTGCATCACGCCCCGCTCCGTCAGGCGCTTCACCCGCTGCCTCACGGCCGCCTGGGAGAGCCCCACCTTCGGGGAGAGCTGCGCGAACGGGATCCGACCGTCAATCTGGAGTTCGCGGATGATCGCCTTGTCGACGTCATCCAGCAGAAACACCTCGCTGTCGTCGGAGGCCATGGCCGGTCAGCGTCCCATCTCGGCCATCGCCCCGGTGAGGGCCTGGCGGAGCTTGTCGTTGATCTCGTCGAACTGCTCGGGCCCAGCTATGAGCGGCGGTGAAAGTTGAATGACCGGCTCACCACGGTCGTCGGCACGACAGATCAGGCCCAACTCCAGCAGGCGGTTGGAGAGAAAGCCCCGCAGGAGGTGCTCGCGCTCCTCGTCGCTGAACGACTCCCGGCCTTCACGGTTCTTTACCAACTCGATGCCGTAGAAGTAGCCGGCCCCGCGGATGTCACCGACGATCGGCAGGTCCGACAGATCATCGAGAGCGGAGCGGAAGACTGCCTCGTTGCGCTGCACATGCCCTATGACGTCCTCTTCCTCGAAGATCTTGAGGTTCGCCAGCGCCACCGCACAACTGACGGGGTGGCCGGCGAACGTGATTCCGTGCAGGAAGGAATCGCCCGTTCCCACGAAGGGTTCGACAACCTTGTCGCTCACGAGCATGGCGCCGAGCGGCGAATAGCCGGAGGTGAGCCCCTTGGCCGTGGTGATCATGTCGGGCTGGTAGCCGTAGCGCTGACATCCGAACATGTGGCCGATCCTGCCGAAGGCACAGATCACCTCGTCTGACACCAGCAGCACCCCATACCTGTCGCATATCTCGCGGACCCGTTCCCAGTAGCCGGGAGGTGGCGTGAAGCAGCCGCCGGCATTCTGGACGGGTTCCATAAATACGGCCGCAACGGTCTCCGGGCCCTCCCTCAGGATCGCCTCTTCGATGGCGTCTGCTGCATGCAGGGTGCAGTGCGGTTCGTCCTGGCAGGTCGGGCACCGGTAGTGGTTCGTCTCAGGGACCTTCACTGCACCCGGTACGAGCGGCTCGAACACCTCCTTGATCGAGTCCAGGCCCGTGATCGACAGCGCACCCATGGTCGTTCCGTGATAGGCGAGGTTTCGGCTGATGACCTTGATCCGTTCAGGCTGGCCCTTCAGCTTGAAGTACTGACGTGCCAACTTCCAGGCCGATTCGACCGCCTCGGACCCACCGGTCGTGAAGAACACCCGGTTGATGTCTCCGGGCGCCAACTCGGCCAACTTCGCCGATAGCTCGATCGCCGACGGGTGGCCGTATGTCCAGATCGGGAAGTACGCCAGGGTCGCCGCCTGGTCGCCGGCGGCACGGGCCAACTCGGGTCGACCGTGGCCAAGCTGGCTGACGAACAGGCCCGCCAGGCCGTCCAGGTAGCGGTTGCCCTCTGCGTCCCACACGTAACAGCCGTCGCCACGCTCGATCACACGCGTTCCGTCGATCGTGTTCTTGAGGACGCTGAAGTGCCCCCATAGGTGGCGCTCGGCCAACTGGGCGAGGCGCACGTGTTCGCTGACGGTTCCGGTCACTGCTGCGACCTCGTTTCCTTTCTTGGGGATGATGGTTTGGGAGCCAGCAGTGGCCCCGGGGTCGGCCTCTCGACCGACACCCGGGGCCGCCGGATCGGGGAGGATCAGGAACGCGCCCTCGATAACGCGTCCGTGTACTCAATCTCGAAGTCGCCGGTGTCCTTGATGAACTCCAGCTTCGACATGTCGGTCGGGTAGATGATCGGGTTGTCGAGGACCTCCTGGTCGATGAACGCCTCGGCAGCCGCGTTGGGGCTGGCGTACCAGTTGAAGTTGGTCAACTGCGCGCCGTTCTCAGCGTCGAGCAGGAAGTTCATGAATGCGAACGCCGTACACGGATGCGGGGCGTCGGTCAGAACCGCCATGTTGTCCACCCAGATGGTTCCGCCCTCGTCGGGCACGAAGTAGTCGTAGGTGCTCTCGCCCTCCTCGAAGTCCCAGAGGAAGTTTCCGCTGTAGCCATGGCCCACGACCGTCTCGCCGAGCACGATCAACTCGCTGTACTGGTCCGAGTCAAATGCAGCCACACGGTCGACGGCATCAGCGACGACCGCCTCGGCCTCAGCCAACTCCGACTTGCTGGTCGAGTTGAGCGAATAGCCCAGGTACTTGAGAGCAGCACCCATTGTCTCGCGCGGGTCGTCCAGAATCGAGATCTTGCCAGACAGGCCGTACTGGTCGGCAACTGCCTCGTCGAACAGGAGACCCCACGTGTGCGGTACGTCCTCACCCGTCACGCCCGTGTCGACACCGATACCCGTTGTACCCCACTGGTAGGCAGCCGTGTAGGCGGCGCCCGGGTCATAGGGCGGGTTGGCGAACCGCTCTGCAACATTGGACTTGTTCGGCACAGCCGCTTCAGAGACAGGCTGGATCATCTTCTCCGAAATGAGGATCGAGACCATGTAGTCCGAGGGGATGATCATGTCGTAGCCCGAACCACCCGCTTCGACCCGGCCGAACATCTCTTCGTTGGACGGGTAGAAGTCCTCGGTAACCGTCACCCCGGCCTCCTCCTGGAAGGCGGCGATCAGTTCCGGGTCCATGTAGTCAGACCAGTTATAAAAGGCCAGGTCGCCATCGGTCTGGCCAACCTCACAGTCCGCCTGGACCACATCGTCGTCGTCGCCGCAGGCGACGGCCACGATGGAGAACGCCGTAATCACGGCTACCAGGCTCATCCACTTCTTCATTGGGTTTCCTCCCCACTTGTTCCGGTGGCCAGGCGGTTACCAGGCCACTTCACCTCTTTCGCGAGCTGGTAGCCCGCTCGAGGACCAGGGACGCCATGACCAGGGTCATTGACGCCGCAAGGATCACTACGGACACTGCGTTGATGAGGGGGCTTACCCCCTTGCGCAGCATCCCGAACACGTAGACCGATACGGGTGTCGCCCCCACTGCGGAAACGAAGCTTGAGACAACGACGTCGTCAAGTGAGAGCGTGACCGCAAGGAGTGCGCCACCCAGCACACCAGGCATGATCTGCGGGAGCGTAACGCGCCGGAACGCCTGCCAACGGCTGGCATACAGGTCGGCGGCTGCCTCCTCCATGGCCTCATCAAGGTTGGCGAGGCGCGCCCTCACGACCACAGAGACGAACGAGATGTTGAAGGCAACGTGCGAAAGCACCAGCTTCTCCAACCCGTCGGTCAGGTCGACACCCGGTATGACGTTGAACAACTCCGCCGTCTCACCGAAGAAGACCAGCATCATCACGGCCATGGTGACGTCTGGAATGATGATCGGCAGGTACAGGACTGCGTCGAAAACCTTTTGGCCCCACCAGCGGAAACGCTCTATCGAAAGTGCGGCAAGGGTGCCCAGCACCACCGAGATCACGGTCGAGGCGGCACAGATCTTGACCGAGACCCATAGCGAAGACTGGATGTTGTCGTTTTGGAGGAACGCCTCGTACCAGCGAAGTGAGAAGCCGCTCCACCTTCCGACCAACTGGCTCTCGTTGAACGAATAGAAGGCGAGGACGACGATCGGGGCGTAGAAGAAGGCGTAGACGAGGGCCGAATGTCCGCGCAGTAGCCATCTGGTTGCCCCCATCGGCTCTGCTGTCGAGAGTGCTACACCCTTTCCCATCAGCCCATCGCCCCCATGGCGAGCCGTGACTGCATCACAGGCTCCTTCCGCCCTGGCGGAAGTAGATGAGGGTTCCCATCAACATGACAACCAGCACCAGCACGGAAAGCGACGATCCCAGCGGCCCGTTTCTGGCATCCATGAACTGGTCGACTATGTAGCTGCCCATCAGGCCCTTCTTGTTGCCGCCGAGGATGGCGGGCGTGACGTACGCACCGAACGAGGGAACGAACACGAGGATCGAGCCTGCTATCACACCCGGTTTCGACAGTGGCCAGACCACCCTCCGGAAGGCCGACCAACCCGAGGCGTAGAGGTCGCGGGCACCCTCCACGAGGCTCCAGTCGATCCGCTCGATAGCCGCGTACAGCGGCAGCACCATGAACGGCAGGTATCCGTAGACGAGGCCGAGTATCACGGCGTTGTTCGTGAACAGGATGCGGCCGTCGCCCAGGCCCACCCCGGACATGATCCTGGTGAATATGCCGTCGCTGTCCAGCAACACCCGCCACGCGTAGGTCCGAATGAGGAAGTTGGACCAGAACGGGATCATGACCCCGACAAGGAGCATGTTCCTCGTGGCCGGCCTGCGGGTGGAGATGAAGTAGGCGAGGGGGTAGGCCAGCACCAGGCTCAGAAGGGTCGTGACAGCAGCGATCCAGAGCGATCTGAACGCCACTGCACGGACAACGGCCTCACCGAGCCGTTCATACGCCTCGACATTCCATCCTGCCAACTCGGTGCGACCGGTGCGGGTCCGAGTCGCAAACGAGTACATGACCACGAACCCGAGTGGAATCACGAAGAAGACGAACAGGTAGATGATTGCGGGCAACCCCATGAGGAAGCCCTGTCGCGACCGTGCGCGCTCAGCCTGGTGTTCCAGGCCCGGATCGACCACCACGTCCATCAGCCGATGACCACCGATGCGTGATCCGGATCGAATGAGACCGTGACCTCATCGCCCACGTACTTCCTGTCACCCGCAAGCGTGGCCGGGCAACGGACGTCCAGGTGCATCCAGTCGACCGAGATCGAGTAGTTGATGGCATTACCCATATAGATGACCGAATCGACCACCCCGTCGAGACGATGTGTTCCCCCGGGTGCTTCGCCACGTCCGTGGACGGTGAGGCGCTCGGGTCGGACCGTGACGGCAACCGGTGTCCCTCCGGAATGTTCGGTCGACAGGCGGAGCCGATCGCCGTTGGCAAGGACCACCTCGTCCGCTGCAGTGACGGTGGCCTCGAGGAAGTTGGTCTGGCCTATGAAGTCGGCCACGAAACGGGTTGTCGGGTGCTCGTAGATGGTCTCGGGTGTGTCGACCTGAAGGAGTCTTCCGTCATGCATGACGCCGATGCGGTCGCTCATCGTGACCGCCTCTTCCTGGTCGTGGGTCACATAGACGAAGGTGATTCCGACCTCCCGCTGCAGTTCCTTCAACTCATGCTGCATCTGCTGGCGCAGCTTCAGGTCGAGTGCTCCTAGCGGCTCATCCAACAGCAGCACCTCGGGCCTGTTGACCAGCGCACGCGCCAGGGCGACGCGTTGCTGCTGTCCGCCGGACAGTTGGCCGGGCTTGCGATGGGCCATTCCGCCCATCTCGACGAGGTTGATGGCCCAGGCGACCAGGTTCTCCCGTTCGGCCTTGTCGACCTTGCGCATCTCAAGGCCAAAGCCGACATTTCGGGCGACATCCATGTGGGGGAACAGGGCGTAGCTCTGGAACACCGTGTTGACAGGACGTTTGTTCGGGGGACGAATGCCCATTTCCTCGCCGTGGATCTGCACGGACCCGGCTGTCGGGAGTTCCAACCCGGCAACCATCCGGAGTGTCGTCGTCTTGCCACACCCTGACGGACCGAGCAGGGAGAAGAACTCCCCGTCGTGGATGTCGAGGTCCAGGTTGTCGACTGCGACGACGTCGCCAAAGTGCTTGGTCACGCCCTGAAGCCCAACGGCAACGCTCATGTCGCTCCCTACCAAGACCACTCTCCCCCTGATCACCCCGACTCGACGCCCACACGTCGACCTACTGGGCTGTACCCTCCGGTCGATGCCTGGACTACCGATTCAGCAGACTATGTGACACAATAGCAACTGATCTAGTTGATAGATGACCATATACCAACTGATTCCGTTGTCAAGGGATGAACGATGAGAGGGAAAAGCCACGAGGAACAGAGCGCTGCCTCCCAGTCGCTGGCCGGCACCCTCGATGCCGTGTTCTGGCTGGACCGACCCGATACACCTCAGCCGGTCGACGCACTCAGCGGCCAGACGACAGCTGACCTCGTCATCGTCGGTGCCGGATTCACGGGCCTCTGGACAGCACTCGTCGCCGCCGAAGCCGATCCCGGCCGCCGGATCGTCGTCCTCGAAGCCGAAACGACCGCCTTTGGCGCCAGCGGCCGCAACGGCGGCTTCTGTGAAGCCTCCCTCACCCACGGCCTCGCCAACGGGCTCGCCCACTGGCCCGATGAACTCGACACCCTGCTGAGGCTCGGCGACGAGAACCTCGATGACCTTCTTGACACCATCGACCGTCACGCAATCGACTGCGATGCTGAGCGGACCGGCAGAATGGACATAGCCGTCGAGCCCTGGCAGGTCGACGAACTCCTACAGTTGGCCGAGGCCTCCTCCAGGCTCGGTGTCGACCACGCCATGCTCGACACTGAAGCCATCCGCGCCGAGATCGACTCACCCACCTACCTGGCCGGCCTCTGGCACCGCACCGATGCAGCCATGGTCGACCCGGCCCGTCTCGCCTGGGGGTTGCAGAGCGCTGCAAGGTCACTCGGGGTGGTGTTCCACGACAACTCCCCCGTATGTTCTATCAAACGGTCAGGCGCCGGAATCGAGGTGCAAACCGACCGTGGCAGGGTCATGGCCGACCGGGCCGTCGTCGCCACCAACGCCTACCGCAGGCCACTGTCGCGGATACGACGCCACGTCATACCCGTCTACGACCACGTGCTGATGACCGAACCGCTCTCAACCGATCAGTGGTCGGCCATCGGTTGGGGAAATCGCCAGGGGCTCTCCGATGCGGGAAACCAGTTCCACTACTACCGGCGTACCGCCGACGGTCGAATCCTGTGGGGCGGCTACGACATCATCTACCACTTCGGAGGGCGCGTCGGCCCCTCTGTCGAACATCACGCTCCCACGACGCGTCGGCTTGCACAGAGCTTCTTCCACACGTTTCCCCAACTTGGAGGACTCCGGTTCACCCACCGCTGGAGTGGCCCCATCGCATCAACGACTCGGTTCACCTGCGCCTGGGGAACAACCCACGCCGGTCGCGTCTCATGGGCCGCCGGCTACACCGGCCTCGGGGTCGGCGCCAGCCGCTTCGGTGCACGTGTCGCCCTCGACCTTGTCGACGGCCTGACGACCGAGCGCACCCAACTCCAGATGGTGCTACGACGCCCATTCCCCTTCCCGCCGGAGCCTGCCCGTTGGCTGGCAGTCCAGGCGACACGTGCCGCCATCAAGCGGGCTGACCGTCGGGAGGGCAGGGAGGGGCTGTGGCTACGCACCCTCGCTCGGTTCGGCATCGGGCTCAACAGCTAACCTGAACACCCTGTCCTCCATGTACAGCCAACTCTCCTTCTGGCACGACACCCTGCCGGAACCCGTTGCGCCGCGACCGGCGCTACCCGGTGACCGGGACTGCGACGTGGCCATCATCGGTGCCGGCTTCACCGGCCTGTGGACCGCCTACCACCTGGCCCTCATCGATCCGTCGCTGCGTATCATCGTGGTGGAACGCGACGTTGCCGGCTTCGGCGCATCGGGCCGAAACGGCGGATGGGCCCTCGGCGAGTACGGGGTCAGCCCGATGGACATCGCCAAGGCGTCATCGCCCGAGGCGGCCGTTCGACAGATGCGTGCCCTCTACGACGCTGTCGACGACATCGGGCGGGTCGCCACCACCGAGGGGATCGACTGCCACTACGCCAAGGGGGGATCCATCTCGTGGGCCCGCAACAGGGCACAACTCGCACGGCTGGAAGCGGGCGTCAGTGCCCGTCACACCGTTGGCCTGACCTCCGATGACATCTCGATGCTGGGTGCAGACGAGGCCCGAGTTGTCGGAAACGCCACCGACATCCTGGGTGCGCGCTTCATGGCCCACGTGGCCGCCGTGCATCCCGCCCGTCTGGTGTGCGGCCTGGCCCACGTGGTCGAACGCCTCGGGGTGACGATCCACGAGGAAACTGCGGTGCTCTCCACCGGAGCGGGTGCCGTGCTCACCGAACATGGAACGGTCACAGCCGAGGTCGTGGTCCGGGCTACCGAGGGGTACACCCGCGACCTGGAGGGGCAACGGCGCACAATCGCCCCCTTCTACTCACTCATGGTCGCAACCGCACCCCTGTCACCAGATGTGCTGGCCGAGATCGGCCTGGCCGACCGCCCCACCTTCGCCGACGGCCGGAACATGACCATCTACGGCCAGCGAACCGCCGACGGCCGCCTTGCCTTCGGCGGCCGCGGTGCCCCGTACCGCTACGGATCCAGGATCGATACCGCAACGGAGCGAAACTCTCCCATCCACGACCTGATCGTGGCGTCGCTCTGCGAACTGTTCCCCGTTGTGTCAGGCGTCGAGATCACCCACCGCTGGGGCGGCGTGCTGGGAATACCCCGCGACTGGTTCCCATCGGTGGCCCTGGACCGACGAACCGGCCTTGCCCGTGCCGGTGGCTACGCCGGCGATGGTGTGGCTGCCGCAAAGTTGGCCGGCCACACGCTGGCGGAGTTGATCACACGCACCGAGAGCGAACGCACCGACCTGCCGTGGGTGGGCCACGTGTCACGCCGGTGGGCACCCGAACCCTTCCGCTGGCTCGGAATCAACTCGGGGCTCTGGGCGGCACGGTCGGGAGACCGGGCAGAGGCAAGGACCGGCCGACCGTCCCGCCGCGTCGAACTGCTCCACCGCCTGTTGCACTGATCCCCGCAGTCGCCGGGACCGATTCCTACCGGTGTCGTTGCAGGGCCACCCCACGTGACCGCCAACGCGTGGAGCGCTGAGACCTGGACGCCTGGTACCGGTACCGGTCCGACTCCCCACGGCTCTCGTCCATACCGGGCATTGCACGACCCCGAACCACCCACCGTGCGGGTCGTGCCCAACGGCCACCGGCAACGAGGCGGTGCCTCTGGGAAATGATGCTCATGCGCCCGCCGCCACCAGGGCCCGCTCGGTGAGAACCCGTACCAGGTGCTCCCGGTAGGCCGGGTCGGCATTGTTGTCAGACGGTGGCTCGGTTCCATCGACTGCCACCGCAGCAGCATCGGCGGCACCTGCACCGCCCGCAACAGCGGCCTCGACCGCAGACGCCCGCAGCGGTGTCGAACCCATGTTGACAAGGCTCACGCCCGCACCACCCTCGGCAACGGCTACCCCCACGATCGCCCAGTCCTGGGCACGCCGGTTGAACTTCTGGTAGGACCAACCACCCGTGGAGACCGGCACCCGGACCCCGGTGAGCACTTCGTCGACAGCCAGGGCCGACTCCAGGAACCCGGTGAAGAAATCGGTTGCAGCAATCTCACGCGAGCCACCCGAACCTGTCGCCACGAGGGTTCCGCCGAGGGCTAGCACGGCCGCCGGAAGGTCAGAAGCCGGGTCAGCGTGAGCCAGAGACCCACCAAGGGTTCCCCTGTGCCTGACCGCCGGATCGCCGACCTGGGATGCGACGTGTGCAAGCAACGGGCAGGCAGCCACCAGGTCCGCGGAGTGCTCAAGGTCACTGTGGCTGGTCAACGCCCCTATGGACACCGCGTCTCCGTCGATACTGATGCCACGCAGATCGTCTGCCCTGCCCACGTCGACCAGCATGCTCGGCCTGGCGAGGCGGAGCCTCATGAGCGGTATCAGGGACTGGCCACCTGCGAGCAACTTGGCCTCGTCGCCGTGCTCGCCAAGTGCCGCTACCGCCGCCTGGGCGGAGTCGGCCCTCACGTATCCGACCGCTGCGGGGATCATGATGCACCTCCACCGGCAGCCTCGATGGCTCGTCGGACCGTCATCGGCGACGCCGGCATCGCCATCCCGGTCACACCCAACGGCCTCAGCGCATCGACCACGGCGTTCATCACGGCCGGCGTTGACGCAATGGTCCCGGCCTCTCCTATCCCCTTGACGCCCATGGGGTTCGTGGGCGACGGGGTGACGGTGTGGTCCAACTTCATGTCGATGCACTCGGCTGCCGATGGCACCAGGTAGTCGGCCAGGTTGGCCGAGCGACACTGGCCGTCCTCGTCATAGACCGCCTCCTCCCAGAGGGCCTGGGCGACCCCCTGGACAATGCCGCCTTGGATCTGCCCCTCGACGATCATCGGGTTGATCTGGTTGCCACAGTCGTCGCAGGCCGCGTAGTCGACAAGGTCGACCGCACCGGTCACCTCGTCGATCTCAACGACGGCGATATGGGCACCGAACGGGAAGGTGAAATTGGGCGGATCCCAGGTGACCTGTGCCTGGAGGTTCGGCTCGACACCGTCTGGAAGGTCATGGGCGGTAAAGGCCGCAAACGCCACGCCAGCCAGAGGCACCTCTGCGTCCGGACTGCCCTTGACGCTGAACACGCCTCCCATCAACTCCAGGTCCTCCGGGTTGGCCTCGAGCATGTGAGCGGCAATGGTCGCCGCCTTCTCGACCACCTTCTCGGTGGCCATCCAGATGGCGGTACCACCAACGGAGAGCGACCTTGAGCCGTATGTGTCCATTCCCAGCGGCGAGATAGCCGTGTCGGAGTGGAGCACCTCGACGTCGTCGGGGTCAACGCCGAGACGGTCGGCGACGATCATGGACCAACAGGTTTCATGGCCCTGGCCGTGCGGCGTGGCACCGGTGACGACCTGGACCTTGCAGGTAGGGAGAATCCGCACGGTTGCGGACTCCCAACCACCGGCTCCGTAGTTGAGCGAGGCCAGAACCCTGCTGGGGGCCAGGCCACACATCTCCACGTACGTCGAGATACCGAGGCCAAGGTGTGTGGTGGACCCTGCTGCCCGACGCTCAGCCTGTTCTGCCATCCGGGCATCCCAACCGATGAGTTCCTTGGCCCTATCCAGGGCCGGCTGGTAGTTGCCCGAGTCGAACACCAGACCTGCCGGTGAGTCGTAGGGGAACTTCTCTGTCGGAATGAAGTTCCGGGAGCGGATCTCGTCGGCACCTACACCAACCGCCACTGCCAGGGCATCCATTCCACGCTCGATGGCGTAGGTGGCCTCAGGCCTTCCGGCACCCCTGTAGGCATCCGTGGGCGTGAGGTTGGTGAACACGCTCTTGCATGTGAACGCGTAGAGGGGCACGTCGTAGAGCCCGTGGTACAGGAATGCTCCGAGCAACGGCACGCCGGGCGCCACCAGTTGGAGGTAGGCACCCATGTCGGCCAGAAGGGTCGCACGCACCGCGGTCAACTTCCCGTCGGCGTCGGCAGCCAGCTCGATGGTCTGGCGTTGCGCCCTTCCCTGAATGGTCGAACCTGCCGCCTCGGTGCGACTCTCGGTCCAGCGCACCGGTACACCGTGGCGCTGTGCGAGGGCCATGCAGAGGATCTCCTCGGCGTAGACGTTCAGCTTGCAACCGAACCCACCACCCACCGAAGGTGCGATCACACGCAGTTTCTGCTCTGGCACACCCAGGGTGAGAGCCGCCATGACCTTCAGCACGTGTGGTATCTGGGTCGACGAGTAGAGCGTCATGTCGCCGTTGTGAGGCGCCGGAACCACTGCCACACCGCGGGGCTCCATCGGCGCCGGTATCAGGCGCTGGTGGACATAGGTCTCGGTGATGTGGTGTGTCGCAGCCTCGAACGCTGCATCCACCCCCTCGGGGTCCGGAATCAGAGGCCACTCATACGAAACGTTGGTCCCCAGGTCCTCATGGATGACGACCCTGTCGGATTCGGCGTCCTCGACGGACACGACGGCATCCAGCGGCTCGTAGTCGACGACCACTCCCTCAAGGCCGTCGGCCGCCGCGTACCGGGAGGTTGCGACAACCACAGCGACGATGTCGCCCGCATAGTTGGCCTTTCCCTGTGCAACCGGAAAGTGCGACGGGTTCTTCATGTCGTCGGTAACCGGCCAGGCACACGGCAACGGCGCAACCCAGGTGTCTGCAAGGTCCTCGCCTGAATAGGCCGCGACCACACCGTCGACGGCCAGCGCCCCGGAGGTGTCGACGCCGTCGATGCGAGCGTGTGCGTGGGGGCTGCGCACACATGCCACCCAGAGTGCACCGGGCAGGTCAAGGTCGTCTATGAACTTCGCCTCGCCGGTGAGCAGGGCGGGGTCCTCCTTGCGAAGGCGGGCTTCGCCGACGATGCCGCCGGCGAACGGTGTGTCTGTGACAGTCACGATTCGTTCCCCCTACTCGGACGCGGCCATGACGGCCTTGACGATGTTCTGGTAGCCGGTACAGCGGCAGAGGTTGCCTTCGAGGCCCTCGCGTACGCCGTCGGCATCAAGATCGGAGTACTCGTCGACCAGGGAGACGGCAGCCATCACCATGCCCGGTGTGCAGTAGCCGCACTGGAGGGCGTGGCACTCGTGGAAGGCCTCCTGCATCGGGTGGAGGCCGTTCTCGCCAGCCAGACCCTCGATGGTCGTCACCTCTGCTCCGTCGGCCTGAACGGCCAACATCGTGCACGACTTTGCGGATCGGCCGTTGACCAGGACGGTGCATGCACCACACGAACTCGTGTCGCAGCCGATGTTCGTACCGGTCAGCCCCAAGTCGTCGCGCAGAAAGTGCGCCAGCAAAGTACGCGGCTCTACGTCAGCGGTGCGTACCTCACCGTTGACCGTGACAGATACCTCCATCACAAACCCCCATCTTGTCAACAAGTCGGGCCACCCCTCCCCCGATGGTGGGGTTCCCGGCATCCGACCAGACAGCGATGGTCGCGCATTTTCAGCCGCTCCGCCAGCGCCAGGGCCTCAGGTGCCAGTCAGTCCAGGAAGAAGGCGCTGGTTCCCGTCGCCCGGGTCGGCCTCATGGACCTCGTCATACGCGAGCCGAACCTACGGCCCCGGGGGACCATCGGACCACCACCACTGGTTTGCCCGACTCCGATGCTGCTTCTAGATTCCGGCCATGACCGACCTCGTACAAGAAGCCCGTGAGTTGGGGCCGTCGATCGCTGAGAGATCCGAACGGATCGAAGCCGACCGGACCCTCCCGGGTGATGTCGTTGACGACCTGCGCTCAGCCGGCCTGTTCCGCTTCTTCGTCCCGGCAGAACTTGGTGGCCCGGAGGTGGACGTCGCGACGGGTATGGCCACGATCGCCGAGGTGGCTCGACACGACGGTGGTTCCGCCTGGTGCGTGATGATCGCCGGGACCACGTCCCTCCTCGCCGGCTTTCTCCCACCCGATCACGCCGCGACCATCTATGGCCCCGCCGACTCCTGTACCGGTGGCTACTCGGTTCCAACCGGTACGGCACGACCGGTCGACGGTGGACTCGTGGTCTCGGGCTCCTGGGAATGGGGTTCGGGCACCCGCCACTGCACCTGGATAGGTGGAGGTACCCGCATCGTCGACGATGACGGATCACCGACCCGCAGGGCCGACGGGCTCTTCGCCCCGTTCGTGTTCCTCGAACCAGAAGACGTCGAATTCCGAGACACCTGGCATGTAACTGGGCTCTCGGGCTCAGGTTCCACCGACTACGCGACCAGAGAAGCATTCGTGCCAGAGGGTCGATGGGTCCAGTTGGTAGGCGCGAAACCGCGGCTTGACGGTCCCCTGTGGCGCTTCCCCTTCTACGGCATGCTCGCGACCGGAGTGGCTGCTGTGGCCATCGGCCTACTGGATGGCGCCATCGACAGGTTCGCCGAGATAGCCGAGGCCAAGACCCCCCAGGGCTCCGGGCGCACCCTGGCTGAGCGGGCGTCCGGACAGACTGCCATTTCCACTGCAGAGGCCACTGCCCGGTCCGCCAGGGCATTCCTCGAGGACGCCCTGGAAGTCGCCTGGGAAACGGCGTCCGCCGGCGACCCGCTGAGCATCGAACACCGTCGCGTCATCCGGTTGGCTGCAGCCGATGCGGCACAGAGGTGTGCCGATGCCCTCATCAACCTCCAGCGACAGGCCGGCGGTACCGCCGTCTACCTGCGAGAACCCCTCCAGAGGGCGGTACGGGACGGCCAGGTCGCCGCAACCCACGGCATGGTGGCCGAAAGAATCCACGAGCTGACCGGACGTATCCGACTGGGGTTGGACACCGACACGAGACTGTTGTGAACTCACCGACATGACGAGCGACGACTTCGAGTACCTGCGGTTCGAATACGACGAGGACGTCCTCATCGTCACCATCGACAAGGTCGACGACCCCCTCAACAAGGTCGACGACCGGATGCACCACGAGTTGACGAATCTGTTCCCGCGCCTGCAGGCCGAACGAAGTGCCCGGGCTGTCCTCCTGACCGGTACCGAGTCGGCCTTCTCGGCCGGCGGCGACTTCGCCTGGTTCCCCGAATTTCAAGAGCCCGGTTTCGCAACCAACCTCCGACTTGACGGAAAGTCGCTCATCTGGGACCTGCTCGACGTCCACCTGCCGATGGTCTGTGCGCTAACCGGACATGCAATGGGCCTGGGTGCCAGCATCGCCCTTCTCTGTGACGTGGTGGTCATGTCCGAAACGGCACGGCTGGGCGACCCCCACGTCAGGGTCGGCATCGTGGCAGGTGACGGTGGCACTATCGCGTGGCCGCTCGCGCTGGGCCCCGTGCTGGCCAAGCGGTTCCTCCTCACAGGGGATGCAGTCGGAGCAGAAGAAGCCACCCGGCTGGGCCTGATCACAGAATCGACACCCGATGCAGAGACCTGCCGGGCCGCGGGCCTGGCATGGGCGAAGCGCCTCGCCGCCGGTGCGCCACAGGCGGTGCAGTACACAAAGCAGGCTGTCAACGCCTGGATCAAGCAGACAATGGGATCGTCATTTGACCTGTCCACGGCCCTGGAGATGCTCACGTTCACCTCAGAGGACCACGCTGAGGCGCTCGCTGCCATAACCGAAAAACGCGAACCCCGCTTTACGGGCAGGTAGGAGGACAGCGGCATGGGTGGAGAAACCGGATCGGAACTGGGCCTTCTTGAGGGCCTGATGACTCATCGGGCAATGCGCCGATACAACGATGATCCGGTCAGCGAGGAAGACATCTGGACGTGCCTCAAGGCAGCGGTCCAGGCACCGAGCGGAGGCAACATCCAGCCCTACCAGTTCCTCATCGTGCAGGACCCGGACACGAGGCTGGCCCTGGCCAAGATCTACAGACGTGGGTGGGCACGCTACGGCGCTGCCATAGCTCCGACCGAGTTCCCCGACGATGCCGCCAGAAGCAGCTGGGAACGCAACAACCGGGCCACAGTCCACCTGGCACAGAACCTCGAACACACACCTGTCCTGGTGCTCGTGCTCATGCCCTCCATCGACATGACGGTCGAGGACGACGAGGGCCCGATGCCGGTCGGCCCCACCCACGCCTCCGTGTACCCGGCGGTCCAGAACTTCATGCTGGCAGCACGCTCGCTGGGACTCGGAACGACCATGACCACGCTGCACCGCATCTACGAAGATGAGGTGCGCCAACTGTGCGACATACCCGAGCGCTACGAGGTTCTGGCCCTCCTACCCCTCGGGCATCCGACGGGCAGCTGGGGCATAGCCCCGCGTCAGAGGCCGGCCGAACGCATCACATCATGGGATCGATTCGGGCAGAAGAAGACCCCGTGACCAGCTGGCCGGTGCGGGTCGGTGTCTCGATCCCTCCAGCCGGCTTCAAATCGCGCGAGGAAGCGGACGCATATGTGAACGCCGCCGCCGACGGTGGCCTCGACCACATGATCACGGCGGACCATGTTGCATTCCGGGGCGGCCAGGGGCGTGACGGCCTCATGACCATGGCGTGGCTGGCGGGCCTCCACCCCACCATCGGCCTCTACGTCGGCGTCTACCTGCTGGCCCTCCGTCACCCTGTGGCCGTCGCCCGCCAGGTCTCCACCCTCGCCGAGGACGCACCGGGCCGCCTCACGCTCGGAATAGGTGTGGGCGGTGAGGATCGCCACGAAATGGAGTCGGTTGGGGTGGACCCGGCCACCCGAGGGCGTCGGACCGACGAGGCCCTCGATGTACTCCTCCCGCTGCTGGGGGGAAGCACGGTCGACCACGACGGAGAGTTCTTCCAGGTGCCGGACACCTTGATCAGTCCGGTACCGGACCCGCCAGTCGTGGTCACGGTCGGCGGACGTTCGGGTGCTGCTATCACGAGGGCGGGGACACGGGGCCAGGGCTGGCTCGCCTCCTGGTGCTCACCCAAGAGATTTGCCGACGGAGTTGCCCTTTCAGAAGAGGCCGCCCTATCAGCTGGCCGGACCGGTGTGACATGGAGACACGGATACCAGGTGTGGGTCGGGCTTGGAGACACGCCAGAGGAGGGCGCCGGGATCCTGGGTCCTGCCATGGAGTCCTTCTACGCCGCGCCCTTCTCGAGATTCCAGAAGTACTCACCCGTCGGCACACCGTCTGAGATAGCCGCATGGCTGGCCCCGTTCGTCGATGGCGGAGCCACCGACTTCAACCTGGCACCCGTGGCTGGTACACCATCGGAGGCGATCGCAGGACTGGCTGAGGTGAAGCGAATCCTGAAGCGCTGAAAAACCAGCGAATTCTCAGGAGCGGGCTGGCCTCAGCGGGGCCGGCTGGCCCGCCGCGGGCATGACCGAATCGGGCCCCAGCAGGGCGAGTTGGTCATCGGGCTCCAGCACCAGGTCGGGGTCGATCGTCAGAGACACCCCGAACCTGGTCACCGAGGCCAGTTCAACCCCGTCCAACCATTCGATGTCGCCGACACGCTCACCGATAAGGCCGACGTCGCGACCCTCTGGAAGAAGCGCGTACTGGCGCAACGTCACTCCGGGCAAGAGAGCCGACTTGACCTCGGCCTCGGTACCAGCCGATCCGATCAACCGAGCACCACCGTGCAGGTACCCGGCCAACTCTCCGGCCAACCGCAATGAGCGACCCGGGTTTGTCGAAGTCCCAGCCAGGAAGAACAAGGCGTTCACCCTCTCCCCTGACCCACCCCATGCCGCCGGGATCCTGATTCCATCCGCCGCCCGCACGATCACCAACTGGTCATCGTGGATGGCGTCGAACAGGGCCACGGGCGTTGCCGTGGGATGGTCGTCAGAAGGCTGGATCCACAGTGACCCGGTCTCGAGGAACCGTTGGCTGACTATCTCCCGCTGGAGCCCGATGCGGTCAGACAGAACGGTCGAGACGCGCTCTGCAGCCTCGGCGATGTCGGTGCCGGAGGAGACGCTGAGCACTGCTGCCCTTGCTATCAGCCCCGCATAGTCATCATCGGAGCGCAGCCCGTGACCTGCCATCGCCGCGCTCATCTCACGGTCCAGGCCACGGTCGACCCCCTCGCCCCAGCGCTCGAACACGTGCCTGATCGCGCCGGCCCGCTGCGTACGCGGCGTGGCGTAGAAGTGGTGCCAGACCCAGGCCACTGCCGTAACCACACCGATGAACACCAGCGCCATCAAGCCCAGCATGGAGATAAGCAGGACGGAGACGGCGATCCCGGCAAACTGCGTGAAGGGGTAGAACGGGGTACGAAAGGCCGGAGCGTATGACCGGATCCGGGAAGCCCGCAGCACCAGAACAGCCAGGTTCACCATGCCAAGGGTGAGCAACACGAATGCACTCGCCAACTTGGCAATCGACTCGGCGTCGAAGGCCAGGACGACCACTGCGATCATCGCACCGGTGATCACCACCCCCACGGCAGGGGTGGCGTGCCGGCTCAGCCCGCCGAGCTTCGCAGGCAACAGCCCGTCACGTGCCATGGCCATCGGGTAACGGGCAGCCGCCAGGATTCCAGCGTTCACCGCCGAGGCAAAGGCCGCCAGGGCTGCCAAGACCACCAGCCAGATCCCAATCTCCGGAAGTACCAAAGTCGCAGCCGTGTGGATCGGAGCCAGGTCCTTGTGGAGAATCTCCGGAGGCACCACTGCAACCGCCACGAACACACCGAGGGTGTAGAGAAGCGTGGCAACCCCCAGGGAGAGCATCATCCCCAACGGAATCCGGTGGGATGGATCCTCGACCTCCTCGGCTGCGCTGGCGACCTTGGTAAGGCCGCCGTACGAGACGAAGACGAGGCCTGTCACTGCCAGCACGCCGGACCAACCTGAGGTGAAGAACGGGTCGAGCCGCGAGCTATCGATGCCCTCAGTTCGGATGTCCCACAGTCCGGCGACCAGGAACCACCCCATCACGACCAGGATGAAGGCGACCATGATCAGCTGCAGCGAGGCGCTGGCCTTGGAACCGACCACGTTCACGACCGTGAACAGCCCGATAAGCACGAGTGCCAGGGTTCTGCCGTCGACATCGACTATCAACACCAGATAGGCGCTCATGCCGACCATGGCGAATGCGTCCTTCAAGATGAGCGAGAGCCATGTGCCAAAGCCGGCAACGGTGCCGACAGCCGGACCAAGCGCTCGCTCCAGGAAGTAGTAGGTGCCGCCGGCCTTTGGCAGAGCAGTCGACAACTCGGCGACGCTGAGCATGGCCGGGATGGCGAGGATTCCGGCCAACAGGTAGGCGACGATCGCTGCTGGCCCCGCCTTGGCGGCCGCCAGTCCGGGCAGCAGAAACAGGCCCGATGAGAGCATCGCCCCCGTGGATAGCGCGAAGACGTGGCGCAACCCGAGCGATCTGGTCAGTTTCCCGGAAACACGTGCCACCATCCGTCCAACCTAGGCGGTTAGCTGCTGCAGGTGAGCAGATCCCGTTCGACGGTCCCTCGTGGGCGGATCCCTCAGCTGAGGCTCTCGAGGAAATCCAGGAGGACGGCGTTGACACCGTCGACATCTTCCTGTTGCATCCAATGTCCCACGCCGGGGAGGATCACCGAGGCGCGGAGGCCGGGAAGCGTCTGTGGGAACCGGCTGATGCTGCCCGCTCCCCAGATGGTGGGACCGTCCTTCTCACCTCCTATGAACAGTGACGGCTGCCTGATGGGAGCGCCGTGCCAGGCGCGCATGTCGATCCAGTCGAGATCAACGCACCTGTAACGGTTGAGACCTCCGGTGAAGCCGGAACGGGCAAACTCGGCCACGTAGAAGGCGAGGTCATCTGCCGTCATCCAGTTAGGCGACTGCTCCGGATACCTGAAGGAATCACTCATCTTCCCACCCGGGGCTATCAGTCCCATCGACATCTCGTCTGATGTGAAGGGCGGACAGTCGCCGGAAGCAGTGAAGTAGAAACCCTCCAGCCAGTGCTCTGGATCTTCGACTATCTCGGCCTCGGCCCGGCCTGGTTCCTGGAAGTACTCGATGTAGAACTCGTCGTCGCCACCCATCATCTTGAACGCGTCCGTCGGACGCAGGTCACTCCTCGGCTCATAGGCCACCGACAACAAGGCCACCGCCGTGAACACATCGGGTCTGAGGCGGGCCGCGGCAGCTGCAATCGGCGAGCCCCAGTCGTGGCCGACGATCACAGCCGTCTCCTCACCCAGGGCCTCGACCACGCCCACGCAGTCACCAACCAGGTCCACGAGACGGTAGGCGCCGACCTCCTCGGGGGCATCTGACAACCCGTATCCCCTGACGTCAATTGCCACCGCATGCATGCCGGCCTCGGCAACAACGGACATCTGGTGACGCCAGGAGTACCAGGACTCGGGAAACCCGTGGATGAACAGCACCATCGGTCCGGATCCAACCTCGGCCACGTGAATACGGGTTCCGAACGCATCCACGTCATGTCGGCTGAGGCCGGCGATCTCCATCATGTTGACAACTGCTCTTCGCTATAGACCGGGTCCTCGACCACGAGACCCCGCAACACGGTCCCATGCGGGATGGCCTCGGTCAGCAGCCGGCCGCATCCCGCTGTGACCGCTGCCTCGACGGCCAGGGCGTCACGCAGTAGCAGGTCGTTCGCCTCGGCGGTTTCGGCAGCCGAGAAGACAAGGTCGGGATCCACCTGGACGACCGTCAGATCAGCCAGATCGGCCAGAGCACGACCGGCGACGACCGAGGGCAGTGGGCGCGCGAAGTGGCCGGTGACGGTGTCGTAGAAATCGGCCAGGACCCGTGTCGACACGATGAGCGTCGTTCCTCCGCTGTCACCCATCAGCGCCCGGGCAGCCGCCTGGCGTTGTGGATCGTCGTCATCAAAGAGGCGCACCACGACCGAGGAGTCGACGAACACCCTGTTGGTTGCCTGCCCACTCATGCAAGAGACCTTCCGCCGGATCCGGCCGCAGAGGAGATCGAGAGTGCCACCAGGCGACGGCGTGCGGCGTCGACCCGATCCGTGGCAGCGAAGCCGGTAATCAGATCGCGCACCACCGCATTCACCGAGGTTCCCTGCTCGGCTGCCCTTACCCGCGCTCTGGCGAGGAGGTCGTCGTCGACCGAAAGCGTGAGGTTCGCCATGTCTGTATGTGTACCACAGTTTCCGTGTTACACATGTTATTACAGACTCGGGGGGCCTGAAAGGCCAGACCATCCGACCCTTCCGGTTGTGGGCCGACGCCGCCACTGTCCTAGGTTCCGGCACTACCCAGCCACAGCCTCCAGCCGAACAACGAGGAAGAACATGCCGATCGGACCCGGA
Organism: uncultured Candidatus Nemicrothrix sp.; assembly: GCA_913055915.1. Lineage (GTDB taxonomy): Bacteria > Actinomycetota > Acidimicrobiia > Acidimicrobiales > MedAcidi-G1 > UBA3125. Next base: position 29,612 of record CAJXKL010000014.1, on the reverse strand, counting down.
CTGCACATCGAAGACCCCAGCGACACGTCCATGAACCTGGCGATGTCAGAAGGTGCACGCCCGCTCTACGACGCCGTGGTGGACTTCATCGCCACCGAGGTGGAACCCGTGACCCGCGAGTACCACGACCTCGGAGCGGAACGCGAGGAGCACTGGGGATACCACCCCGGCCAGATCGACATCATCGAGACCCTCAAGGCCAAGGCCCGCGAGAAGGGTCTCTGGAACTTCTTCCTTCCCGATGCCGAGACAGGCGAGGGCCTCTCCAATCTGGACTACGCCTACATCGCCGCCGAGTTGGGCAAGAACCCGATCGCCTCCGAGAGCCTCAACTGCTCGGCACCCGACACCGGCAACATGGAGGTGCTTGAGCGGGTCGGCACCCCCGAGCAGAAGAAGCAGTGGCTCGAACCCCTCCTGAACGGCGAGATTCGCTCCGCATACGCCATGACCGAACCCGACCTGGCCTCCTCGGACGCCAAGAACATCGCCTGCAGCGCCGTGCGCGACGGAGACGAGTGGGTCATCAACGGGACCAAGTACTACATCTCCGGCGCGGGAGACCCCCGCTGCAAGATCATGATCACAATGGTCCAGACCGACCCTGACAGCCCACCACACCGCCGCCAGTCCCAGATCCTCGTACCAACTGACGCCCCGGGGCTCACCATCGACCACGCCATGCACGTGTTCGGTGACGACGGCGCCCCCCACGGCCACATGCACCTGACCTTCGACGACTGCCGCGTCCCCTACGACAACCTCCTGTTGGGCGAGGGTCGCGGTTTTGAGATCTCGCAGCTGCGCCTCGGCCCGGGTCGCATCCACCACTGCATGCGCTCAATCGGGGCCGCCGAACGGGCCGTGGAACTGATGGCCCGGCGTGGCCTCTACCGGGAGGCCTTCGGCAAACCCATAGCCCGCCTCGGAAAGAACATGGAGGTCCTTTCGCGGGCACGAATCGACATCGAGTCGATGCGCCTCATGGTGCTTCGTGCAGCAAGAGCCATGGACACCATGGGCAACGCCGAGGCCCGAGTCTGGATCAGCGCCGTGAAGGCAATGGTTCCCGAGAAGGTCTGTCACATCATCGACGAGGCGATCCAAGTCCACGGAGCCACGGGTGTCTCCCAGTGGACGCCGCTTGCGTCGATGTACACCTCCCAGCGCACGCTGCGCCTGGCCGATGGGCCTGACGAGGTACACCACTTCGTGGTCGCACGGTTCGAGCTTGGCCGCTACGGCGACGGCCCCGGCGAGGTCCCGATCCACGAAACCACGGGCCCAGCCTTCACCGGTCCATGAGCTGTCTGGACTGGTGAACACAGATGGCTGACGACCCCCGCACCCCGAAGCCGGCCACGCCACATACCCGGACCGACCTGGACGCCTTCGCAGCATCCCTTCCACCCGACGACGGTCGTGACGCCGCCAACGTGGCCCGTGGCTTCATAGCCACAAGGGCGGAGCCGGTGATCGACAGGATCGACCCGAACCCGTGGATGCCGATCGCCTGGGATCTCTCCCGGTCCGACTTCGTGGAGGGTCCCGCGCCTGACACGGTCAACCCGGCGCTGTGGCGCCAGGCCGGTTTCAACGCCCAGCATGGCCTCTACGAAATATGCGAGGGCTTCTACCAGGTCCGCGGATTCGACACCTCCTGCGTCACCTTCATCCGGGGTGACCGGGGGTGGGTGGTCATCGACCCCCTGACCACGACCGAGACGGCCCGCGCCGCATACGACCTGGTCACCGAGCACCTGGGTGAGCGGCTGGTCACGGCGGTCATCTACACCCACTCACATCTCGACCACTACGGCGGTGTGCTGGGCGTGGTCGACCTTGAACGGGTCGAGTCCGGTGAGGTACCGATCGTGGCGCCAGAAGGGTTCCTGCGTGAGGCGGTGGCCGAGAACGTGGTCGCCGGACCTGCAATGAGCCGGAGAACCACCTACCAGTTCGGGCTGCTCATCCCGTGGAACGAACACGGCCATGTCGACCAGGGACTCGGCAAGGGTCTGCCCACGGGTTCCTCTGCCCTGGTGCCTCCAACCATCGACATCACCGAGACCGGCCAGGAACTGGTGCTGGATGGTGTCCGCATCGAGTTCCAGCTCACACCGGAGACCGAAGCACCGGCGGAGATGCACTTCTACTTCCCGGAGCACCGCATCCTCTGCATGGCCGAGAACTGCACTGCGACCATGCACAACGTGTTGACCCTCAGGGGGGCGCTGGTACGCGACACACTCATGTGGAGTCGTTACATCGATGAGGCGCTGGACCGGTGGGGCGACGAGACCGACATCGTGTTCGCCAGCCACGGCTGGCCCCACTGGGGAACCGACGCCGTCAGGAACTACCTGACCAACCAGCGCGACCTCTACAGGTGGTTGCACGACCAGGCGATGCGCCTGGCCAACCTGGGGTTAACCCCCAATGAGATCTCCGCCCGCATAGACCTCCCCCCTGGGCTGTGGGAGGACTGGCTCTGCCATGGCTACTACGGCACGGTCAGCCACAACGTGCGGGCCGTCTACCAGCGCTACCTGGGCTGGTACGACGGCCACCCGTCCAGCCTCGACCCCTATGAACCCGTGGAGGCCGCGGCCCGCTACGTGGAGTTCATGGGCGGAATGGACACCCTGCTCGAGCAGGCTCGTGCCTCCTATGAGGGCGGCGACCACCGGTGGGTCGCCGAGGTGCTGAGACACGCCGTGTTCGCCGACCCCACCTGTGAAGAGGCCAGGCTTCTCCAGGCCGACGCATTCGAACAGCTTGCCTACCGGGCCGAGTCGGGACCGTGGCGCGACATCTACCTGACAGGCGCCCAGGAACTGCGCAACGGCTCGTTCGACGTACCGGCAATGCAACGACCCAGGCCCGAGATAGCGCGGGGCATGACCCTGCAGCAGGTATTCGACTACCTCGCTGTCAGGGTCGACGGTCCTCCAGCAGCAGACCTGGGCCACCTGACCATCAACTGGCAACTGCCCGACACGGACGAGGTCGTCCGCGTGGAACTCTCCAACGGCACCCTCCACTCCACCCCGGGCAGGTCACATCTGTCGCCAGATGCCGTCGTCACCTGCGACCGGACAGCACTGAACGAGCTGGTGGCAACCGGGGGTCATCTCGCCGACCTGGGCGGATCTGGTGCAGCCACTGTCAGCGGTGACACCGGCCGGGTGCTCGCCCTCTGGGACACCCTCACCGACTTCCCGATCTTCTTCAGGATCATCGAGCCCTAGTTGTCGCTGATCTCCCTGCGGAGTTCATCACCGTGTTCGTTGTTGGCAGGTGGACGCCTGCGAACCATCGGCGGCGTCGCCGACATCCTGATCGGCGACCTGACCGACCTGAAGACATCCGCTCGGTCGCCCAGTTCCTGTACGGGGTCGAGGCCCAGGTCAGCGGCAACCTGAAACGCAGCGGCAACGCTGTTGATCGGACCGGCGGGAATCCCTGCCTCGCGCATCCTGTCGATCCACTCGGACACGGTCCCGCCGGCAAGCGTCGATTCCAACTCGGTCTCCAGCGCGTCAGCGTTCTCTGAGCGGGATGCATTGTCTACGAACCTGACGTCACCGGGCAGGTCCGGCCGGCCCAGCACCTCGCACAGTCGCTGCCAGAGAACAGGGCTGGCTACGGCGATCACCATCTGGCCGTCTGAGGCCCGATACGGCTGATACGGGACGATCGACGGGTGCCGGTTTCCGTGGCGTCCGGGGTCGACACCGGTGGTCACGTGGGCTGAGCCCACGTTCAACAGGCCAGCGAGGGCCGCTCCCATGAGGGAGACCTCGACATGTTGGCCGAGGCCCGTCTGGCGCCGCTCCTCGACTGCTGCCAGAATTGCTACCGCGGCGTAGAGGCCGGCGAACTTGTCGACGACGGCGGCGCCGACCTTCATGGGCTCCCCGTCGACCTCTCCGGTGACTGCCATGAGGCCGCTCATCGCCTGGACGAGGACGTCGTATCCGGCGAGGCCAGCACCGTCACCGGTGCTCCCGAATCCGGTGATCGAGCAGGTGATGAGGTCGGGGCGATCCTCGACGAGGGAGTCCCGGTCCAGGCCGAACCGTGCCATCGTTCCGACACGGAAATTGTCGACCACCACGTCGGCATCCAGACAGAGCCGACGGGCCACATCCAGGTCTGCGGGATCGCCCAGGTCCAAGGCGATGCTCCGCTTGTTGCGGTTGAGGCCCAGGTAGTAGGTGCTCGTCGGCTCACCGTCCACTTTCCACCATGGCGGCCCCCACGTGCGGGTGTCATCACCCACGCCGGGCTGTTCGACCTTCACCACGTCGGCTCCGAGGTCACCCATGACCATCGTCGCCAGGGGTCCGGCCAGGATTCGGCTGAAGTCGGCAATCCGGAGGTGCCCGAGGGCACCTCGCTCAACTCGCTCGACAGCTTCTGACATCAGATGCCTCCCCACACCGGTTCTGGTGGGATCAGGATGCCAGATCCGGGTTGTTCCAGACGATGAGCACGGCGTTGTCGCCGACGGCCGGATCGTCCATGTAGTCCGGGATTGCACCCCGTGTCTCGAAACCGTTCTCCAGTTGGAAGCTGAGGGTGGGGTCGTAGAGCTCACCGGCCACGACCCGGTCCACGTACTCGTCAGCGGTCATTTCCCCGATGTGATCGGCGTAACCGGGGATGACCCCTCCGGCCACGATCCCCTTCCTGCCGAGACGCCTCACCGTCTCCTTTCGCAGCACGTACAACTGCTGGCCTATACCCAGTCGCCGGTAGTGCGGGTCGACGGCAATGGTGACTCCGTAGTACCAGTCAGCATCGTCCCTGTGGTTGCCACAGGAGTGCTCGCCGCAGAGGTCGTCGAGCGAGTGGTGGGGTTCATCGAAGTCGAAGTCGATGAGGATCCCCACGCCCATGGCAACGGGTTTGTCACCATCGAGTGCCACGAAGCCCCCTTCGGGAAACACCCCGCAGAGGATCTCGATGTCCTCGGCGGAGAGGAGGTCGACGGTCCCGACAGTTGGGAACGCCGCACGCTCGATGGCGGCCAGTTCGGTTGCCCACCTGGCTTCGATCGGGGCATAGGTGACCTCAGCCATGGAGGCTCCTCATCCGCCGAACGGGACGTGGACGTACTCGTTCTGGTTGGGGACTCCCCAGACGGCCCAGAAGTCGAGGGTCCGTGGTCGCATTACGGCTCCACCGCTTGACTCGATGTGGAACGGTTCGCTGGAGACCTGACAGATGGAGTCAGGATCGCGGGTGAGCGCCATCAGGTCATCGTCCGTGATGCCGGTGCGGTCCAGCAGTTCGGTTGCCCGCTCGAGACGGCGACTTGAACTGGCCATGAGGCCCTCCGGTCTGGGTCCCTCCACCGCGGATGCATCCGGGTGGATCGTGTGGTTGGTGTGGACCAGGACGTCACCGTCCAACGACTCGAACGGCCTAGCTGTCGGCATTGCCTCGACGACATGGCCGACACCGCGGGCGTCCATTATCAGGAAGCTGTGGCCACCGGCCAGGTTGGCCTCAAGCAGTGCCTCGAGTGCCTCGTCCGCGGTGGACCTGAGCAGCATGTCCCTGACCACCGAGGGCCACATCACGCCATGACAGCCATCGGCGGCAACCAGGTTGTTGATGCCCACGCACACACCGGCCTCGTTCATTCCGATCTGGCCGAGACAGCCGGTGGTGGTGAACACGAGCGCCGCTGGGCCGTCTGTGGGCCTGATCCTGAGCAGGACCACGTGTTCGGTTGCCGAGTCGTGCATGTCCCAGGTCTGGGCCATGAAACCGGCTCCATCGGCTCGACTGTCCGGGACGATCACGGCGGTGCAGTCGTCCTCGATCACCTGGTCCGGATGGTTACCGCCGACAACGGACCTCACCGTGTCGACGAAGTCGGTGAAGCCTCCGACCACGACGGCCTCCTCAGGTGTGATGCCCGACCCTTCGGCAAGGGCACACATCTCCTCGAACAAAGCGGGTGAGTGAGCCTCGTGGGCCGGCAGGCACTCCCGGGCAATCTCCAGAACGGAACCCCGGTCCATCTCGCCACCGGCCCAGAACCGGGTACCGGCCAGCCGGACACGCTCCTCGGCGTAGCTGCGGATCTCATTGGCGTGGGCTGCTCCATGGGCGTGGCCCATCGAACCCGGGCTCCCGGAGATGTCCAGTATCCGCATTTGTGGGCGCTTCATCAGCCTGATTCTCGCGAATCGCGCTCAGGTATACAAGTGATCCAGTCGCCGTCTCAACCATTCACAACTGATTCAGTTGCAACTCTGCCTTCGTTGTAACTGATCCGGTGGTAAGCCCGTCAGGAGGCAACCCCAACAAGGTTCCCGAATCGATGGAGGGTTCGGCTGATCGCCTGCTCGCGGAGGTACCACCTCAACTCCAGACGTCCGCTGGTGGCAACGGGTGCGTCCACCAGGTCCACCTCGGCAGCGATGGCCGCGCACCTCACCTCGTCACCGATCCCACCGCCTCCACCGACGTACCTGATCCGGCCGAACCTGTGATCCGACAGCGAGTCGGCGAACGCCCCATCATCCACCTCGTCGGCACGGCTCACCTCGGGCTGAACTCCACACTGCCGTGCCGCCGCCAGCACCCGTCCCACCTCGAACGGATCTGCATCCCTGCCCACGCGAACGATCACGTCCGGACGCGGCCGGTACCGCAGGACATTGGCCTCACAGAACAGCCCGGTCGGGTCATGGCCCACCCCATAGTGACGCTCCCACCAGATGGCGTCGCTCTTCTCGGCGGCGGCCAGGGCGGTAGCCGACCGGACCGGGTCGACCGCCTGCCAGGTTCCGAGTTGCAACAGGTAGTCGGGGCCACCGGCCTTGGCGCCGGGACCGACAACGGAACGCTTCCATCCGCCGAAGGGTTGGCGCTGAACGATCGCTCCCGTGATCTGGCGATTCACGTAGGCGTTGCCCACCTGCACCTCATCCAGCCAGTGCTCCACCTCGGTCGGGTCCAGGGAGTGGATTCCTCCGGTCAGCCCGTAGTCCACCGCGTTCTGGAGAGAGATTGCCTCGTCAAGGTCGGCGGCCGCCATCAACCCGAGCACAGGCCCGAAGCACTCGGTCTGGTGGAACGGCGAACCCGGCGACACCCCCATCTTGATCCCCGGGGTCCAGGCTGACCCGGCCTCATCGAGGCGGCGCGGCTCCAACAGCCACCTCTCCCCGGCGTCGAGAGTGGTCAGGGCGTCGGCCAGTTTTCCAGTAGCCGGCCCGATCAGCGGGCCAAGGGTGGTCGCCGGGTTCGTCGTCGGGCCGACAACGAGCGACGCAGCGGCATCCACTACCTGGCGCAGGAACCGCTCGTCCCGGTACACCTCACCCACGAGGATGCCGAGGCTGGCCGCCGAGCACTTCTGGCCCTGATGCCCGAATGCAGACCTGACGAGGTCGTTGGCAGCCAGGTCCATGTCGGCCTGCGGCGTGACGACGAGGGCGTTCTTCCCACTCGTCTCAGCGAAGAGCGTCATGTCGGGCTTCCAGGACCTGAACATGGTTGCCGTCTCATGGGCACCCGTCAGGATCACCCCGTCGGTAGAGGTCACGAGGTGACGGCCGACCTCATTGTCAGGGGTGCGGACGAACCTCAACAGATCGGCAGGCACGCCGGCGGCCCAGCAGGCCTCCGCAACCACCTCGGCGCAACGCGGGGTCTCGGGTGCCGGCTTGAAGATGACGGCGTTCCCGGCAGCCAGTGAAGCCATGACGCCACCAGTGGGGATGGCCACCGGGAAGTTCCACGGTGGGATCACCGCGACCACGCCCAACGGCGCGAACACGGCTCCCTCCACTGCGTCCAGTTCGAGCGACCTGTCCGCGTACCAGCGGGCGAAGTCGACAGCCTCGTTGATCTCAAGGTCGGCCTCGGCCCAGGTCTTGGACGCCTCCTGTGTCATCGACACGAAGAGGTCATCGCGTCGGGCAACAAGTTCGTCAGCGACACGGTGGAGCACCGCCCACCTCTCCTGCCGAGGCACCGCTATCCACCTGCGCTGGGCCTCCCTGGCGACTGCGACCTCCCCGCCCACCTCATCCATCGATGTGGTTACGGGGGTCGCCACCTCGGTCATTGCCAGTCCCACCAACCCGGACAGCCAGTCCTGCGTGCGGGAAAGGGCCGGATCAGTGTCCGGCTGGTTCACGAAGGTGCCAGCCAACGGCGTTGCCAGTGAGGAGCCCCTACGGGGAGCCGCACCCACCGTCGTTCGCTCGGGCACAGACCGCCGGAACTTCTCGGCCTCATCCTCGAACTCTGGTGTGCCGGGTCGCAGGCTGAAGAGGTGCCTCAGGAAGTTGTCGGGTGAGGCGTTCTCCTCCAGACGCCGAAACAGGTAACTGATCGCCACGTCGAAGTCCTCTCGGGCCACGACCGGCGTGTAGAGGAGCAGTCCACCGGTGTCGGAGCGAACCGTCCGAGCCTGGGACGGCGCCATGCCCTGGAGCATCTCGAACTCGATCCGGTCCGATACCCCACGGGCCTCAGCCAGGAGATGGGCCCATGCCACATCGAAAAGGTTGTGGCTGGCAAGGCCGATGCGAACGGCACCCGTGTGCTCGGGCCTGAGCACCCAGTCAAGGCAGCGCTTGTAGTTTGCGTCGACCTCGGCCTTGCTCGCATAGGGGGCCTGTTCCCAGCCGTGCATGGCGGCATCAACCTGCTCCATCGCCAGGTTGGCACCCTTGACCAGACGGATCTTTATCTTCCCGCCACCGGCCCGACGACGCCCATCGGCCCATGCCGTCAACCTCTGAAGGGATCCGAAGGCATCCGGCAGGTAGGCCTGGAGGACAATCCCAGCATCAAGGTGCCGGAGATCCGGTTCGTCCAGCAGTTCGGTGAAGGCACGGACGGTCAGCTCAAGGTCCCGGTACTCCTCCATGTCCAGGTTCACAAAGGTCGGTGCGCCACCACCTGACGCCGGGTCGGCCGCCCCCTGGTAGAGGAGCCGAAGGCGGTCCTTGACCCTCTCAAGGGTGTGTTCGAAGGCCCATAGGTTCACCTGGCTGGCGATGGAAGAGACCTTGACGGACACGTAGGGCACCTCGGGGTCCTCGATCAGGTCCAGGGTGCGTTGGAACCGACGGGCGGCCTCGGCCTCACCGAGGACGGCCTCGCCGAGCAGGTTCACGTTCAAGTCGTAGCCGTCATCTCTCCGGCCGGCCAGGTGTGCGTGCATGGCGTCGGGTTCGGCATCAACCACCAGGTGGCCGACGAGGCCCCTCATGCGCCACCGGGCGATGGGCATCACGAGCGCCGGAACCAGTGGTGCCAGACGCGCTCCAACTGCCAGCATCAACCGGTCGAGTGGCCCGAGGAATAACGGGAGCACCTGATCATTGACCAATCTCGACAGCTGCCGCGCCGCCAGCCCGTTGTGGCGGCTCCTGGCAACCCTGTCCACAAACCGCATGGTAAAGGCGACACCGTGCTCGTCCTCGACGAGGCCGAGCAGTCGATCGGCCAGATCGCGCTCATCGGGGGTCTCGGCTGCACTGGCCGCGTCCAGCCACCTACCGACCAGCCGTACCGCATCCTCGACGATTTCGTCAGGAACGGGATCGATCGGAGAGTTGCCAGGATTGAATCGTGCCTCCGTTTCGATCATGGGTACATGATCTAGGACCGGCCCCGGGGGGTCTTGTACGATCAGCGCCCTGATGGCGGCCGAATCCGACAAGAGCCCTGCCAGCCAGCCGGTGTTCGGCTGTCGACAGGAGTTCCTGGACCTTTTTGACGCACTGCCCAACGTCATGTTCTGCATGAAGGGGACAGACGACCGCTACGTGGCGGTCAACCAGGCCTTCGTACGGCGCTCGGGGCGCCAGTCGAGGCGTGACGTGGTTGGTACCCGTGCCTCTGACCTTTTCCCCGAGGCCCTGGCCGAGCACTACGAGGGCCAGGACGCCCAGGTGTTCGCCACCGGCGAACCGCTGAGGGACGAACTGGAGTTGATCCGACGTCCGGACCGGTCGACGGGCTGGTACCTGACGACGAAGCTGCCCGTGGTCGAGGGCGGCGAGATGGTGGGGCTCGTCAGCGTCAGCCGCGACCTGGAGACCCCGAGCGAAGAGGGAATCGCCATGGAGTCCCTGACCCGGGTCGTGGACCTCGTCCAGGAGCGGTTGGCCGACCCGATCCGGGTGGCGGACATGGCTGCGGCTGCCGGGTGTTCCGAGAACCAGTTGGAACGCCGCATGAAGAAGGTGTTCGGCATCACACCCAACCAGTACGTGCTGAGGGTGAGGGTTGACAGGGCGGCAGCCCGCCTGACCGACTCGGATGACCCGATAGCCGTCGTGGCGACCGAATGCGGGTTCTACGACCAGGCCACCCTCACCAGGCAGTTCGGACGCCTCACCGGCGAGACCCCGGCACGCTTCCGTGCATCCCACAACGCCTGAGAGGGCCGTGAACGGGCGAGACTGTCTGCGATGGGCGAATACTCAGAATCCAATCGACCGATCCGGTTCAGCGACGAGGTTGCCGAGTCGCTGAACGCAGGTGCACCGGTCGTGGCCCTCGAGTCGACCATCATCGCCCACGGCCTTCCTCATCCCCGAAACCTGGAAACTGCACACGCCATCGAAGAGGCCGTCCGCTCCGGCGGCGCCGTTCCGGCGACGGTGGCACTGTTGGACGGCGTTCTCCGTGTCGGTCTCGATTCGGCCGACTTTCACCGTCTCGCCACCTCGGATGACGTGGTAAAGGTGAGCCTGCGTGACATCGGGTGGGTTCTGGCCGCCGGTCGACCTGGGGCCACCACGGTCGCTGCCACCTTGTTCGCTGCCCACCGGGCCGGAATCCGGGTATTCGCAACCGGTGGCATCGGCGGGGTACACCGGGGCGAATCGGGTGACGTCTCAGCCGACCTGACAGCCCTCGGAACGATCCCCGTGGCTGTCGTCTGCGCCGGTGCAAAGGCGATCCTCGACATCCCCCGGACGCTCGAATACCTGGAGACACTCGGTGTGCCCGTAATTGGCCAGGGAACCGACGTATTCCCAGAGTTCTGGACCCGTGGAACCAACCTGCCGACAACCACCCGCTCAGGCGACGCCGCCGAAACCGCTTCGTTCTTGAAGGCCCACTGGTCCACGGGCCTCACCAGCGGTGTCGTGGTCGCCGTACCTGTACCGGCCGAACACGAGGCCGACCCCCGGGTGATCGACGAGGCCATCAAGCTCGGCTTGCAAGAAGCAGCGACCGGTGAAGTGAGCGGGAACGCGATCACGCCGTTCCTCCTCGCCCATATCGCCGGGTCCACAACCGGTGCGAGCATCGACACCAACGTGGCCCTGGTGCTCAACAACGCCGCCACGGCCGCCCGGATCGCCGTCGAACTACAGGCAACCCGAAGGCGGCACTGAGCGCACCTGACATGACCCACGAAAGAGTCACGGGTCGCAGGTGGCCCTAGTCGACTTTCAGGTGGTGCCCTCGAGTTCAGCGAGAGCCTCTAGTAATGGGGGAATTCCAAACTCGGTCAGGTCGAACTCGAGGCATTCGATGGCCTTTGGACTGCCCCGACAGATCTCTTCGGCCAGTAGCACGTGGTTTGTCCCAAAGATATCAACGGTGTGGACGCGACCAATGAAAGACAACATGAACTGGAGCTCGTCCTGATAGCGATCGTAAGTGTCAAGGAGCCGACTGTTCCCTGCTGCGGCGACGATGGCTCGGTGAAAGTCGTTGTGGGCCTCAATGACGGTGTGCCAAGGCGTGGTTTCGTCAAAGGACCCCAACATCTTGGCGTGAGCCTTGATCTCGGACAGGTCAGTCCCTGAGCCAAGGAAGAGTCGCAGGGATTCCACTTCAATTACCTTCCGGGTCTCGAAGAGACGCTCGACTCTCTCAGGTGAAATCGGAGATACAAAGGCACCGCGATTACGTTCGTGGACCAGCAGGCCGACACTGACCAACCGTTCGACGGCAGATCGGACTGTGTAGCGCCCGACCTCGAGGCGTTCGGCTATCTGCTCTTCGCGCAGCCAAGTTCCTGGCGCTATCTTGCCATCAAGCACCTCGTCGCGGATCTGAACCATGACCTCTTGAGCTGCACTGTCTTTTCGCAAGATGCCCTCTATCGCAGTAGTGGCAACGGCACGACAGCCATTGTGTCACAAACCAAACCGTGTCACAATGGCACCTATGCTGAAATCCCTCCGAGCAGTAGTCCGGTTCAAGAAGTTCGAACCCGACCCGGTCAAACGACGCCTCTCCAAGGTGGCCAACATCGAGGATCTGAGACACCTAGCCCGACGGCGCCTCCCCTCGGGCGTGTTCGACTATATAGACGGAGCCGCTGAAGACGAACGGACCTACAGCCGCAACGAGGCTGGATTCGCGAAAATCGGTTTTGCTCCCCGGGTGCTGCGAGGCAACGCTGAAATCGACACTTCTACCACCCTGATGGGCAAACACCTGCCCGTCCCCCTTGTGCTGGCTCCCACCGGTTTTACACGGATCGCTCACTCTCAGGGCGAGCTTGCCGTGGCCCGCTCGGCAGCCCGCGCCGGGCTGCCCTATGCACTTTCAACTTTGGGGACACGCTCAATCGAAGAGGTCGCTGAGGCCGGAGATGGTGACAAGTGGTTCCAGGTCTACGTGTGGAAGGACCGTGGACTGGTCGATGAGATGCTCGACCGAGCCGCCACCGCTGGGTACTCCACGGCAGTGGTCACCGTTGACACAGCGACGTTCGGCAGGCGGGAGCGAGATGTCCGGAGAGGTTTCACCCTGCCCCCCCGGATCGGGCTCGGAACGATAATCGACGGGATACGCCGCCCAGGTTGGTCCTTGGACTTCATAAAAGCCGAACCGATCATGTTCGCCAACGTGACTGGAGAATCGGTCGGCGACGGTTCTGACCCAGTCTCGCTGGCCGAATACGTTGCCGATCAGATGGACCCCGGGTTGTCTTGGGAGGACATAGACCATTTCAGGGAACAGTGGCCGGGGAAGATGACCATCAAGGGCATCCAGACGGTGGCTGACGCCAAGATCGCTGTCGATCACGGGGTAGACGCCGTCATCCTCTCCAACCACGGAGGCCGTCAACTCGACGATGCGCCGGCACCCATCGACCTGTTGCCTTCAGTAGCCGACGCCCTGGGAGGTCACACGGACATCATCCTCGATGGTGGAATACGGCGGGGCTCCGATGTGGTCAAGGCGGTCTCCCTGGGCGCGAAGGCCTGCATGTTCGGACGGGCCTACCTCTACGGTCTGGGAGCAGCCGGAGAACAGGGGGTCGACTTTGTCCTTGAGCATTTGGTCGAAGGGGTGGAGCGCACTTTGTCGTTGATTGGATGCCGATCACTGGACGCTCTGGGGCCCGAATATCTTGTGGACTATCAATGAGCGTCGACTTGTGATACAACTTGGCCGAACATTGATGGCGGGCTCACTAGTGTTCTGAGTCTTGGGGCCATCCTGAATCCAGAGATTGAGAGTTGGGAAGGGGGGGTAGTGCCAGAGAACGATCTCGGTGATCCCGTCGCCGAACAGACGGGGGAAGCCCCTGATGCGGCTGCCGTAGCCGCCACAATCCCTTCCATGGAGAGTGTGGAACCCCATCAGGGTCTTCAAGCTCAGTCACTCTGGTATCGAATCCACCCACTGGGTTTGGTCGCCGGTGCCCTAATGGTGGCTTCGGCAATCGCCACGGTGGTCGGAACGGACTACCTGATCGGCCATCTGGCCTGGTGGCACTGGTTGGGTCTCCTGGCCCTATTTGCACTCTGTACGCAACTACAGGCTCTGCACGTATTTCGTGTGCAACTTGAGAAGATCACCACAGTTACTGGCGGCTTGGCCAAGTACCTGGGATGGCTGGTCTTCCTGGTATCGCTATTCAATGTGATAACGCGCTATGTCGGGCGTTTTATCGAAGCGGACATCATCATCGGGGAGATGATGAGTTTTGCGTGGATGACCTTCGCCTTCATGTTCCTCATGGGCTTGAACTATGGGGTGCGTGAGGGAATCAACCCTCGTATTGATTTCTGGTGGCACGCTTGGTCCAATCGGCGCAAGGCCACGTTGGACTTCTACATGCACACCTTCTTCTTCATGCCCTTCTTGATTGTTGCCATGCGGCTCCTCTGGGACTACGGCCGCAAGGGCCTCGGTATGAGGCACGACGGTATCTGGCCTGATGGCTGGCGAGTATGGAACTCGTGGGAGACGGCTTGGGATGCCGGGTCACTGCCGATAGGCCCCATCAAGTTTTTGACCTGTATCGGTATGGTGCTCTTTGCACTCCAGGTCCTGGCCGAGATGATCAAGACCGGATTCGTGATGATCAACCGTGAGGAATTTGCCGACATCCATGACCATGACGAATTCCAGCGGATTGAGTAGGGAGCCTGGCTGATGGAGCTGAGTGTCATCCTTTCGTTGGTGATGTTCGCCATTTTCATGGTGCTCATTCTCACCGGCTACAACGTCGCGTTCTCATTTGTTGCAACCGCCCTTGCCTTTTCTTTCATCGGTGATCTCACCGGTACCTTTGACCCGAACACGCTGAATGTGCTGCCCGGCCGATGGCAGAACGCTCTCGAGGACCAGACCCTGCTGGCCGTACCGCTGTTCGTCCTTATGGGCGCCATCCTTGAGCGATCTGGTCTCGCTGAACGGCTGCTCAATGCCATCGGAATGCTCATGGGGCCACTCCGGGGCGGGGTGGCCGCCGCAGTTGTGGTGGTGGGAACCCTGTTGGCTGCAGCAACTGGTGTGGTGGCCGCCACGGTAATCGTGATGGGCCTGCTCTCGTTGCCCTCCATGGTCAAGTTGGGCTACGACAACAAGTTGTCCACCGGGGTGATCATCGCCTCGGGGACCCTTGCCCAGATGCTGCCACCCAGTCTGGTGTTGATCCTGTTGGCCCAGCAGTTGGGGGTGGGCATCCTCGGACTCTTCGCCGGGGCCCTGATACCGGGACTGATCATGAGTGGCCTCTACATCGCCTATGCGTTGGGCATCTCCTATTTGCGACCCCACCTCGGGCCGGCCATGCCGAAAGAACAACGCACCCTGCCTGGCAAGGTCAGCGTGTTGGCAGCGGCGAAGATCTCCCTGCCGATGTCTCTGATGATCGGCCTGGTCATGCTGATGGCAAGTCCACAGTTGGCGTTAGTAGCCGTGCCGATTGTCTTTGTTGTGCTGTTCGGTCTCATGGCCCGCGGCGGCATGCTGACCACAGAGGTGCTGGTATCAATCGTTCCAATCCTGGTGTTGATCATCGGCGTATTGTTTTCGATATTCCAGGGGATCGCCACGCCATCGGAGTCCGGCTCCGTTGGCGTCCTGGGAGCGTTGCTGTTGGCCGTTCTCAACTGGTACGTAGACAAGCTTCTGGTCAAGGACGGGGCTGACCATGCCGCTTTGGAGTGGAAGCTGACACCAAAGGCGCTCAAGGAAGCCGGGACCTCAACACTGAACATCGTGGTATTGGTGATGACCCTGTTGGTCTCGTCAACCTTCTTCAGCCAGATGTTCTTCCAGCTCGGCGGCTCGGACCAGACCTCCGAGTGGTTGACAGCAGTCGGGGGAGGCAAGTACGGGTTCGTGGCAGTGGCGATGGTCGCCGTGTTCATCCTGGGCATCAACCTCGAATTCCTCGAAATCACCTTCATTGTGGTGCCGATCTTCGTGCCGGCCATGGAGGCCATGGGCTTCTCGTCGGTCGAAAAGATCTGGTTTGCCGTGCTCATGGCGGTGAACCTGAACATGGCATTCATCTCCCCACCGGTCGGGTTCTCGCTCTTCTACCTACAAAGCGTCAAACCTCCCGAGGTCAGTACGGCTGACATCCACAAGGGAGCGTTCCCCTTCATGGCCCTCCAGGGCATAGCCATCGTGATCTTCGCTGCGTTCCCCGGTATCACCGAGTTCTCCTACAGGTTCTTTAGCGGCGCCTGATCCTCGGGTGGCGTCCGATGGGACGCCCTTGACACTCTCGCAATCTCTGTGTCACAATCTCTGTGTCACAATTTGTGGCCGTGCGTATCCGGCCTTTCGGGGGCGAGCGCTGGACCAAACACCGAACTGAATGACTCAAGAGGGGGAATTCACAAATGACTGACGAGCAACTCACCGACGAAGGTGAGAATCCTTTTAATCCTGTCGACCGTCGGAAGTTTCTGACTCAAGCCGGCATAGCAGTAGGCGGATTCGCCGCCGGCAGCGCCATCATGGCGGCCTGTGGCAGCGATGACTCTTCAGGACCAGCCACAACGGCCGCTCCTGCTACCACCGCTGCGGCTACAACGGCCGCTCCTGCTACCACTGCCGCGGCTACTACCACCGCTGCGGCTACTACCACCGAAGCGGTTGAACTGAGTGCTGACCTACCCGAACTCGAATGGGAGATGGGGTGCAGTTGGCCAACAGCTTTGGTCACTCTCTTTGGTTCAGCTACGATCTTCGCCGATACGGTTTCGCGACTTACCGGAGGCAAGTTCAAGATCAACGCCCGCCCGGCCGGTGAGATCGTCGCCGGCGGCCAGGTGTTGCCCACGGTGCGAGACAAGGGCATGGAGATGGGCCACACGGCCTCCTACTACTACGTGGGGATCAGCAAGGTACAGCAGTTCGGTACCGCGGTGCCTTTCGGCCTGAACCAGCGCCAGCAAAACGCCTGGCTCTACCAGGGCGGCGGCATTGAGATGCTCCAGGACTTCTACAGGGAAGAGCACAACATGATTTTCTTCCCTGCAGGAGCCACCGGCTGTCAGATGGGTGGTTGGTTCTCCAAGGAGATCAACACGGTTGCTGACCTCCAGGGCCTGACGATGCGCATTCCCGGCATCGGCGGCGCTGTACTCAACAATCTGGGTGGCGAGCAGATCTCGATTCCCGGTGGAGAGATCCTCACCGCGATCGAGACAGGCGCCATCGACGCCGCTGAGTTCGTCGGCCCGACCGACGACCTCATCTTGGGCCTCGACCAGCTCGGTACCGAGTTGTTCTACTACCACCCAGGGTGGTGGGAGCCGGGCACGGCGCTGGAAGTCGAAATCCACCTCGACAACTGGAACTCGTTGCCTGAGGAGTACCAGGCGGCCATCGAGACCGCGGCTGCATTCGCCAACATGCACTGCCTGGCCACCTATGACACGCTGAACCAGCGGGACCTCCAGAAGATCAAGGAGTTCGCGACGATTCTCGAGTTCTCACCGGAGCTCATGTCTGCTTTCAAGCAGGGAACCGAAGACGAACTCGATCGCATTGCTGGCGAAGACGCACAGTTCAAGGCGATCCTCGACCCGTGGCGCGAGTACCGGGACGGAATCGTCGAATGGCACGGCTTGGCTGAGAGGTCCTACCTCATGCAGCAGTTGGATATCTAATCAAAGCCCCCTCCGGCTGGGATTCACCTCTGCCGGTCTCGCCGCCCGACGGGTTCACCCGTCGGGCGGCGGAGGGGTTTTTGGGCAACTTCACTGGCTTCTCAACCCACTTGCTGGCCAAGGGTTCACCGTTGGGCAACAGCCTCCATTGCCTGACCGAAGTTTCGGGGCACCGTGTAGCGGCGATCTCCGATCATCCATTCGGAGCTCACGAGCGTGGTGCCCACCCTGGTGATCGTCACATCGGCGGATAGGCGTTCAATGGTTCCAGTGGCCACCTGGCGCACACGCCCAGCCCTGCACAAGACCAAGGCTCCCGTCGTGTGGGCCAGCACTCGGTATTCGGTCGTCGACATGGCAGCCACGGTCGCCCCCGCCACTCCTAGGCCCAGGCGCACAGACCATTCAACTATCCCTGACGCTGCCGCCACGGCCACAAGGCCAACGAAGGCAAGACCAGTGAAGGGCATCATCCACCGGTGCCGGGTCCACATGAAGACGACATCAACCAGGGCTTCGTCGGGACGGAGCAGTCTTTGTACCGATCGGATGAGGAACCCACGACGCATGACCGACCACGGTAACAGTGGACCCAGGGGTACTGACGGCGCGACTGCCCACACAAGGAAGGTTGCCAGGTGGTAGCAGACCTAGTCGCCTGTCTGGGTGGGATGGCGATCCTAGTAGTCGCTGCCGACCACTTCGTGCTCGGCTCGGCCCGGTTAGCTCGTGCACTATCGATGTCCCCGGTAGTGATAGGCGCTGTGGTACTGGGGTTCGGCACCTCCGCGCCCGAAATGCTGGTGTCAGCCATTGCAGCAAGCCGTGGAAACCTCGCCCTTGGGGTCGGCAACGTTGTTGGCTCCAATGTGGCCAACCTCAGCTTGGTGGCAGCTGTAGCGGCACTCCTGACCAGGATGCCCATCGCCCCATCGGTCTTCCGCCGGGAGGCCCTACTCTCGGTGGTCGCCGCTGTGGCCTTCGCTCTAGTGGTGACCGGAGGTTATGTCTCGCGCCTTGAGGGGCTGATCCTGGCTTTGGGAATCGTCGCCTCCATCGTGGCACTGGTGATCACTGGTCGTCAGGAGGACCGCGACGACGAGCCGATAGACGAAGAACACTCCACCGGGTTTGAGACACTACGCGTGACAGTTGGACTCACAGGAACGGTGTTGGCCGCCCATTTCGTGGTCACCGGGGCAACCGGGCTAGCCGGCCACTGGGGACTTACCGGTGGTTTCATCGGCTTTTCCCTAGTAGCCCTGGGGACTTCGCTTCCCGAGTTGGTGACCACGGTGGCCTGTGCACGCCGTGGAGAGACCGACCTGATCGTGGGCAACCTCCTCGGCTCCAACGTGTTTAACTCCCTAGCTGTCGGTGGAGCCATCGGCCTGGTGGGCCCAGGTGTGATAGGTGACTCCCACCTTGAGGGAAAGGGCATCGCCCTCATGCTCGTGGTGGGTGTCGGCGCCGTGGCTCTGGCCCGGTGGGGCCATTACCTGGGGCGGGTAGACGGCGTGATCCTCCTAGGACTCTACGTATCAGCCATGGTCATACTGGGGGCCGGTGGCCGACAAGACGAGAGTGCTTCTCCGAACGAGCGCAGCGTGTCGATCCGGACCACTGGTTGCGGGCACGTATCCAAGACAAGGGGCTCGGGAGTGGCCGTAGGTGGCGACCTGGTGGTAACCGTTGCCCACGTCGTGGTCGGGGCCTCAACCGTTCATGCCACCACTCCAGACAACGTAGAGCGCCCGGGTTCCATAGTGGCCTTGGACGCCCGTAGGGACCTGGCTCTTATTTCAGTTCCCGGCTTGGACGCCCCCCCGGTGGTCATGGCCGACGATTCAACAGCAGGCTCGGGCCTAATCGTTGGCGGTGCTCGCTCAGGGACCGTAGAAGCTGACATCCGGCGCCGCGTACCAGTCGTTATAGAAGAGATCGGCGGTGAGGACAGGTACCAGCGGGACGGTTACGAGGTTGGAGCAGTTACCGGCAGGGGCGATAGTGGCGCCGGGCTCTATAACGACGAAGGCTCCCTCTTGGGCGTGGTGTTTGCTACGGCTTCTGACGATGATCTGACCACTTGGGTAACCGCCAGCACAGAGATAGAAGAGGTTCTAACTGTTGGCAGGGGGCCCGACTACCGCTGCGACGAGATGGCGTCGAGAGTTGTCAGGACCGACTGAACGATTCTTACGAACACCCGGGGATCCAACTACAGCGTCACCCCACGAGGGAGGGGGTCCCGGTCAAGAGGAGCTGTTTGAATCCTTTTCAGACTCGGAATCTGTATCTGACTCGGAGGTGGGATCCGGGGCCTTGTCTTCGGACTCAGACCTCTTGGTCTCAACTTCGAAACTTCCCTCTGCGATGCCCGCCTGTAGTTCCTTCTGGGCGCGACCCAGGTTGCGGGCCAGTTTGGGCAACTGGGCGCCCCCGAAGAGCACGATGCCCACGATGGCCACGATCAACAACTCGTTGGTACTAAGAAATGCTAGTGATCCCATAGATACAGCCTAGTGGTAGAAGGAAACACCTAGGTCACTTTAGGCTCCGAAGTGGCCACACTCCTGGCAACCAAGCACTCAGGCGCCTGGGTGTGTGACCCGGACGAGCCAGGGGGGATGCCGTCCGACAGTGTGCCCTACGGTTAGTTTCACCAACCGACATCTGGGAGGAACCATGGATCTGGGAATCACCGGTCGAACGGCGCTGGTAACCGGCGCGTCCAGCGGTCTGGGGTTGGCCTCTGCCCAGGCCCTTGCCGCCAACGGCGTACGCGTTGCCATGGTTGCCCGCTCAGCAAAACGGTTGGAAGCAGCTGAGGCAACGGTCGATGGTGATTCGGTCACGATCCCGGCTGACCTAAGCCAGCCGGGGGACATAGGCGACATGCTCACGGCTTCACGAGAGGCGCTGGGTGACATCGACATCCTCGTTGCGAACGCCGGCGGTCCGCCACCGGGCAACTTCGCCTCAACGGACCTGGGTGCCTACCCCGAGGCCCTGCAGCTGAACCTGCTGTCCACGGTTGCCATGTGCAAGCACCTGATTCCGCCGATGCAGGAGCGTGGCTGGGGGCGCGTGGTTGCGATCACTTCGATCTCGGTGCGGCAGCCGATCGACCAACTCATCCTCTCCAACACGGCGCGGGCGGGCCTAACGGCATTTCTCAAGACGACCGCCACCGAGGTCGCCTCCGACGGGGTCACGGTGAACACGGTGCAGCCGGGCCTGCACGCCACCGACAGGCTCACACAACTCTACGACGACCTCGAGGTTGTGGCTTCCCGCCTCCCGACCGGGGTACTGGGTGACCCCGGAGACTTCGGAAGGGTCGTGGCATTCGTCTGCTCCGAGTCAGCCAGGTCGATAACAGGCGCATCCATCCCCGTCGACGGAGGAGCGGCCAAGGGCCTGCAGTAGGCGGAGTCCAGGAGCCCCGTCAGTCGAAGAGTTGGGGCTGGCTGGCGAGAAACTGTGCCTTGGCGGCTGCCGAGGCCGGTGATGAGGCGATCTCTGTTGCCAGGGCGAGGGCTGCCTCGATCAGATCGTCGCCCTCAGCCAGGTGGTTGACCATTCCCATGCTGAGTGCCTCCGTGGCACCGAACAGGCGGCCGGTGAGACAGATGTCCCTGGCTACTGGCTCTGCTACGACGCTGGCAACCAGGTCGAACGCAGCTGGAATGCCGGCCTTCACCTGGGGCTGGCCGAAGGTGGCCTCGACACCGGCGATGCGCAGGTCGCACATGAGGGCCAGGTCCATTCCTCCAGCCACCGCCGGCCCGTGGATTGCCGCGATGATCGGCTTTGGGAACGAGTAGACGGCATGGTGGTAGGCGTCGGCCTCGGCGAACAGGGTTTCGAGGGATGCCGCCGCTCGGATCTCGTCGAGGTCGAATCCCGCACAGAAGGTGGGCCCGTTGCCGGCCAGCACGACCACCCTGCAGGACTCGTCGGTGGCCAGCCGGGCAAGGGTGTCGGCCAGCAGGCCACGTAGTTCGGCATTGAGTGCGTTGCGGCGGTCGGGCCGGTCGAGGGTGAGCAGCACTACGCCGTCGCCCTTGACCTCTGTTCGGAGCGGTCCTTCGGTCATCAGGGTCCTCCGGGTGTCAGTGCCTGGGAATCAGGCCCAGGCCCACGATGCTGTTGAACGCCTCGAGCAGGGTCTCGAGTTCGGCTGGATCGTCGCTCGCAAGGCCCGTCCTGACCAGTGCCCAGCCGGAGTCATGGAGCACTGATGCCGCTGCTTCGACATCTATGTCGTGCCTGACCGATCCCTCGGCCTTTCCACGTGTGAGCACGCCACGCAGCAGCGAGCGGATCCGCTCGCGCTGCAGGTCGGAGGCCAACTGGGCCACCTCGCCAGCGACAAGGTCGGTGTCGCCGAACAGTGAGGAGCGGAGCAGTTCGTCATGGCTGTAGTGGTCGATCGTCACCACTACGAGGGAGCGCAAGAGGTCAGGCGAGGCTCCCTCGACTGACAGGGCAGCCTCGGCAGCGGCCAGGAAGTGCTCGAGGGAGCGCTCCACGACGGCCAGGTAGACGTCCTGCTTCGACTCGAAGTGGAGGTAGACGCTGCCCTTGCCGGTGCCGGCCTCGGTGGCCACGTCCTCGACGGTTGTGCGCTTGTAGCCGAACCTCCTGAACCTGGCCTCGGCGGCGTCGAGGAGGCGGTCGGCGGGATCGAGGGTGGTTGTCTCCATGGCTGCCATGGGCCCGACACTACACAAGTTGACGCCAACTGACCAGATTACTATTCTGGTCATCAGTCATTCCGCTAGGAGCACCGTTGCCACAGACCACCTATCCCCGCCAGCCATCGTCCTTCCTCACAGAGGATCACGAGGCCTTTCGCCAGACGGTCTCATCATTCGTTGAACGTGAGATCCGCCCCAACGTCGACGCATGGGAGCGGGACGGCCAGTGCGACAGGGAGCTCTACCGGAAGGCCGGTACCGCGGGCCTCCTGGGCCTCCGCTACGCCGAGGCCTACGGTGGAAGCGATCTGGACTTCATGGCCACGTGTGTGCTGGCCGAGGAACTCGCAAAGGGCGACTCCATCGGCACCGCCGTGGCGCTCATGGCCCAGTCCGAGTTCGCCCTGGCGATCCTGGCCGACGAGGCAACTGACGCCCAGAAGGAAGCATGGATGGCTCCAGCGATCGCCGGAGAACTGATAGGTGCAATCGGCGTGTCAGAGCCGGGTGCTGGTTCCGACGTGGCCGCCATCTCGACCCGGGCACGCCGCGACGGCGGTGACTACGTCATCTCGGGTCAGAAGACCTACATCTCAAACGGCACCAGGGCTGACTTCATCACCCTTGCGGTACGCACCGGTGAGGCCGGCCCCAAGGGCATTTCACTGGTCATCTTCCCAACCGACACCCCCGGCTTCGAGGTCGGGCGACGCCTCGACAAGCTGGGCGCGAGGGCTTCGGATACCGGCGAGTTGTTCTTCGATGATTGCCGGATACCAGCCACGAGCCTGGTTGGCGAGGAGGGCCACGGGCTGCGCTACATCCTCTCCCACTTCGGCGGCGAGAGGCTCGTGATCGCCGCCTTCGCCGTCGGAATCATGGAGCGCCTCATCGAGCTTGGACTCTCCTACTCAGCCGAACGCGAGGCCTTCGGTGGTCCAATCCTGGGATTCCAGACGTGGCGCCACCGCTTCGCCGAGATGGCCACCCGGCTCGAAGCTACAAGGTTGCTGGCCCACCAGGCGGCCCGCCTCCTGAGCGACCACGACCCGGCCGGCGACATCGCCGTGTCGATGGCCAAGCTGCACGCCGCAGACGCAGTGCAGTCGGTGGCAGCCGAGATCCTGCAACTGCATGGAGGCTTCGGCCAGATGGAGGAGTCCCCCATCCCCCGCTACTACCGAGATGTGGCCGGATTCTCCATTGGAGCCGGCACCTCCGAGATCATGCGCGAGCTCATAGCCCGCGCCCTCATCTGACCCCCTGAAAGGACCTGACAAATGGCCAATACCGAACCGACCCCACAAGTGGGCGCAATCGACGCCTGGATGACCATCCCCCCACCGGGGTCGGCCGACCGGTGGCCGTCGTCGTTCTGGCACATCTTCCGCAAGTACGGAGTCGAGGACCGCTTCCAGAGGGGCTTCACCGTCGACGAGGTACTGGCCGAAATGGACGACGCCGGTGTTGACATCGGCGTGGCCTCCTCTTTCAAGTTCCTCGACTCGTGGGTCGTTAGCAACGACGAGAACGCCGCCTACGTCCGCGAGGCACCGGACCGGTTCATCGGGGCCTTCACCGTGGACATCCGGGACCCGATGCCCGGTATGCGTGAGTTCCGGCGCTGCGTCGAGGAACTCGGCTACAAGGCATTTCGCCTCGAACCCTTCCAGTGTGGTGACGGCCGCACAACAGCCCCACCGCCCACCGACCGTATCTACTGGCCGTTCTACGTGGCCTGCTGTGAGTACGACATCCCCCTGTGCATCCAGGTGGGACACACCGGACCACTGCTGCCCTCCGAATGCGGCAGGCCCATCTACCTCGACGAGGTGGCCCTCACCTTCCCGGAACTCAAGATCCTGGGGACCCACGTCGGAGACCCCTGGCAGGACGAGATGCTCATCCTGGCCTGGAAGCACCCGAACGTGTACGTGGAGGCCTCGGCCCGGCCGGCCCGGCACTGGACCGAGAGCGTCCGCAAGTTCTCAGGTGGCTACGGCCAGGACAAGATGATCTGGGCCACCGACTACCCGCTACTCCCCTTCAAGCGCACGGTCGACGACGTGTACGACTGCGGTTTCTCCCCTGAGGCGACACGCAAGATCCTGCGGGACAACGCCGCGAAGGTCTTCAAGATCGATGTCTGACCTGCTCTCGCATGAACGGGATGACCAGGGCGTCCACACCCTCACCTTTCGACGCCCCGAGGTACGCAACGCACTGCACCCGCGGGCCTTCACCGACCTGATCGAGGCATGCGGTGGCGTCGCCACCGACCCCGATGCCCGGGCCATGGTACTCACAGGCGAAGGTGTCGCATTCTCAGCAGGCGGCGACTTCGAGGCCCTCCAGGACCTGCTGGACGGCAACCGCGACAACGCAGTTGCCGAACTGCGTCACGCCAACGAGGGCATCAAGGCGATAGCAGGACTACCCGTGCCCACGGTCGCCGCAGTCAACGGTGACGCCTTCGGTGGCGGTGCAGCCGTCGCCCTCTCAACCGACTTCCGGATAATGAGTGACGCAGCCCGCCTGGGGTTCGTGTTCTCGCGCCTCGGCCTGTCAGGAGCCGACACTGGCGCCACCTGGTGGCTCAACCGCCTGGTCGGACCGGCCAGGGCCATGGAGATCGTCACCCTCGGCGCCGTCTACTCAGCCGACGAGGCACTTGCCGCAGGGCTCGTGACCGAGGTGGCCCCGGCTGGGTCCTTCGACACGGCCGTCAACGCCTTCGCCGAGCGCCTGGCCTCACTTGCACCCCTCGCCACACGCGGGAACAAGGCGGCACTCGACGGGATCGAACAGCGATCCCTTGCAGAGCACCTCGACCTCGAGGCGGAGATCCAGGCCGAGGCCATCTGCTCAGAGGACTTCCGCGAGGGCCTGGAGGCCACAAGATCCAAGCGAACACCGTCGTTCAGGGGGAACTGATGGACGTCTACCTGTCACCAGAGCAACTGGCCATGCGAGCCGAGGTCCGTGCCTTCCTCGACGAGGAGTACCCGCTGGACCGGATCACACAGATGGAGCGTGACGAGGAGTACCCCGACGAGTTCTACCAGTCATGCGCCGAGCGCGGATGGACCGGGATACCGGTACCCACCGAGCATGGTGGATCAGACGGCTCGGTCGTGGACCTGTGCATCTTCGTCGAGGAGGTCGGAAAGACCTCGATCTCGCTGGCCACCCTCTACATAACCGGAACCATCTTCGGCTCACACGCCCTGCACATATGCGGGTCGACCGAACAGGCCGACAGGCACCTCCCGGCCATCGTGACCGGAGATAAGCGGTTCGCCCTGTCCATGTCGGAACCCGGTGCAGGATCTGACTTTGCCGGAATGGAGACCACAGCCGAGAAGGTGGACGGCGGCTGGAGGATAAGCGGCGTGAAGGGACCGATCTCAGGTGCCGAGCGTGCCGAGGTCATCATCACCGCGGCCCGAACCAACACCTTTCCGGAGCAACCCCGCCAGAAGGGGATCACCCTCTTCCTTGTCGAAAACCAGGCCGACAACCCGACACCGGGTCTCAGCTTCGAGCGTCGCCAGCACCTTGCGATGAAGGCTCTCATGGTCAACGACGTCACCTACGACAACGTGTTCGTACCCGACGACGCCGTACTGGGCGAGGTGGACGACGGCTGGCTGAACCTGGCAAAGTTGATGGACCCCGAGCGCCTGGCGAACGCTGCCCAGTCCATAGGCGTGGCTCAGGCGGCCCTCGACGACGCCGTCACCTACGCCAACAACCGGGAGCAGTACGGCGGTCCCATAGCCCGGTTCCAGGCGGTTACCCACCCTCTCGCCGAGGCACAGGCCGAGGTGGCAGCCGCCCGCCTGCTGGTCTACGCCGCAGCCCACAAGCGCGACGTGGAGGGACCCTGCCCGATGGAGGCATCAATGGCCAAGATGCTTGCCAACAACGTGTCCGGTCGGGCAACGACCGCAGCAATGCAGGTTGCAGGAGCACGCGGCTGGGAGGCCGAATCGCACTTCCTGCGACGCAACCTGGAGGTCCGCGGCTGCGAATTGGGCGGCGGCACCAGCCAGATCCAGCGCAACATCATCGCCCACCACATGGGCCTGCGGACAAAGGGCTGACCGTGAAGGCCCTGATCCTGGGTGAGCCCGGCGAGATTCACCTGGATGAGGTCGCTGAGCCCGTTCCCGCTGACGGTGAGGTACTTATCGCCGTCGACGCCGCCGGTGTCTGCGGCACCGACCGGCACATAGTCGCAGGCGACCTTGGGGTACCACCCGGAACCGTTCCGGGCCACGAGATCGCGGGCACGATCCTTGAAACAACCCACGGTGTCGAAGGCTGGCACCCCGGCGACCGGGTGGCTGCGTTCGGACAGGTCACCTGTGGTGTCTGCCCGGCGTGTACTTCAGGCAGGTCGAACCGCTGTCGTCGGCCCCAGATCGTCGGCATGGCCAGACAGGGTGGCTTCGCCGAACGAATCGCCCTGCCGACCTCAAGCCTCATTTCGCTCCCTGACGAGGTGCCAGACGGGATCGGTGCCATTGCCTCGGACGCCATTGCCACACCATTCCACGCACTCACCACGGTGGGCAGGCTGGAGGTGGGCGAAACCGTTGTCATCATCGGCGCAGGAGGCCTCGGAGTGCACGCGGTGCAGTTGGCCCGTCTCTGTGGTGCCGCACGAGTGGTCGCCGTCGACCCTTCAGAGGCGGCCCGCGATGCCGCGATGGTCGCCGGTGCCGACGAAACCTTCGACCCAGGGTCGACGGATGAACCGGCGAGGGACCTGCGAAGGCTGGCACGTGGCGCCACGCTGGCCCTCGAATGCGTGGGCCGCTCTGAGACAGTCGAGATGGGCATGTCCATCCTGTCCCCGGGAGGACGCCTGGTGGTCGTCGGCGTCGGACATACACAACCGAAGTTGCCCCCGCTCGGCATGTTCATCGGTGCCGAACTGAGCGTCCACGGCTCATTCGGATCCACGCCCTCGGAGATATCGACGGTTCTGGGTCTGATCAGCAGCGGCAGGCTCGACGTGTCCCGCTCGGTGCAGCGTGAAGTTCCACTGGCCAGAGCAGCAGAGATCTTTTCGCAACCGTTTGGACCCGCCAGAACGGTAGTCATCCCTGAGGAGCGAGCATCATGAGCGACCAGATCATCGTTGACATTGAGGACCGGGTTGCCACGGTGACCCTCAACCGGCCAGAGCGTCTGAACACGCTCGACCACGACACCCTGGAACTCCTCATCGAAGCCCTCGACGAGGTGGCCCGATCCGACAAGGCCGGTGTCGTCGTGTTGGCCGGTACGGGCAGGGTTTTCTGCGCCGGTGCCGACCAGGCCGAGATGGTCGAGCGGAAGCCGCAGGAGTGGGAACCGATCGTGCGTCGCTACCTAGACCCGGTTCGTGCCATCGTCGGCATGGACAAGCCCGTCATAGCCGCCCTCCATGGCGACACGGTCGGCGGCGGCCTCGGCCTGGCGTTGGCATCCGACTTTCGCATCGCTACCGAGGGCATCCGCCTCGGTGCCCCCTTCACGCCCATCGGCCTGGCGGGCTGTGACATGTCGGCCGGTTGGTTCCTTCCCCGGCTGGTCGGCCTGGGGGCGGCGACCGAGATGATGTTCACCGGTCGCCTCGTGGGTGCCGATGAGGCACTTGACATCGGGCTCGTACACAGGGTCGTGGCTCCCGATGAGTTCACGGACCATGTCGCCGAGTTCGCCGTCAGGTTGGCCGCTGGACCTCCGATAGCCCACGCCTGGACGAAGCGTGCCATTCACCGCTCCCTGGGTGTCGACATGGACGCCGAGTTCGAGTTCGAGATCTTCGCCCAGGTGCAATGCATCCAGACCGAGGACCACCACGAAGGCGTCGCTGCCTTCCAGGAAAAGCGACGACCGGAGTTCCGCGGTGTCTGAACTCGCAGCCAGCAGGGAGTCGTTTCGGGCCGAGGTAGCCAGGTTCACCGCGGCAGAGATCACCCCCAACGCCACCGCATGGGACCAAACCGACCCTGACAATTCCTACCCGATGCAACTGTTTACGCGGTTGGGCGAGCTGGGCTGGCTGGGCGTCGGATTCAACGAATCACTCGGAGGCTCCGGTGGTGGCCCAGTCGACCGGTGCATCCTCTTTGAGGAACTGGCCTACGGATCGGCTGGAGCTGCACTTGGCCTCTACGTGCACACGGCGCTGGCTGCCGGTGCTCTTGCCAACATCGCCGACAGGGAACTAGGTGAGCACTTCGTGCCCGGCATGCTCGCAGGCACAACCACGGGCGCATGGGCATACGCAGAGCCCGACTCGGGAGCAGATGTCACCCAGGTGCGACTCGCAGCGCGGAGAGACGGCGACAGTTTCGTGCTGAATGGCTCGAAGATGTACATCACCAACGCCACCTTCGCCGATGTGATCCTCGTCGTGGTTCGTACCTCGGGCGAACCGGGAAAGCTCGGCGGGCTCTCGGTGCTGGCTGTCGACGGAAACTCCGAGGGTCTCACCCGGAGTTCGATGCACAAGCTGGGCATGCGCCCATCAGAGCTCGCTGAACTGCACTTTGAGAACTGCGTAGTTCCGGCAGACCGACTGGTTGGAGAACTGGACAAGGGTTTCCGTCAGTGCCTTGCGGTGCTCTCCCAGGGTCGTGTCTTTGCCGGCGCCCTGGCACTGGGCCTGGGTAGGGCGGCACTCGACACAACCATCGCCCACGTGGGCACCCGGGAGCAGTTCGGTGGCCCGCTGGCGGCCAAGCAGGTCGTGCGTGCCACGATTGCCGACATGACGACCCGGCTGCGCACAGTGAGACACCTCGTCTACTCGGCGGCCGAGAAGTTGGAGACTGGAGAGGACTACGACACCGATGCCTCCATTGCCAAGTTGGTCGCCTCCGAGACAGCCACCTGGGTGAGCGAACGCTGCCTGCACCTGCACGGTGCGCAGGGGTTCATGCTTGAGAGCCCCGCACAGCGCTTCTACCGGGACTGCAAGATCAACGAGTGGGGCGAAGGTGCAAACGAACTGCAACGGGAGATGATCTTCGAGGCTGTCTCACGGGGATACAGGCCATGACCCCGACAGAAACCGTGAACGCGTTCATCGCCGCCATCGAGCGCAAGGATGTTGAGGCGGCAGTCGCACTCGTGTCCGACGATGTCTCCTACGAGAACATGCCGATGCAGCCGATAGTCGGGCCTGAAGCCATGGCAGCGACCCTTGAGATGTTCCTGGCCCCGGCATCCGAGGTGGAATGGCCAGTCCTGCGCCAGTTCGAGGTGGGCAACGTGGTCGTCAACGAACGCCTGGACCGCTTCAAGATCGGCGATGGCTGGCTGGAGTTGCCGATCGCAGGCGTGTTCGAGGTGGTGGACGGCAGGATCCGCCTGTGGCGCGACTACTTCGACATGGCCACCTACTCCGGGCAGATGGCGGAACTGGCGGACGCCTGATGGATTCTCCCGATCCGTCCATCCGCCGCGACATCTCTCCCCTGTCTGAGTTCCTCAACGTCGACCAGGACGGCGAGGGCACCTGCAGGGTGTC